>DATMKS010000036.1:0-123597 GCA_035571045.1 Verrucomicrobiia bacterium
ATTCGGGATGCGCGTTGAGGCCGGTGCCGACAGCGGTGCCGCCGATGGCGAGGTCGTAGAGGCCATCGAGAGCCATAGCGATGCGGCCGCCGTCGCGGTCGAGCAGATTGACGTAGCCTGAAAATTCCTGGCCGACGGTGAGCGGCGTGGCGTCCTGCAAATGGGTGCGGCCGATTTTTACGATGCCGGCAAACTCCTTGGCTTTGGCGTCGAGAGCGTCGCGAAGTTTTTTCACGGCAGGGAGAAGTTTCTGGCGCGTTTCCGTGGCGGCGGCGATGTGCATAGCGGTGGGAAACGTGTCGTTCGAGGATTGCGACATGTTTACGTCGTCATTGGGGTGGATGGGCTTCTTGCTGCCCATCGCGCCGCCGGCGATTTCGATGGCGCGGTTGGAGATGACTTCGTTGACATTCATGTTGGTCTGCGTGCCGCTGCCGGTTTGCCAGATGCGCAGGGGGAAATGCTCGTTAAGCTTTCCGGTGATGACTTCGTCGGCGGCTTGCGTGATGAGCGCGGTTTTGTCGGCGGGGAGCTTGCCGAGGTCCTGGTTGACGAGCGCGGCGGCTTTTTTGAGGATCCCGAAGGCGCGGATCAGCTCGGGAGGTATGGTGTCCTTGCCAATAGCGAAATGAATCAACGAGCGGGCGGTCTGCGCGCCGTAGTAGCGGTCGGCGGGGACGTCGATCTTGCCCATGGAGTCGGACTCGGTGCGGGTGGGGATGTTGGCGGCTAGCTCGGTCGCTTCAGACATTTGTGGCTCCTCGATGATTGCGAGTAAATCTTACCTTGAAATGAAGAGGAGCGAGTGAGTAGTGGGTGGTGAGTAGTGAATTGTGAAAGAGAGGACGCTGAGGGCTTGGCCAGAGGACACAGAGAACGGAGAGACCCACCCCCCTAGTGTCTGCAAGTTATTAAGTAACTCGATGAAAGCAGAAGGGTTGCGGGGATTCCTGCGTGTATGCAAGGGCGGCGCGTGGCGTGTAACTAGCTGGCATACTTTGGGGTTGACAGTGGGACACCTCCCCCCTGGTTTTTTGTAAGCGGGAATCAACGGTTGTCGAAGTGTTGATTGTGAAGGGGTTGGGAGAGAACGGTTTTTATGAAATGGTGACCTGCGTGGGACTGGAGATTTTGCGGCAATTTGAGGGACCGCCCGGCGGAGGCCCGTGACTTGCAGGGCATATACAGAAGCCGTGCTCGAATCAGCTCGGGCGTTATAACATACTATTATTATTTATTAAAAGTAAATACTAAGTCATTTGGATGGAGAAGGATAGCTGGCGCCAATTCGAATTGGCACCTGGAGCGTAGCCCGGCGCCAGGAACCTAAACCAAATGGAACTCAGTACATAAGGGGCATAGTACGTTAATCCTGAAACGCAGCGACGGAAGTCGGCGTCCCATGTGCAGAAGCGGGAAAGGCACGGTGAACCCCATGCTCACCCTCCGAAGCTACCGGGCAGCAACCAATTTGAGAGTCATACTTCTTGGCGCCTCCTTAACGATGGGAGCCGCAGGCACGAGGGGGCAGGATCCTGGAGCCGCTGCTGCTGCGCAGGCAGCGCAACAGGCTTCGATGCAGGCCACGCAGCAGGCCATCCAGATGCAGCAGCAAGCAGTCCAACAAGCCATCCAGCAAGCCAATCAGCAGAACGCGATAATCGCGGCGCAAAATTCGCCCACCTGCTGCGTAGGGACGGCGGTGCCTACGTTTTCTGCGAAGCCGGGAATATATTCGCAGACGCTACAAGTGAAGATCCGGGACAGAACACGCGGCGCGACGATTTACTACACGACCGACGGTTGGACGCCGACGACCGCGTCGGCGAAGTACACCGGGCCCATTCAGATTGATGCGACGACGCAGTTGCAGGCGATTGCCGTGGGGCCAGCGCCACTTTCTGCGAGGAGTTTTGTGGCGAAAGCGCGGTACACGCTGACGGTAAGCGGAGTACCGGCGGCGACGCCTTCACAAACACCGGCGGGACTGGCGCAAGGGCTGAACACTTCTGCGCCACTGACTCAAGACGTTTCGATGGCCATGAAGACTTCTGGGGCCATGAAAACTTCAGGGAACGCGATGCTGGCGAAGGGAACGGCGGTACGACTGGAATTTGTTACGAGCGTGAGTTCGAAGACGGCGGACGTGGGAGACAAGGTTGAGCTGAAACTGGCGGACGACATCAAAGACGGAAACGCGGTGCTGGTGGCGAAAGGCGCGAAAGCGGAAGCAACGATCACGGAAGCGGACAGGACGGGTATCGGCGGCGCTCCGGGTCATATCGTGTTTCGCGTGGACTCGATGAATGTCGACGGCAAAACGATACCGTTGAACGGCACGGCGGCGTTGGAAGGTGATCCAAAATTGCCTAATGGCACGACGCTGATTCCAGTTGTGGGATTCTTCACCGTGTTCCGCCACGGGACGAACGCGGACATCAAGGCGGGAACGCCGATGACGGCGTACGTGTCAGCGGATACTTCGCTTTTGCCATAGTGGGCCGTCGCGGCTCGCTAAAGTAGTCAAGATCTTAGCCGGCAGACGAAGCACTAAGAAGAAATAAAATGTAAGGAAGTTAGAAAAAGCGACTGGGCCGTGCCGGGATTACTGCCGCCAGAGGGTCCGTAACTCTTCAGGTGGAACGGCAACGACTTTTCCGTCGCGCCAGATATACAACGGCAGCGCCTCGCGAATATGCTCCTCGATGACTCCCTGGACTGCTTCCTTCAACGCCATAAGCGCGCCCTACTCGTAGCGTAGAGCTTCCATGGGGTCGATGGAAGCGGCGCGGCGGGCTGGGACGAAGCAGGCGAGGGCGGCCGCGGCGATGAGGATGAGCGCTACGCCGGCGAGGATCCACGGGTTGCGGGAACTTTCCATCACCCAGCGCGTGGAGATTTTGTTGAAAGCGATGCTCAAGAGAATGCCAGCGACGAGGCCCGCGCCGACGTTGACGGCGGTGGACGAGAAGACGATGCGGAAGACATCCGAGCTGCGGGCACCGAGAGCCATGCGGATGCCGAATTCGTTAGTGCGCGTGGCGACACCGTAAGAGACCACGCTGTAAAGGCCGACCGCGGCGAGAACCAAAGCAAGAACAGAAAAGAGAGCGAAGAGAGTGGCGATGAATTTCTGCTGCGAGTATTCCTGCAGACCGGTGATCCAGGTTTCGAGATCGCGCACTTCCATGACTTGCTGCTCGCGATCGAGCGTAACGAGGCGGGCGCGAATGTCGTGAAGGATGGAGAGGGGCGCGACGCGGGTACGGACGAGGATTTGCGTGAACATGCGCATTTGAATGGTGTAGGGCACGTAGATGGCGGGTTTGATGGGATTACGCAAGCCGTCATCGCGGACGTCGGTGACCACGCCGACGATCTGCAGCCAGCCGTCGGCTCCGGCGGCGGCGGGAGAGTAGGGTGGCTCATCTTTCATGGCGGGAATGCGGACTTGATGGCCGATAGCGTCGCCGTTAGGCCAGTATTGGCGAGCCATGGTTTGGTTAATGACGGCGAGCGGAGCGGCACGCATGGTTTCGGTATGATCCCAAATGCGGCCCTGCGAGAGCGGGATGTGCAGGACTTCGAGATATTCGGGGCTGATGTAGTTGACGCTCGCCTCGGGCTTTTCGGAGGCGGCGCTGCCGAAGATTTCGAAGCGCGTGTCCCAACCGTTGTCGGGCGGAGTGGCGTTGGTGGAGATGCCTGCGGAAACGACTTCAGGCATCGTGGCGATGGCGGCGCGAATCTGCTCGAAGTATTCGGAGCGATCTTTCCAGGAGACGTGGGTGTTCTCGTGAATCGGAATGGGGACGGACATGGCCGCGTGAGGATCGTAGCCAAGATCGGCGTGAAGGAGGCGGAGGAAGCCTTTGCCTGCGGCACTGGCGGCGGAGAGGAGAAGTACCGTGAGGGCCACTTGCGCGGCGACCATCACTCGGTGGGCGCGCTTTGCGTGCGAGCTGCCCATGACGCGGCGGCCACTGCTCTGCATCAGGCGGCCGATGTCTGGGTGAGAAAGTTGGAGTGCCGGCGAGAGACCAAAGAGAATCGCGGTGGCGAAAGCCAGGCCTGCGCTGAAGAGGAGCACAGGCAAGTTCATTTTGATGACGGACTCCGCAGGAAAAGAATTCTGCGGCAGCCATGCAGTAATGAGAGCGAGGCTTTTCCACGCTAGGATCACACCGAGAGTAGTACCTGCGAGCGCGATGACCAGAGATTCGGTGAGCAATTGGCGGATCATGCGAGGGCGGTCTGCTCCAACGGCGGCGCGGACGGCGAGTTCTTGCTGGCGCTCCGTGCCACGGGCTAGAAGAAGGATGGAAACGTTTCCACAGCCGATAAGCAGCAGCGAGGCGACCGCACCGAGCAGGAGATAGAGCGTGGGGCCAAGAGGTTTGGCGTAGAGTTCGGTGATGCTGCGGAGATTGACGCGAAATTTTTCGGGGTAACGCTCCGGCGATTCCTTGGCGAACTGTTCGAGATAGGGCTGGAGTTCGGAGTTGGCTTGAGTAGTGGTTATGCCGGGGCGAAGTTTGATGGAAGCGCCGAAATAGATGTGCGGGTCGCGCGTAACCTTGAGCGGGAGATACATGTCGACGTCAGCCCATTTGAAGCGCGGCGGCATGACGCCGACGATCGTGTACGGCTTATGGACGAGTTGGATGGTGCGGCCGATGACGTTGGGGTCGCCCAGGTAGTAGCGCTGCCAGAATTTGTAGCCGAGGGCGACGACGGGCTGAGCGTCCTGGCCAAAAGGCGCGTCGGAGGGCATCAGCCAGCGGCCCATTAGAGCTTTTGTGCCCCAGTGATTCGGGTCATCTGGAGAGAGATAGGAGGCCCGGACATCTTCAGGGAGATCTCCGTCGGTGGTGGTGAGATTCCAGTAGTCCATGCCGGCGATGCTCTCGACGGACCTGGCCTGGCGGAGCTGTTCCAATTGTGGACCGTTGAGGCCGGCGTAGCGATCGTGGCCGGCTGCGTCGAGCATGCTGGGTTCCATGAGGCGATCGGAGCCGGGGTAAGGGAAGGGATCGATCAAAACGGCGTAAATGACGCTGAAGACGGCACTTGTGGCGGCGATGCCCAGAGCGAGGGAGAGAATGGCGGTGAGCGTGAAGGTGGGACGACGCCGAAGTTCGCGCAGGGTAAAACGCAAGTCAAAGAGGAAGGAGTGCATAGGGGCCTCTCACCATTGGACGAAGGCGTTGATGGACAGTTAGGAGACGTTCTGAAACGAGAAAAGTTCCATGAGGTGCTGGAAATCACCAGGATAGAGGGAATAGAAAGTGTCAATGCCGCTAGTGGAACGGCTGGCTCTACGCCCGCTTTGTCATGTGAATCACGGGGAGCGATAGCCCGTTTTTCAGAGGAACCTCGATTTTCTCGATAGCAACGTAGCCCTTTGCGCCGAAGAGCTTGGCTCCCGTCAAGGTTGCGCCCATTTCGTAGCGAGTAAAACCCGCCTCGCAAGCTGCGGACTCGCAAGCCTCCAGAATTTTGCTCCCGACGCCGCGTCGCGCCCAGGCTGGATGAATAAAGAAAGCTCGAATTTTCGCCGCGTCGCACTTTGGGTCGAGCAACGTGTCCTCTCGTGCCGTCCAGCGATCGCCGCCGTAAAGCGTTTTGCGATTACTCCAACCGCCGCACCCAGCAATGACCCATTGCCATCCCGGATTTTTCTGTTCAGCGGTCTCTGCATCTGGTGCGGCATCAGCGATCGCGGCTTCGGCTACGAAGTAACTCCCGTCGGCGATCAACTGGCTATCCACGCCAAATACCGATTCCAGCGCTCCTTCCATTTGCGCAGGCGTGTAATCCTGAGCTTGCAGTTCTCGCACGGACGCTTCAATCAGTCGCCGCAGCGCAGGCACATCCGCCGCCACGGCCTTTCTGATCCGAATATTCGCTGTGCCCATGCGATGCGTCCCGAATCTTTCTGCATCCATCACACGCCCCACGTGACGAACCGACAGCGCTTATCCCTTCGCTTTGCTTTTCAACATCTTCGCAACCTTTTCAATTTCCTGGGTCCTCTTATACATCTGCATCGAGAAAACTTCCGTCGTCACCGTCCTGTCGACTTCTTGCTTCAATTCCGTAGCCAACTGACACAACCTGTCGACGTCGACGCGAAATTCTTTTTCGTTCTGCTGCAGTGCCACTCTCTTGGCGCTCTGAGGGTCGGATTTTGCCGCGGCTACCTCGGCGGGATTCTGCGTCTCCGCCGACTCCGGCGGAGTTGGAAAAGGATTGTTCTTTCGCACTTGCGCGAGCACGGACCCATCCGCTGCGACAGAACAGCTCGCCGCCGCAGCCAGTGTCACCAAGAATCTGCGCCTGGTTTCCGCCATGGCATCCTCCTTACCCGTCCTTTTCCTCTCGGACCCATTCTGTCACTTGTTCCCTAAGGGTATTCAAACTATTCGTGATGCGATCCGCCTCCACATCTACAAGAGCATACTGCTGTGTCGGCGCCGCTCCTGATTGGACTAATCGTTGTTGGTCTTCGCGCAAATCCGGGAAGTCCTTTGTCCGAACCCGCGTTCCTCGCAACGTTATAGCCAGCAGAAACAGCGTTTTCTCGACGTCCTCCGCAAATGCGCCGAACTCCGCCCGCGCTCGCGAGGGAGGCATGTGCCGCCAGCCCGCTTCCAAGGCCATCACTGCGTTCACGAAACGGTGAGAACTCGCCATCATCGCGTTCAGCTGGTTCATCTGCTCGGCGGTAGTTCCGGGTTCCGCGCTCACCCGATCCATTGAAGCTTCCAGATTTGACCGCGCCCGCCGCGTGGCCAAGCGCTTTTCGTCCAAGTCAGACGATTCCTGCAGTCTGGCTTCGACTCCACCTGTGCGCGCGGAGTTCACATAATCCTGCGTCAGCGCGTGGAAGTACTCTCGATAAGCGTCCAGCAATTGCGAGATTTGCTCGGGTACGCCGGCGCGCTCCCACGTGGGCCAGATCCAGTAGGCGAGCAACGCGAGGCACCCGCCCACCGCCGTGTTGACTCCGCGCGCCCAGATCACAACACTGGGCTCTACGCCGAGAATCGTGATCAATCCCACGATAAGACCGCTAACGGCGATTGCGAAAATTCCGTAATTCGGCGGCCCGACCCACCGCAGCAGAAACGTGAACACCAGGACTTGCAGGATCAAGACACTCGTAGTGTGCGGCAGAAAATAAAACAACGCCGTGGCTAGAAATAACCCCGCAATCGTGCCCGCAATGCGCAGCACACCTCGGCTAAACGTCGAAGTAAAATCGGGCTTCAGCACAATCACGACGGTCATCGGCAGCCAATACGATCTGTGCCAGTCAAAACTGCGCCCCGCCAAATCCCCCACTGCGACGGAAAGCGCCAGCCGGATGGCATGACGGCACGCTGAAGATTGCAAATTTAGATTTGCGCGCAAAGTCGCCAGGCTTCCGCGGAATCGCAACCACCACGGCTGCTCCGCTTCCTGTTTCGCGAACGCAGTCTCTCCGACCGGCGTGGCATGGTTGGCTAACTCTATTGCCGCCCGCAGTTGTCCGTTGAGCGCCGCCGTCTGATACCGCGCCTCCCCCAGCACCGCCGCAAGAAAAGATGCGCCCGCACTCGTCCCCGCTTCGCGCAATTCTTTCGTGATTGTTTCGAGCGCTGCCAACGGTGCTTCCGCGGTTTCCACGGGTTTTCGGGTTACCAGCGAATCGCCGATCAGTCGCAACACGTCGCCGGTCGACTGAATGTATCGAGCCAGAAGTCCCGCACTGCGATGCGACGGGTTTTCCCTCTCCACACGGACGCGCAACCGCGATAGCGTGAGCAGCCCAAGCTGCATGCGCTCCGCCTGACTCAGCAGCGCGCGATACCGCACTCCTTCGAGTGTTGCGTCGCGCCCCAGACTAGACAGCGCGCCCTCCGCCTGCGCGCTGCGCTGTGTAGCCGGTAGCGCCGTCGCCGTCTCCGCCGGCACCTCCGTGCTCTGCGCCAGCTCTTGATAAAAACTCGCCAGCGCCCTCCGTTCCGGTTCATACCGACGCACGGGCCACATCGCAATCGAGAGCCCCGTTTGAAACAGGCCGCCTCCGAGCGCCAGCAATCCGGAAAGCGCCGCCTGCCGCGGCGTCAAGGGCTGCGCCGCGTACGCCAGCAACGACACCGTGCTGATCACGCCCAAGTCTGCGGCCGTGGTGCTGATCGAAACGACCAGCCCCGCCACGAACGCCCAAGCGCTTGCGCTCACCACGGCCAAGAGATAATGTCTTCCGGAAATCGCTCCCACGAACACGGCTATCGCGCACAACGCGCTCGACAAAAGCATGCGTCGCGCGCGTGACGCGTAACCATCGCTCCCGTCTGAGTACGACACGTTCAACGCGCCGATCGCCACGGACAGGCCGCCGCGTGGCATGTCCAGCGCATAGCCGGCGATCAGAGGCAGCACAACTCCAGCTGTGTTTCGCAGCGCCAAATAAGGTTGCAATTTAGTGGAATCAAATCGCGTGAGGATTCGCCAGAAATTTGTCGCCGCACCTTCGTGCGCGGAAATCTGTGCGCCGGCGCTTCGACCGGAAGCCTGAACGACAGTATTTGTCTCAGAGGCCACTGTGCGCTCTAGAATAGTCGACTCGCGCGTCTTCGGATACTCGCCGCAACTCGCGAACCTTCGGACCAACTCGCGCCCCGCAGCGCCGCTACCGCCCTGTGATTTGTAGGTGCGCAGTTGGCTGCGCCCAAGGAAGGCCGCGCAAGATGTTCGGAACGCAAACGCGGGAGAGATTCCAGCCGGTTAGCGGCCGCCAGTTCGAAGCGCTGGCAACATAAACGCCGGCTTCACCTCTTTTCGCTTCGACCAATCATGATATGTGTGGCATTCAAAGCACCGGGATTCCGCGTGCTCCGGCCCTGGCGCATGGCAGGTCTTGCAAGTCGCAATCCCCGGCAAAAGCACGTCGCTCGTCTCCGTGCTGCCCAGTGATTTCTCATGACAGCCCACGCACGCAAATCCCCGGTGCGCGTCATGATCGAATTTCGCGTGCGGCATCCACTGCACCGTCGTCCGCGCCGGTTCCACCAGCGGCAAATTACTCTGCTTCGCTCCGGTCGCCAGCGCATGACACTGTTTGCAAGTCTTCCGCCACAAAAGTTCCTCGGCGTCTCCGATCCGCGCGGCAACCCACTCTTTCTGCGTATAGACCCGGACAGCCGCTGGCACTGGTTTTCCCGTCAAATCGTGCTCGGGGTCGCGCGCTTCGCGCAACTCCGCGGAATGCGCCGCGATGTACTCGCCAAATTTCTTCACCAGAAACGCGTGCACGACTTCGGGCTTGTCATGTGGCACGCCTTCCGTGAACCGCTTGTCAAACGCCAGTGAATGGCAGCCCGCGCACGCCGTCGCGAATTTCACCGGAGCCATCCTTTCGCGTCCGCCTGGAGTGGTTGGACGCCGGAGCGCTCCAGCATCTGTTGTGAGCACCAAATCTTCGTCCGAGTAAGTTACGCTGGCCGAAGTATACCTTGCGTCCGCGTATTTCCACTCCGCCGAAGTAACCGCCGTCTTGTGGCAATCCCCGCACTCCAGTTGTACGTTCGGCCCATTTGGCCCACGACGTATAGGTTTCATGTGGATGGCGTGATTGACCATGATCGTTCCGGGATCCCGCGCGACTGTTTCATCCGAGGGGTGCAACGCCGCGAATTCCGGATGCCCGTCTTCAAAGCTCTCAATATGCGCCGCGTAACTCGGCGCGCCGTTGCTCGTTTTCAAATTCCCGTGGCACTGCGCGCAACTCTGATTCTTCGCTGCCACGAGGTTCACTCGTCCGCGATGTTCCGTGTGGCACTCCGCGCAGCCAATCGCTTTCGTCTGCGCCGCGTGATGCAGCGGCCCGTCATGGCACGCCAAACAGGCCCCATCGCTGGCTTTCGCCGAAAACGCTCCCGCCGTATGCACATGGCACGCCGCGCACTGCGCCTCCAACACCGCGTGCGCCTCGCTCATTCGACCGCTGGAATACACGCGCGAATCACGCGCGAATCCGTGCCATGCAATCCAAATCAGCGCGATCGCAGGTAGCCCCACGCTAAGCGAAAGCTTCGCGCGTTTCAGCACCGTCGGCCTCTTGAAATAATTCAGGTCGATCCGCTGCGCCAATTTCTTGGTTGTTCGTGTTCTTGCCACGTTTTGCTATCCACCGCCTGCCGCGAATCACCGCGATCGTTCACATTTCCTTTGTAGGTGGCGCAGCATGCTGCGCCCCTGCAAGCAAGACCGTGCCGCACAAGCGCAATTGTTCCAAGTCCGCAAAATCAATATCGCAGCGCCATCACCGCATGCACTGCCCCCAACAAAATCAACGCCAGCGAAAGGGGAATGTGCACGAGCAGCCATCCGTGCAACAAATGATGGAGCTGCTCCTGCCGGACTAGTTGCCGCGCCTCATCGCAAATATCTTCCAAGTCCTGCACCGTCGCTTCTGCCGAGGCCGGCATTAACGTGCGCAAACCAGAAAACGCGCTGTGCGCCTTATCGGCATCATTAAACCGCGATCCGCTCTTCTTCGGCTGCTCGAGGAACGGCCGCATCTCGATCAGATAGAATTGCCGCAGCGGCGCGCACTCCTCTTCGGTCAGCACCGCTGTCTCCGCGCCCGCTACTCCGGCGGCGCCACTGCTCGTCGCCGCCATCCCGCGGGCCGCGCTAAATCCGCCAGCACGCTGGCCATCCTCTTTTTCGGATTTCGCGAGCCCTAGCGGCCCGCAAACCGTTTCAACCGCGCGGTCCGCCTCCTCGCGCAGCAGCTTCCGCACATTTCCGATCTCGTCGTAAATCGTTTCCAGCTTTACGTCCGAGGTCATCACGCGCGGCACGTAGTGCTGCAGCGCCGCGCCAAACACGCCGCTCAGAACCGTCGTGATCAGCAACCACATGAGCACGCTTGTCAGCGTCCCGCCAAAATGAAAGCCTCCATGAAACAAAATCACCGGTAAGCTCAGCAATCCCAGCCACAAGTGCCCGCGCATCCACGCCTGCGCCCGCCCAATACGCCATGTCGGAACTCGTCTTCGCGCCCCCAGCAGCGCCGCGAAAATCATGAAGCCGAATCCAAACACTCCAAACGTCAAACCGGGTGCGCTGCCGCCACGCGGCCCTTCCGGTGCGCGCCCCGCATACGCCACGTAGACAGCCGCGAACACCACAAACATAATCAGCGACGCGATCGCCCACCCACGTTGTGTTTTATCCATCCGCACGCAGAAATCCTCGGGCCTCTATTTCGTCGATCCCCCGCCCAGCATCTCCGAAAAAAATGTCCGCGGGTCCACACGATGCGCCGCATCGTGCGGACAGGCGTAGACGCAGCTCGGCTCTTTCAAGTGGGTGCACAAATCGCACGAAGTCGCCTTCTGCTTCACCACGGCTTTCTTCCGCCCCGGCCGCTCCAGGTCTTCCACCATCACATCAAACGGATGCAAATTAATATTTCCGTAAGGGCAGTTCCGCGCGCACAAACCGCAGCCGATGCACCAATCCTCGATAATCACTTCCAGCGAATTTCGCCGCCGGATTGAACCCACCGGGCACCCCACCATGCACAGCGGATCGCGGCATTGCCGGCAGGAAGTCGCCACCAAATACTGTTCAAAGCGCAAACCTTCGCGCACCAGACGTGTGACGCCGTCGTGCGCGTCGGCACAGGCATTCACGCAAGCATCGCAGCGCGTGCAATTATTCAAATCAAGAATTAACAGGCTTTGCGCTTCCATCAAACCCTGCGAGAGAAACTGGTCGATGGGCACGCTGCGTACGGTCTGCATGCGCTGCTGATTCTGCGCTGCGCGCTCCGCTGCCACGGCTTCTAGACCCGAACGCACGCTCGGGAATCGTTTCACCATATCGCGGAAATCGTCACCGGAGATGCGCACCACTTCCACGTGGTCCAGCGCCGTGCAAGTCGCGGTGCGCAGGCCGCCGCCAAGCAAACCAATCTCCCCGAAATAATCTCCACGCGAGAGGTACGCGAGCACCAGCTCTCCGCCCGGATACGTTTCCGAAATCTTTACGAACCCGATGCGCACCAGATAGAAACTCCCCGCCGCATCGCCTTGCCGGGCGATCACCTGTCCCGGCGCGAATCGCTGCAGCTCCACGCTTCCCTTGAAATGCTCGATGAAATCCGGAGAAAGATCCGCAAACATCGGCACGCCGCGCAAATGGTTTTCCAGCGCCCTTTTGCGATAGTTCTGGTCGATCTGCGCTCGGAATGATTTGTTTTTCATCATGATGTCGAGCACGTTCCGCAACATCTCGAACGCCACGACATCCGTCTCCGCAATCACCGTTGCCGACCGCGGATAGAAATTCATGCACGTCATCTCGCCGAACAGATCGCCGGAACCGAGCTCGGCCACTGGATTTCCGTACGCCAGGTCGACGGAAGCATCGATGGGAATCGTTCTGTCGCGAGTCTCCTCGGCGCGAATGTCCGAGTCCCGCGCTGCGAGCGTGCTGGTGAGCTTTTTGAAAAGTCCCTTCGCGCCGCCCTGCGTCTTCACGTGTGCAATTGGCGCAGAAAGCGAAACGCGCGCTTTGCCTTCCAAAATATAAAAAGCCGTCGACCCGAATTCGCCCTCGCGGCAAATGATCTCTCCCGGACGGAATCTCCGTTTGACGATTGCTCCACGGTTCAATTCAAGAAACGTCCCCGAAACTCCCTTGAACACCGGCAACTGCAAAAGCTCTTCCGCTTCGAATCCCTGCGCATCCGTCCCCGCTGCAATGGACGTCCCCGCAACAGTCTTGTTCGTCAGCGCGCCCGTCGGGCACGAAACCATGCATTCCCCGCAGGAAATGCACGTCGAATCTCCCATCGGCGCGTTCAAATCGAAAGCAATCCCCGCCGAGTAGCCCTTTCCCATTCGTCCAAGCACAAAATTATTCTTGATCTCGTCGCAACCGCGGATGCACCGGTCGCACAAAATGCACGCATCGTGATCCACGGCAATCGCCAGCGAAGAATCGTCGATCCCGCGCGAAATCGTCCGCTTCGCAAATCGCGGCTGCGTAACACTCGCCGCCCGCGCCAACGTCTCCAGCTCGCAATCCCCCGATTTTTCCTGCCGCGCGCAAGGCGAAGGATGATCCGCCATCAAAAGCTCGAGCAAAGTCTTCCGCGCATTCAGAACCTTCTCGGAATTCGTCACCACCTTCATGCCCGGCTCGACAGGCCGCACGCACGATGCCGTGAGCACTCGCGCTCCGGTATCCACGACACAAAGCCTGCAAACCCCCACCGGCGTTTCATTCTGCAAATGGCAAAGCGTAGGAATCGGCGTCCCATTCATGCGCGCCGCGTCAAACACACTCGTCCCCGCGGCCACCCGCACCGGTCGCCCATCAATCATGATCTCAACAAGTTCCGGTAATCGCGTAATCGTGCTCAAAACCCTTTTCTTTTCCTCTTCTCTGTGTGCTCTCGGAACTCCACTTCAAGTAGACCCGTTGCCCGTTGTTGGATGCTACGGTCGAATCCCCACTCTTTGAGCTTCACCCGCCCGCGCCGCCGCCGTAAAACAAATTCCGCTCGGGCACTGCCCCTTCAACACATGGGCATCAATCTCTTCCCGAAAATGTTTCAAAACCGACTGCACCGGAGCCGGCACAATCTGCCCCAGCCCGCAAATCGAAGTCAGGCTCATCGCTTGGCAAAGTTCATCGACCAAAGCCAAATCCGTCCGATACTGTCTTTCCGGCAACCCGCCTTGCGTCCACCGCACCAGCAAATCCGTCATCTTCTGCGACCCCACCCGGCAAGGCACGCACTTCCCGCACGACTCATTGCGATAGAATCGTACGGCATTCAAAGCCATATCCAGCATGCAGGTCGTATCGTCGCAAACCACAATCGCGCCCGACCCCAGCATCGACCCCGCCTCCGCCAGCGCCTTGAAATCCAGCCGCACGTCCGCCATCGACGCCGGCAAATACCCCGAAGACGGCCCCGAGGGCGCAAACGCCTTCAACTGGCGGCCGCCGCGAATTCCTCCAGCGTACTCGAACAGAACTTCACGCATCGGGATTCCCATCGGCACTTCGTAAATTCCCGGTTTCGCCGCATGCCCGCTGACACCTACAAACTTCAAACCGCGCGATCCCGATTTTCCTTGCGCTACAAACCATTCCACGCCGCGCGCCAAAATCTGCGGCACATTCGCAAACGTCTCGACGTTATTAAGAACTGTCGGCTTCTGCCACAATCCCGCCTGCACCGGAAACGGCGGTTTGTTTCGCGGTTCCGCGCGCTTGCCTTCAATGGCCTCGATCAGCGCCGTCTCTTCACCGCAAATGTATCCGCCGGGGCTGACAAAAATCTCCAAATCAAACGTCAGATCGCTCTTCAGAATGTTCTTTCCCAGCAAGCCTTCGTGATAGCAGCGCCGCAACTCTTCGCCGAGAATCTCTTCCTGCAAGTGATACTCGTGGCGAATGTAGAGAATTCCTTTTTTCGCGCCCGCGACAAGCCCCGCAATGATCATGCCTTCGATCACCAGATGCGGCAGGTGCGTCAGGATGAAGCGGTCTTTGATCGTCCCCGGCTCGCTCTCGTCGGCATTGCAAACGATGTATTTCTCCGCTCCCGGCTGCTTGCGCACCAAATCCCACTTCATGCTCGTCGGAAATCCCGCCCCGCCCATCCCGCGCAATTCCGACGCCTTTAGTTCCTCCAGCACCCCGTCCCAATCCTTCTTCGTAGCCAGTTTCCGAACAACACCATATTTCTCGCCATCGCCGTAGGGATCGGACGCGCACTGCACTCGGGCATGCTCGGGGTGAGGTTCAGAAACCTGTTTGCCAAGAATCGCGCTTCGCGCAAGCGTTTCCGCCGAGGCGGCCGTCACGCTTGTAAAAATCTCATCGTTGATGGAAACCGCTGGCGCGTGATCGCACCGCCCGAGGCAAGATACATCGCGTATCAGCACGTCGGCGGGACTGCTCTTTCCGAAGCGCTGGTCCAATTCCGCGCGCAATTCCGAAGCTCCATTCAAGTGGCAGCTCATGTCCGCGCAAACCCGCACATCCGCCTTAGGCGGAGGCACTAGCTGAAAATGCGGATAGAAACTCGCGACGCTATGAATCTGATAAAGAGGAGTGTGCGAGCGCTGGGAATAAGCTTCGAGTTCCGCCTTGGGCAAGAAGCCATAGCGAAGCTGAATAGCTCGCAGGTCGTCGAAGATCACGGCGCGGCATCTCGCATCGAAAAGCGCCGGTCAGGTCGTGTCGCCGGCGTGGGGTAAAGTCCGGATTCTCTTGCATACTACTGTCGCCCCACCGCCCTGTAAATAGAAGCCCGTTGCCTTTTCGCGCCACGCCGCGAAAAAGACAACGCGCCCGGCGCATCTTCCAAACGATAATTGGGTGAACGAATCCGTCATCGCGAATGCAAATCGTCCCCCAATCCAATTGGCAGCGCGCCACGCTGTGCGCTGCGCTCTTCCTTGCGCTGGCCTTTGCCGTTCGCATGGCCGCAGCGAAAAACCGCCCGGCCCAGCCTGCAAATTCCATCGCAGTATCTGCCGATCCAGAAGCCAAGCCTGCCGATTCGAACGCCGAACCCGTGAAATACATCGGCCCCGGCTCCTGCGCCGCCACAAGCTGCCACGGCAGCGTCAAACCCGTTGCCGGCAGCCGCATTCTCCAAAACGAATATTCGACCTGGATCGTCAAAGACAAGCACAGCCGCGCCTATCAAGCGCTGACCAGCGACATTGGAGAACGCGTCGCTCGCATCCTGAAACTCAATGCGAAAGCCGAGGATTCGCCGAAGTGTTTGGCGTGTCATGCGCTCTATACCACGCCGGAGCAGCGCGGCCGACCATTCGAGTTGTCCGAAGGCGTCTCCTGCGAAAGCTGCCACGGCCCCGCCTCCGCCTGGCTGGGTCCGCACACCACGCGCGACTGGCCGCACGAAAAATCCGTCGCGCTGGGCATGCGCGATACACGCGACGTGATTCATCGCACCGAAAAATGCCTCGAATGCCACCTCGGCACAAAGGAAAAATTTGTCGATCACGAGATGATCGCGGCCGGTCATCCCGATCTGTTTTTCGAATTGGATTCGTTTTCCGCCGTGATGCCGCGCCACTGGAAATCGCCGCGCGAATCCGCTCCCGGCAAACCGGCCGAAGATGCGGCTTGGGCCGGCGTGCGCGACTGGAGCGCGGGCCAAGCGGTGCAGCTTCGCGCGGAAATGGAGCGGCTCACCTGGCGCGCGAAGGGTGAGCGTTTCGACAAAAAAGAGGTGTGGCCCGAATATTCGGAGCTTTCGTGCTTCGCTTGCCACCATGCGCTTGCACCGGCGAAAGATAGCTGGCGACAGGAACATGGATTCGCTGGGCGGCGTCCTGGCGATCCGGCGTGGAATAGTTCGCGCTACGCGGTATTTCGTTTGCTGGCGAAACAAATGGATACCGCGAACTCCGAAGAACTCGATCGCAGGCTGCTCGCGGTTTCGGGCGAAATGTCCAAGCTGAATCCGGATCGCAGCGTTGTCGCGGCGTCGGCCTCCGCGGCCGCGCCAGTGGCGCAGCGTTTTGCGGAGCGGCTTCGGGCGATGCAGTACGATCGAGCCGTTGTGCTCCGCACGTTGCAGAGTATTTCCGAAGATGCGGAAGATATTTCGCTTGCCGATGAGCGTGCCGCCGAGCAAGCGGCGATGGCGATGGATTCGTTGTACATTGCCTACAGCAAAGACGCGAAGCCCGGCAATGCGGACGAAGTTCGCGCCGCTATCAATGAGCTTTTCCGGCAGCTCGAAAATCCTTCGGCGTATGACGCCGACCAGTTTGCCTCTTCGTTGCGGCGAATCGGTCCAATGCTACGCTAGTTGCTTGCGATAGCTAAAGTGTCCGCCAGCCTGCAATAATCAAATCTTGAAAAACGATGCCTCGGGATCGCTTTAGCGACAGCGCGGGCGTTGCCCGCGAAGTGTTCTCTTTCAGAAATGCGCGGCGGCGTTTTCTCCTGGGCGGCGGAATGGACGTGTTTTTGTGAACCGGTTCGAGAACTGGTTTTGCGCTTCATCCTTCTGGCGCTGCATGACGTGGAAGCATTTGCTTCCGTGGATTTTGTCCGGAACGGAGTTGGGTGAGCACGTTCTAGAAATTGGCGCGGGACCGGGTGCGGCGACAGAGGAGTTGCGAAAACGAGCGGCGCGAGTGACGAGCCTGGAGTATAGCCACGCTTTTTCTGCCGGAATTGCGCGGCGGAATCTCGGGGCGAATGGGGCGGTCTTGCAGGGAGACGCGTCCTCGCTGCCGTTTGCACAAGAAACATTTTCCGCGGCGATTGCGGTTCTGGTGTTGCATCACTTGAAATCGAGAGAGGCGCAAGAACGCGCGTTTGTAGAAATCTTTCGTGTGCTGCGGCCCGGGGGCGTGTTTTTGGCGGTCGAGATTCAAGACGGGTGGCTGAATCGCATTGGACATATCGGTAGCACGTTTGTGCCGGTGGCGCCTGTTTCCGCACGGGAGCGGCTTGCGGCCGCTGGATTCTCGAACGTGTCTTTCGGATACAAAGGCAGTGCCTATCGTTTGCGGGCACTGCGGCCGCTGTGAGCGCAGGATACCGTCGCATCCCGCGGCAGCGGAGGCTGACGCCGCGTTTCACCGCGCGCGGATTCGGGGTTACTCGGTGCCGAAAGGATCCGGCGTTTGGTTTCGGCAGTGGACGCGCCCGGCCAAGAGCCGAGTCGCTGGCGGCGACAGTGGGTGTTAGGGCAGCTACTTTCGCGTCATCCGAAACTCGATCATCAGCCGCTCTTCGCCCTGTTCATTGATAAGAAAATGGCGATGGAGGAGGACGCGGCCGTCTTCCTCAAGGTGTGCGCGCGCGACGGTTTTGCGCCCGGGATGTTCGGTATCGAGGGGCGTGGTCCACAGCACGATGTTCCGACCGTCGAAGGTGCCGTCGCTTTGGCGAATAGACATTGTGGTCTGGTGCGAGTCGTACCACACGGTCGTGAAGCGATTCGTTTTGGAATCGAAACCGGAGATTCCGGTGCCGGTGGTTTTCGTTCCGTCAGCATTCGTGAAGGTGAAATCCGACTCGAGAAACTTCCCGTCCTGGATCATGTACTGTTTACATGTGCCATTCGTTACGATCGGCTTCCCGTTCATCGGGAAGAAGGTCTTGACGACGTCCCAGTCGCCAGCAAACTGCCCCAGCAACTTCTGACCAGCTCCCGGCGCGTTCGGCGGCTCATATTGATTGTGGGTTTGCTGCGCGACCGCGGCAGTGGCCATTAGCAGGGTTACGGTAATCCATTTCCTCATGGCAGGCGATGGTATGCGAAATTCGCAAGCGGTGCACGGCTTTTGGGTTAGCGAGCCGATCCTCGTAGTAGCTTAGGTCAAAAATCCTAGTGAGTCTCCCCTTGAGTTCAAATGCCGGAAAGGGAAAGCCGCCTTCGGCGTCATACTTTCCCTCGAAGGTTGGCGCTGCCATCCGTTTGTCGTGCTCGACGGTGAGTTTTAGAAAGTGAGGTGCGCCGAGACGTAGATGCTCCGGAAAGTTCCGGTGTCGCCCCAGGTTTCGCCAAAGGTGCTGGGTGCGGGTGTGCCGCCGAGGCCGAGGCCTGCCGCGTTCTTGTTATTGATGTCCAGTCCCGGCACGCCGAGAAATTGGTGGTTGAAGAGGTTCAGGGCATCGCCACGCAGGGTCAGGCTCATGCGTTCATGGAGTTTGAATGTTTTCTGGACGCTCGCGTCGACCTGGTTGAACGGTTCTGTGCGGGTGACGTTGCGGCCGACCGTGCAGGCGAAGGGGTTCCCGCCGCAGAGCGCGTTGATCGCGAATGTGTTGTTGACGATGAAATGGACGGAGGATGGGCTGATTAGTGGACATGTCGCCGTTCCCACCTGGGCGGTGCTTTGGCAAGAACTAACGTTGATCAGCTCAGTCGCGGTGATGTAGCGCCCTGCTGTGTCAAAGGGAGCGCTGGCATTGCTGAGGATCGGTCGGCAAGAATCGAGTGTGCTGCCGATGAAGTTGTTATTGAAGGCGGAGTCACAGTACGGATCGCCGTTGTTGGTGTTCTGTGTAGGAGTGACGGCAACGCCAGACTGGTAGCGATGTGTGCCACTGATCTGCCAGCCACCCAGAGCGCGGCCGAGGAAGCCCTGCGTGCTCTTCCACGGGACTTCGTAGACCACGTAGGTAGTAAAGACGTTGGGATAGGACTCGGCTGAAACTCCACGCTCGCCGTTGTTGGGATCGAAGGGGTTCTGGGCGATAGGAGTAGAGACGCCGCCGGTACTTGAGAAGATTTCGCTGGTGTTGTCCAGCGCTTTGCTAAAGGTATAAGAGAAATCGGCCGTCAAATTGTGGAAGGCCCTGACTTTGAGTTCGTTTTGGAGACCATTGTATTCGGACCAAGCGCCGTTGTTGCGGGTGCGAACGAGAGTGAAGCTGCAGTCCGGGCGTCCGATCGAAGTATTTGATCCCGAAGTTGCATTGCTGGTGCAGAGCGTTTCACCAGCCGGAATGGCGGAAGGATCTTGCGCTGCCAGCCCCGCCGTGCAGACGCCGGCCGTAAAGGCGGAGCAGAGGAGCGGGTTGGCATTGATCGTCTGGAAATTGCCGACGCCGTGATTGCCCACATAGCGGGATTCAAAGGAGATGCGCGAAGTGATCGTCCGCTCGATGCCCAAGGACCATTGCTGGACGTAGGGGTTGTCGAAGTTAGGCGAGACGCGAGTTTGGCTGCGGGCGCCAGGATTGGCGCCGAGCGGGATCATACTGAGGTATGCGGACTGAACGCTGGTACCGGTGGCATTAGCCGGGACGCCGACGTTGAAAATGGTTCCGGCATTGACCACGGGTGCGGAGGTGGCCACGTTCAGGAAGATATTGTAGTAGGCCGGGTCATAAGCGATGCGGTAGCCGCCGCGAATGACGGTCTTGTCATGCCCCAGGAATTTCTCAAACAGGCGCGGGGTCCAGGCAAAGCCGACGTTTGGCCCGAAGTTGTGAAGGGCTTCAGGAATGTGCGGGATTTCTGTGACGCTGGTGGGCAGACCAGCAGCCCAGAAACCGCTGGCGACGTTCTGCACGGAGATGTCATGCAACAAGTTCATGGCTTGCTGGTCCCACTCCCAGCGGAGGCCAAGGTTGACGGTGAGGTTGCTCTTGATGCGGAAGTCATCCTGGCCGTAGAAAGCCAGGTCGTTCTCTTTGAAATTAAAATTGAATGGTCCTTGGGTGAGAGAAAGCTGGCTACAGGTTGCGGCAGCCGGGCAGCCTACACCGTTTTTAATGAAATTGCTGAATGCGTTGCAGGCAATGGGACCTGTCGAGCCAACGCAGTCCGTCGAACCTGTGGGGCTCGAGAGAAAGGTAAAACCGCCGTTGATGCTTGGGAGAAAGTGGTTAGGTGAGCTTTGATGATCGAACTCGCCGCCGAACTTGACCGTGTGTCGGCCGTGGGTCCAAGCCAAGTTGCTTTGATACTGGGTATTGTGAACTTGGCGATCTTGGGGCAGGTTGGTGGCAAGTCCAAAACTGAGGTACGCGTTGGTGGCGTCCGCGAAACCTATGTTTGGTGGGCACGCCGTGACGTCGGCGATAGTGCATTGTGGAAAGCCCGTGCCGCCAGCGAACTGGAAAAAACCCTTGCCATAACTAACACGAACCTGCTGAACGAGATTGTTCGTCCAGGTGCGGGTATAGTCCCACCCATACTGGCGGTCCTGAGCCGGAACAGCCACATACGCTCCGCTGGAGATGACACCTGAGCCTAAGGCGGTGTCGCTGTTCTGGTAGATAAAGCGGAAGAAGAACCGGTCCTTGTTGCTGATCTGCCAGTCACCGCGGCCCACGATCTGCCTGTCGTCAAAATTGTTTCCTACGACGCGGTTCACAAGTGCGAAAGGTACGTTGACAAAGGTGGTGCCATTCGAGACGGAAACGTTTTGTATCGTTCCTACCGGTTGGGGATTGCCTGCAGTAATGCCGTAGGGTCCGAATTGCTGCAGAGCGGTCACAGCGGGGTCGCCGGGGAATGCGGCCGCAAGATCGGCAAGGCCAGTCGGTGTAGGGGTGAGGCTGGAGGAAGTGGAGCTGCTCTTAGCCCGCTCCTCTCGTTGTTGATAGCCGGCGAAGAACCAAACTCGGTTCTTGAGCACCGGCCCGCCAACGGTACCTCCCCAGCGATTATCCACGAAGCGAGGGATCACCGGCGTCTTGCAGCTCGAAGAGAACGAAGTGGCGCTGCCAGCGGCCACTCCCGCAGGGCAGAAGCCGAGAAGAGGATTCTCCTGTCCGTTGGTCAGCGAGCGGTCCCAATCGCCTTCGTAGAACTCGTAGGCGCTTCCGTGGATGGAATTGGTGCCTGACTTTGTGATGTAGTTGACGACCGTGCCGGAGTCGCGACCGTACTCGGCACTAAAATTATTACTCACGACCTGAAGTTCTTCCATAACGTCGGGGTTGGAAAGGAAAACCAAGGGACCGGCCACGGAGTTGTCGTTGTTTGCCTGGCCATCAATCTGAAAGTTGTTGGAGCGCCCGCGCAAGCCGTTGTTGGCGATAGCGGCTCCATTGGTGTTGCTAAAGTTTGTCGAAGCATTGTTAGCGACACCGGGAACGTACAGAACGAGGTTGTCGAAGCCGCCGCCGCCGTTGGGCAGAGCCTCCACGACTTGTGTGTCAAAGTCGCCGCCGATCTGCGAACTGGTGCTATCGACCAAGGGCGTGGAGGATTCCACCGTCACTGTTTCCGAAGCGGTGCCAATCTCCATAATCATGCTGGCCAGTTTGTTGGTGATGCCGGCCTGAACAATGACGTTGTTCAATTGAAGCTTGCGAAACCCCGACGCTTCAATCACGAGGCTGTAGGAGCCGATAGGAAGGCTACGCAGTTCAAAGTAACCCTGCGAGTCCGACTTGCTCGAGAAGCTCTCGCCTGTGGCAACGTCTAGCGCTTGCACCGCCGCGCCAGCGATGACCGCGCCTTGTTGATCCTGGATGGTGCCGGCGATGGTGCCGGTAACGATGCCCTGACCAAAGAGCGGCGCCGGACTAAACTGCAGGAGCAGGGAAAGAAGGAACCCAAGCCAAACCGGGTTTCTGAGACTTAGAAAACGGCAGAAAGACGTACCGAAGCTGGGCAGCCACATGAAATCCTCCGTCTTGAGGCGAAAAGTAGGATGAACGTCGAGACCTGTGAAAACCACTCCCACCGCTATGTGAAAGTGCCGCGCAGTTTTGAGACCAAAATGAAACGAATTTGATGTTTATCGGGGCGCTAAGAAAACAATCGAGTTAAGAACGGAAATTCATTAGTGTTTATCCAAAGTGACGTCAATGATATGGAATTTAATAAGCTATTTGTTTCTAGTTTCTAAAAGTTGGAGCGTCCGTCCCTTGCAACATGCGAGCTTGTGTTAATAGTTCTAGAACTGAGTCGACGCGGAAGAGGCTAAGAGCGGCGCGCGAAGAAGTTGCCCTGGGTTAGCGGCCAGGTCTACTCTTGGCGCAGGGCGGCTAGCGGGTCGATTCTTGTCGCGCGGCGCGCTGGGACGTAGCAGGCTATGAGAGCCGCCGCAAAAAGAACGAGCGCGACGCCGAGCAGGGCTCGGACATCCATTGCGCCGACATTGTATAGCAGGCCCTTCAGCGTTTTGCCTACGAGGTAGACACCGGGAAGGCCGATGGCCATGCCGATCAGGGCGGCACGCATGCCTTCGCCTACGACTAATTTGAGGACCTGAGAGCTACCTGCGCCGAGGGCCATGCGGATGCCAAGTTCGTGATTGCGCTGGGCGACGGAGAAGGTCATGACGCCGTAGATGCCGATGGCGGCGAGGAAGAGCGCGAGTACAGCGAAGGTGCCGAAGACGAGGACGGTGAAGCGGTCGGTGACGAGGGATTCGCTAATGACCTGGTCCATGGTGCGGACGCGAGTCATGGGGAAATCGGGATTCACGGAACGGACAGCGGCGGCAATCCCGGACGTAACGGAGCTAGGGTTTCCGTTGGTGCGGACGCCGATGTTGGTGAAGGGCCAGGGGCTTTGGTCAAAGGGAAAGTCAACTTCGGCGGTACCGGTCGTAGTGGGGTGGCTTTCGTACTGCACGTCGTGGAAAACGCCTACGATTTGCCATTCGACGGGTGCTCCGAAGGGAGGAATTTTGTCGGGGAGCAATTCGACGATTTTGACGCGTTGGGTGAGGGGATCGAGGCCGGGCAGGTATTGGCGGGCGAAGCTTTCGCTGACCATGGCAACGCGGGGAGCGCCGGCGATATCGCGTGCGTCCAGGTAGCGACCGCGGGTGAGGCGAATTCCGTAGGTTTCGAAGTAGCCCGGCGTGACCGTGTTGATCATCGCTTGCGGTTGCTTGTCGGGGCTGTTGTCGGACTCATCGGAGGGCTGACCAGCGATGGTGAAATGCAGGCGGCCCGCGCCGTTAGTGGGGAGGCCGGGGGCTATGGCGACTTTCATGACGCCGGGGACGGCGGCGATTCGTTCCTGCAGCTGCTGGTAGATGGAGCGGATTTGGGCGGCGCTGGCGGTGCGGTCGTGCTGGATGGGGACGCTGAAGGTGAGCACGTGGTCGCGGCGAATGCCGAGGTCGACTTGGGTGACGTTCCAGAAGCTGCGAAGGATTAGGCCGGCGCCGGCGACGAGGATTAGGGCGAGGGCAAACTCGGCTACGACGAGTACGCGGCGAAGACGGTTATGGCCGGCGCTAGCGGAAGACGATCTGCCGCCCTCTTTCAGCATGTCGCTGATGTTCTGGCGCGCGGCATGCCAAGCGGGGAAGCATCCGAAGAGGACCCCGCTGAGAAGCGTTGCGCCAAGGGTGAAGAATAGGACCGGGATGTTGAGGTGCGGATCGGCTTCGTAGGGGATGCCGAGCTGGTTTCTGGGCATCAAGCTCATCACGCCGCGGAGAAGGGCTACGGAGAGCAGAGTGCCCAGGAGGCCGCCCATCAATGCCAGAGAAAGGCTTTCGATGAGGAATTGGCGGAAGATGCGTGTGCGAGTGGCACCTTGGGAAGCGCGGACGGCGATTTCTTTTTGGCGCGCCGTGCCCCAAGCGAGGAGCAGGTTCGCGATATTGACGCAGGCAATGAGGAGGACGAACCCGACGGCGCCCATCATGAGCCAGAGGCCCAGGCGGGTTTGCTTGGGAAGAAAGTCGTCTTTGAGGGGCTCGACGGTGACGGTCAGATTCGCGTTCGTCTTCGGGTAGGATTCGGCTAGTTGCTTGGCGATGACGCCCATTTCGGCGTTGGCGGTTTCGAGAGTGACTCCGCTTTTGAGCTTGCCCATTACCAGCAGGAAGTGATTCTCGCGGCGGATCTCTTCGGGCTTAAAGGCGAGCGGGACATTCATGGAAGAATCGCCAACGTCGGAGGGACTGGGAGCGGCTACGCCGAGGACAGTGTAGAGTTCGCCGCTCATGCGGAGCTTTCTGCCGACAATGCTGGGATCGCTGCCGAATCGGTCGCGCCAGAATCTGTTGTTGAGAATGACGACGCGGTCGTTGCCGGGGAGGGAGTCGTCGGCAACGAAATGCCTTCCGAGGGTCATCTTTGGGCTGAAGAGGAGGTCGAAGAAGCCGGGGGCTACGCGGCTGGCCTGGACTTGCTCGGTCCAGTCGGGAGTGGAGATGGTGAAGCCTTCGCCGGTCCAGCCGTTGAGGGAGTCGAATACGGTGGCTTGCTTTTGCCAGTCGAGGAGGTCACAGGGGGAGGTGCCATTGCGCTCGCCACTTTTGTCGTGCGACCAGACCATAACGATTCGGTCGCTATCGACGTAGGGAAGGGGCGCGAGGAGGACCGAATAGAGCAAGCTGAAAATCGCGGTGGTGGCCCCGATGCCCAGGGCCAGGGCAAGCAGGGAGACGGAGGTAAAGCCCGGGCTCTTCCAGAGCAGCCGCACGCCGTAGCGTATATCTCGCCATAGTTCGGCCATAGCTGCACCCTCCCCGGTACTTCTCCCTGTTAATACTCCCGAGCTGCCGAAAATGTTCCGTGGTTTTGTGCCGGCAGAGGTTTAGACGTGTGAGAAAGGTGGCGGTCGCCTCCGGATCCTCTGAAAGAACCGTAACGGGGAGGACTCCCCAGAGAAAAACAAGATTAATTTTAGCTCGGCGCGCCAGCGAATACCCGGCCACAGATGGAAGTAGCCTGGCCACAAGGCAAATTCAAAAAGCAAAAGTCAGGGGCGAGATTCGGGCGAGAGACGGTAGCCTTGGATGTATTCGTACGCGACGCTCCAGATGGCGCCGCCGGTGGCGGCGAAGAGGAGTTCTTCAATGGGGACACCGAGGAGGTAGATGCCGAGGAGATTGGGGATGTTGTAGAAGCGGTGGACGAAATCGGGGTAGAGGAAGAGAACGCAGAGGAAGAGGAAAAAATAGAGGAGAGTGAAACTGGCGGCGCTGGTGAGCATCAGCGTGATGAGGTCGCTGCGAAGGTAGGCGATGACGACGGCGCCGACGGCAAAGGAGACGATGGTGTTGATCATGGTTTTGTGAGGATGCCAAAGCTCGAGGCAGATGAAGAAGACAACGATAAAAACGAACGGAGCGTAGTGGCGTTTGCGCGGCTGGCTGCGCAGCGCGGTGAGTGTTTCTTTGAGCAGAAGCTCGCCGACCACGCTGGCGATGCCGCCGACAGCAGCGGCCCAGAGAAAATCTTCGATGCCGACGCGGATTTTCTGGTCGAGGTTGAAGAGCGATGGGGGCGTCCAATATTGAGGGACGAAGAGGATGCTGGTGAGGGCCATCGGCGCGGCGATGAGCGTGCCCCAGCGGATTTCGGAGCGATAGTTTTTTCCAAGGATCGAGCAGAGTATCCACGCGGCCCAAAAGATGAGCGCGCCAACGAGGTAGGAATAGTGATAGCCAGGCATGACCACTAAAAAAGGCGCACCACCAGAGGGAGAGTGGCTGGAGTTTACGCCATGAGCGTTTTCAAAGAAAGATAAAAACTACTCCTTGAATTTCTTGCTGGGGGTAGCTTGTTTTTGGTTTTGGAGTTCGAGGATGTCGGCGCCGGTGTCGGAGGAGCCGAGCAGCCAGCGGGCGAAGAAATCGCCGCGGGCCATGATGACGTAGCTGTTGATGGGCATGTAGGAGTGGCGCATGCCAGGATAGACCTGGATTTCGAAGCGTTTGTCGGCTTTGATGAGGGCATTGGCAAGGTGCATGGTGTTGACCATGCTTACGTTGTTGTCCATGTCGCCGGTGGTGAGCATGAGGTGACCTTTTAGGTTTTTGGCGAGGTCGGAGTTCTTGTCGATTTCGTAGATGAATTTCTCGGTGCCATCTTTTTGGGCTTCTTCGCGGACGCCGTGATACTTTTCGCTCCAGTCGCGGTTGTAGACGTTGTTGTCGTGATTGCCGGATTCGGACCAGCCGGCTTTGTAGAAATCGGGATATTGCATGAGGGCTGCGGCGGTCATGAAGCCGCCGCCGGAGTGGCCCCACATGCCGACGCGCGAGAGATCGATGTAGGGATGGATGGCGGCGAGGCGTTCGGCGGCAACTTTTTTGTCGGCAAGGCCGTAGTCGCGGAGATTGCCGTACCCGTAGCTGTCATACCATTTGTTGCGCTGAGGGCTGCCGCCGCGGGCCCCGACTTCGATGACGATGAAACCGAGGTTGGAGAGGGGGACGTTGGGACTTTTGGGGGAAAACGTTTTGTTCACTTCTTCGGTCTGCGGGCCTGGATAGACGAATTCGATGAGCGGGTATTTGCGGGAGGGATCGAAGTCAAAGGGCTTGTACAACACGCCGTAGAGATCGGTGACGCCGTCTTCGGCTTTAACTCTAAAAACTTCGGGGAATTTGAAGCCGGCGTCGAGGAGTTGGGAGACGTCGGTGGTTTCGAGGTCGAGGAGCTGGGCGCCTTGGGCGTCGAAGAGAACGGACTTGGGAGCGGTGTCGACACGGGAGTAAGTGTCGGCGAAAAATTTTCCGGAGTCGGGAGAGCTGAAGGCGTGGGAGAAATTGCCGGGAGATAGCGATTGGAGGCCGGTGCCGTCGAGATTGACGCGATAGAGATGCGTGTAGTAGGGATCTTCGTTGTGCTCGCGGCCGTTGGCGGTGAAATAGAGCGTGCGTGTTTTTTCATCGAGGGAAACGATTTGGTCGGTGACGTATTCGCCGGAAGTGATTTGGTTTTTGAGTTTGCCGGCGGAATCGAAGAGGTAGTAGTGGGCCCAGCCGTCGCGTTCGGACCACCAGATTAATTCCTGGCCGTTGTTGGTGAGACGGAGCGGCTTGGTGCTGAGCCAGACGTTGGAGCGCTCTTCGATGAGAGTCTTTGAGGCGCCGGTGGAGGTGTCGGCGACGCAGACGTCTATTTTGCGAAAATCGCGATTGGTGCTGGTGAAGTAGAGTTTGTCGGAAGTGTCGGACAGCCAACGGGGGCTCACGCGGGTCACGGGCATTTGGCCGCCCTCCTGCGTACCTTCCTGCTCTTCACGAAGTTCTTCGCGATCGCGCTCGACAAGCGGCGCATCGGCGATGCGGAGTTGCTGTTCCTGGAAATTTTTTGCTTGAACGACGACGAGCTGCTTTGTGGCGACGTCGAGAATTTCCAGTTGCGAGCCGGGCATGAAGTCTTCGCCGGGGAGTGGGTACGGGTAGGCTTCGAGCGTGGGGCGGGGATTGGCTAGCGAGTGGATCACCCAGAAGTCGGGGACTTTGCGGAAGTCGTCGCGCGTTACGGCGAATTTTTTCGAGTCTTTGGACCAGTGGATGGTGATAGCGGGAGAGCGAATGCCGGCTTTGTTGGTGTCACCCTTGTCTTCCTTTTTCAGCTCGTCCTCCTGTTCGGGGAGGATGCGGCGGGCGTAACCGAATCGGTCGACGCCGTCGGTGGTGAGCTGGGTCTCGACGACCGTGGTGTCGCCGGCTTTTTTCAGGGCTTTGGCGTAGCTGGCGGCGTCCATCATGTAGAGATTTTGGCCGCGGGCGAAGACGACTATTTTTTCGTCAGGGGAAACCGCGGCCCACATGGGTTTCTTGCGCAGGGGCTCGACGGTGTCGAGGCGCGTGATTTTGGCGGCGGCGAGATCGTATTCGAAAACGAGGATGCGAGGTTCTTCCGGAACTTCCGGGGACGGTCCTGAACGGCCGGCGCGCTGGCCCTGCTCGGTTTGCTTGTCTTCTTTTTGTTTTTCGTCGTTCTGCTTGATTTCGCTTTCGTTGCCTTGCTGGCTGCCGTCGTCTACGGCTGTTTTCTCGGGCTCGTTGGGGACGACGCCGTCTTTGCGGATTTCCACTTCGAAGCGCATGCGGGTGTCTTTGTCAACGAGCCTCAGACGTTTGATAGGGAGATGTTGCGCGTCATAGGGAAAATTGGTGAGAGAGGAAAGAGTGGCGGCTACTTTCGCGTTGTCCCAGAGAAGCGACTTGGATTTTTTGGGAGGGTCGACGATGTAGTAGCGCGTGCCATCGGTGGTGCGGTAGCTGTACCAGAATTTGTCCGAGAGCGTGAACCAGTGAGGAGTGATGGAGAGATCGAAGACGAGCTGATTCACGGCGACGGGTAGGAAACGGGCTTCGAGCGCGTAGTTGGGAGTGGTGATCGGTGCGAGCGACGTGGGCGTGCCAGCTTCGGAGGACGCTGTGGCGCTCGCGGCATTTTCCGAGCGTCCCGGCGTTTGTGCCCCGAGGCTCACCACGAGGATCGCTGAAGAAACGAGCAGGCCCGGGACGATCCAGCGGGTCCAACGCGGATATCTTGACGACAGATCTTTCCTAGCAGTCGCCGATCTCATGGCTGCACTTCCTCCATTTTGTTTGCTTGATTCGTGCTCAGGCTATCTACCCCACGGGCGGCGCATTATAAACCAAATGCCGGAGACATTCTTAATATGCACCAATGGAAGGACGTGAAGAGGTAGGAAGGCGTTTCGGCGGATTCGAACGGGTGCGGGCAGGGAAATACTGACGCACTTAAGATGCACCTACTTTTGGTTGTTTGGATACTGGGCTAGGACTTTTCGAATCTAGCTGAGGGCGTTCTTGAGGCGCTTGGTGGTTTTTGCTAACTGGCGCTTCAGAGCGTCGACTTGTATGGAGATGTCGTGAAGCTCCTTCTTGGCCAGCGTTCCGGCCTTCACAACCTGATGAGCTTTGCGGTCCGCTTTGCCTAGCGCGCCACCGATGCTTGCGGCGACTTGATTGAGCCTGCTCTTCTTAGCCATTCGTGGCCTCCTCGATTGCACTCCTAGGGTCCACAGTCATCGTATACCTATAGATAAGATGCAATCCACAGCGAAGAAGATACGGAGGGGAAAACGAGACTTGCGAGTCTGCGCGTCCGGATCATTAACAGGGATGAATTATTTCCCCGCGGCGCCGAAGGAGAGGGGGCCGAGTTCGGTGCGCGTTTGCATGACGCGGAGGATGGAATCGCGTGAGACCATGCCGATGATTTGGGCGGCGCCGTCGTCGGAGCCGGAAACGATGGGCATTTGGTTGATGTCGGCGCTTAGGAGGCGCTCAAGAAGGCCAAGGAGCGGCTCGTCTGGCGTGGCCCAGAGAATACGTTCACGAGGAATCATTACGGCTTGGACGGAGTTGTGAGCCCATTCGTCCCGGGGGACAGAATTGAGCGTGTGGACGTTCATCATGCCGACAAGGCGGTCGTCGGTGATGACGAGGTGGCAGCGTCGGCCGGTGCGGAGGACTTCGGCGCCATAGTCTTCGAGAGAGATGGCGCGGCCGACGGTCGGGACTTCGTTGCTCATCACGTCGGCGGCGCGGAGGCCGGAAAGAGTTTCGCGTATGGCGGCCTGGGCGACGGTTTCCTGGGCCGCGTTCAAGAGGAAGAAGCCTACGAACACGCTCCACAAACCGTAAACGACCACGCCCTTGAAGACCGCAAAGCCACCCAGAAGTATCATCGCATAGGCGATCAGGCGGCCCGTGGTACCGGCAATGCGGGTTGCGCGCGAAAAGTTTTTTGTTGCGCCCCAGACGATGGCGCGGAAGATTCTGCCGCCATCGAGGGGAAAACCCGGCAAAAGGTTAAAAACGGCCAGCAAGCCATTCATGTTTCCGAGCCAAAGGGCCGAGGAGGAAACGACGGCGTTACTTGGAAAGATCTTTGTCAAACCTAAGAAGAGTAAACAGAGGAGACCGCTAGCCGCTGGTCCGGCGACGGCGATGTTGAATTCCTGGGTGGCTTTGGAAGGGTCGCGCTCGATGCTGGCCACGCCGCCGAAGATGAACAGGGTGATGGAGAGAACGCGAATTTTATAATGTTGCGCGACCACGCTGTGCGCAAGTTCGTGAAAGAGCAGCGAGGCAAAGAAGAGAACGCTGGTGAAAACGCCGACGCTCCATTGCTGAGCAGAAGTCCAGAGGGGATTCTGCTGCTCGAACTGCATGGCGAGGGAATACGTAATGGCGGCGAAAATGATCACCCAAGTAGAATGAAGATAGATGGGTATCCCGAGGATTTTGCCGATGCGCATTCCGGGGCTTTGAGGCATATCGAGTGGTTTTGGGATGCAAGGTGGCGCCTCCCCTGGAAAATGCCGAAGCGGGTGTGCGTCCCTGCTGCTGCTATGCTTCCTTACGGTCCTTTTTCTGACACTACTACAATAGCTCTGATTGCCCGCAAGGCCAAACGCGAGTGCGGAATGCGCGTCTCTGTGGCCACGGCGTGGCTACCTTAACACAAGCCAACTTTTCTTCAGAGAAGATAAGCCGTTTATTTTCAGCACATTCTGCGTGGTGCTCAGCGTGCCATTCCCTTCATCGCAGGACATTGTAGGACTGGGAGGCACACCATGATCGCCACGCTGCATTTCGCAACACTTGTCTTTACGACTCTTTTTGCCGCCGCTGCCGCCGTGGCGTTCAACTGGATGCTCTTGCGTGCGATGTTCTTTTTGATGCGGCCAGCGACGGCCACCCGCTTGAATTCGCCAACGCACCTTGTGCGCGGGACGACGCAACTGACGCGGGCGTACGCGTCGCAGCGCTGAGCCGAGCCGCCAGCCAGAGCAAAGCCCGAGATTGAGCGGGCAGGATTCCCGGCCGAGCGGGAGCGGCGGTGTTGGCGGTCACCGCTCCGCCCGGGAGTGAAAAGGAAGGGAGCAACACCCATGCTGGCTTTGAAGTATTTGCTGATGATTCTTGGAGTTGGATTGTTCGGAAGCGCGGGGTCGCTGGTTGTCTACGACATATTTATCTCCGAGCAATTGCGGCGGCTGCTGGCGCGCAATAAGACGGATGAAGCGAGTGCGGGTGCGGTATCGCGCCCTTTCGGTCCGGTCCGCTGGAGGCTGGCAGAGCGGCTGGCGATCGCGGGCGTGCTGCCCATCTTGCTGGCGCTGAGCATCGTGGTGATTCCGGACGGGTCAGCCGGCGTACGCGTCAGCCAGATTTGGGGCGCGCGGCCCGGCACGCTGTATCCGGGAGTGCACTTCGTAACGCCGCTCGTCGACAGCGTGGCGCTCTATGACACGCGGGAACAGGTGTACTCAACGGCGGCGAGCGCGACGGCAAAATCGGAGAACGAAGTTTTGGTCGTACAGGCGCGGGAGGGATTGAACATCGGCTTAGCCGTTTCGGTGAGGTACAGGCTGGACCCCCGGCGCCTGGATACGATTCATGCGAATCTGCCGCAGCCTGTTGGAGAAGAAGTAGTCGCGCCTGTTGTTTCGACAATCTATCGGCAGCTTGCGCCGAATTACATCACCCAGGAAATTTTTGCAACGAAGCGGAAGGAGTTGCGCGCGAAGGCTGCGGCGGCGATTACGACGCGGCTGGAGAGCGACGGAATACTCGTGCGCGAAGTGTTGCTGCGCGATTTGCAGCTTCCAGCGGAATACGCGAAGGGTCTTGAAGGATTGCTATTGAAGGAGCAGGAGAACGAGCGGCTGGGAACCGAGCAGGAGATCAAGCTGAAGGAAGTGCGAATTGCAGAGCTTGAAGCGGAGGCCCAGAAGGCGCGCGATGTGAAGCAAGCCGAAGGGCAAGCGGCGGTGCGCGTGTTGCAGGCCAAGGCCGAAGCGGATGCGATGCAGTACACCCTGCCGCTGAAGCAGAAGCAGATCGAGCAGACCAAGCTCGAAGCCGAAGCGCGCAAAGAAGCGACGCTGCAAAACGCGGACGCCGCGGCGCAGGCGAAGATCATCGACAGCAAGGCGGAAGTCGAGCGGCAGAAAAATCTGTCGGACGCGGAGGCTAACCGGATCCGTGTGACGGCGGCTGCCGATGCCGAGCGGATGAAATTCGAGGCGGCCGTGCTGAAGCAGAATCCGATGCTCATTCAGAAGATCATCGCCGAACGGCTCTCAGACAAGCTGCAAATCATGATGGTGCCGATGGACGGGAAGAATTTTTTTGCGAGTGACGTGATGCATTCGGCGTTTTCTGGTGTGACCAACGGGAATGCCGGTGTGGCCCAGGACGATCCGGCGGATGCGGATGGCTCGGCGCCGGCCGTCAGCGCGCAGAAGCGGCCAGCAAAGAGGCCGTGAGGCGGATTTGACGGAATTTGCAGAAAGGCTGCACGCAAGATTGCACAGACGGAAGTCTGTGCTACTGGTTCCGCTAGCCAATACCCCTGTGGGTGGCTCGGGACGCGTCACTGGAAAGGAGGAAAGATCATGAGCATTCCGGCAAGCACCGCCGCGCTTCGCCCAATTTGCCAGGAGATTATTCCTCCCCTAGAGATGCGGCTCGGGCCACTCGGCTAGCGGTTGAATTTAAGACAGATTCCACCGATGGACCATGCTCGCATTCCGCGCGGCCGAAGAGCCGTGCGGGTTTTTCGATCGGTGATATTCCGCGCCGTTATGACTGCGGTTCTTGGTCTTTTCCCGCCTTTTCCCAAAGCAGAGCAACGTCTCAACGCCCAGGGCCCTCAACCAGACTCCATGGCGGATTTCCGGCAGCGCTTACAGAATCTAGCGGAGTTGTCGCCCGACCCGTGCGGTCCTCACTTCGGAGGGGAGAAAGGCTGGGACTCCACAAAGGATGAACGCCGCCTGCTTTCGCGAGCCGCGCGCACGGTTGCCGAAGGACTAAACGCGGTCCCTGCCAATGCACGACAGCCAAAGGAACGGGCCGCAGAGGCGCTGAAGAAGCTGGAAGCGCTGAGCGCCGAGATTAATGGCGCATGGCCCGAAGAGAATCGATTCCATTTTCAGATACTCGACATCCCGCCTGCTTTGGTCGTGAAAATGACGATTCGGACTGTTGCGCGATATTTCGTTTATGCCATACCGGATGAGGACCTTTCCGGCAAATCCACAATTTGGCAGGAGGTTGGCAGAGACGACCTATCGTTTCAGCACGATTCGGCCAGTTCCCTCATCGAACTTTTCGCGCTTCGTCGAGCAGCTTCTGGAAACGCGAGATTCTTGGCAAGGATCGAGTACTTCGGTTGTGCCGGAAGCATCGGCGTTGTGCACGATGCACGCGAATGGAACTCCAAGGGAATGGGAGGCCTTGCCAGGGTCATCGAGCAGGAGGGCGCTCTTGGGCTGGATGATAAGGTACCTGGATTCCCGCATATTGGTGAGCTCCGAACGGAAGGTTCGCGCATCACGCTGCCGTATTGTTGGTTCTCAGCGATCGATACTTGGGACAATCCGAGCTTGTGCGCCGTGGATACCTACGATTTGTCCGGTGACAGCGTCCGGTTTCGTTCTCGCATTTACAATAGGCCAGACTTGTTGCCTGTCGCCAAGGTTCTCCAATATGCCGAACAGCGCGACTACCTTGCCGTTCGAGGTTACTGCGCTTCGAGCGAGCTCGCGCGTCGCGTGGTGCGCGAGCTCCCCCCGGACTTCGTTGCTGGAGATATTCGGGTCATTCGTACTGGAATCGGGAAGGAGCGCGTCGAACTTGGCGACGGCGCCTATCGCTTTGACGTGGAAAGGCGGGATGGTCGATGGCTGGCGGTCGGATTCGGTATTCAGTAGGAGCGCCCGAATCGACATAATGTTTGTCCCATTCTGCGGCTTGAGTCAAAGGGCCAAGGCGGCCCGCTGCGGGGATGGGGTGGCGCAACATGCTGCGCCCCCACAATCTTCGGCCGCTTCACTTTTTAAGAATAGCGCAGCGCTACTTGGAGCCGGGGAATTTCGGACGCGGTGGAAGACCTTTGTAGTCCTTGAGGGCTTCCTTCGCCAGCTCGATGGCTTTTTCGAGTTGCGGATCGTGTCCTTCCACAACGAGATCGGGCCGCTCAGGCACTACGTAGTCTGGATCGACGCCGTGGTTTTCGACGACCCAGCCTTCTTTGTCTGCCCAGGAATAGAATCCGGCGGAGGGAGCGGTAACGAAACCGCCGTCACGCAATGACGCGCCGCGATTGATGCCGACGAGGCCGCCCCAGGTTCGCGTACCGACGATCGGACCGATTTTTTCGAAGCGGAAGAGCCACGGGAAGAGGTCGCCGCCGGAGCCGGAGAGTTCATTGACGAGCATGACCTTCGGTCCATAGATGGCGACGGGGGGATAGGGAACGTCCTTGCCATCGCGGGTGGAGATGACGGCGAGCAGAGAGCGCTTGAGCTTTTCGGTGTAGAAGTCGGGAATTTGGCCGCCGGCGTTGAAGCGCTCGTCGACAATCATGCCGTCCTTGTCGAGCTGCCCAGCGAGCGCTTTGTCGAACTCGATGATGCCGGGAATGCTGGTGTCGGGGACGTGCATGTAGCCGACGCGGCCGCCGGTGGCTTCGGCGACCTTGCGGCGGTTGGATTCAACCCAATCGAGATAGCGGAGCGTGGTTTCCGCGCCGATCGGTTTTACAGTGATATCCCACGCGCCGTCCGCGCTGGGCTTGCTGTTGATTTTCAGAACGACGAGTTTTCCGGCGAGATCCTGGAAGTAGGAATAAACGTCCTGGGCAGCGCGGGCTTCTTGGCCGTTTACGGCGATCAAATAATCGCCGGCTTTCACTTTTAAGCCGGGCTCGGTGAGCGGTGAGCGCGTGTCGTCGTTCCAGTTCTCGCCGGGATAGATTTTCCGGATGCGATAGAAGCCGCCGTCCGGCTCGTAGTCGGCGCCGAGCATGCCTACGGTGACGCGAGGCTTTTTTGGCTGGTCGCCGCCGCCGACATAGGTGTGCGAGGTACTGAGTTCAGCGATGAGCTCCCCGATCAGGTAATTCAAATCGCTGCGATGGGCTACCCAGGGAAGAAGCGCTTCGTAGCGCGCGCCGATTTTGTTCCAGTCGTGGCCGGTCATGTTCGGGTCCCAGTAGAAGTCGCGCTCGATGCGCCAGGCTTCGTGGTAAATCTGGCGCCACTCTGCGCGGGGATCGATATGCACTTGCATCCCGCTGAGATCGAGTTTGCCGGCGCCGACTTTGGCTTTGCCGGGAACCGCATCGGTGATGCCAACGACCGGTCCGGCCTTGTAAAGCACCTTCGAGCCATCTTTGTTGATGTCGTAGCCGTCGATGCCTTCGAGCAGAACTTTGTCTTCGCGCTTGGTTACGTCATAGACGTGAAGGACGTTTTTCGGACCTTGCTGATCCGGCGCACCGAATTGGCGGGCTTCCTGCGGTGTGGAGACGTAGAAGAACTTATCTTTGCGGGCCGCAAGGTTGCTCAGAATGCCGGCCCCGATGGGAACGGGTGTGACGCGATTGCTGATGCCATCGAGATCGATCTGAATGGGTTTAACGGTTTCTGTTTTCTTTTCTTCTTTCTGTTCGTCGGACTTTTGATCGCCTGATTTGGCGGCGTCGTCTTTCTTGTCGTCTTTCTTTTTGTCCTTATTTTCGTCAGCAGTTTTTTCTTCGTCGCTTTCGGGTTTGAAGGGCGAGGCTTCGTCGGCCTTCAGCGTGACGGCGAAAACGCCGTCCGTCGAGTAATAGTTAAAGCGCTGATCGAGCTGGCCGATGCTTGGGTAAAAATACCGAGTCGAGATGAAATAGAGGTACTTGCCGTTGTCGTCGAAGCTGGGGCTGTTGTCGTTGTAGAAGCCCGAGGAGACTTGCGTGATTTTCTTGGTGCCGAGCGAATAGAGAAAAACATCGCTGGAACCGCGGCGATGGGGCTTCGAATAAGTCAGCCAGAGGCTGTCGGGCGACCACGAAGTATCGTTGATGAGGCCGTAATCGGACGTGTCGACGAGAACTGGTTTTTTGTCGTCGAGGCTCACGTACCAAAGTTGATTGGACTTGTCCCAGTACACCAGTTTCTTGCTGTCGGGAGACCACGTTGGGCCGAAGCGATAAATGTTGCCATCGGTCGTGATGCGCGTTTCGTCGCCGCCCATTTGCGGGCGCGTGTAGACCTCGTATTCGCCGGTTTTGTCGGAGAGATAGGCGATCGATTTGCCGTCGGGAGACCATGCGGGGTTAAGTTCGTGGATGCTCGAGTGTTCCGTCGTTAGCGTGCGGACGCTGCCGTGCTCGGCGGGAACGGTGAAGACGTTGCCGCGAGCTTCGAGGACCGCGCGCACGCCGGAAGGAGAGATGGCAGCGCTGCCGATGCCTTGGGCGACGCTCTTAAATTCGGGGCGGGCTTCGATGTCTTCGGCGCGAACGACGATAGGGAGGCTGCGCGTTTTGCCGTTATCGAGATTGTATTCGTACAGTAAGCCGCCGTTTTCATAGACGATGGCGTCAGGGCCGAGGCTGGGCCACTTGATGTCGAACTCCTGGTAGTCGGTGAGCTTTTTGGTTTGCTTGGACAGGAGATCGTAGCTGTAAAGGTTCATGGTGCCGTCGCGGTCGCTGATGAAATAGATGGAGTTGCCATGCCACATGGGGAACATGTCCATGCCGGCGGTCTTCGGCAGCTCTTCATAGGTGTTCTTTTTCAGGTCGTATATGGCGATCGGCAGGCTCCAGCCGCCGCGATAGCGTTTCCATGTGCGAAATTCCTGCGAGGTTTCGAGATAGGCGATCTTGGTGCCGTCGGGGGAGAAAGAAGTGAGGTCGCCGCGCGGGACGGGCAGCGGGTGGGCCGACCCGCCTTGTGGCGAGACTAGATAGAGGCGCGTGTTGCGGCCCAAAGAGGTGCTCAAGCGGTCCGAGCGGAAGAGGATGTTCTTACCGTCGGGCGTCCAGCCGAGGACGATGTCGTTCGAGGGGTGGAAGGTGAGGCGCTTAGGTTCGCCGCCTTCGGCAGAGATGACGTAGACGTCTGGATTGCCATCGTACTCGCCGGTGAAGGCGATCCACTTGCCATCAGGCGAAAATTTCGGGTAGAGCTCGTCGCCGACGTGGGAGGTGAGGCGACGGGCGGCGCCACCTTCGCGCGAGGCGACCCAGAGGTCGCCGGCATAGGCAAACACCACTCTGTCTTTCGAGATGTCCGCGAATCGCAGAAGGTGCGTGGGGCCATTGGGCACTTGGTCCGCGGCGGATTGAGCTCTTGCCGGGAGAGCAGCGAAGCTAGCGATGGCCGCGACGGCCAGCCACAGCAATACGTTCAGGCGATTAACAACTCGATTCATTTTCGGCATCCTTGAAGACAGAGATTTACCCGTTGTCCAGCCACATAGATGGACGCGCGTCCTCCGAAATCGTTTCGCCGGGAGCACTCATTTCCCGGCCCGCCTGGCCAGCTCTTTGGCTTGCATGCTGGAAGATTTACAACTTGATACGGCACAAGAGCGTTTTGGCGTTCCGCGCGTTGCCTTGCAGCCGTGATATCATCATCCGGCAAGCCAGTGTCCGCCAAGCAAAATCTGTTTTTGCCGCCCCCGCGCGGCCTCAGCATCTTCTGTCCACTATTGGGATTTGCTCTTCTTTTCCTGCCACTGCCATTGCACGGCGAATCGATGGAAGATGCGGCGCACGAGTTAGCAATGAAGGTATGCCTGGCTGCGCACAAACAGCCTGTCAAGATTGCCTGGCAAGAATCTCCCGGGTCCCCCGTCTACTTGACCGATGCACGCAAGAAAATATTCCTTGATCAGATTTCCGCCTGCGGGATGGCAGCAGCAGAAAACTCGGACGCTCCAATTTTAACAGTCACAGTGCAGCTCACCCCGTCCAAAGCCCTCCTGATTGCCAGTTCCACGGAGAGGGTGAGCCCACAGATTTACGTGGTCGAACTCCCGCGGGCTTCGTTGTTTGTCGCAAGAGGAACCGCGCCCGCGCCCCAGCTTAAGCGGGAACTTTTATGGCAGCAGGAGAGGCCGGTTCAGAGCGCTTTGGAGTGGCAGGATCCAACCACCGAGGAGCGATTTCTTCTCTTGTTGAGTGAAAACTTGTTCATGCGTTTTGATTTTGAAAACGGCGCTTGGAAGTGGATGGACTCCGCTCAATTTCTTCCGGTCGGGCGTCGACCTAGGACCGGCGAAGTGAGCCTCTTTTACGATCATGCGAAAGAGCGCGTGCAACTGGCCTTGCGAAAAAAAGTCTGCGATATCGATCCGACCGTACATTTTGGGTATACATGCACGGGAACTGAAGTCAGCGACAGGCCAGCGGAACTATCGTCCGCCTGCGAAGACTCCCCTCGATACCTTGCCACCGGCAAAGGTGACTTCACGCAGCCCGATCGAATCACGCTGACAAATGCCGGGGCCGTAGCCGCAACCTCTGCCGACGACAACTATGCGGGTTCGCTGGACATGCCCGGGCCGGTGCTCGATATCAGCGTCGCAGAAAATTCGAAAGCCGCGGCCGCCGTGGTCAAGAATCTTTCAACAGGGAACTATGAGGTCTATCGAATCACGGCCGTTTGCAGCAATTAGTTTTTTGTTGCTCGCCACGCATCTTCTCCTGGCTTTGCCGCTAGCAGCCGCGACGCACCCGAGGTATGGCGGCACGCTGCGGGTCGAAGTGCATGCTGCCGAGATTTCGTTCGATCCGCGCGAGTGGCAAGTTGGCTCGCTGGACGCCGCCGCGGATGAAAGGATGGCGGAACAGGTGTTCGAACGCCTCGTGGCGCTCGATAATTACGGGCGGTTCCAGCCCGTGCTTGCCACCGAGTGGTCACACGACGCTTCGAGCAAACGCTGGCGGTTTGTAATTCGCGCGGGAGTTAGGTTTTCCGACGGTACGACATTGAATGCGGAAGACGTTGTTGCGGCGTTCCAGCCGCTGCTTCCGGCAACAGAACAAATATCTGCTTCGGGCAATGCGGTTGTGATTCAGTCGAGCGTGGCAGCGACTGACCTGCTGGAGCAGCTTGCTTCCGGGCGCTACTTTGTTTATCGGGTGCTGGCCAGCGGAGCGCTCGCCGGAACAGGGCCGTTTGTGTTGGGAGACGCTCCGGGCCTCGCAGGGCAGAGTGGAGAGAAAGCTTCTGCTCCGCCGCGGGCCGACATGCCGAGCGGCACTCCTTCGCGAGCCGCAGGCGGACATCTTTACTTTCGTGCGAACGAAGAAACCTGGTCTGGCCGGCCGTTTGTGGATGGCATTGATGTGACGCTTGGAGTGCCGCCGCTGCGAGCTATGTTTGATTTGCAGCTCGGAAAGGCCGATTTAGTCGAGCTAACGCCTGACCTCGTGCCTCGCGCAAAGCTAGCCAATGTGCGCGTCTGGATTTCGGAGCCGGTCATGCTTTACGGCTTGCGCTTCGACGACGCCCAGGCCGCCGCATCGGATGTTCGCTTGCGCGAAGCACTTTCCCTTTCGCTCGACCGTGCCAGCATGGCCAACGTGTTGCTGCAGAAGCAAGCAGAACCGGCGGCAGCCCTTTTGCCGCGGTGGCTCTCGGGATATGCTTTCCTGTTCAACGTGGACACCAATCTCGAGCGCGCAAAGGAATTGCGCCGCGGCCTTCGTGCGAATGAAGCTGGCGGCGCGGAGCCGCTGCGTCTGCGTGTCGATCCGGCGGGCGATCTGGCAAAGCTTCTCGGAGAGCGCGTGGCTGTGAATGCGCGTCAGGCGTCTATTCAAGTGCAAGTCATCGCCAGGCCGGCGTCGCGCGCAGGCGCGGCCTCACCTCCCTCAGCTGACCCGCCTTCCGGTGTTCACCTTTTCGCATGGCACTACTCATCTCTTTCGCCGCGCGCCGAACTCGATTCCCTATTTGCGGCATATAATCTGACGGAGCCGCAAGAGGTGAATGCCACGAGCACGGATCACGAACAGCTCTTTGCGCGCGAGCGCCGGGTTCTGGAGGATCGGCGAGTCTTGCCGCTCATCATGCAAGCGGAGTCCGTTGGACTAGGCGCGAGCGTACGCGATTGGATGCCCGCGCGATGGGGCGAATGGCATCTCGCCGATGTTTGGCTGGAGACCGCGAACCCTGCTCTGACGGATTCCTCAAGCACCGCGAATACTGCGGTCCCATCTTCCCCGCAACCGCGGGCGGCTGCCCCCGGAGCAAAGCCATGAGCTTTCGCACAAAATTGTTTCTGGTTTTTCTGGTCACCGTGCTTGCTTCGGTTTCGCTGGTGGCGTATGGCGTGACGCACTATACGCAAGCCGCGTTCGAAGAATCGGACGCGCAACGCAGCGAAGCGCTCGTCTCGCAATTCAACAAAGAGTATGCACAGCGAGGCGATGAGATCACGCGGCAGGTAAAAGATATTACGGATGCCGACGTCACGCTAAAGGTAGCGATCGACTTGGCAAGGCCCAATCCGGACCTTTCTTTGTATGTGCGGGACGCGGTCGGAGCGGCGCAGGATCATGGGCTGGACTTTGTGGAATTCGTAAATTGGGACGGCACATTGATCTCATCCGCGCAATATCCCGCGCGAGTCGGCTATAAAAATGAATGGGTCACGTCAAACAAAAACTGGAACGACTCGGGATTTTTTTTGCGGAAAGAGGAATTGCCTGACGGAGTAGCGCTTTCGCTGACCGTAGTGCGCGTGCTCTCCGGAGGAAACGACAAGAACATGTACGTCGTCGGCGGGCGGCGGCTCGACCAGAATTTTCTGGCTTCCCTGGTTCCCCCCGCAGGAACGCGCGTGCTTCTGTATCGCAATCTGGAGCAGGGGTTCCTAGCCTCGGCGCTCACCGACGTGAATGGGTCGTTTGAACAGGCAGACCGCCTCGAGCCGCTCATTGAACAGATTCAGAAGCAGCCGCAACCGACCGTGCGGACTATTGATTGGACAGCGAACGCGGAGGACGCCGAATCCTTTCATGCCATTCCGCTGATGGGGCGTAACAACGAACTGCTCGCTGTGCTGTTGCTCGGAAGTTCGCGCAAAGAACTCGTACTGTTGACGCGGCATATCCTGCAGATTGCGGCGGTGGTTGCCGGCGCGGCGCTTTTGATTGGGTTGCTGATCAGTTTGTGGGTATCGGCAAGAATCACGCGCCCTCTCGAAGAGCTGGCGGAAGGTGCGCGCGAAGTCGCCTCCGGCCGGTGGGACACGGTCATCGATTTGCGCGGCAAAGATGAGATTGGGCAGCTTGCTTCCGCGTTCAACGAGATGACCGAGACTCTGGCGGCGCAGCGCGATCAGCTTGTGCAGACCGAACGCGTGGCGGCTTGGCGCGAATTGGCGAGGCGCCTGGCACACGAACTGCGGAATCCACTTTTCCCGCTGCAAATTACGGTAGAGAACCTGCAGAAAGCTCGGCAGTTGGACGCGAAGCAATTTTTGGAAGTGTTCAACGAATCCACGGCAACATTGAAAGCGGAACTCGCGAATCTCAACACGATTGTCGGTCGGTTCAATGATTTCTCGAAAATGCCCGCGCCGCACTTCGCCCGCGTCAACGTGAATGAATCTCTGCGCAATGCCGTGCGCTTGTTCGAGCCGCAATTCAACGCCGTGGGTAAGCCGCCGGTCATTCCGGAGTATTTTCTCACCGAGCCGCTGCCGGAGATCGACGCCGACGCCGACCTGCTACATCGTGCTTTCCAGAATCTTGTGCTCAACGCACTGGACGCCATGCCCGCGGGAGGCACGCTGACCATGCGCACGACCGAGCATGAAGGCAAAGTTCGCATCGAGGTGTCGGATACGGGGAAAGGCCTGACGCCGGAAGAGTGCTCGCGGTTATTCACTCCTTACTACACGACGAAAGTGCAGGGAACAGGCCTGGGGCTTGCCATCATCCAGTCGGTGATCAGCGATCACCACGGAACCATTTCCGTTTCGAGCGACGAGGGGCATGGGACGACGTTTCGCATCGAGCTGCCCCAGCGCCAGTCCGCGCATCCGCCAGCTCCGCCGGAAGAAGCGCCAACAGAAAAGAGGCCGCCGCAGAGTTTCACGGTGGCCGCCTCCGACTGAGCGCTGCTGCCGAGGACACACATTTGCCACGCAAAGCCCACCTGTTGCTCGTCGACGACGATCCCAATACCCTGGCTTCGCTTTCGCGGGCGTTTCGGCTTGCCGGTCATGAAGCCACGGTTTGCGACAATGCGCCGCGCGCTCTGGAGCTCTTGCGAACCGAAGCCTTTGACTTGATTCTCTCCGACGTAGTTATGCCTGGTAAGAGCGGCATTGAGCTGCTCGAAGACTTGAAACATGCCGGCGTGAAGACACCGATCGTCCTTATCTCCGGGCAGGCGAATGTCGAAATGGCGGTGAAGGCCACGAAGCTCGGCGCGCTCGATTTTTTGGAGAAGCCGCTCTCGACGGACAAGCTGCTTGTCACGGTGGAAAATGCGCTGCGACTCTCGCGGCTCGAAGACGAAAACCGCGAGCTGCGCCACCGGCTGGGAAAGCACGAACTGGTCGGATCGGGCCCGGCCATGAAGAAGCTGCTCGCACAGATCGATCGCGTCGGCGCGAGCGAAACGCGAGTCTGCATCCTCGGCGAAACGGGAACCGGCAAGGAACTCGTCGCGCGTGCCATTCATGAAAAATCGCAACGCCGCGAAAATCCCTTCGTCACGCTCAATTGCGCGGCCGTCCCCGCCGAGCTGATCGAATCCGAACTCTTCGGCCACGAAAAAGGCTCGTTCACCGGCGCCGCCGCCAAACACCTCGGAAAATTCGAACAAGCAGAAAGCGGCACGCTCTTCCTCGATGAAATCGGCGACATGCCCGTCTCCATGCAGGCAAAATTGCTGCGCGTGCTGGAAGAAGGCGAAGTCGAGCGCGTCGGCGGCGACAAGCCGATTCGTGTAAATGTTCGCGTCCTCGTCGCCACCCATCGAAACCTCGAAACTCTGGTGAAGCAGAACGCCTTCCGCCGCGATCTTTTTCATCGTATTTACGTTTTCCCGTTAACGCTTCCGCCGCTCCGTGAACGCCCGGAAGATTTCGCCGAACTTGTCGTTCATTTCGCGCGGCAAGTGGCCGCCCAAAACGGCTGGAAAGAGAAGCTTTTTGCGGCGGATGCGATTGCGGAACTTCGCCGCTACGCTTGGCCGGGAAATGTGCGCGAACTGCGCAATGTAGTGGAACGGCTAGTGCTTCTATCCGCGGAAGATTCCATCACCCCCGGCGATGTGCGGCTTGTGCTTCCGGCGGAAGACTCGGGTGCCGGTTCGGCAGCTTCTGCCGCAGCCGGAGCTGTTGCGGGCGGGACACTTGCCGAGCGCACGGAGGTATTCGAAAAAGAAGTGCTGCTGGGAGAGATTAGGCGGCACAATTTTCACATGACCAACGTGGCGCGAGCGCTGGGTTTGGAGCGCAGCCACCTCTATAAGAAGTGCCAGCAGCTCGGAATCGATCTGCAGTCGCTACGCAAACCCGACTGAACCGTTCGACGAAGCGCCGTCCCTCTCGAGTTTTAGCAAATAGTGCGCACCGTTGTGCTCCATTCCTTGTAGTGACGCAGCTTGCTGCGCCACTATAGGCGCGCGCATCGAAACCCCATCAATCTCCGTAAAGCATTGAAAACAGGTTAGATATAGTTCTTGACATAAAATAGCGAAAAGTAATAATGTATTTGCAGATTGCAATACGTGGGTTCTTCGATGACTCTCGGCAACAAACTCCGTTCTCTCCGCTCCGTGGAAGGCTCCCTGCGTGGCTTGGGCCGTCCGATGACGCAACAGGAGCTGGCAAAGGCCATGAAGAAGGAAGTAGGCCGCGGCCTTAGCCAGGCCTACCTCTCGCAAATCGAGAGCGGCACGCGACCGCATCTCACGCACGGCACGCGCACGCTGCTGGCCCGCTTCTTCCGCGTCTATCCCGGTTTTCTGGTGGACGATCCGGAAGGCTACACGCCGGAGTTGCAGTCCGCGCTTCGGGTTGTGGACGCCAAGATCGATTCGTGGCTCTACGCCGGCGCGGAACAATTTGCCGCCGATCCGGAACTGCGCCGCGGTCTCCTGGCGGTCGCGGGACACGATGATTCGCGCCGGGCGCTCTTGCTCCTTGCGGAGATACTTCGCACGCCAGGTTTGGCAGATCGGCTGGGAGAAGTTTTGCATTCGGGCAAGCATCAAGGCAGTGGATATCCACCGCCTGCGAGTTCACTGAACAACTGACTTCAAGGGTCCGCGTCTCGAATTCCAGTCTGCGCAGCAGGGTGCTGCGTTTCGGGGTGACTTATGACCTGGTCTGATTTCTATCTGCTTTGTTTCCTGGTGGGCTTCTCGCTAAGCGTTCTTTCGTTTCTGGCGGGAGCGGTCAATATCCATCTGCCGTTCCACACGCACCTGCCGTTTCACGGCGCGCACCATGCGGGCGGTGTTTCCGCGGGTGGTCCCGCGCACGGTGGCGGCCTGAAAAGCGCCAGCATGAAATCTGGCGGCCACATGTCCTGGCTTAACGCATCGACGATTCTGGCTTTTCTGGCGTGGTTCGGCGGCGTCGGCTACATCCTGGCGAAGCACTCTCATTTTGTGGCCGTAGCCACTCTCAGCTTTGCCTTGTTGGCAGGGCTTTTTGCGGGCTTGTTCGTATTTCAGTTCATGGTGCGAGTCGTGAAGGCCACCAGTGCGCCAATGCTGGACTGGGACTACCGCGTGGAGGGAACCGTTGGGACGGTCAGCATGTCCATCCGGGAAAACGGAACCGGGGAAGTGATCTTCGAACAAAACGGTGGGCGCAAGAGCACCGGCGCACGCAGCGAAGACGGTACGAGTTTGCCCAAGGGAACGGAAGTGGTCATCGCACGCTACGACGACGGCATCGCCTACGTGAAACGTTGGGACGAATACACGAAATAGGCCCAGGGGTCTGGCGAAGAAAAGAGTTTCTCGGGCTGATGCACGATACAAACAGTCCGGTCGGATAAAAAGGGAGGTCCACTATGTTGGATTTTTCGAGTGTATGGGTCATCGCCGGGTTGTTGGTGCTAGTGGTCATCGTAATCCTCGTGACGTTCGCAAGGATGCTGCGGAAGGTAGGACCGCACGAAGCGCTGGTGATTTACGGCATTCGAGGACCACGAACAATTACCAACGGCGGCACGATTATCCTGCCGATGCTCGAACAGTGCCGCGAGCTCTCGCTCGAGTTGATGTCGTTTGACGTCGCTCCGCAGCAGAGCCTTTATACCAACCAGGGCGTTGCCGTCACCGTCGAGGCGGTCGCTCAACTCAAAGTCAAGTCGGATCCCGTGTCGATCCGCACAGCCGCCGAACAGTTCCTGACCAAGCGGCCCGAACAGCGCGAAGGTTTGATCCGGCTAGTGATGGAAGGCCACCTGCGCGGCATCATCGGCCAGCTCACGGTGGAGCAAATCGTGAAGGAACCGGAAATGGTTGGCGACCGCATGCGTTCTACATGCGCCGCCGACATGAGCAAGATGGGACTCGACGTCGTGAGCTTCACCATCAAGGAAGTCCGCGACAAGAACGAGTACATCACCAACATGGGCCGGCCAGACATCGCGCGCATCAAGCGCGATGCCGAAGTGGCCGCCGCTGAAGCCGATCGCGACATAGCCATCAAGCGCGCGGAAGCGACACGCGCCGCGGCCGTTGCGAAGGCGCAAGCCGATCAGGAGCGCGTCGCCGCCGAAACAGCCTCTTTGGCCAAACAAGCCGAAGCGGAACGCGACCTCGACATCAAAAAGGCTAGCTATCTGGAAATGACCAAGAAAGCCCAGGCTACAGCCGACAAAGCGTACGAAATCGAGACCAACGTCATGCAGCAGCAGGTAGTCACCGAAGGCGTGCGCGTGCAGCAAGCGGAGCGCGAGTCTCAAGTGAAGGTGCAGGACGCGGAAATCGCGCGCCGCGAGCGCGAACTCATTGCCACTGTGCTCAAGCCCGTGGAAATCGAGCGCCAGCGCATCGAAACGCTCGCGAACGCTGAACGACAGCGCCTCATGAGCGAAGCCGAAGGCCGCGCCTCTGCCATTCGTGCGCAGGGTGAAGCCGAAGCCGAGATCATCTTCAAGAAAGGTGAAGCGGAAGCCAAAGCCATGAACGTCAAGGCGGAAGCTTTCCAGGAGTACAACCAGGCCGCCCTGGTGGACAAACTCATCAGCAGCTTGCCGGAAGTTGTGCGCGCTCTTGCGGAGCCGCTCAGCAAGGTCGATAAGGTCACCATCGTTTCGACGGGAAATGGCGACGCCGCCGGCGCTTACAAGCTCACCGGCGACATCACGAAGATTGCCGCGCAAGTGCCGGCGCTCTTCGAAGCGCTCTCCGGCATGCAAGTGTCGGATCTGCTCAGCAAAGTGCGTTTGATCGGCGACAAAGCGCCGAAACCAGAAAAGCCAGCAGCACCCGCATCCCGGGCGTAAGCCGTAACGTTCGCTTCCGTCCCGGCAGGCCAGCGGGCTTGCCGGGACGCTATATGGAGGTTGGGGGACCGCCATGACATGGAAAGACGAACTCCTAATGTTGTGGATCTTCTGCTCTGTGGTGATTGCGCTTGCCGTCCGGCACTTTCTTGGAGGGGCGGTCTATCTCGTAAAGCAAATGGCGGTGTTTAGCCTTGCCTATTTGCCCGGCCTCCTGCATCTGCTCGCCGGGCATTTGCATTAGCCGGGTTTGCTTTGCGCCGGCGGGATTAGTTTTCATTCTGTTTTTGGCAGCAATCGTTTTCGGCAGTTTGAAAGGAGAAATGTCATGGGACTTTTGGAAAGAGTCAGCACGTTAATCCGGGCCAATCTGAACGACATGATTGATCGTGCGGAAGACCCGGAGAAAATGATCAAGCAAGTGATGATGGACATGGAGAATCAGTATCTCCAGGTCAAGACACAGGTCGCGGTTTCCATCGCCGACCAGCATATGCTCGAAAAGAAGCTTCGCGAAAACGAAGACTCCGGAAAGGACTGGATGCGCAAAGCAGAAATTGCCGTTGATAAAGCGCAAGACGATCTGGCTCGCGCCGCGCTGGACCGTTTCCACACGGCTCAGCGGCTGGCGTTGAGCTATAAGGAGCAGGTCGATGACCAGAGAGCACAGGTCGACGCGCTGAAGAGCGCATTGCAAAAGCTCGAGCAAAAGCTCGATGAGGCGAAGTCCAAGCGCGACTTGCTTCTGGCGCGCCATCGCCGCAGTGTGGCGCTTGGCAAAGCGGCCCGAGCAGGAAACGCGCTCGGCGACAACTCCAAGAGCGCCACCTTTGACCGCCTGAAAGACCGCGTGCATCTCACCGAAGCCGTCGCCACCGCGGAGGTCGAGTTGACCTCCGATGACGTGGGCGAAAAACTCGTCCGCCTTGACCGCGACAACGAGGTCGAGCGGCTGCTCAACGACCTGAAATCGCGCCGCGGCCTGCCCGGGTGACGTCTGAAGAAAGCGTCTATTAAACCATCAGGCTAAATTCTCAGACCTAAGCACGGCCGATAGCCCGCGCTCAGCCATTGGCCTAAAGTCGAAGGAATGGAATGCAAGCAGATTAAGAGACGGCTGGCTTACTTTGAGAGGACTTCTAGTGTGGGATCAGGATCTCGATCGCGACGAAGACCGCGTTGATTCCTGCTGAGATGAGGAACGCTTGCATACGCCTAATGCCGTCGATTTCTTCAAACACAAGCATTAGAACTGCGGTCCAGGCGATTCCAACGGCATACACGCCGACGACCGGAATCAGAATCAGGACGTTTACAAACCATCCGAGAAACAACGGGCGCATCACGCCGGCAAGAGTCCCGGTTGCGCCTAAAAAGATTTTTGCGATGGCGTGGCAAAGGCCAATCTGGATGGCGGCGATGATGCCCATATAAGTCCAAAAAAAGACCAGACCTAACAACAGTCCCCAGAAGATCGTGCCCGGAGTTCTTCCTTCGTGTGCCAGCATACCGGGTAGCGCGGTCACCAGAAAAACGATAGATGCACTCACGGCGCTAAGAGCGGCGCCGTAGACCAGCGCATTTGGGTCTCGCGACGCCCGGCGGATGGCCATATCATCCCAGCGGACAATGTTGAAAGCCATGCGGAGATAGTAGAAGGGGGCAAACTCCGAGGGAGGCGGCGCGGCCTCTTCCAGCGTCATGAATGGCGACAGTCCCGAGCACTCGTGGGAGACGCCGTAGTCTATCCCGCAGACTTTGCATCGCAAGGGCGTGCCTCGGGGGAAGAATCGCTTGCAGACTTTATTATGCCTGCCGCGTCTACTCCTTAAGGAAACATCTGCTCCGGCAGGTTCGTATAGGTGATGTGTGTCCTAAAGTGCGAGAATGTTGCCAATGAATCCTTGGTTGATTGCTGGGCCACCCACTCTGGCAGCCGCGGCTGCTGGTCTTGTTGCTTACGCCGCGGTCTACCCTCGCTCGCAACTCTTCGGCGCGACCATTTGCCGCACGAATTCGCCGCGCAAGCTGGCTCTCACGTTTGACGATGGGCCGAATCCCGCCATCACGCCGAAACTGCTCGATCTGCTTGATCGCTTTAAAGCGCGGGCGACTTTTTTCGTCATCGGAAAACACGCCCGCGAGTGCCCGGACCTTCTTAAAGAAACGGCCGCTCGGGGCCACATCATCGGCAATCACACGGACGCTCATCCCAATCTTTTCTGGCTCAAGCCGGATCAGATCACGGTTGAGCTGCGCTGCTGCAATTTTTCCATCGTTGCGGCCACCGGCGCACCCTCGCGCTGGTTTCGGCCTCCATTTGGATTTCGAAACCCGTGGGTGGTTTCTACGGCCCGTGAGCTGAAACAACGTGTGGTGATGTGGACGTTAATTCCTGGCGATTGGCGCGCCACTTCTTCGGAATGGCTTATCCCGCGAATGGGGCCGATCGCCGAGCGCGCGCAGCGCAATCTGAAGGCGGCAGGCAGCGCAAATGGGACCGTCTCCACGGGAGATATCCTCTGCCTGCACGATGGTTCCCAGCGCCAACTGAATGCCGACCGTTTGCCTACTTTAGCCGCGCTCGAATATTGGCTGCCACGCTGGCGTGACCTGGGCCTGGAATTTGTTACAATCGATGAGGCGGTGAGTGTGCCCGCGACATAGCCATGGACGAACGCGCCTTTTACACGGAAAAGGAAGAAACCAGGAAGATCAAGCTCGTCTGCCCGAGTTGCCGCGGCGAATTTGAATTTCCCGTGCGCTGGAAGGTTTCGCGGAAGAAGAGGGAACTGCCACGCGGCGCTGGCGAAGAAGATCGCAGAAAGTTTCTGAAGGCTACTTCCTTCATGGTGCGGCTCGATGACCTGGTGGCTTGCTTCAAATGCCGAAAACGCTTCGAGTTGACGGGGCAATCCACGGTCCTCATCAACGATAATCTCGGCGATCCTAACGCCGACCCCGAGAATTTCGGGAACCGCTGATTTTTCACGAACCCCTGACATTGCATCTCGATCTTCCGAGATCTAAATCTCCGGATACAATTCAAAAAATGCGGCGACTGATTCGTGGAACGTCGCTTCGATCTCTTCCTTGCTGCCTGAAATCAAGTGCATGGAAATGCGCGTCGTCCGTCCATTTTTCAGAATAACCGTAGCGTCTTTCACTTCGCCGAGTTCTTCTTCCGGCAGCAACCGCATCCCATAAATCAGCGCCAGCTTCGCCATATCCGTTGCCCTCTTTCTTGGTGGCATCTCAAGATGCCCTGAGGCTACTCAGTTTCCTTCCACGCCGTCAATCGGAGATCGTACGGCCGCGCTTCCGCACCCGAAGCGTGTCGTTCAGCCATTGCAGCTGTCCGCAATTCGCGGCATTCCGGCACCCCTTACCCGGTTAGGATGGGGCGCATAGGTGGTCGTTCAGTCGTCATTAGCAACGATCATGGAGGGCATTAAGACCATTATTTGCAATCATATAGGGGCCAATGCTTCCAACGTGAGACTCTTCGCTAGATGGGATTCAGCCCTTTCGGAGTTCGGCAGGTGTCGTGCTGTCTATCACGCTGATCGGCTCAGAGTTTCCAGCGGAGGCTAACATAGAACGCAGATCCTTTCTTCCTTCATGTGCGGTTCTTTCGCTCTTTTTGTTTTCTGCTTCGCCACCGGCTTCAGCGAAAGAACAATGCGTTGCCGACCATGAACAGAGCGAAGCAGCGTCATCACAGTCTCGAGAATTGTCTTCACTCCCGACTCAATTTACCAGCGAACAGATTCCGGCCCTTCCGCAGCTGCCGCCCGCGGTTTCGTGCACACCCCGCACGCTTCATAGGTTGCCGGGCTTTTATCGGAGTGCATACAACCGGCCGCTAACGCCCCGCGAGGTTGCGTTCAGGGAATCCGTTTACGAACTGGCTGGTCGTCACAGGCAATTCGTACATGTCCGGTTGGTGGATGGAAAGGTGTTCACGGGCACGATCAAGCTCACGAGCGCCGAAGCATTTCTGCTCCAGACTGACCTTTCCCATAGCCACTTGGTTCACTACCGTCAACTAGCGGAGCCACCGCGGCCAGTTCTAGCGGTTGGGACAAAAACTGTTCGTGGTTTGGAAATCGGCGGCATAGTAGTCGCATGCATCGTGCTTCTTCCCGTGGCGTTGGTGGTATATCCGCTGATCGCGGCGGGAGTAATCCAGGACTGACCCCGGTTGGGCCGTCAGTCTTGGCTATTCAATTTAAGGTCTTCGTCCGGAGACTCTGGCGTTATACTCAGACATCCAGCACCTGCCTTGGAGCATCGCACCAAGCATCACGGAGGGATGTCATGAGGAAATCGCCCCGCCGAAGCGTTTCTTACTGCGTTCTTGCCGCCGTCGCCCTGTTTTTGCTTCCGCAGCTTGGTCGCGCGCAAGAACCTCCTGGTCCGCAGGCCGCTCCGCCACCGCCTGTAACTCCCCCGCAACCGGCTGCCCAGCAACCACCGGCGTCTCCACAACCGATCAGGATCCCGGCAGGCACGCATGTTGCTGTAGTTCTCGAAAACGGCATCTCCACAGGCAGTGCGAAAGCGGGCGATTCCGTTTATTTCCATACTTCTTTCCCAATTACGCAGGACAACCACATCGTGATCCCCGTCGGTTCTTATCTTCGAGGTGAGCTGATCGAATCCAAGCGGCCTGGCAAGGTTAAGGGGCGCGGCGAATTTCGCATGCGTTTGGATACGCTGATTTTTCCGAACGGATACACGGTGGATCTGAATGCGACGCCGCGCAGCGCGGATACCGGCGGAAAAGAGACCATGGACTCCGAAGGAAAAGTCACGAGCGCCGGGGGCAAGGGGCAAGACGTAAAAACGGTCGCCGAAACGACTGCGACGGGCGCGGGAATTGGCGCCATCGCCGACGGACCCAAAGGCCTCGGCATCGGCGCAGGCATAGGAGCTGTCGCTGGACTCGGTGCGGTTCTCTTGACGCGCGGTCCGGAAGCGCAACTGCCACGCGGTTCGGCACTCGACGTGGTACTAGAACACGAGCTGACTTTGGATAGGAATCAGATTCGGTACAGTGACTCCGGACGGGCCCTGCCCATCACGCCGCCTCCCGCTTCGCACTAGTAGCAAGCGCCATCCGGCCAAAACTCGAAAACACGTTGCATCATTGTGAGGCCCGCTAGATTTTTGCAGCGCGGCGTTCCGTCTATTTTCAGGAATTCTAAACGGGCGCACTGTGCGCGGAGGCGGATTGAAAGCGCATGGGGCTGAAGCGGTCCCAGCCCACGCTGACGCTTTGGTGTGTTACCCATTCGCGTACGAGCTGCGCGGTGATAGGTGTCAGGAGTATTCCACCGCGAAAATGTCCAGTCGCTATCAGCAAACCGTCGAGATCGGTTGGTCCGAGAATTGGCAAATGATCGGGCGAATCTGGCCGGAGGCCGGCCCAGGTTTCCTCGACGCGAGCACTTGCAAGGCCCGGCGTCAACTCAAGCGCCCCAGCAAGAATTTTCTCGAGACCGCCGGCGGTCAATCCCTTCTCGAAGCCGGTGTACTCCACTGTTGCGCCGGCAAGAATTCTTCCGTCATTTCGCGGAACAAGATAAATTTTTTCGGACCAGAGGACACGCTCGATTTTCAAATCGCCGGTGCGCAAGGCAATCATTTGCCCTTTCGCCGGCCGTACCGGCGCATACGACGCTACACCTTCGATGTTTGCGGAGAAACAGCCAGCGGCGATAATCGTCGAACTTGCTTCGATCTTTTCGTTTTTCAAATTTAGTCCCACGCACCGGTCGCCTTCGCGCCAGATAGCTTGCGCGCCGCTCGCGGGAAAAAACTGCACGCCACTTCGCCGCGCGGCTTCGAGCACGGCTTGTGTCAGAGCACGATTGTCGACGGAGGCTTCCTCCGGGCGCAGCACGGCTGCTTCGAGCTCCTCGCTGAGCGCGGACTCCAGCTCGCGAGCGTCTTCGGCACGGAGTGGCTCCGCTTTCAGACCCAGCCCATGATGCAGCGCGATCACTGTGCTGAGCTCTTCGCGCGCATCCGGCGTGAAAATCGCTTGCAGCGTACCCTTCGGGCGATAACCCACGCTTTGGCCCGAAGACTCTTCCACCATGCGCACGAACTCTGGATAGATCGCCATGCTGGCTTTGGCGAGTGGCACGAGCGAAATCATGGCCGCACTTTCCGGCGCGGGCGAGAGAATCCCCGCTCCTGCCCAGGATGCTTCCTGTCCGGGTTCCTGGCGGTCGAACAGGCCGACGCGCAGTCCGGCGCGCGCGAGTTCGAGCGCGATGGAACCGCCGATCAATCCACCACCCGCAATGGCCGCGTCAAACCTCTTCATGCGGCCATCTTAACGCATCTCCGTGCTGGGATCATGTTGGGACAGGCTGGGCATTCCGCTTTCACATTTTCAGCGGACTTGACGCGGCTTCTACCTCGGGCAGACGCATGCATCTTGCGCGAGAGCCGAACACACAAGACTTATCAAACCTACAGCGATCCAACTAGCTCTTCTGACAAAACCTGCGCCTTTTTTGCCAGATCGCGAGCTCGCACCCAGTCGCCCGCCCGGCCCGCTTCTCGCGCATCCGAAATGAAGCTGCGCACTTTGGAAGCCAGATCGGATTGCGTGGCGTTCAAGGATTTCCCGGCAGCCGCAGCAAGGTTGCGTTCGGCCCCCGTCAAACTCTGTTCCGTTTCCCGTCGCAAGGAGGCCGATTCCTCTGTCGACAATTCGGGAACAATTTGCGGAGTATTCGGCTTACCCGCCGGCGCACTTGGATTCGCAGGCGGCGCAAGGCTGCGCGGCCTCGATGGAGCAGTTCGCGTGCCCACCTGCACGAGGGGAGGCGGGGGGATTTCCCGCCCGAGATCCGGCGGGGAGACATCGATTTCTGCCGATGGCGAAGGATGTTGCGGCAGAATCGGACGCGCGAGCGCAGCGGTGCTCCAGGGGACGGAAGGTTTTTTTCGCGCGGCGCAGCCGCAGAGCAAAATCGCCGAGAAACCTAGTACGCCAAAGATGGCTCGGAAACTATCTCGCTTCACGGCATGCGGGGGTTGGGCTGAGGTTTCCGTCATATTCGAGAGGGATCGCAAAATACTCCGCATCAGGCCGCGAGCGGCAACTCAATTCGAAACGTCGTTCCTTTACCGACTTCTGTCGTAAAGTCTATCGAACCGTTGAGAAGCTGCACAATGCGGAATGTGCTGGCCAATCCGATGCCGCTTCCTCCGGGGCGTGTCGTGAAAAAAAGCTGGAAAATTTTCTGCCGGTTCTCGGGCGGAATTCCTTTTCCGGTGTCGCCGACGCTGATCTCTGCCATTTCACCGCGGCGGCTCAGCATTAGACGCAGTTGTCCGCCACTGGGCATGGACTCGCCGGCGTTCAGCACCAGATTCAGTACGGCCTGCTTGAGCAGAGCGCGATCGACATAAACTTCCGGCACATCGATGGGCAGAAGTTGTGCCACCTGAATGTTGGCTTTTTGCATTTGTGGCTGGGCTATTTCGAGAACCTCTCCGAGCAATTCCGCGAGCTGAGTGGGCTCGAGCCGCACGTCCATGGGGCGCGTGAAATCGAGGAAGCGCTTGACGACGGCATCGAGGCGGTCAATTTCCTTGTCCAGTACCTGCACGGCTTGCTTGGCGCTGCTGTCGGAATCCGGCGGCAAGGACTCTTTCAAATTCTCGAGCCACAACCGCATCGAGTTGAGAGGATTCTTCACTTCGTGCGCAACTCCTGCGGTGATGCGTCCCAGTGCGGCGAGGCGCTCGCTCACTTGAAGCTGTGTGTTAATGCTCTCGATGGAATCGAGATCGCGCAGCGTCAGCAGCGCACCCATCCGTTCGCCGTCCTCTTGAATTCCTTGCACAGTCACGCTGACGCGCTTTTCTCCTTCCGTCGTCTTCAAATCTATTTCTGCGGCGACCTCCTGCAATTCATCACCTTCAAGGTGCAGCGCATTCCGCAGCGGATGGCCGGCCGGAAATATTTCGGTCACGCGCCGGCCAAGGAACTGTCCCGCAGGCGCGCCGAGGAATTTTTCGGCGGCAGGGCTGACCATGACGGCGCGCGCGTCGCGCGTAAAAAGGAGCAACCCGTCTTCCAGGCCTGCCATGACGGAATTCATGTTTTCGCGCATGGTGCTGAAAATCTCATGCACGCCGCGGAGTTGTTGGCCAACCTGGGTAATCTTTCGGCTGACTTGGCCGAGTTCGTCGCCGCTTCCCGCGAAGCCTCTGACCTCGGGAGCTGGCGCGTCGTACTGACCGGCGGAAATGCGGTCCAACTGCGCAGATATGCGAGCGAGCGGCGCTAGCGCCGCTCCGCTGACCACCGCCGCAAGAACGGTGGAGAGCACCAAGGCCAGGACGACAATTGCGCCGAGTTGTCTCACAATCGGCAAAATTTCCTTGTTGAGCAAAAGTCCGGTGGACACTTCCACACGAACTTCGCCGAAAGGCTCGTCGCCATAGTTAAATTGAAATTGGTGTTCGTAAACGCTCGAAGGGCCAGCCAGAACTTTCACTTGATGCAAAATACCCCGTTGGGTGAGTTGTGTGAGTGGAGGCCGTCGTAACGCGAATTTGTTCACTGAAGATTTGTCGGGGGCCGATGCAAGCACTCTCCCGTCGTGATCTGTGATCGAGATTTCATAAATTCCAGGCGAAGCGATTGCAGCCTGGAGCTGGGCCTGCAACCCTTGGCTTGCGCCTAGCGCGTAGGCCACATAATCCCGAATATCCTCGGGAGCATTGGACTCGGGCCGCCACCCTTGCGCTTTCGCTTCCTGCAACGCCACACTTACGAGGGCAAACGTATTGCTGGCGATCTCAGCTGCCCTCCGTTCGCTTTGATCGAGAACCTGCTGGAGGAGCTGAGCGAAATAGACGCCGGACACGGCTGCTACTACCAGCAGCACGAGTCCCGTCATCACCAGCGTGAGTTTTGTTCGCAGCCGTAGCTGCATCGCGGCTTCCTACTCTGCCTCGGCGCGTTCGCCGCCGTATTCTTTTAGTTTATTGTGAAGGGTCTTCAGGCTGATGGCCAGCAGTTCGGCAGCGCGCGTTTTGTTGTTTCCCGTGGCGTTCAGCGTCTGCAAAATGAGCTCGCGCTCCATCGCGTCGACAGTCGTGCCAACGGGAAACTTGATCGAAGACAGATCGCTAGGGTTCTTCGCCGAGGTCTTTCCAAACTCTCCCGGCAGACATGCTCGCGTGATCAATTCTTTCTCGCACATGATCGCCGCGCGCTCGAGGATGTTTCGCAGTTCTCGAATATTTCCCGGCCAAGTGTGGCTCATGAATATATCCAGTACTTCCGTGCCGATGCCCCGCACGTGTTTTCCATGCTTGGTGTTCACGTCGCGCAAAATGTGCTCGACCAGCAGCGGAATATCGTCCTTATGCTCGCGCAGCGGCGGCAGGTTGATGTGGAAGACGTTCAGCCGGAAATACAAGTCCTGGCGCAGCTCGCCGCTGGACACGGCTTTCTCTGGATCTTTGTTTGTCGCCGCGAGCACGCGTACATCCACTGGCGTTTCGCTTTTGCTACCCAGACGCCGTACTTTGCGGTCCTCCAGCACCCGCAGAAGCTTTGCTTGCGTCGGCGCTGGCATCTCGCCGATTTCGTCCAGCAGCAGCGTGCCGGCGTCAGCAAGTTCAAAACAACCGATGCGCCGCTCAGCCGCGCCGGTGAACGCGCCCCGTTCGTGGCCGAAAATTTCGCTTTCCATCAATGTCTCAGGAATCGCGGAGCAGTTGATAGGCACAAACGGCCCATTTGCGCGCGGAGAAAGCTTGTGAATGGTGCGCGCGACGATCTCCTTGCCGGAACCGGTCTCCCCGGTGATCAGGACGGACGCCGAACTAGGCGCAGCCATCTCCACAATGCGCATCACTTCCTGCATCGGCTTCGACGCGCCCACCAACTCGCCCAGCCGCCCCGCCTCGCGCAACTGGCGCTGCAACACCACGAGCTGACGCGCATCGCGCGCCTTGCTCAGAGCGCGGTCCAGCAACGCTCTCAAGACGGGCCCTTTCAGCGGTTTTTCGATGTACCAGAACGCTCCGGACTCGATGGCCGCCACGGCGCGTTCTTCGCTTCCTTTTCCGGTAATAATTACGGCCGGAACGTCCAGTAGCTCCGGTCCAAGCTGCTTGAGCAGGTCTAGCCCGTTCATTCCGGGCAACTCGACGTCGGCGATCAATGTGTCCGGCTGATAGCTTCCGAATTTTGCAAGCGCCTCTTCCGCCGTAGCCACGCCAAGCACATCGAAGCCCCATCTTTGCAGCAGCTGTTCGTAGCCTTTGCGGGCATTGTCTTCGTCCTCGACAATCAGCACACGGTCCTTGCGCTCGAGCGGCTCCATCGCGCGCGCTGTACTCCTCGCCTCATCCCCCATGCGGTCACGCCTCTCCCACGCGGTTTTTCCTATTTTCGCAGATTCTCATGCAGGCTGGACACTTCGACTGTAACAAGCTCCCGGCACGCTTGCCAAGCAGATGCTGCCGTCATGCCTGGCTTGCACCATCACGAATCAATAGGTGGCGAGGACCAAAAACACAAAGCCGGCGCAGCCTCCCAGCTGCGCCGGCCATCCCCGGCATCGAATAAACTGTCACTTGGTGCTGACCGAAACCGCAGCCTCTTTCCCTTCGTTCGAAACCTTCGCGGTTAATTGTGGCTCCTGGCTTGCGCTACTCTTTCACCAGATACAACGCCCGCTCGAGCTCCAGTTCCAGCTTCAAACCTTTCTCGAGATCCAACTCGTGTCCTCGACCTGACTCCACGAGATACGCCGTAATCGCTCCCAAGGCCGCGCCCTCCGCGGCTTCCTTCTTGTTCTTGTCTTTGACGCCTTTCACTGCCCCGAGCGCTGCTCCCGCCGCCGCTGCTTGCGCCGCGTCCTCCTGCGAACTGCTCCTTCCCTCGATCAAACCCTCCTGGCCGGGTTTGTTCTTTACGCTATGTTCCCCGGGGACGCTCACCACTTCCGCAACGATCGGCAAACGCCCAAACTTGGTGTGAATCTCGTCAAACGTCAGCCAAATTCGCGCGCGCCCCGTTGTGCCCGCCGATTCCACATGGCTAACGTGTCCTTCGATTTCCGCTCCGGACGGCAGGTAGATGCCGCTGCCTGCTTCCAGCGGTTCGAGAGTCTTCACTTTGAACTTTGCTCTTTCCGGCGTGCCTTTGGTGCCCAGGTCATCTTCCAATGCCACCAGAAACCTTGTTCCTGGCACGACGCCATATGTCTCCAGCGGCAACCCGTGCCGCTTGCCGTCCGCAGCTTTTGCGACCTGCTCATCCTGCGCTCCGATTTTGTCCTCGGAGACAATAGGCTTTTCTTGAGACGAGGGTGGCATTTGATCCTGGGAGGATTCTTGCGCCGCGCATGCCACGCCGAAGCCCAGAAAAGCGGCCAGCACTGCCATCCCCGTTGAAAATCGTCTCCGATTTCTCGCCTGCATAATTGCCTCCGAGACTCGCTCTCAGCCAATCCAGTATGCAGGCTGTGGGCCATCGCCGTTTCCTGCTGCTCCGGTAAGTGGCTGAAAAACAAGGCAGTTGAAAGCATGGCACGGCAACTTGTGCAGGTGAATCGGATTAATGTCAGGAATTTGCGTCAGGGCGATCAAGGGTAACGCCGACAGTTCCGGAGTAAGCGTCCGCACGCCAGAAGCGTCTATTTGAAGCCTTAATTAGTGAGAAACCGACGAATCCGGCGCAAAACTAGTCCGTACATGGCGGGCGTCACCCGCCCGGTTTGAGTGTTCTGCTGGCTGGGGTGGTAAACGCCAAAGAGCCGAACGTTATCGCCTGGCATTTCTGTTTCTGCTCCATGCGCAAAGTGGAACGCCGCTCTGGACGCAATCAAACCCCGCTGCTTTAGAATTTCCAGGTAAGCATCCCAAGCGATTTTTCCGAGTGCCAACACGGCACGCGGCTGCAATACCTCCAGCTCACGCACCAAATAGCTTCGGCAATTTGCAATTTCCGAGGGGAGTGGTTTGTTCGCGGGAGGCGCGCAGCGAATTGTTGCCGCGATATAGGCATTTTTCAATTGCAAGCCATCGTCGCTGCGCGCGGAGGTGGGCTGGTTGGCAAAGCCCGCTTTGTAAAGAGCCGCATAGAGAAAGTCTCCTGAGCGATCTCCGGTAAAGACACGGCCTGTTCGGTTTGCGCCGTGCGCGGCAGGTGCGAGCCCCAGAATCAGCAATTGTGAGCGCGCATCGCCGAACCCAGGGACCGGCTTTCCCCAGTACGTCCATTCGCGAAACGCGCGCCGTTTTTCTCGCGCCACTATCTCGCGGTAGTCGACCAGGCGTGGGCACTTCCGGCACGCTACAATTTCTTCATCCAGAATTTTGAGCAGCGCGCTTTTTTCGGCCATGGTAGAGAGTAAATAATCGAATGTAAGTCGCTAGGAGAGCTCGCGCGCCATCATGCGATTCAATTCGGCGTAAGGAACAGTCACCTGTAGCAGCGAATCGTAGGTTCCATGCGCCAGCCAATCTTTCGCCACACGCTGAAACGCTCCCATTGCTGCTCGCATCGCCGAGGACCCCGCGCTCACACGGGCCACGCCCATTTTTTCCAGCTCGTCGAGTGAAGGACAACCCTGCGAGGCCAGAATGTTCAGGGGCGCGCCCACAGCCTTCACCAGTTTTCTGATGATTTCGCGATCGCTCATACCGGGCACGAACAAACAATCCGCCCCGGCCTCGCGATACGCGCACAACCGCTCGACCGTCCTTTCAAATCGCGTGGCTTCCGGCCCAATCGGCATCAGATAGATGTCTGTACGCGCGTTGATCACGACGGGCACGCCCAGCGCCCTCGCCGTCTCTCGAATCGCGCGAATGTTCTTCACTTGCAGCCCCAACTCGACATGCGAGCTTTCGTCGTCCCCGGTTACGTCCTCAAAGTTCAGTCCCACGGCCCCCGCGGCGATCATGGCTTTTGTGAACTCGGCAATCTCTTCTGGCGTTTTACCGTAACCGGACTCCAAGTCTGCGGTGACGGGGAGACGCACCGCTCGGGTAATCCTTGCCACGGCATCCAACATCCCGCCGCGAGAAATACGCTGGCCGTCAGGATATCCGAGCGAAAATGCGACCGCCGCGCTACTTGTAGCGATTGCCGGATGGCCGACCTCCTCCAGAATTCGCGCGGTGACTGCGTCCCACGCATTCGGCAGAGCCAAAATTCGCGGGCCGTGATGCAGCTTCCTCAGCTTTTCGGCCTTTTCCGCCTGCATCTTGATGTCCATCGCAATTCCTCCAAGGAACAATAAGCGCTCTTTCTTCAGCTAGAGGTTAGGGATTCTGCCCTTAGGACGAAACATCCAATTTGGAAAGCCAATTGCCACCGGGAGGAAATCCCCCGCCTTGCGGACTTCTCAGTGCCTGTGTTTTATCACGACTTCAGCGAACCAGCCAGCACCACGAGCACGCGCCATCCATCTTCTTGCGCCGGTTTTTCATACACGCGCTTGATCTTGATCGTTACTGGCCTCCGCGCCTGCCGTGGTCCACAGCGCTAGCGCTTTACAAACGCCAGACGCGCGCCCAGCGCCATGAGCAGCCCGCCCGTTGCGGCTTCGATGCCGCGCCGCACTCCTCCGCGCGTCATGGTGGCATTCAGCTTATCCAAGGCCGCGCCGTAAATCGTCAGCCAGACAAGCCCCATCGCGACGTGCAAGCTCGCCAGGAGGAGAGAGACGCGCAGAACGGGATCGCCCGGCGCAATAAACTGCGGCAAGAAAGTCAGGTAGAACAACGCCACTTTCGGATTCAGCAGATTTGTGAACAATCCCTCGAGGTAGCTCCCCTTCCATCCGGCGGCTGTTTTTGCAGGACTCTGCGCGCGATCCAAGTTAGCGGGAGAAGATTCTTTCCAGGCACGCATTAAAGCGCGCGCTCCGAGATAGAACAAATACGCCGCGCCAGCCCACTTCACGATTTCAAACGCGCGCGCCGATTCCGCCAATATCGCGGAAAGCCCCAGTGCCGACGCCGTCGCATGCACAAAGAGCCCCGAGCAGATTCCCGCAATCGTGGCGAACGATCCTTTCCTGCCTCGCGTAAACACATTCTTCGCCACCAGCGCCATGTCAGCGCCCGGCGTGATGGTCAGCACTGCGGCTATTCCCGCGAACGCGAAATACCTTGCATCCATTTTCGCCTCGCCAACCCCGTCTCACATATTGTGTGTCACTAGAAAAGCGCGAGCACCTCGTCATGAATTTTCCCATTCGTGCTGACGAGGCTTCCACTATAGATCGTTCGTCTTCCGGTGACATCCGTCGAGCGACCGCCGGCTTCTTCCACGATCAGCGCCGCCGGCGCCAGGTCCCATGGTTTTGAATGCAGGTCCACAGCCGCCTCGATCGATCCTTCGGCCACCATCATGTGCTTCCAAAATCCGCCAAACGAACGCCCGTAGCGCGCCGCATCCAGGAGCCGGCGTGCCTTTTCCGTGTTTGATCGGTTGCTGTTCGGGCCGGTGCCTCCCGTAAAGGCCATCCCGCCGTTCAATCGCTCCACATTCGAAACATGCAGTTTTTTTCCGTTGCCCCAGGCGCCTTCGCCGCGATACGCCCACCAACGCATGCCTAGAGCCGGCGCGCCTACCATCGCCGCCACGATTTCGCCATCGCGCTCGATTCCCAAAAGCGTCCCAAATGTGGCGATCCCGCGCGAGAACTCTTCCGTCCCGTCGATGGGATCGATGATTAATCGAGCTCTCCCAGTTGGGTCAGGACCTTTCAGATTCTCACCGCCCATCTCTTCGCCCAAGACGTCCATCGCCAGCCCGCTCGCAGCGACTTTAGCCCGCGCCATCTCTTCCACGCCGCGGTCCGCCTGAGTTACTGCCGAACCGTCATCCTTCTTGTCGATGTGAATCTCCTCCGACCTGAAAAATCGCATCGCGATCACGTCAGACTCGTTGATAAGTTCTTCGAGCAACGTCCCGTACTCATCCTGGTATCCCATTCCTTCTCCCAGCGGCCAATTTCCTCATTCAAGCCGCCTTCTTGAGCCTCCAAGCCCCGTGTTTTCAAGTTTCAGCCTTCCACTTGCGACTTACTAGGTTCCTCTGATTGACACTACTAGCTCCCGCCTCTAGCATACAGAGCAATGGCCATGAACGCCCATGCTGACAGCGGGACCGTCCTCGACCGCATCCTCGATGCGCGCCGTCTCGAGGTCGAACACCGCAAACGCGTCCTCCCGGAAGCGGCGCTGCGCTATGGCGTCCACGCCGCCAAGCCGCTGCGCGATTTTCCCGCCGCTCTTACGCAAGACTCTCTAAATGTTATCGCCGAGCTTAAGCCGGCCTCTCCCTCAAAAGGAATCCTGCGCGATCCATTCCATCCGGTTGAACTCGCCTGTGCCTTGGAAGCCGCCGGAGCCGCCGTGCTTTCCGTGCTGACCGAAGGCGAATTCTTTCGCGGCTCGTTGAAAAATCTTCGCGATGCCCGCAACGCCGTGAAGCTCCCCGTCCTTCGCAAAGACTTCATCTTTGATCCCTGGCAAGTCTGGGAAACGCGCGCGAACGACGCCGACAGCTTCCTGCTTATTGTCGCTGCCCTCCACGATGATCTTCTTCGCGATCTTATCGCTCTCGGTCGCGAGCTGAAAATGGAGCCGCTTGTGGAAATCCACACCGCCGCTGAACTCGACCGGGCTCTTGCCGCGGAAGCGCGCATCATCGGCGTAAACAACCGCGATCTGAAAACTCTCGGCCTGCGGGTTGAGACCTCCTTCGAACTCATCGAGCGCATTCCCGACACCTGCATCGCCGTCAGCGAATCCGGCCTCCGCACTCACGAAGACCTCACCAGACTTCGAAACGCCGGCTTCGACGCTTTTCTGATTGGGGAAAGCCTCATGCTCTCACCCGATCCAGCGGCTGCTCTGGGAACTTTTCTCGGCCGCTCGGCGCTTCCGGTTTAAACACGCTATGATTCTCGTCAAGATCTGCGGCATCACCAATTGGCCGGACGCCAAGGCCGCCTGCGACGCGGGCGCCGACATGCTCGGTTTCAATTTCTACGAAAAAAGCCTGCGCCGCGTCTCCACCGTCGAAGCTGCCACCATGCGCGCCAAACTTCCTTCGGGTGTGCAGGCTGTCGGGCTTTTCGTGAATGCCAAGCCGTCCGAGATCAATTCGCTCCACGCATTTGTGCGTTTCAACGCCGCCCAGCTTCACGGCGACGAGACTCCCTCCGTCGTTTCCGAGGTGACGCGCACCGTTCCGGTTATCAAAGCCTTTCGCGTTGCCGCGGATTTTCCGCTCTCCACACTCGACAAATACCACGATGCCTTCGCTTTCCTTCTTGATGGCTCTCGCACCGGCCAATTTGGCGGCACAGGCGCCAGCGCCGACTGGAATGTTGCCCGGCGCGCCGTTGCCGCTCACCGTATCATTTTAGCCGGCGGTCTCACGCCGGAAAACGTTGGCGCCGCGATTCGCAGCGTGCACCCTTACGCGATAGACGTTGCCAGCGGCGTCGAGTCGAAACCGGGGAAAAAGGATCACGCGCGGCTAAAGGAATTTGTGGACGAGGTCCGCCGCACCGAAGAGCAGCTGAACGCGCCACCAACAGGACAACACGCTCCATGAGTTCCACACTTCACTCGGCAACATTTGCCCCCGGACGTTTCGGACCCTACGGCGGACGCTACGTACCCGAAACGCTGATGGTGCCGCTCTTCGAACTCGAACGCGCCTATGAAGCCGCGAAAACCGACGCGAAGTTCCAGGCAGAATTCGCGGATCTGCTGAGAAATTTCGCAGGCCGTCCCACGCCTCTGCAATTCGCTTCGCGCCTCAGCTCGCACCTCGGCGGCCCGCGCATTTACCTCAAGCGCGAAGATTTGCTGCATACCGGCGCACACAAGATAAATAACGCCATCGGCCAGGGCTTGCTCGCCGTAAAAATGGGCAAGCCCCGCATCATCGCGGAAACCGGCGCCGGCCAGCACGGCGTTGCCTCCGCTACCATCGCCGCGCATCTAGGCCTCGAGTGCGTTGTCTACATGGGCACGGAAGACATGGCACGCCAAGCGCTCAACGTCTCGCGCATGCGCATGCTCGGGGCGCAAGTGGTCGGCGTCGATTCCGGCAGCCGCACCTTGAAAGACGCCATCAACGAAGCCATGCGCGATTGGGTCACCAATGTGCGCAACACGCACTATCTTCTCGGCTCTGTTCTCGGCGCCCATCCTTATCCCACGATGGTGCGCGATTTTCAGTCCGTCATCGGCCGCGAAGCTCGCGAACAAATTCTCGCCGCCGAGAAACGTCTCCCGACACATCTCTTCGCTTGTGTCGGTGGCGGTTCGAACGCCATCGGTCTTTTCCACCAATTTCTCCGCGACCCATCCGTGAAAATGGTCGGCATCGAGGCCGGCGGCCGCGGCGGCCAGCTTGGCGAACATGCCGCGCGCCTCGCCGCGCATCAAGGCTTCATGGGCGCGCGCCCCGGCGTTTTGCAAGGCACGTACACCTACATTCTGCAAACCGAAGACGGCCAGATCGCCACCACGCATTCCATTTCTGCGGGACTCGACTACCCTGCGATCGGTCCCGAGCACGCCTGGCTCGCCGACGAAGGCCGCGCCGAATACGCCGCCGTCTCCGATTCCGCCGCGCTCGAAGCCGCACGCCTCCTCTCGCGCACCGAAGGCATCATCCCCGCGCTCGAATCCGCGCACGCCATCGCCGGCCTGATCGAACGCGTCCCCAAAATGTCCGCTGACGATTTGCTCATCCTTAACCTCTCTGGCCGCGGCGACAAAGACATGGACACCTATTCCCGCCTGCTCGGTCTGAAATGATCGCAATGCTCTTGCTTCGTAGGAGCACGGTATGCCGTGCCCGCTTTTGCCCGGGCGTATTCCGTTGTCAGCGTTCCCGACTTTCTCCTTATTTCTGCTAATCTTTCTGCGATTCCCAAATGACTGGAACTCCTGCCAACTTGACTCGCATCTCCCGCCGCTTCGCCGCACTCCGCGATTCCGGAGAACTGGGCATCGTTGCCTACATCACTGCAGGGGATCCTTCGCTTGCCGCCACGCTGAAATTCGTCCTCGCCCTCGCCGATGCCGGCGCCGACGTCATCGAACTCGGCATTCCCTTCAGCGATCCTCTCGCTGACGGCCCCACGATTCAGCGTGCTTCCGAACGCGCCCTCAAAGTGCACACAACGCTGGCCCAAGTGATCGAGCTCGTCGGTGAAATCCGCAAATCTAGCGAAGTCCCTGTTGTCCTCTTCGGCTACTACAATCCCGTACTTCAAATGGGACTCGAAAAATTCGCGTCAACGGCCGCAAACGCAGGCGCCGACGGCGTCCTGATCACCGATCTCACTCCCGAAGAATCGGACGAGTATCGCCGCATTCTTGCCGCGCATCATCTCGACACGATTTTCCTCGGCGCTCCTACGTCCACTGACGATCGCCTCGCAAAAATCGCTGCCGTCTCTTCTGGTTTTCTCTATCTCATCTCACGTACCGGCGTAACCGGCGCGAAAGACGCCCTCCCCGACGATCTTCCCGCTCTTCTGCGGCGCGCGCGCAAAGTCACGCAGCTACCCATCGCCGTCGGTTTCGGCATCTCGCTCCCCGGCCACGTTTCTCTCCTCGGCGGCCTGGCCGATGCCGCAGTAGTCGGCTCCGCACTAGTTTCCGAAATCGAGAAGGCTACCGGTGCTAATTCCACGCCGGCAGTGATCGCCGCCGCCGCCGCCGCGCTCGCCGCCCGCATTCGTTCTCTAAAAGAAGCCGCCCGTCACGGCCTCTCCCGCCGCGAGGTCATGCCATGAACCTCAGCGACTGGCGCCGCCGCATAGACGAAATCGACAAAAAGCTCGTCGAACTCTTGAACGAGCGCTCGCACTGTGCCCTAGAAATCGGCAAGCTAAAGCAAGCGGCCAACATTCCGCTCTATCAACCGGACCGCGAGAACGAAGTCCTTGCCAATGCCGAACGCGCCAATCCCGGTCCGCTGACGGACGCCGCGATTCGCCGCCTATTCGAGCGCATCATTGACGAAGCCCGCGCCGCCGAGCGCAACGCCATGCACGCCGACGGCAAGCCGAATAAAGGCGAGCATGAATGAGAAGTTTGACCGGTCTTATGAGCAACGCAGTTCGTAGCGCCGGGCTTTAGGCCCGGCATCTTTGCCGCGAAAATTCGCTGCAATCGAAAGGGAATCAGACTAACCATGGTCATCGTAATGCAAGAAGGCGCGAGCGACGCGCAAATCCAGCACGTCATCGATCGCCTCGTCGCCTCAGGTTTCAACGTTCACCGCTCGACCGGCGAATCGCACACGGTTCTCGGCGCCGTCGGCGTCCATCGCGATTTCGATCACCGTGATTTCGAGCTCCTCGAAGGCGTGCGCGAAGTCATGCGCATTACGCAGCCCTTCAAGTTAGCCAGCCGCCAGTTCAAGCCCGAAGGCACCATCGTCGACCTAGGCCGCGGTGTCAAGATCGGCGGCAATGAAGTCGTCGTCGCCGCAGGCCCTTGCTCGGTCGAATCACGCGAACAAATTCTCTCCATCGCAGAAAGCGTCGCCAAAGCCGGAGCGAAAATCCTACGCGCCGGCGCTTTCAAGCCGCGCACTTCGCCGTACGCCTTCCAGGGTATGGGCGAAGCCGGCCTCAAGCTCATGCGCGAAGCTGCCGACAAATTCGGCCTCTTCACCATCAGCGAAGTCATGGACGCTTCGCAAATCCAGATGATGCTCGGTTACGTCGACATTTTTCAGGTCGGCGCGCGAAATATGCAGAACTATTTTCTTCTCCGCGCCCTCGGCGAAGTCCGCAAACCCGTCCTCCTCAAGCGCGGCATGTCCGCCACCATGGAAGAGCTCCTCATGAGCGCCGAATATATCCTCGCCGGCGGCAATTACAACGTCATCCTCTGCGAACGCGGCATCCGTACGTTCGAAACCTACACGCGCAACACGCTCGACATCGCCGCTATCCCTGTCATCAAAAAACTCTCGCATCTTCCGATGCTGGCCGATCCTTCCCACGGCACCGGCCGCCGCGATAAAGTTCCCCCCATGGCCCGTGCCGCGGTTGCCGCCGGCGCCGACGGCCTGCTCATCGAAGTCCACAACGACCCCGACCACGCGCTTTCCGACGGCGCGCAATCGCTGCACCCGGACACCTTCACCCAACTCATGGCCGAGCTCCGCATCATCGCCCCAGCCATCGGCCGCCGCATGGCGTGATTTCTATGCCCGTCCTCTACTCACGCTCCCAAGCGCCAGCATTGTCATTCCGAGCGAAGCGAGGAATCCGCTTTTCGATCTCTGCGCTGACGCTATGCACTCTGCGTCTCTGCGCTATCCTTCCTCTTTCCTCCCTCTTTCCATCAACTTTCAACTTACAAATGCCGGCTGTCGACCTCCTATGCCTCCCCACCTAATCAACCGCGCCACCATCCTAGGCACCGGCCTAATCGGCGGCTCGTTTGCCCTGGCTCTCCGCAAATACGCCTCCGACATCCACATAACCGGCTGGGACTGCCCCGAAGTCGTTCACGAAGCCCAATCTCGCAACGCTATCGACGCCGCTTTTTCCGATGAGCTTGCCCCCGCCCTGGAAAACGCCGATCTCGTCTACCTCGCGCTCCCCATCGGGGCCACTCTCGATCTTCTCCCCGAAATCGCACGCCACGCCGCGCCCAACGCTCTCGTCACCGACGCCTGCAGCACCAAAGTCCGCATCATAGAAGACGCCACCGATCTTTTTCCCGCCGACGCCACAAGACTTTTCCTCGGCGGCCATCCCATGGCCGGCAGGGAACTATCCGGCATCGCCCACGCCGATGCGGATCTCTTCCACAACAACACCTACGCCCTGATCGGCGCGGCTTCTGAACAACACGATCCTCGCGTCTCCGCTTTCGTAAAAATCCTGGAGAAAATCGGCGCCCGCCCACTTTGGCTCGGCGCTCAACAACACGACTACGCCGTCGGTCTCGCCTCGCATCTCCCCCAGCTTGCGGCCGTAGCTCTCGGCTCTTTCCTCTACGATCATCTCGACGAAAACGGCCTCCCCATCACGCTCGCCGGCCCCGGCCTCCGCGACTCTCTCCGCCTTGCCGGAAGCCCTTACTCCACCTGGCGCGACATCGTCCTCACCAACAAAGAAGTCCTCTCCGCCGCCCTCGATCTCTTCGCCCGCCGTCTCGACGATCTCCGCGAACGCCTCGGCTCCCGCGACCTCGAAGCCGACTTCGAGGCCGCCAACGAACTGTACAAACTCCTCCGCTCGCTGTAGAGACGGGGCTTGCTCGGCCCGCCGCGAATGCCTTTTTTTTCAAACTCTCACGATCCGCCACCCTCGTCTGTGGGATATCGCATGGCCGCTCTGTAACAAGAACGCAAGTTTTTGCGTCCTAGAAACATAAATGCGCCTTGGTTTCTTGTCCGCAGCTCTCACCCTGGTTTTCGCCGCCGCTTGTGTGCTCGCCGCGCAAAGCCCGCCGCAAGAATCCATTTCCATCACTCATGTCACGGTCGTTGACGTCGTTTCCGGCAAGGAACTGCCTGACCGCACCGTCGTCATTCAAAGCCCTCGCATCGTATCCATTGACCCTTTCGATTCCGCCCATCCGCCGCAAGGCCAAGTCATCGACGCCCATGGCGGCTTCTTGATCCCCGGCCTCTGGGACATGCACGTGCATATTCACGATCTGGAGGATCTGCCCCTCTACCTCGCCAACGGCGTCGTTGGGGTGCGCATGATGTCGGGCAGCAAAAAGACGCGGGATTTGCGCGCGCAACTTGCCAGTGCTTCCATCTCGCCCGAAATTATCGTTGGCAGCGCGATCGTCGATGGCGATCCGCCCGTCTGGGAAGGCTCCATCATCGTCAACAAGCCAGATGAAGCGCGACGCACTGTGGACAGCATCAAAGCCAGCGGCGCTGACTTCGTAAAGGTCTATAACGGCGTTCCGCGCGACGCCTACTTCGCCCTTGCCGACGAAGCACGCAAGCAGGGCATTCCTTTTGCAGGCCACCTGCCATACAAAGTGCGGGCTTCGGAAGCCTCGGATGCAGGCCAGCGTTCCATCGAACATCTCGATGGCATTGCCATTGCTTGTTCCAAACGCGAAGAAAGTCTCATCAAGGACTTGCAGACCCGCCGTTATATGGAAAATATGCGGACAGTCGCTGAAGGCTTTCGCAACTTTGATAGCGAGCGCTGCCAGGCCCTTTTTACCCAATTTCGCCGCAATCGCACCTGGCAAGTTCCCACGCTCACGGTCCACCGGGGGATGGCTTGGCTTGATGACCGCCATTTCACTGCTGATCCCCGCCTCGAATACATGAGCGGTGACGTAAACTACCGCTGGCAACCGCAAAACGATTTTCGTTTTCGCCGCTGGTCTCCCGCCGAGTTCGAGCTCCACCGCGGACTCTTTATCGCCGATGAGAAGATGGTCGGAATGATGTTTCGCTCGGGTGTCCCGCTTCTCGCCGGCACGGATGCCATGAACCCCTTTTGCTTCCCCGGCTTCAGCTTGCACGACGAGCTCGCCATGCTCGTCGACTCCGGGATGACCCCGCTCGCTGCTCTTCAAGCTGCGACGATTCATCCCGCCGAGTTTCTCGATCGCACCGAGGAGTTCGGCCTCATCGCCCCAGGAAAACGCGCCGATCTAGTCCTACTCAGTGCCGATCCTCTCGCCGACATTCACAACACCACGAAGATTCAAGCCGTCTGGTTTCATGGGAAATATTTTGACCGCGCCGCCCTCGACCAGATGCTGGCCGCCGCCAAGCACCGTTCCGGTAAAGGCAAGCTGCACTGAATCCCTCCCGCCCGACGATCCCTTTGCCTCGCCTTTTCGGCAATCGTCTACCAGGCTCCTTCCTTCCCACCAAACCACCACACAATCCCCATCGACGCCGTCTGCTGCTCCTTGCTCAACACGCCATTCTTATCCGTGAAAAACGACGGCTGATTCGAGAAGTCGCGCCGCCATTCGTACCGCATCAAAAATCCCTCGGAAAGTTTGTAGTCGAACGTCGCAGTAGTCTCCTTCAATGCCTGTGTGATCCCGCTGAAAAGCCCGCCACGATCCGACATGTACTCTGTCCGTCCCGCCACGGCGAACTTCGGCGAGAACTGATACTTCACATAGCCCGCGCCGCCAATCACATGCGAGGGTGACGACGATTGTCCTAGGGCTGTATTCGTATTCTGCCACTCACGCTCAATCACGTAGTCGCCTTCTAACGCAAACGTCAGCTTCGGCGCCGCTTGCCAGCTAACGTAGCTATCAAAAATGTGCAGCTTCCCGTTGGGCGCCGGCGTAATCGCCTGAAACGTCAGGCCCGGCTGCACGGGTATCGGTCCGCTCGGCGCCACTTCCACGCGGTCGGGGTGCTCCTGCCCGAGGTAGTAGTTCACATTCCATGTAATTTTCTTGTTCGGCGTGGCCGTAAACCCGAATAACTCATCCTTGTATCCGTTGGTCGCCTCCGCTTGGTTCGTCCCGTTCACCACCCAGTAGTTCAATGTCAGCTTGTCGTTGACTTTGTACGCGGCACGCACGCCCATGTGATAGAACGGCAAAAAATTGAACCAATACGCCCGCGAATAATTCATCTGATCTTTGGTGTAATTGCCTTCGATTCCGATCGAGCTTCCAAATTTGCCGATATCCAGCGTCAGCCCGCCGCCAATCGGCGCCACATACGTCCCGTATGCCTGAAAGATATTTTGATAGATCGATGGTCTCGGCTCGTTCGACGGATTTCCCTGCAGTGTGTCCGTAGCCTGTCCAAATTGCAGATCAATGCGCACGCCAAACGGGCTTCCCCCGCTGACGTCCGGCGCCCGCTCGAACATGACATCCGCCTGGTTCAAACTGATGTTGTTGCTCAAAACGTCGTAAGCCCGCAGCGCGTTCACTCGCCCAACCGGATCGTTGAAGTTGTACTCGTAATATTCATCCAGCGCGAAATTCAGCGTAGCCCCATGCAAGAAGTCCAATTTGCCTGGACTCGCGCCAATTCCCTGCTCCTTGGGCGCTTCCGCCGAAGCACTCTGCGCTGGCGATGCCACGGGCGGTACCGCCCCGAATCCTACAGCCGATCCCGTTGAAACAGCTGCCGCGTCCGGACTGCCCACCGGCACATCGCGGCCAATGAACGCACTGCTCGCGATTCTCTCGGTCGCAGCCGGCGGCCGCTCTTTCAACTCCTTTTCCAGTTCCGTCACGCGAACAAGCAGGCTCTGAACGACATCGCGCAGCTGTCTGACTTCCTCAGCGGAAGCGGGCGCCGAGCCATTCGCCTGCGCGCGCGCCGGCGGGCACCACGCCAGCAAGGCGCCGCAAATTCCCATCGCGCACCAGCGCGAAATCTTATTATTCGCGATTTTCCATGTTGATCCGTTGCGAGTCAGCGTGGGACCGCTAATTGAGGTGTGCTCGAACATGAGGAGGCCTCTTTCCCGGTTGGCCCTGGACATCTCCAACCGTGCTGCAGCCCCAGAGTTCTAGCATGGATTGCCCTGGTTTTTCGTTAAAAGCCGGAGCCGTTTGCACACACCCCTACTCAGTTGCTCCGTAAACCTCAGTTTTCTTTTTTATTTCAGATCAGCCTTCGCGCTCAGCGGCAGTTCCTGCGACGATCCGCCCACCATAAACGTGTAGCCGCCCGGCACCAATTTCCATCCGTCGGAGGCTTCGTCATAGATCGACAAGTATTTGGCATCCACGCGCACGCTTACCTCTTTGCTTTCGCCCGCCTTCAGCCACACTTTGCTCCAGCCCACTAACCGCTTGGGTGGTTCGCCCGTGCTGGCAGGCAACGCCGCATAAACTTCCGCAATTTCCGCCCCGGCGCGTGCTCCCGTGTTCTTCACTGTAAAACTGACGCCCGTCTCTTTTCCCGCCGCTACTTTCAATCCCGAATAAGCAAACGTCGTGTACGACAGTCCGTACCCGAACGGGAACAGCACGGCTTTTTTCTCGGCGTCGTACCACTTGTACCCAACCTTCAATCCTTCGTCATACTTCACGCTAAACGTCGGCTTCGCCTCTCCCGTTTTCATCACCGCTGCTTCGCCAGTCTGCCCCGGTCCCGGCTGCGTTAGCTTCGGATGCGGCAAGTCCGCCTCGCTCTTTGGAAACGTCATCGGCAGTTTCGCGCTCGGATTCGCGTCGCCGTTCAAAATATTAACGACCGCATCCGCGCCTTTGCTCCCCGCATACCACGCTTCCAGAACGGCTCCCACTTTATCAATCCAGGGCATCGTCACCGCCGTCCCTGTCTCCAGCACCACAATCGTCTTCGGATTTGCCGCCGCCACCGCCTCGATGATGTCATCCTGCTTCACCGGCAATGACAAATTCGCCAAATCCATTCCTTCGCTTTCCCACTGATAGACGAACACAATGGCGACATCCGAACTCTTCGCCAGTGCCGCCGCGCTCTCCAGATTTGCGCCCGAATCAAACTGCACCTTCGCCCCCGGGAACTTCGCTTGCAGCGCCGTCACCGGTGAAGGCGGAAACCACACTTGGGCCATCCATCCCGCCGATGGCCGCCCCGGCGCGTCCACCTGCGCCGACCCGCTACCCGACATCATCCCTTCGTTCACGTGCGGTCCAATCACCCCGATCGACTTCACCGCCGCGCTCTTCAGCGGCAATAGCCCGCTAGCGTTTTTCAGCAGAACAGCGCTCTGTTCCTCGACCTTTAGTGACGTCGCCTGGTTACCCTCAACATCCGGCACGCCCTTCTGCGTCGGATGATCCACAATCCCGCAGGCAAACTCCGTCCTCAGCACCCGCCGCACGTGGTCGTCCAGCTCCGCTGTCGAAACCTTTCCGGCCTCCACCGCCGCCTTCAGCCTCGCTCCAAAAAATTCGTCGAGCGGCTCCTCATTGTCCAATCCCGCCGCCGACGCTTTCACCGTGCTATGCGTCCCGCCCCAATCCGAAACCACGAATCCCTTGAATCCCCAATCCTTCTTCAGTACATCTGTCAGCAAATATTTATTTTCGCAGGCAAAATCCCCGTTCAGCGAGTTGTACGAACACATCACCGCGCCTGGGTCTGCGATTCCCACTCCAATCTCAAATGCCAAAAGATCGCTCTCTCGAAGCGCGCGCTTCTCGATGATTGACTCAACTTCATTGCGTCCGCTTTCCTGATCGTTCACGGCGTAGTGCTTGATGTCCCCAATCACGTTCTGCGCCTGCTCGCACTTCATCAGATGACCCACCAGCGTTCCGGCAAGAATCGGATCTTCGCCCATATACTCGAACGTTCTGCCGTTCCTCGGCTCGCGCGTAACATTCACGCCGCCGCCCAGCGTCATGTTGTATCCCTGCGCCCGCAACTCCTTCCCAATCACCGTTCCGAACGCGCAAGCCGCTTCCGTATCCCAACTTGCCGCCGCGCCAAGGTTGGAGGGCATCGCCGTCGAATAACGCCCATTCTCCGCGCTGCTGCGCACGCCGTACGCCGCGTCGCTGATCTGAATCATCGGAATGCCCAGCCGCGGCACGCCCAGCACAAATCCCGCGCCGCCATTTCCGAGCTCCGGCTCCGGATTCTGCACCTCGCGCGGCCACCCCGGCATGCCCATGCCATGCAACAGATCGATCTTCTCGTCGAGCGTCATTTCTTTCAGCACCATGTCGGCGCGCTCGTCTGGAGAGAGGCTCGCGTTCATCCACGGATGGTTCCGATCTTCCTTCACCGGTTGCCCATGCATGCGGTGCTGCGCATAGACAGTTGTGGCGTAAGCCAAACAAGCAAGCGCCATTCCAGCGAGCACCCCCAATTTATTGCTTGCGGAAGCTCTGCTCCGCAAACGCCGCGGCTCATTCATTTTCATCAGGACCATCCCTCGACCATGAATTAAATCCCACTATAATATCGATATTTCTGATTAAAGCCACAACCAAACCATTTTCTCCTTCCCACGTGCCACACCCTGCCAGCACGGCTCCCGGGAATTCAGAAACGCCCGCAAGTCTTATTGTTTCATGGGTTTACTTCACGATTATCCGGATACGCCGGGTGGGTCATGAACCGTCAAAACGCTCTTGGACGCGCCTCGCACCGCCAAGGCACGCTACCTCACCACTTCTTTGCGTCGCTACTTTCATCTTGCAGTACACTGCCAACTACGCCGAGGAGCCCTCTTGGACAAACGCATCGCCTCCGCCGACGCGGCCATCGCCAACCTCACCGATGGCGCCACCATCCTCATGGGCGGCTTCGGACTCTGCGGCATCCCCGAAAACCTCATCGCAGCCGTGCGCCGCAAAGGCACCAAGAATCTCACCGTCGTCAGCAACAACGCCGGCATCGACAACTTCGGCATCGGCCTCCTCCTGCAAAATCGCCAGGTTAAAAAAATGGTATCCACCTACGTCGGCGAAAACAAACTCTTCGAGCAGCTAGTCCTAAGCGGCGAGCTGCAGGTGGAGCTGAATCCGCAAGGCACGCTGGCCGAACGCCTCCGCGCCGGAGGCGCAGGCATCCCCGCGTTCTACACGCCCACGGGCTACGGCACCATGGTTGCCGAAGGCAAAGAGACGCGCGATTTCGACGGCCGCCCCTACGTCCTCGAACGCGCCATCCGCGGCAACTTTGGCTTCGTCAAAGCCTGGAAAGGCGACCGCTGGGGCAATCTCATCTACCGCAAGACCGCTCGCAACTTCAATCCCATGATGGCCACCGCTGCCGATTATGTAATCGCCGAAGTCGAAGAACTCCTCGACCTCGGCCAGCTTCCACCGGACGAAATCCACACGCCCGGCATCTTCGTCGACGCCATCTTGCAAGGCCCGAAATACGAAAAGCGCATCGAGCGCCGCACCACAAGGAAGTGAACGCTTAATTTGGAAGCGACTTTTGGAAATGCAATGAAACTTGAATTTCTAGATATTCCCAGGAACGACTGATGCCTCTGACTGACGACCAAAAACGCGAACGGATTGCACGAAGGATTGCGCTCGAACTGCGCGACGGCTACTACGTCAACCTCGGCATCGGCATGCCAACCGCGATCGCCAACTATGTGCCAAAAGGCATGGACGTGATTCTTCAATCGGAAAATGGCATGCTGGGCGTCGGTCCCTATCCGCTCGACTCCGAGGTCGACCCGGATCTCATCAACGCCGGCAAAGAAACCGTCACGGAGCTTCCAGGAACCGCCTTTTTTTCTTCCGCAGATTCTTTCGCCATGATTCGCGGCGGCCACGTTGATCTAACTGTTCTCGGCGCGCTCCAAGTCGATGAAAAGGGAACTCTCGCCAATTGGGCTATCCCCGGCAAAATGCTCAAAGGCATGGGCGGCGCGATGGATCTGGTCGCCGGAGCCAAGCGCGTCTTCATTGCCATGGAGCACGCCACACGTGACAACAAACCGAAAATCCTGAAAAAATGCACGCTCCCTCTCACCGGCGTCGAAGTCGTCGATCATATCGTCACCGAACTAGCGTTCATCGACGTCACTCCCGAAGGCCTCGTCCTGCGCGAGCTGGCCCCGGACGCCACACTCGAACAAGTCCAATCTCTGACCGAGCCCAAATTGTGGATTCCAGCGACAGGTCCCAAACCAATGGCGGGATGATCGCGGACACCCTTCTCCGTATCCTCTGCGTTCTCTGCAGCTTGCGTGCAAATGGTTTTTTCCTACGAAGAAGAACTGCTGAGATGCCGCGCCGTGCTAAACGAATAATGAAGCGCCGAAAAGATGCTGAAAAAAGTCACGCCATAGACAAGCAGATGTATGATCTTTCGGAGATGAAAATCCGGATACGCCGCGGAAAAAACGATAGTGAATACCAGGATGATTTGAAAAGCAGTCGTCAGCTTGCCGAAAATGCTGGGAGGAAAAGGTCGATACCCGGAGATAAGCAGAATCACCACGGCCACGACGAGAATCAAAATGTCGCGGCTGAATACGATAATCGTGAGCCACCACGCAATCTGTTTCTTGAACGCCAAAATAATAAACGAAGACGAAAGCAACAGTTTATCGGCGATGGGATCGAGATAAGCTCCGAGGGAGGACCGCTGATTCAGGCTGCGCGCGAGCAAACCATCAATGCCGTCCGATAGCCCCGCAACAACGAGCACCAGCAAAGCCCATTTGTAACGTTCGTAGGAAATAAGGATGAGAAAGAACGGCAGGAATCCGAGCCGAAGCAGAGTAATCTGATTGGGAACCGTCCAGATGCGGCCTTTCATTGCAATTCAGGATAGCGCAGTTCAGGCAGCCATTGGGATGCAATTTGCTTTAAGCAATGCTGCGATGCGGATGGTGTTACGCGAATTGCGAGAGATATTCGGTTAGCGAGCGGCCAATTTTGCGGGCAAAGAGCTCGTTCATCGAGGGAATCGACCCAGTCGGCTCATCCAGGGAGACGCGCTCGACGCGATTCATCGGGAAAAAGATGGTCGGCAATCCGATGCGTTCTCCGTCCGGCTCATTGAGCTGGCGGATAAAATGGTCGAACGAATTCAAATCGATGCCCCGCAGCGTGACGCCCGAAGGATTAATGTCCAAAAGCTCGCCCCAGACCTTCTCCTTGGGCGAGTGCAAACTCACAACGACAATCGAGTGCGGATCCACGCTGGGCGCCTTGTACTTCGTGTAGCGTAACGCACTTTCCCGGCCGTCGGGGAAGGTTGTGCGTAAGACCCCTACAAAGGGTCACGGTAGTGCAGAATCATGAGCACGAAACACGCGATGATCACCAGGCCGGACAGCCAGCCGAGCAGGGCGGCGTTGCGGCGTTCGCCGGGGTTCATCGGCTGCCGGTCCACTAGAATCTTTCCAAGAATGAACCCGGCTAGCAGTCCTCCGCCGTGAGCATAGTTGTCGATGCCCATGCCCATGAAGCCGATCACAAAAAGAATGACCACGGAACTGATCAATTTCGAGCGCAGTTCCTGCATGTACGCGCCGCCGCGCTTTGTTGTGACGGCCAGCATCACGCCTACAAGCCCCAGAAGGGCGCCGCTGGCCCCTAGAGAAAAATGATTCCCAAAACCGGCGCTGACTAGAAATCCAAAAGCGCCCGTGAAAAGGTAGATAAACAGATATCGCGCGGAACCGTACAGTTCTTCGATTGCCGGGCCGAGCTGCAAGAGCGCCATCATGTTGAAGCCGATGTGTAGCAAGCCGCCATGCAAAAACATCGCGGTGACGAGTCTCCACCATTCGTGAGTCGCGACAAGGTACGGCCACGGGATGCTCATGCCGAGCCGGATCTGCGATATGCCGCTCAGTCCCCACAGAATGCTCAGCCCGCCGCCGCCTCCCGCGGCTGCAATTGCCATCCAGCTCACGCCCAGCATCAGGACATTTGCAATCAAAAGAACGGTAGTCACCGGCGCTTCGTGCTCGCCGAAGACGCCGGAAAATTTCTTGCTGAGCGCCGCGAGAGAGAACCGCAGGCTGGTGCCGCACACATGGCACCGCGTGGCGTTGATGCCGACGAGCGAGCCGCACGCCGGGCAAATCTGAGGACGGCGCTGCTGCTCCCCTCCACCACCTCCGAAAACTCCCCGCAGCATGCCCTTCCAGCGCTCCAAGCGCCGCTGCCACACATAGGAAAGCGCCAATTCTCCTCCTTGCGAGCCACGCACCGCGTTCCTATAATACAGAATTCGGCGGTTTTTACCGTGAACGAGGAGCCCGGAGCACGTCCATGGACAAATTCGAGGAATTCGGCCGACGCATCGACGAGGAGGTTTCACGCTTGAAGAAGATCAACAATTTCGAGGATTTTGGAAAGCGCGTCGACGAAGAACTAGCGCGCGTAAAGAGTTTCGTAAAAGAAGAAGTTGCGCCGGAGACGGAGAAGCGCACCGCGCAGTTTTTGCGTGAAGTTTCGGAAAAGCTCAGTGAAGCGGCAGGCTGGATCGAATCGCGTAATTCCGCGCGCACCGAAAAAGATTCGCAGAAACCGCCATCGCAATCATGATGCGAGCCCGCTTGTGACCTGCTCGCGTGCCACGCGCCGCCGCTCCACTTTTTTCTTTCCACTGAACTTTCTCGAGAGCCTCGCTTGCACCTGCCTGTTTCTCGCTCTTGCGGGATGCGCCACGCGCCGCGTAAGTGCTCCGTCGCAACCGGCCGCCGCTTCGCCCGACACCATCGAATCCACCAAGCGCGCGACCGACACCGAACCGGCGGCCACGCCCGCGGCGCCTTCGCCTTCGCCAAAGCGCAGCAAGCCGGCGCAAACGCCCTTGCCTGCCGGCTACATGGAAGAAGGCAACGCCTCCTGGTACGGCGTGCCCTTCAACGGGCGGCGCGCCTCGAATGGCCAGATCTACGACATGTACAAATTAACGGCGGCGCACCGCACGCTGCCCTTTGAAACCATGGTGCGCGTGACGAATCTCAACAACGGCAAATCCACGACCGTACGCATCACGGATCGCGGGCCGTTTGTTGACAATCGCATCATCGATCTTTCGCTTGCGGCGGCGCGCGAGATTGAATCGGTCGGGCCGGGCGTCGTGCCCGTGCGCGTGGAAGTTCTTACACCCGGCGTGGATGTCACTGGGGGATTTTTTACCGTGCAGGTCGGTGCGTTCAAGGATCAAGCCAACGCGCAGCGGCTGCGCGACCGCTTGAATCTTTCCTACTCGCCGATTTTCATCCAGCAGTATGATTCGCTTGACGGCACTTTCTACCGCGTGCGCGTCGGCAAAGTTTCCGGCGAAGATGCCGCGCGGCAATTCGGCGAACAGCTTCGCAGCCGCGAGGGAGTTACGCCAATCGTCGTGCGGCTCGATGAGGCGACACCTTCGGGAGGGAACTGATGAGCGTTGACTGCCTGTTTTGCAAAATCGCGGCGAAACAAATTCCATCCAAAATAATCTACGAAGATCCCGACATTTTCGCATTTGAGGACATCAGCCCACAGGCGCCTACTCACATCCTGCTATGCCCGCGAAAGCATCTTGTTTCGCTGGACGATGCGACGCCGGAGGATCAAGCGGTCATTGGCAAGCTGCATCTGGTTGCGGCGCAACTCGCCCGCGAACGAAATCTGCTGGAGGGCTATCGCACCGTCTTCAACAACGGCACCGGCGCCGGCCAGTCGGTTTTTCATCTCCACTTGCACCTGCTAGGCGGCCGCCAATTCCGCTGGCCGCCTGGGTAGCGAAAACCTGCTCGCGAAATCACCACGAACGCTGAACCTCGCCTGCGTCCCAATTGCAGGAAACAAAGAGCACAGACTGAAGTCTGTGTCACTAAACTCTCATTCATAACGGAGAGCGACGAGAGGATCAACTTGTGTGGCGCGGTGCGCTGGCAGGAAGCAGGCGCCCAAGCCTACTGCGACGACGAAGGCGGCCACTGCCGTGAACGTCCAGGGATCCGTCGCGGAGACGCCCCAAATTTGGCTCGTCAGGAAACGCGTGAGGCCGTAACTGGTGAAGAGGCCCAGGACAATTCCTACCGCCAGTAAGCGCGCGCCCTTTGTGAGAATCATCTGTAAGATGCTGCTTTGCTGGGCGCCGAGGGCCATGCGGATGCCGATCTCCTGCGTCTGCAGCGAGACGGTGTAAGCCATCACGCTGAAGACGCCGACAATGACCAGCAACAGGCTGATAATTGCCAACGGCGTAGCGATCAACAGACCAAACTCCGGCGTGGCGTACGTAAACCTTTGCAGAAAATCTTCGAGTGGCGTGGTCAGCAAAACAATCTCGTTGCGATCCACGGCCCAAACTTCCTCCTGGACGGCGTGCGCCAGGGAAGCTGGTTCCACGGTTGTCTTCAAAAGAAAAACGAATCCGCCACGAACCGTATACGGAAGAAAGATCATGGGCAGGGTGGGCTGCTGCGGGCCGGCGCTGATCACGTCTTTGACGACACCAATGATTTGAAACTCGACATCTTGCGGCGTTAGAGATGGACCCTTGAAGGCTTTCACCTGGATTTGTTGTCCGATCGGATTCATATCGCCAAAGAAGTCTCGCGCCAATCGCTCATTGACTACTCCAACGTATTGTGCGGTTCGCACTTCTCTTTCGGAGAGCCACCGGCCCTGGACCATGCGCAGCTCCAGCGTTGGAACGAGATTTTCGTCGCAAGCAAAGAGGCCAACTTCTTCCGTATGAGTCGACCCAGGCGCACTAGCTTTGTATCCGGCTGACGGGCTATAACCGGGCATCGCGTCCTCGATCGCAACATGAGCCACGCCCGGCAAAGTTTTCAAACGTTCCGCGACATCGTGGAGCAGGGCCAGTCCCTGCGGCGAAGCGAACTTTTGGTGAGGGGGAACGGAAATCTTGTTGTGGCTGAGGGGAGGTACGAAGACGACGAACAAGACATTCTTGGGATTGAAACCCAAGTCGACATGGGTGAGGAGAAAAAAGCTGCGCATCATCAGTCCTGTGCCGATCAAGAGGACGATGGCGAGAGCTACCTCAGTGACGACCAGTGCGGCGCGAAGCTTTCCGTGACGCGCACCGCCGTTTACGCCTTTGCCTGTGCCTGCCAACTGCGGTTGTATGTCCGTACCTGCTACACGAAGGGCCGGGGCCAAACCGCAGATCAGCGTTATAAGGATAGTAAGCGCTAGAGCAAAGAATAGAACTGGCGCGTTCAGCCCGAGGGCTGTTTCAGCGCCGAGATGCCCGCCCCCATAGATATCTCCCGTGCGGGGAACAATTGCCGGAACGAATTTCATGCCGAACCACGCGAAGAGGCAACCTACAACGCAAGCGGCCGTCGCCAGCACGGAACTCTCCGCCAAGAGCTGGCGAACCAACCGTCCGCGCGTCGCGCCGAGAGCCGCGCGCACCGCCATCTCTTTTTCTCGCACCGTCGCGCGAGCCAGAAGAAGATTCGCGACGTTACTACATGCGATTAAGAGCAGCATCGCGACCGCGGCGAGCAAATCGTAGAGCAGATGCTTCATGTCGGAATGGAATGTGGTGGCACCTCCTTGGGGTCCCAGGAGGGAATCCTTGGCCGACTGGACGCGCGCGGCGAAATGTTTCGGAAAATCATCGGGATGAAGATGGGCTAGACGTTTGACGATCACATCGAGGTCTGCGGAAGCGGTCTCTAGAGTTAAGCCGGGCTTCAAGCGGGCCAGCACTGAAGCTTTTGATTCTTCATCGGCGCGCGACGTATCACGAGAGCGGGTAACCGGGATCCAGATTTGGGCTTGTAAACCGTAAGCCTGGAAGCGCTGTGGCATGACGCCTACCAGCGTCCGCGGTTCTCCATCGATGATAAGTATCTTGCCGAGAATTTTTGGATCCTCGTGGAAAGCGCCTTTCCAGGTTTTGTAACTCATCACAAAAACGGGAGGCGCTCCGGGCTTTCCGTCTTCCGGAGTGATGCCTCGCCCGAGGAGCGGCGGCACGCCATAAAAATCAAAAGCGTCGGAAGTCACACGTGTACCGTTGAACTGGTACATCTGGGAGCCGTCGTTGGCGAGCACAAACGCGCCCGGGATATATCCAACGATATTTTCGAAGACCTGATTTTGCTCACGGATAACATCGAGATCGGCCAAAGGAAAAGTTAGAGGTTGCAGATTGCTGTCCGCCTGACCTGTGTTTTCGGTGTTCTGAATCACCGGAACAACCAACCGGCTCGCGTCCTTTGCAGCAAACGCATTAAAAAATAGATTATAGAATATGCTGAAGACGACCGTGGAAGCACCGATGCCGAGGGCCAGAGCGAAAATGGCGACCATGGCGAAGCGACGATCTTTGCCAAGATTGCGGATGGCATAACGCAAATCCAGAAAAAGAGTTTCGAGGAGATTGCCGCGGAGCGATTCGCGAGTTTGTTGTTTGATGGATTCGAGGCCTCCGAAATCCAGGTGGGCGCGGCGGCGGGCTTCTCCGGGCGTTATTCCAGCGGCAATGAAGTCGGAGATTTGACGTTCGAGGTGGTCACGGAGTTCGGCGTCGAGATGTTTTTCGGTTTGTTCTTTGCGGAAGAGACGGTGCAGCCAGTGCATGGGTCACTCTCCGATGCTGGCGCAAGGGATGTGCACGGCGTGCCGTGCCTCTACGAAAAACATAGGGAGCGCGTGAGCTCGATCATTCATAGCGAAGGGCGACCATGGGGTCGACGCGCATGGCGCGGCGGGCAGGGATTAAGCACGCTAAGCACGCAACGATGAGAACCAGCGCGGTTGCGCCGAGGAAAGTGGCTGGGTCGGTCGGTTTGACGCCATAGAGTTGGCTGGCAATCAAGCGGCCGAGGCCGAACGCTGCCAGAGCGCCAAACACGATGCCGAAGGCCACCGGAACAAGCCCCTGCCGAAGGACCATCACAAGAACGCTTGGAGGGGACGCGCCAAGGGCCATGCGAATGCCGATTTCCTGGACGCGGCGAGCGACCGAATAGGAAATGACGCCGTAGAGTCCCACCAGAGCCAGCGCAAAGCCGATGCCCGCGAAAACAACGAGCAAGATGCTGCGCAAGCGCTCGTTACCGATGGACTTGGAAATCGTTCTGGACAAGGTTGCGACATGAGTGATGGGCTGATCGGGGTAAGCGGACCAGATTTCCCGCGAAATCGCAGCTTCGAGTGCATCCGGATCGGTCAGCGTGCGTACAAGAAGGTGAACGGAACCGTTGCCTCCCTGCAGAATCGATAGAAAGTAGACCGGCGAGGGAACGTCGCGGAGGTCAATTTCGCGAGCATCCGCTACAACGCCGATGACTTCATCCCAGACAGGCTTGCCTTTATCGTCGGTGGACATGCTGATGCGTTTTCCGAGCACCTCGATCGTGCCCCAATATTCGCGCGCCATTGCTTCGTTGACCAGGACGACGCCTTGCGCGTCTCCGCTGTCGCGTTCTGTAAATTCCCTGCCTCGGACAAGAGGGATGCCCAAGATCTGGAAATAGGAAGGATAAACGTAACGCGCGCTGGCGTGGCGCTCTTCTTTAGATGAGGGTGGAATGGCGCCGTCTATTTTGAGGCCGCCGTGCATCATGGTCATCCCGGACAAGACGCCGTGGTCAGAAGCGGTAACGGCAGAGACGCCAGGAACGAGCCGAATCTTTTCGACGATGCCTTTAAATTGCTCTGATTGCTTCTTGGCCTGGGCCGATAGATCGCCCGACTGGTCAAAAGGGGGCTGAGGCAGATCGAAGGTTAGCAAGTGGTCGGTACGAAAGCCGGGATTCTGATGCAGTAAACGCGAAACGGTTAACGTCATAAGCGCGGAGCCGACTAGCAAGACGAACGCGAGCGCGACCTCAACAGTTACAAGAGCGTCGCCAAGACTCGACTGGCGAGTGGAGCGGGCGGCGCCCAAGTTCGTGCCCGAGCCTTCCTTGAGAGCGTCATTGGGATCCATGCGTGCGGCACGGCGAGCCGGAACAAGGCCGAAGAGAATGCCGGCAACGAGCGAGGTGAGCAGAGAAGACCACAATAGCGACGAGTCAATGGAAATCTCGTTCAATCTAGGAGTATTGGCAGGAGCTATCGCGCGAAAGAGTTGTACGCCTTCTGCTGCCAGGAAAACACCCAGCCCTCCACCGATCAGCGCGAGCAGGCAGCTTTCCACCAACCCCTGGCGAAGCAGCCGGCTTCGCGAGGCGCCAAGGGCTGCTCGGAGAGCCATTTCCCTCTGGCGGCCGGATCCTCGGGCGAGAAGCAGGCTCGCCAGATTCGCGCAGGAAATCAAAAGAACGAGAGTAGCTGCCCCGAGAAGTATGAGATAGGCGCTGCGAGTGTCCCCGACGCGGTCCTCCAGAAGAGGCACGGATGAAAAACTATAACCGGCGCTCAGTGCGGGAACATCCTTCATAGTGCGTTGCGCGATGGTGTCGAGTTCAGCCTTGAGCTTTTCGATTTTTTGGCCGGGGCGAAGCTTGGCGAGGACCTGCAGCATGAAAAAGATGTGGTTTTGTTGATCGGCGGGAGAGAGAGAAAGAGGCAACCAAGCTTCACTTTTCTCCGGGAAATCGAATCCGCGGCTCGCGACGCCGACGATTGTGTAGGTCTCTTTGTTGAGGACTACCGAGCGGCCCAGTACGGACGGCTCCGCACCAAAACGGGAGCGCCATAGCGGGTCGCTGAGGACGATCACGTGGTTTTGATCGGGCTTGGAGTCTTGCTCGGTGAGCAAGCGTCCTTGTTGAGCGTTCGCTCCGAGTTCCTCGAAAAAACCGTCGGATACGTTTGCAATGCTCAGAATCGCCGGCGAGCCTTTTTCCGTAAGAGTTTTCTCCGATTCATCGTACGCAGCGCTCTGCTCGACGGAGGAAGCCTGGGAGCGAATCTGTTGAAAGTCGATCCAGGAAAGCCCGAGAGAAAAAGTGGGATACATGGCGGTGTGCGTGGACAAGGAAACGATCCGAGCGGAATCCTTGTAGGGAAGTGGACGAAGAATGGAGGCATTGACGATGCTGAAAATGGCGGTGTTGGCGCCGATGCCGAGAGCCAGCGTAATGGCTGCGGCGATCGTGAAGCCGAGATTCTTCCGCAACATGCGGGAGGCGTAGCGCAAATCCTGAAACAAAGTTTCGAGCAGATGGCCTCGCCGCGATTCGCGAGTTTCTTGCTTGATGGGTTCGAGGCCGCCGAAATCGAGTTGAGCACGGCGCCGCGCTTCTTGTGGCACCAGGCCTTTGGCGACGTAGTCGGAGACTTGGCGCTCGATGTGGAAACGCAGCTCGGCGTCGAGTTGTTTTTCGGATTGTTCCTTGCGGAAAAGACGGCGCAGCCAGTGCACGGGGCACCTCCTATTCGGCGGTTCGCAGGATCAGGGCTACAGCATCGGAGAGCCGTTCCCAATAGACGAGCTCGGTCTCCAGCTGTTTGCGGCCTTTTCTGGTGAGCGTATAAAACTTTGCGTCGCGACCGGTTTCCGATTCGCGCCAGTCTGCGCTGAGCCAGCCGCGGTCTTCGAGGCGGTGCAGCGCGGGATAGAGCGAGCCTTGTGGGACCTGGAAGAATTCCTTCGAGATTTGCTGAATGCGCTGCGAGATGGCGTAGCCGTGGATCGGCCCCAGCGCGACGATCTTGAGGACCAACATGTCGAGAGTGCCCTTGAGGAACTCTGATTTTTCTTGGGCCATGTGGACACCTAGAAGTTCTACTCTTAAGCCTAGAAGTTCTACCTATATGAAAAAAGAAGCGAATTGTCAAGAGGAGGAATCAGAGGAGGAATCAGAGAGAGGAGGAATCAGCGGCGCATGAGCGACGCGCCGGCCGATTGTCCCGGGGGGCATTGATTGTGCGCGTGCAGCGTTAACGCAGCTCAGCAATCAACTCGATCTCGACGCAGGCGCCAAGCGGGATTTGGGCGACGCCGAAGGCGCTTCGTGCATGTTTGCCGAAATCCCCGAAGACTTCGCCGAGAAGTTCCGAAGCGCCGTTGGCAACGAGGTGCTGCTCGGTGAAGGTCGCGGCGCTGTTGACCAGCACCATCAGCTTGACGATGCGCGCGATCTTGTTTAGATCCCCAGTGGCCGCATCGAGCGTTCCCATTAGCTGAATCGCCACGCCTCTGGCTGCTTCTTTGCCTTCGGCGGTGGTGAGATCCGCGCCGAGTTTTCCAGTCCAGGGCTGGCCGCCCTTCTTGGCGATGTGCCCGGAAACAAAGATTAAATTTCCAGTGCGCACAAACGGCAAAAACGCCGCGGCCGGCGGCGCGACGGGTGGCAAGGAGATTTCCAAAGCGCTTAGCTTGTCGTAGACAGACATCTCAGTCTCCATTCATGGATGGGGATAAACTTTTGCTGGTTGCGCGCGGCCGCTGATCGTCTGCTTTGGCGCCACTGGTCCGGGCGAAATCGACAGCGGCCGTATTTCCTCCGCAGACGAGAACACCCACTCGTTCGCCGGGCTTCGGCTTGTAGCGGCCAGACAAAAGGGCAGCGAAGGCGGCGGCGCCGCCTGGTTCGGCGACAATGCGCAGGACTTTCCAGAGAGATTGCTGGGCTTGTTGAATTGCGTCATCGGTGACGAGAGCTACGCTGTTTACAGATTTCTGGGCGATGGGAAACATCAGTTCACCCACGCGCTTGGGAGCGAGCGAGTCGGCGGCAAGGCCTCCCGCCGGGCTGTCGACCGGATGTCCGGCTTGCAATGCGTTGTGTAATGTCGGCGCGGCCTCAGGTTCCACGCCAATTATCCTAATGCGATTCGCATACCAGGAAGCGACGCCGCCGATGAGGCCGCCACCGCCGACGGCAACGAGCAGCGTATCGAGATTGGGAGACTGTTGCTCGAACTCAATGCCGACGGAGCCTTGGCCGAGCAGCGTCTCGGGTTGATCGTAGGCGTGTACGGTGAGCGCACCAGACTCAGCGGCCCATTGCTTGCTGGCCGCGAGTGCTTCCGCATAGAGTTCACCAATCACCACGAGATCCGCGCCATAACCACGGATGCGCTCGATTTTCTCTAGCGAAGCGATAGTAGGAACAAAAATCTTCGCGGGCACTCCGAGTTTCATAGCGGCGAAAGCCACGGCCGCGCCGTGATTTCCTCCCGAAGCCGCCACAACTCCGGTTTGCGGAATGTCACGCAGGAGTAAATTCGCAAACGCGCCGCGCGCTTTGAATGAGCCGGAATGCTGGAGCAATTCGAGTTTGAAGACTAGAGGGATAGGTTCCAGGCCGAAGTCGCGGCCGTCCGCTTCGATGACGGGCGTCCGGCGAACGTGCGGCCGGATGATTTTTTCCGTTGCGATGATGCGTTCTTGGTCGATCCAGGTGTTTGGCATTGGTTTGTTTTTCGATGCGCGAAGCCTGCCGAATCCAGGAGCCGCGAGGCCTTCGCGCGGCACAATTTCCATTCACTAGCGCCGCATCTCATGCTACTATACTTAGGGAGTTGGCTAATTGTCTATATGAATCTCGAGCGTGCGCTGGCGGCACTTTCCAATACGAGACGGCTACAAATTCTCGCTTGGCTAAAGAATCCGCGGAAGCATTTCCCTCCTCAGGTTTACGGCGATCTGGTCAAGGACGGCGTTTGCGGGGTGTTTATCGCCAGAAAGCTGCGCGTCAGCCAGCCTACTGCCAGCGAACACATGAAGATACTCCAGCAGGCTGGCCTGGTTCGCGCGAAACGCATACGACAATGGACGTTCTACAGGCGAGACGAGGCGCGCATCGGGAAAATCAAGCATGCAATCTCAGCGACGATTTAGAGCGGGGCGGAGAACGTCAGGGAGCGACTATGTCCTTCAGCTTGGGTTTGACCTGGACCGCCGCGAGGCTGGCGGCATCCCAACCGCCGCCGAGCGCTTTGACGAGAAGAACGCTGGTGACCAGTCGCTGGCCTTGAATCACGGCGGCTTCCTGCTCATTGCTGAGCAAGTTTTGTTGTGCAGTGACGACATCCAGGTAGCTGACTAGCCCGCCTCTATAGCGATCGAGGGAAAGGTCGAGAGTGCGGCGCGCCGCGTCCACGGCAAGCTGCTGCGTGTCGCGCGCCTGTTCGAGCACGATGAGCCCAGTCACGTCGTCCTGGACTTCCTGAAAAGCAGTAAGCACCGATTGGCGGTAATTCGCCATGCTAATGTCGTAGCCGGATTTTGCGAACTCAACCTGAGCGCGACGAGTGCCCCCGGTGAAAATATCTTCCGCCACATTCGCGCCCAGCGCCCAAAAGGTGCTGGAAACACTCGCAAGCTTCAAGAGGTCGGCAGCCTGCCAGCCGCCATTTGCAAACAGATTCAGAGAAGGATAGTACGCCGCTTTGGCAACTCCGATCTGCGCATTGGCAGAGGCCATCTGGCGCTCGGCTTGGGCAATGTCGGGGCGCCTCTCGAGCAAATCCGAGGGAAGCCCCAGGTCAATCGGCGGCGGCTCGGCCTTCAGTTCTCTCGTCGGAATGTGAAAATCCGGCGCGGCTTTGCCGACAAGCACGGCAATAGCATCTTCAAACTGCTTTCGCTGTTGCAAGAGGAGCGTGGCTTGCGTGCGCGTGGTCTGAAGAAGTGTTTCTTCCTGCGCGACATCGAGTCCGGAAGCGACGCCGCCTTTATGGCGCGAATCGACAAGCTCCAGGCCGCGCTTCAGCGTATCGACAGTGCGATTCAGAATTCCCAGCTCGGAATCGAGTTGCCGAAGCGTGAAGTAGTCACCTGCCAGCTCCGCAGTGATGACCAGCCGGACATTTTCGAGGTTCGCCGCGCTAGCTTGATAGGAGGCTTCCGCGGATTCAATCGTTCGCCGCCGCTGGCCGAACAAATCGACTTCATAACCCGCATTAAAAGGCAGCGTGATTGAGTTTTGCGTGACGGGTTGCAGCGGTCCGACTGCGCCGCTCGGCGGGCGGTTGCCGGAAAGCCGCTGCCGATAAGCGTTTGGGGTGGTGCCAAAGGTCGGAAAGAGCGTGGCGATCTGAACGGCAGCTGCGGCGCGCGCCTGATTGTAGTTTCCAATCGCGGCTTGCAATGTCTGGTTTGCGCCGAGCGCGTCCTTCTCCATGGTGTTCAATTCGTCATCGTGAAAGACGCCCCACCATTCACCCTTGGGGGCCGCGTCCTTGGGATCGCTCTGCCGCCAGGGCTCCGTAACGTCCCACTTTGCCGTTGTCGGCGCGGTGGCCCGGACGTAATTTGGCCCAACCGTGCACCCAGCGAGAAGCCAAAGGCAGCCGGCCGCAGATAGAAAAGGCAGGAAGAATTTCTTCTGTGGCATTTCCATTAACGCTTTGCTCCGGGCGCTCCGCTAGCGGTCGGTGCTTTGGACTGAGGTGGCGCCGTAGGTGCACCCGAGGCGTCTGGTGATGCGACTTGTTTCACACGCACCTCCTGACCGTCGTCGAGCGAGTCCGCGGGATTCAGGACGATCCAGTCGGAGGGCTCAAGGCCTTGCAAAACCTCAAGTGTGGTTCCGTAGTCGCGTCCGATGGTCAATTGGCGGAGGTGGGTTTTGTGATTCGCATCCACGACCACGGCGCGCAAACCCTCGGCGCGGAAGAGCAGCGCATTCACGGGCACCTGCACCCGCGAAGCTGCGACTTTTACTTGCAAGTGCACTTGCGCGTAACCGCCAGGGAAGAGCTGGGCAGTTTTGTTTGGCACGTCCACTTCCGTCAAAAGCGTTCTTGAGTTGGGATCGATGGCTTCGGCGGTGCGCACCACTTTTCCCTGAAAGCGCTGACCTGGATATTGCGTCAACTCAAGAAAAGCTTCGAGCCCGCTGCGGACCGCCGCGGAATACGTTTCCGGCACGCTGACGTAAACGCGAATGGGATCGGTCTGGGCCAGGGTAAAAAGCTCCTGCTGGGTGCCACCATTGCCGGCGTTGATCAGCGTACCGGTATCAATGTTACGCCGCGTGATGACGCCGCTAAACGGCGCGTACACATGCTTAAACGATTCCAGTTCCTCGAGCCTCCGCACATTCGCTTCCGAAGATTTTACTGTCGCCGCTTTGGCTTCATAGTCGCCGACGGCGTTATCGACTTCCTGCTTGGAAACTCCATCCGTTTTAATCAATTCGAGGTAGCGCGTTGAGGTGATTTTGGAAAGATTGGCGTTGGCCTGAGAGGTGTTCAGGTCGGCGCGCGCCTGCGAAAGCTGTTGATCCACTTCGGGCGTGTCAATGTCAGCCAAGAGTTCGCCCTTGGGCACTCGCGTTCCGATATCGTGGTACCACTTCTGCAGGTAGCCGTTCGTCCGCGCGTAGATCGGCGACTCGACATAGGCCATGAGGGTGCCAGGCAGCACGAGATCTTCCTGAGCGACCTCGGATGTGGGATGCGTCACCGCAACGGTGGGAATGGCGAGCGCTTCGGTATTTTCAGCCAGAGCATGATACTGTGCGCGGCGCTGGAACAGGGTGAACGCGCCAAAAATCACCAGCACTATCACGCCGCCAATTAGATACATAAAAAGCCGCGTGCTTTTCTCGGGCTGTTGCCCTCCTCGTTCGGCTTCCATCTGTGTACCGCCTTCTTTCATTGTCCGTTACTCCACCCTTTCCGTTCGTTCTTTTCCGTTTAGGCTAACGCAGGCGACGGCGATTGGCCACGCTGCTTTCTGCGCTCGCGCCGGCCATGAATCATCGAAAAGACGCAAGGAACAAAAAACAGAGTCGCGAAGGTCGCAAAAATAAGCCCGCCGATCACGGCGCGGCCGAGCGGCGCATTCTGTTCGCCGCCTTCACCGAGTCCGATGGCCATCGGGATCATGCCGATGATCATGGCGAGTGCGGTCATCAGCACGGGGCGCATGCGGACGAATCCCGCTTGCAGCGCGGCTTCCCGCGCGGACTTTCCTTCGCTCATCTGCTCGCGCGCGAAGGAAACCATCAGAATGCTGTTGGCGGTGGCCACGCCCATGCACATAATCGCGCCCGTCAGGGATGGCACGCTGAGAGTGGTGTGCGTGAGCAGCAAAATCCAGCAAATACCCGCGAGGGCGCCCGGCAACGCCGTGATGATGATGAAGGGATCCAGCCACGACTGGAAATTCACAACGATCAACAAGTATGCAAGGATGATCGCGCCGATCAATCCGAACCCAAGACCACGGAACGAAGAACGCATCGTTTGCACCTGGCCGCGAACTTCGATGTGGCTGCCACGTGGCAGCTCGTTCTTTACGGCGGCCACACGCTTCAGGACTTCGTCGGAAACACCGCCCAGATCCCGGCCGTCCACCGCGGCATAGACGTTGATCATGGGCTGCACGTTGTAATGAGAAATCTCCGCCTGTCTGGCAGTGTTGGTGGTGTTCACCAGATTTCCGATGATTTGAGGCGGGATGCCCGGTGCGGTGCCGGTCACGGGCGTGTTTTGCAGCTCCTGATAGCTGTCCACGCGATATTGAGGCGTTTGCACGGCGACGTTGTAGCTCACGCCGTTCTTTGGGTCCAACCAGAACGCCGGCGAGGTCTGAAAGCTGGAGCTGAGAGAAACGAGCAGGTTACCGGCCACATCCTTGGCCTGCAAACCTACGGACTGTGCGCGCGTGCGATCGACATCCATGTGAAGAGTCGGTTCGTCCAGGGCCTGCTGCACGTGAACGTCCACGGCTCCCGGAATGTGCCGGAATTCATTCGCGAGCTTTTCCGCCACCACGTAGTTGCCGCGCTGATTCGCTCCCGTTACGGCGACGTCAATGGGAGCCGGCGTCCCAAAATTTAAGATTTGCGTCACGATATCCGCGGGCTGGAAGAAGAATTGCGTACCGGGAAACTTTTGCGGCAGTTTCTCGCGGAGCTCATTGATGTAAACGCTCGTAGGCTTTCCTCGTTCTTCTTTCAACTGGATCAGGATTTCCGCATCGGAAGTACCAAAAGTTCCAGAATTACTGTAGCTGAGATTGATGCCGCTGTAGGGCACGCCGATGTTGTCGAGAACCGTTTGCAACTCTTTGGGAGGAATCGTTTCGCGAATGACCGCGTCAACCTGGTCGGCGAGACGGGCAGTTTCCTCGATGCGGAGGCCAGTACGCGCCCGGAAGTGCAAACGGATTTGGCCCGCGTCGACCTTGGGAAAGAAATCCCTGCCGAGAAGTGCGACGAGGCCGATGGAGAGAACGCAAAATATCAAGAAACAGGCGCCAAACAATCTCGGCCAGTCCAGGACTGACGCGAGCCCTCGGCGGTAGCCCTCGCGGAAGTTTTCAAAGCCGTGCTCGAATTTTTGCTGGTAGCGGCGGAAAAAGCCCTGTTTTTCACCCACATGCTCTTCGGGCTTATATTCGTCCGCGCTGCTCAGGAGATACATGGCCATAGTTGGGACAATGGTTCTGGACCACCCGTAGGAAGCCAGCATGGCAAAGCTGACCGCTTCGGCCAGCGGCACGAAAAGGAATTTCGCCACTCCCGAAAGAAAAAACATAGGAAGGAAGACGATGCAAATGCATAGCGTCGAAACGAACGCGGGCACGGCAATTTGCTGAGCGCCATCGAGAATCGCCTGGATCGTTTCTTTCCCCATCGCCAGATTGCGATTGATGTTTTCGATTTCGACGGTGGCGTCATCGACCAGGATGCCGACAGCCAGCGCCAGGCCACCCAGAGTCATGATATTGATGGTTTCTCCGAGAGCACTGAGTATCAGAATGCTGACGAGAATTGAGAGCGGAATGGAAACCGCAATGATCAGTGTGCTCTTCCAGTTTCCGAGGAAGACCAAAATCATCACCGCGGTCAGGCACGCGGCGATGAGCGCCTCGCGCAAGACTCCCTGGATCGATGCCCGAACGAATACCGATTGGTCGAAAAATGTGGAGACCCGGAGGCCTTCCGGCAAGGAGGAAGCGTAGTTGGCCAATACTTCCTTCACGCGGTCCACGATATCGAGCGTCGAGGCGCCACCCGTCTTGTACGTGCTCATCAGCACGCCGCGCTGGCCGTTTACGCGGACGACATTGGTTTGCGGTGTGAAGCCATCGCGAATGTGGGCGACATCTTTCATGTAAATTGTCGCGCCGTTGACGGTCTTGACGGGCAGATCGTTCAGACCTTCCACCGTGAGCGGGCTTCCATTCATCTCGACGAGATATTCGAGCGAGCCGAGCTTAACGGTTCCCGTCGGGAGGATCAGGTTCTGCGCGTTGACGGCGTTGACGATGTCCACCGGAGAAAGCCCTTTGGACTGCAACGAGGCGGAGTCAATGTCGACCGATATCGTGCGTTGCTTTCCGCCGTAGGGGAAGGGAAGCGCCGCGCCTTGCACCGTCGCAAGCTGCGTGCGAATAAAATTGTTTCCAAAATCAAATAGTTGCTGTTCGCTCAAGCTGTCGCTGGTCAATGCAATTTGAATAACAGGAACCGTCGAAGCGGAAAAGATAGCTACAAGAGGAGGAGTGGTTCCCGGCGGCAAGCTCTTTAGAATGGTTTGCGCGATGGCGGTGGTTTGCGCCAGCGCGACTTGCACATTGGCGGTCGGCTGGAAGTAGATTTTGACGACCGCAATGCCATTAAGAGACTGCGATTCGATATGCTCGACATCGTTCACCAGCGTCGTAACGGAGCGCTCCGAATTGCTGGTGATGCGTTGCTCCATCTCCTGCGGCTCGAGCCCCGTATAGGTCCAAACCAGCGTGATCACCGGGATGTTGATTTCCGGGAAAATGTCCGTCGGCGTGCGCATGAGCACCACCGGCGTCAGGAGGATGATGACGAGAGCAAGCACCACGAAGGTGTAAGGTCTCGCGAGAGCTAATCGGACAATCCACATACGATTTCGAAGCTTCCTCTAAGGGGCTATTTGCCCAGCTATACAACTTGAATCGGTGCTTCCGTCAGTGTGCTCTTGTCTTAGATTCCTGTACTCAATTGTTTGGGTACGCCCGATCACCGGACTCAAACTATGGCCCTCCAAATAAGCAGCCCGCCAGCCATTCCCGAGAGCGGTCGTGTATGGCGAGAGCTACCCGGATGCCAAGCCGCATGGCAGCCAAACCTTTATAGTTCAAAGTGTTAGCCGAATGGCGGAGCCGCGCTCAAGATATATTACCCCCTTTTTGATGCCCTGATTCGGGCTACGTCGTATTCAAATTTTGAATCGACTCACCGCCAATTTGGACGGCACGTTTATAACTGTCCGAACGGATGCGTCTTTCGGGTATAGTCCTTCGTCACTACATCCAGTGTGTCTCGATGTTCGTCCGCGTTGTTCTCAGGGGAAGTCAAAAAAGGAGCCGACCCAGTGCTTTCCATTCGCAACCTTGCCAAAACCTATCCGGGCGGCGTACGCGCGTTACGCGGCGTCTCGCTGGAAATTTCTCCGGGGATGTTCGGATTGCTGGGGCCAAACGGGGCCGGCAAGTCTACATTGATGAAAATTCTCGCCACGCTGCTCGATCCAGATTCGGGAACTGCAACTCTTGACGGACTCGACCTGGTGGCGAACAAGGATGCCACGCGCCGGCTCCTCGGCTATCTGCCGCAGGAGTTTGGCGTGTATCCGAAAATGTCTGCCGTGGATATGCTCAACCACCTGGCGGTGATGAAGGGAATTACAAAAAGCGGGGAACGAAAAGAGACCGTGGAAGGTTTGTTGCAACAGACCAATCTTTGGGATGTGCGAAAGAAGCGGCTGGGCGGATATTCGGGCGGAATGAAACAGCGGTTCGGAATCGCTCAGGCGCTCCTGGCCAACCCGAGGCTGATCATCGTGGACGAGCCGACGGCGGGATTGGATCCGGCCGAGCGAAACCGCTTCTTGAATTTGCTGAGCTCGATCGGGCGCAACGTGGTGGTGATTCTGTCTACGCATATTGTGGAAGACGTGCGCGAACTATGTTCAAAGATGGCAATCATCAGCAGCGGCGAACTGATTCTGGAAGGCGTCCCCGCGCAAACAATCGACATGTTGAAGGGGCGTGTTTGGAGCAAGGTAGTTCCAACGGAAGCCGAAAGGGAGGCCATCGAGAAAGCGTACCCGCTGATTTCGATGCACCGCGTCGGAGGGCTCAACGAGGTGCGTGTGTACTCGGAGGCGCCGCTGAACGACGGGTTCCACCCCGTCGAGGCGGATTTGGAAGACGTTTATTTTCGCCAGTTGTCGCAGCATCGGCCGAATTGAGGGGGAGAGCGCGCGATGTTCATGGACTTCTTTTTGTTCGAGCTAAAGCTTCGGTTTAAGAGCGTCTCCACGTACATTTTCTTTCTGCTGACTTCCTTCCTTCCGTTCTTTTCCGTCGCCGCAGAGGGTTTCGGGCCGGCCGGAGGCGGCAAGGTGCATTTGAACGGCCCTTACGCGTTCGTGGTGATCACCTCGAACGTGATGTTGTTCGGTTCGATCCTGATCGCCGCAATTTTCGGCCCTGCGATCCTGCGAGACTTTAACGGTGACACCTATCAGATGATTTTCACCAAGCCGATCTCCAAGTTTGCCTACTTGGGCGGTCGGTGGGCTGGGTCGATGGTGACGACCATTTTTGTTTTTTCAGGAATCATCTTTGGCATCGTTCTCGGCACACTCATGCCGTGGGCCGACAAGCTGCGGATTGTGCCAAACGATTTTGGGATGTATTTCCGGATATTCGTTTCGTTGGGCGTGGTGCAGATCTTTTTCTTGGGAAGCCTGTTTTTCTGCGTCGCGGCGCTCACGCGGAATATTGTCGTCGTCTATTTACAAGGAGTGGCACTTTTTGCGTTCTATCTCATTGAATTGATCACCGTGGTCACCTCCAACAAGCTGGATCGCACCTGGGCGTCCATCGTTGATCCGTTTGGAATCATCCTGGGGGAGAATCTCTCGCGTTACTGGACAGTGGTAGAGCGAAACACGCTGATTCCTCACTGGACAGGCGTGTTTCTCTATAACCGCCTTGTGTGGCTCGGCGTCGGCGCGCTGGCTTTGCTTCTCGTAATGGCGGTCTTCCCCATGTCCGCCGAAGTACTGGGCTCGCGGCGATCCACGAAGAAAGCTGCGGAGGCAAGAGCGGATGAGGACAATGAGAAAAAGACGCCTCGCCGGGCAGCGGCGGACCTTCCGCAGGTGACGCAGATTTTTGGCTTTTCGACAACCTGGAAGCAGCTGTTTTCCATGACCCGGATGCGCTTTTTCAACATCGTGCGCGAAATTCCCTTCTGGGCCATCACGCTGATCATGCTCGTCTTCGTGCTGGCCACGGCGCATCTCGCAGGTCAGAGAAACGGGGTCGTGGTCTGGCCAGTCACCTACCTGATGGTTTCTCTGGTCTCGGGGCAAGCGGGACTGTTCCTTACTATTGTCGGTGCGTTATACGCGGGCGAAGTGATCTGGAGGGAACGCGACGTGCGTTTCGAGCAGATCCATGATTCGTTGCCGCTGCGGGACTGGACCGATTTCGTCAGCAAGTTTTTGGCGCTGGCAGCGGTCGAGACCGTTTTGGCGTCGGTGGTGCTGGTGTGCGGCGTGCTTTCGCAGGCCGTTAGCGGATATTTCCGCTTTGAACTTGGCCAATATGCAAAAGAGATTTACCTGATTTACCTGCCGCAGCTTCTGATGGTGATTCTACTCGCGTTATTTCTGCAGACGGTTTTGGGAAACAAGTTCGTTGCGCACGCAGTAGTCGTTGGGTTCTTCATTCTGATTCCGACTCTTTACGCCTGGGGGATTGAGAATCGGATGTACTTGTATGGCGAAGTCACCCCGTATACCTATTCGGATATGAATGGATACGGGCACTTTGCGAGGGCACTGTTTTGGGTGACCGCGTATTGGATGGGCGTCGGTGCGTTGCTGGGAGTTTTGGCCATCGCGTTTGCGAGACGCGGAACCGAGCAGTCGTTCACGGCGCGCTGGAAAAAAGCAGGGCCGCGAATGCGGCGCTTGATACCGGCGGCGGCGGCGATGCTGCTTCTGGCAGGAACGTGCGGGGCGGTGTTCTTCTACAACACGCATGTGCTGAACGAGTTTCGGACGGCCAAGCAGAATCGCCACCGCGCGGCGGAGTACGAACAGCTCTACAAAAAGTATGAGCGGCTGCCGCAGCCCAAAGTGACGGCCGTCGACGTTGCGGTGGACATTTTCCCGGAGCGGCGATCGTTCTCGGGGACGGGCTACTACGTGCTCGTGAACCATTCGGATAAGCCGATCGACGAAGTGCACATCACCGACACCAGGGAATCCCTTCAGGAAGTGAAATTTGACCGCGGGTTTGAACAAACGCTTGCCGACAAAGCGCATTTCTATTCGATCTACAAGCTGGACGAGTCTTTGCAACCCAATCAATCGATGAAGATGAATTTCCGCGTGGGTTACACTTCGCGCGGATTCAAGGACGGCAACGAGCGCGCCGAATTCGCCTACAATGGCACATTTTTCGACCGCGACTATTTTCCGACCATCGGCTACAACGGAAACATCGAGATCGATGATCCGGTCCGACGGCGCGATGAGAAGTTGCCGCCGCTCGAAGAGATGGCCCCTCGCGGCGATCCGTATTACTCAAACATTAATTTATTCACCTCGAACTCGGAGTGGATTACGTTCCACGCCGTTGTCAGCACCTCAGCGGATCAAATCGCAATCGCGCCCGGATATCTGACGCGCGAATGGGCGGAAAACGGCCGCCACTACTTCGACTACAGCATGGGCGACACCCGCATCAATGACTTCTATTCGTTTCTTTCAGGCCGCTTTAGGGTGAAGAGCGATCAATGGAAAAACGTGAAGCTCGACATCTATTACCAGCCCGGCCACGAATACAATCTCGACAAGATGATGGATGCGTCAAAAACCGGACTGGACTACTACGAGAAAAATTTCAGCAAATACCAGTTCGACCAGTTTCGCGTACTCGAATTTCCACGCTACCGCCGCTTCGCCCAGTCTTTTCCCAACACCGTCCCGTTTTCCGAGGATATCGGATTCATCGAGCGTCTGAAGAAGCCGGACGATATTGATCTGCTTTATTTCGTGACGGCGCACGAACTCGCGCACCAGTGGTGGGGCCATCAGTTGATCGGGAGCCAGACACAAGGCTCGAACATGATGAGCGAATCGCTGGCGGAATACTCCGCGTTGAAAGTGATGGAGAAGAAGTATGGCGAAGACATGACGCGAAAGTTCCTGCGCTACGAACTTGACGGGTATTTGAGGGGGCGCGCGGGAGAATCGCGGCACGAGCCGCCGATAGTTCTTGTGCAGCGGGAACCGTACGTGTGGTACCAAAAGGGCTCCATGGTGATGTTCGCGCTCGCGGATTACATCGGCGAGGACAAAGTGAACCTCGCACTGCACAACTTCCTCGAGAAAAACCGCTACGCGACCGGACCGTTCCCGGATACGCGAGGATTCGTCGCCGCGCTTCGGGAACAAACCCCGCCGGAATTGCAATACGTCATCACCGATATGTTTGAGTCTATCGTCCTCTATGAGAACAAAGCGGTGTCGGCTAGTTACGTGGAAACGCCTGATAGGAAATACAAAGTGATACTTGCCACGAGTTCGCAAAAGAAAAAGTCCGACGGCTCCGGAAATGAAACACCGATGGCCATTCACGATTTGATTGACGTTGGCGTGTTTAGCGGGACGAAAGAGCATTTGAAGCGGCTGAATCTACACAAAGAGTGGATTTCACAGGAGAAAAGCACGTTTGAATTTGTGGTGGATGAGAAGCCGACGTTCGCGGGAATTGATCCTTACAACAAGTTGATCGACCGCGATCCCGCAGACAATTTGATTGAAGTGGAAAAGCCTTAGGGCGAGGCCCCGCGGCGCTCTCTGGCCTAGCTCAAGCGACTATTTGTGGGTCATCACGAACACGCCGTCCCAATTTGCCGATGGCTCGTCAAATAGATATTCCTGGCAGCGTTTCCAGTAGACGCGCGAAGGGCCGTCTTCTGGCCATCTGTCGAGAAATTCCTGAAAAGCGCGTTGCGCGGCATCCCACTGTCGATTGCGAAAAAGTTCCCGCGCGCGAGCAAACTGTTCCACTTGTAAACGCACTTCTTCCGCACGGCCGTCGGCGGCCAAATCCGCTTGTCGCCCCATTAACTGATAGATTGTCACGGGCTGCAGCTTCCCTTTGACGCGGATCAAGTCCAGCTCCCTAAACACAAATCCATCGTCTTTGGCGCCTTCGTAGGTCGTCTCGTTCACGATGATGTGCGTGCCGTAATCCTTGTTCGATCCTTCAAGCCGCGAAGAGAGGTTCACAGCATCGCCGAGTGCCGTGTAGCCGCGGCGCAACGCCGAGCCCATCCTGCCGACACTCGCGACCCCGGTGTTCAGCCCGATGCCGATCTCCAGACTTGGCTTGCCCTCGGCTTCCCAAACTTTTTGCAACTCGCGAACGCGCTTCATCATTTCCAGCGCAGCTTTACAAGCTTTCGTCGCATGCCCCGGCTCTTCGTAAGGCGCGCCCCAGAAGGCCATCACAGCGTCACCGATGTATTTGTCGAGCGTCCCGTTGTTCTTGAAGACGATGCGCGTCATATCCGAAAGATACTGATTGAGAAAGAGAGCGAGTTCCTGGGCGTCGAGTTTTTCCGAAATGGTGGTGAAGCCGCGAATATCGCTGAACATGACAGTGATATCGGTTTTCTTTGGGTCAACGAGGCGAGGATCGACGAGGAGACGGCGGATCACCTCGGGGCTGAGGTAGTTGGCGAATTCGGCGCGTACTTTGCGTTTTTCTTTTTCCTCGACGAGTACGCGATAAAGCGACACAAGCACTACATTGCCCACGAGCGTCATCGCCGGAACAGTAAAATTCAGCCACCAGCCGTGCCGAAACGCCAGATAGTCCGCCGCCGCAAGCGGAACGAGCAGCCCCGCGCCAAACCACATCCACCGCGGCTGTACCAGTGCCATCCAGATCCCGAGCGGTATGCCCAGAAACAATATCGCCAGAATATCCAAAAGAGCTTGCTTCGCGCCTCGTACAAGGAAGTCCTGATGGAGGATGTTATCGATCACATTGGCGTGCACTTCCACGCCGGGATAGTCGATCCCGCCATACGGTGTTGATCGCTGGTCTCCGATTCCGGTCGCCGATGCCCCAACCAATACGATCTTCCCCTTGAATGTTCCTGGCACAAAGTTTCTCGTCACCACGTCGGCGATCGACTTATACAGATACCTTCCGCGCGGGCCACGGTAATTGATCTGCATGTGGCCGGTGTAGTCCGGCTTGATTTTCAACTCGTCGCCAAAGTTGATGCTGGCAACTCCAATCTGATTGAAGTCTACGGACAACTGTGTTGTCGGTAACCCGAGATAGAGCCTGACCGCCTGAACCTCCAGTGAGCCAAACATCTGCCAATCATTAACATCTTTCGATCGTCCGAATGGAAGGACCAGCAGAGTGCGCCGCAAAACGCCGTCCTGATCGGCGGAAATGTTAAAGAATCCTATCGATGCTTTCTCTGGATTTTCGGGGTTTGCAAGAGATGGGATATTCGCGACCGTCGCGGAAAACAGATTTTCTTCCTGATCGTATTTTCGCACCAACTCCACAAAATCCTGCTTTCCCGTCGCGGGATTCATGGCCGTTTTCGTAATCGAATACCAATCAATTAAATCCGCGTACTGATCGAGCGTCGCATTGTCGATGCCCGTCGATTCCTCTTTCTTCAAAAAGAAGCTACCGAGGACGACGGGTCCAAAACGGTCAATCGACTTGGCAAATTGTGCATCGGCATCATTTTCTGCGACAAGTTGGCGCAGCCAGGATTCATACTTGGGGTCGATCGGCTCTCCGTTCTTCTTTCTCGCCTCCAAATCTCTCCAGATTTTTCGCATCAGTTCCACGGTCTGGTCCGGTTTGTCGAAGGTGATGTCGAACGCCACGACCTTCGCGCCATCTTCTCGCAATACATCCAGCATCTTCGCAAAATGCGTTCTCGAAAATGGCCACTTTCCAAGCACTTCCTGCGAGCGCTGGTCGATGTCCACGATCGCAATGCGGGGATCAGCGGGCGTTTTATCGGCAGGCCGGGACCGAAATCGCGTGTCGAGAGAGTCGAATTCCAGTCGTTGCAGGAAAACGAAAATCGGCGTCGGTCTCTCGCCAAGGAAGGTGAAGTAATAGACGGTCAGGGCAGCCAGCGTGATGCCCAGGCTGATGGCGAACGAAACCCGGTGCCGCCACCACGACTGCAGAAGTTCGTACAGGCCAAACAGGCCCCGCCGTTGCCACCATGCGCCTGACGGAGCTGCCATCACGTTTCGCGCGCTACTCGCGGAAGACAAAGTTCATCCGCACGCCGCTGACCTCAATGAGGTCACCGTCGTTGAGGCGCACGGGTCCGGTAATCGGAGCCCCATTCACTAGCGGCATTTTGTCGCCGGGGCCGATGTAATATCCGTCATCGCGCTGGTTGATCTGCGCGGCCATCGGGGGCTTGAACCACCCTTTCACTTTTACCGTTGCCATCGCGGATTTGCCGATAACCGTCAGCTTGTTCGTGAGCATGTACTCTTTCTGGTCGGTTCGCCCACCAATCACGATGAGCGTGGGAACTTTCAACCGTCCCGCGGCGAATTGTACGCGCTCGCCCGTGGCCGCGGCTTGTTGCAGCATGTCGCGCCGCGCCTTGGTATCCAGCACCATCGTTTCATTGATGCGCGGGGCGCTGGCTTTGCGCCCGGTATCCCACGGCACGGGCGCGTCGCCCGAAGCATCCACTTTGATGTGATGTTTACCGATCCAGATGGAATCGCCATCGTGCAGCGTAGCGCGCTCCACGCGCAGATCGTTCACAAACGTTCCGTTGAGGCTATCCAGATCTTCCACCACAAGCCGCCCGCCCTCAAAATACACGCGCGCGTGATAGTTCGAGACCGCCAGATTGTCGACCGGCAAGTCGTTATCCGGAGAGCGCCCAATGCTCACAGGCCGGCTTCCAACCGGCACCTCCTTGACCGTCTTCTCCTCAAACATAAGGCTGAGCTTCGCCATCTCACGATCCTCCTGCGGCGCCGTTTCTGGCCGCTTTCTTTCGCGCTCCACCGAACAGCCAAGAGAACCATCCTCTGGATTCCGCGCCGACACGCACCACGATCACGGTGATGTTGTCCACGCCGCCGCGCTCGTTGGCCAAAGCGATGAGCTTTTCCGCGGCCCTTATCGGGTCCGTCTCCGCTTGCAGAGTGCCCGCAATTTCCGGCTCGGTCACCATGCGCGTCAGTCCATCGCAGCAGAGCATCAAAATGTCCCGCGCGAACAACATGTGCTCGTCGGTGTCCACTTCAATGTCCGGCAAAGCCCCCAGCGCGCGCAGAAGAACGCTTTGCATTTCACTTTCTTCCGCTTCCGCCGCCGTCAAAATCCCGCGTCGCACCTGCTCCGCCACTAGAGAATGATCGCTGGTGAGCTGCTGTAAATTTCCGCTTCTCAGCAAATAGGCCCGCGAATCTCCCACATGAGCGATGCTTACTTTCGAGCCGTCGATCCACGCCGTCGTCACGGTTGCGCCCATCCCGTGCTGCTCGGGATTCGCTTCCGCCGCCTCATAAATGTTTTTGTTCGCCAGGTGCACGGCGCTCGTCAGCCGCTTGGTCTTTTCGCTCCAGGTCGGCTCTGAGTGCCCCATCTCCGTAGCCGCGGCATCGTTCTGCCCATCCATGCAGTGCTTGACGATGGTCTCCACGGCTAGCGCGCTGGCCACTTCTCCATGCGCTTCGCCTCCCATGCCGTCGGAAAGCACAAACAGGTTCAGCGATTCGACAATGCGGAAGCAATCTTCGTTATTTGTGCGCACCCGCCCTAAATCGGTTACGCCGCCGCTTACGATCCGCACAAATTCTCCCGTCGCTGCTCGCTGTCTGATCCCGTGCCCACACCCGTACCCGGCAACCCTGTTCTCACGCTAGCAGACCCTTTCCGGCGGCGAAAGGCTGTGACGCTTACTGATTACTTGTTTTTTCGCGCCCTTTGCCTCCCCGGCACCCCCGAGGGTACAACCAAACCGGCCAGTTTGTGCCCTGTTTCTGCTGGCCGGCCATCCCCAGCGTGCCTAGCCCGTCCGCTTCCGCTATAATCTGCCTCCACCCAGCGAATCTTCGAGTGAAAGCGGTCTAACGTCCCTCATCATGGCAAAGAACAAGAAACCACCGCGCAAAAAAGTAGCTGCTTCGCGGGCTAGCGGCTTGTCCGCTGCCCAAGCGGGGCGCGAACTCGAAGAACTGAACCGCGTCGGCATCGCGCTGTCCGAGACCCATGATGTGGAGCGCCTGCTCGCTCTGATTCTCTCGAAGGCGCGCGAGATCACCGGCGCGGATGCCGGTTCTCTTTATCTTGTGGAGCAACCCGGTGGCAGTGCGAATGGATCGGCTCCCAATGCGGGGAACGGCGGGGAAAAAACGCGCCAGCTGCGCTTTCGGCTGACGCAGAACGACAGCGTGCAGTTTCCTTATACCGAACACACTCTGCCGATCACCGAATCCTCGATGGCGGGATGCTGCGCGCTTCACGGCGAAGTCATCGAATTGGCGGATGCCTACCGCATACCCAAGTCGCGGCCCTTCCAGTTCAATTCTTCTTTCGACGAGGAGGCCGGATACCGCACTCGCTCTTTGATCACGCTACCCATGAAAAACGGCAAGGGAGAGGTCCTTGGCGTGCTTCAGTTGATCAACTGCAAGCGCAACCCGAAGGCGCGCCTGACGGATGCGAACGCCGTTCACCGCCACGTCCATCCTTTTCCCGAGCGCGCCGTGCGTCTCGGGCTGTCGCTTGCCTCGCAGGCCGCGGTGGCTTACGAAAACTCGCAACTTTACCGCGATATCGAAAATCTCTTTGACGGTTTTGTGAATGCCGCAGTAAAGGCCATCGAGCAGCGCGACCCCACCACATCCGGCCACTCCCAGCGCGTTTGCCAAATGACGCTGGCGCTCGCCGAAGCGGTGGACCGCGAGCCACAGGGACCCTATGCGGACTTGCGTTTTTCACGCGAACAGATGAAGGAGCTGCGTTACGCCGCTTTGCTCCACGATTTCGGCAAGGTCGGCGTCCACGAAGAAGTTCTCGTGAAAGCGAAGAAACTTTACCCGCTCCAGTTTTCCCGTTTGCTGGATCGCTTTGATTACATCCGGCGGGACATGGAAGCGCGCATCGCCGAACAAAAAGTGGAACTCCTGCTTGGGAATCCTCGCAAGAAAGAGGCGGAAGCGCGTGCGCGCTTGAAGCTGCTCGATGATGAGGCAGGCCGTCTCATCGCAGAATTGGATCGCTACATCGAATTCGTCACACAAGTGAACGAGCCGACCATTCTGCCTTCGAGCGAATTCGAATTGCTTGCGGAAATCTCCCAGAAAACCTATCGCGATCCCCGTGGCGCCGAGCGTCCGTACCTCACTTCCGAGGAAGTCCGCTACCTCTCGATACCACGCGGCAGCCTCGATGTAACCGAGCGGCGGCAAATCGAATCGCACGTGACGCACAGTTTCAATTTCCTGGCGCAAATTCCGTGGACGCCCGAATACCGGGGCATCCCGGAAATCGCGCGCGCTCACCACGAAAAACTTAATGGCCAGGGCTATCCAAACGGGCTGAAATCCGCCGAAATCCCTGTGCAAGCCAAGATGATGACCATCTGCGACATTTTCGACGCGCTCTCCGCGTCCGACCGTCCTTATAAACGAGCTGTTCCGACGGACCGCGCGCTGGAGATCCTCAAGCTGTGCGTCCGCGACGAGGAAATTGACTCCGAGCTATTCAGACTTTTCCTCGATGCCCAGGTTTACCGGCTCGTTGCAAAGCCCGCGTAGCAGATGCGGAATATCGCTGCAAACACCGGACACTATTTTGGCCATTACTTTTTGGTTTTTCCGGCCTGTTTAGGTTCCTCGCAAGGTTCTTGGCTCTTTTAGAATAGGTGCGGGGCACGATATGTGGATCTTCCTTCTCGGGCCATTTCTCGCGCTGTTTCCCCGACGATGGCGCAAAGCGCTGCCGTTTTACGATGCCGTTCACTGGCGTTCCGCAGCCATTCTCAGCGGGCTCGCTGAATCCGCGCTTGCCATCGCAGGACTCATGTATTGGTATTCGTACTCCATGACCGCCTGGGTTTCTCACGCTCTCGACGACGTCCTGAACAAAAGTTCTGCTACCGGAATCACCGACCATGAGATAGGTTTTGCCGCGCTCGTTGTGTGGGTCACGCATCCTCTGACTTGGGGGATCGCGTATTTTTGCATCGAAGGCGCTTGGCGGTTATGCGCGTCGTTCACCGATACCGTTCTTGGCGTTTTTCCACTCTATTTGCTCGAGAAAATCTACTCAAAGATTTTTCGCCGCGGAGCGCCCGAACCGCCGGGAGCTGTAAAATTTTCGCAGGGCCATGTTTCTTCTTACGTGGGGACTGTAACGGAAAAAGTCCTAACGGCCCGGCTTTCGCAAGTGCCCGACGAACTCAGCGTCTCAAAAAACTCCTCCGAGGAATTTCTCGAAATCCGTGCTTCCCGTGCCAAACCGGATTGGACTCCGCCCCGCGTAGTTCGCTATGAAGACCGCTACTACCGTCTCGAGGAATGCTCCCGAGGATCGGGGGCGCGCCCGTTCGTGTACAAACTGCGACGACTGGCGGCTGGCGTTCCGGGCCGTAGCGTGCTCACGTATTCTCCGGACGAGGCTCCGATCCTCGCGAGTCGCTGAGAAGACGTGCGGCGTCCCAGCCGCTCGTCCCTTAGCGCAAAGCTCTCTGGCTTCCTCTGCGCAACGCCTCTCGACTACAATCACTTAATGCTTCTTCGCCGTCCGCCCCATCAGTTCGTTCTACGAGGTTGTTGCCTTCTGACGGTATTCCTTGTGCTTTTTTTCTCGGCGTCCGCGCAAAAACCTCCAAGCTCTTCAGCTGGGCGAACTTTGGTGCTCCCGCGAACCATGATCTCGGGCGACCGCGCCACTCTCGCCGTGCTGGATGCAAGCGGCCGCCTGACTTCCGGTGCGGTCGTGAACTTTTCGAATGGTGACCGCCTTACTACCGATGCAAGCGGCCGCGCGTTGTTCGTCGCTCCGCTAAATCCCGGCGTGATTCAAGGTTCCATCGCCGGCCGCGCGGGGCGCACTCCCGTTACGATCTTGTCGCCGAGCGAAACCGCCTCGAATTCAATTCAAGTGGACTCGATTCCGCAGGTCGCCTCGGTCACCGACCGTTTTGAAATCACCGGCCAAGGCTTCTGTGGAGACGCCGACGCGAATCAGATCACCATCTCGGGAGGGCCTGCCTTTGTGCTTGCGTCCTCGCGGACATCGCTGGTCGTCCTGCCACCCGCGGAGTTGCAGCCCGGACGTGCTTCCGTCGACATCTCTTGTGCGAAGCGCTACGGGCCGCCTCTGGAAGTCGTTTTCGTTGCGCTCAGTCTGGAAGCTGATTCTTCGCCACTCACGCCGGGCGTACACCGCCAACTCACCGTTCGAGTCCGCGGCACACGCGACAAGGTGACCCTCGAAGCCAGAAATCTCGCCCCCGACATCGCCGAACTACAAGGTGGCAATCCTATGCAGTCTTCCAGCTCTGGCAGCTGGGAAAACGTGGCCCGCTTCGAAATCGTCGGCCGCAAGCGCGGCAGTTTTCAAATCTCCATCCGCTTGCTGCCGTCGACACCTCGCCTGCACTAGCCCCCGTTGTGCGGTACTGTCGGCGGGAAACATCTCGTAGGGGCGCGGCACGCCGTGCCTGTCTTAGTTTTGCCGTGCCCGTTCTGGCTTTTCCTGATAACTACGCGCTAGTCTTCGCGCCGGCCTCTGCCGGAAGCGCAAGCGTGCCCTGGCCGTTCTCAAGAGACGCATCTGCCGCGCTCGTCCCGACCAGCGAATCCAAAGTATTCTGTGTTTTTTCGAGGCGCTTGTCCGCTTCCCCGTAACTTTGCTGAGCGTTCTTCAAATGAGTCCCAAGCTTTTCAAACACATCGGTAAAGGTCGCCATGTTCTTCTGAATCCCGGAAAGCCCCGCCGAAATGCGCTTGGCATTTTCCTCGATCTGCATTCCACGCAAACCCAGATGAATCACGCAGAGATGCGCGTAAAGCGTATTCGGCGAGACAGCGATAATATTTTTGCCGCGACAGTAGGAGTCCAAAGCCTCACCCTTGCTGTCCAGGGTCATCAGCATCTCGTAGTAGACCGTCTCCGACGGTACGAACATCAACGCCAGATCCAGCGTGCCTTCGTTCGGCACAATATATTTCTTGGCGATGGAATCCGCGTGGCCCTTCACGGCCGTCGCAAATGCCCGCTTGGCCTCTTCGCCCTCCGCGCTGATCCTTCGAAACGCGTCGAGAGGAAACTTCGAGTCCACCGCAACAAGTTTCTTGTCGCGCAAAAAAATGACTGCGTCTGCCGCCTCGCCGCTCGAGAAACGATACTGGGTCGCATATTGCGAAGAGGGCAGGGAATCTTCCAGCAAACGCTCCAGCGCTACTTCTCCAAGCAATCCCCGCGTCTTCGCCCCGCCCAGGATTCCTTCGAGCGATTTGGTGGCGGAAGAAATCCCGCGTCCCAACTCCTGGAATTCCCCGAGCTGTTTCTGAATATGCCCAATCTGTTCCCGCGTATTCTTCAGTTCGTCGGCAATCGCCGTTTGTCCCTGCGTAGCAATTTGCGCGGAGTTGGAAACACCGTCTTGCAGCGCCTTGGTCACGCTCTCCAGCCGCTGCGAAACACTCTGCCCAATTGTCGCCATCTGCCCCGTGCTTTGGGCCTGCGCTGTCCCAATCGTTTGCAGGTCGCGGCGCAGTTCGCCCAGCTGAGCCTCTAGCGCCGCGCTCTTCTTCTGTTCCTGAGAAGTCTGCAACACCAGCCAAAGCACCAGCGCCGCTACCACGATCACAACTCCGATAAGCACTCCGTCCATTCTTTCTCCAGTCCCTCTTCGGGAAACGGTCGCTTTACTTTACTCGGAGTCGCGTGCGGCGGAAAGCTCCTGCCAAAACAAAGGGGCTTCGCCTTTGCGAAGCCCTTTTTTGAACATCTCCTAAACCGTTTGACGATGCGCCGAGTGCCGCCGCGCCCTACCAGTTCACTTTCATTGCGAATTGGAATTGCCGCGGATCATACGCCGCCGTCGGCTGCCCCGCGTTCGTCCATAGCACATTGACAGCGGAAACGTTGAACCGGTTCGGAATGTTGAAAATGTCGGTGATCAGGTCGAGGCTGTAGCGTTCCTTAAAGTAAATGCGCTTGGCCACGCGCATGTCGCTGAAAGCCACCCACGGTGTTAATCCCGCATTGCGTCCCAGATTCCCGTCCAAAGAAAGCAAAGTGCCGTCGAAGGCCGCCAGACAAGGCTCCTGGAATATTCCCGTGGGCGAGAACTTAGAAGCCACCGTGGGGCCGCAGAGAGGGTTGGCGATAGTGTTTGGGCGCCCGGTTAGCGCTGACAACTGCAGGTTGTCGTCGACTCCTGTCACGATGTTGAAAGGCCTCCCCGAGGCAAACTCGATGAGGGGAGCAAGCGTCCAGTTGCTGAAGAACTTGCTTGTGAAACCGTCGCCAGCCACTTTGCCGCTTTGATACACGCCGCTAAAAACAAAACGATGCCGCTGGTCGAACGTCGAAGTGGAGCGGTCCAAATTGGGGAAATAGCTATCCTCGGGCGTAAGCGTAGCCTGCAGGTCAGTAGCGTCATCGATGGCATGAGACCAAGTGTAAGACGCCAAAAACTCATAATGGCTGGTAAAGCGCTTCTTGAGGTTGACCGTCAAGCCGTTGTAAACCGAGTTCCCGTTCGAATAATTTGCATCCATATCGCTGAAGGGAACGCAGTTGGTCAGGTTCACGCCGGGATTGCAACTCGAGTTTAGGTGCTCTGCCTGCAGCACCGAATTCGCCAATCCTACGCAGGCAGCGCCGGCTGCGCCTTCCGTCGCCAGGATCGCTTCCGCTACCGCTGGATTCAAGCCCGATGGGCGAAAGAAATTTGTCAGCGCCGCGGGTACGTAGGGCCCAGCCGGGCCGACTCCACAGCCGGTGACCAGAAATGGGCTGTCGGTAGATTGATTTACTCCGGCCGCGACGGCAGCGTTCAGATTATCCATCATCAAATCGCCGCGAATCGCATTGGCGTTAATCGGGCGATTTATGTGATGCCCGCCATTGAAGTTGTAAGCCACATTGAGCGTGAAACCTCGTCCGAGATCCCTTTCGATGCTCAAATTAGCCTGTTCCGAATACGCGTATACGAAATTCTTGCCCTGCGGATAGCCGAATGGCTGGAATCCCAGCGGGAAACCCGCAGTGAGATAGTTCTGGTTGATGAACAACGATTGCGGAAAATTCAGAGCCTGGAATTGTTGTTGGTTCGGCAGATAACCCAGCGAGGCATTTAATGCCGCGGAAGTCGAGGGGGCGCACTGAGGTGAGAGCGGATTGACCAGCAGTCCCTGAAAGATCGGAATCGCGTTCAAATTCCCAGGGTCGCCCGCGACCGTACACGTCGCCGTGCCGCCAAATGCCAGTTGCACGCTCTTAGAACCATCGGAAGCATCGCCCAGGAAATAAAGACCGAGAAGGGGATGGTCGTAAAACATTCCGAAAGAAGAACGCACCACGGTTTTCCCGTCGCCTTTGGGATCCCACGCGATACCAATGCGCGGTTGGACGTTATTCGTATCCGTCTGGATGCCTTTTTGCAGGCCCAGAAGGTTATATCCCGCTAGCGCCAGGGCGTCGGGAGGGGCAAACTTCGGCGGAAACTCGATGTCGTAACGCACGCCGTAGTTCAGCGTTAGATTGTGGCGGATGCGCCAGGAATCCTGCCAGAACGCTCCCAAAGGCTTATTGGAAAACGAATCGCTGGGACTTCCAATACCCTGGATGAAGTCCGCCGGAAGCCCCGCACCGTACGCTTGCACCGGAGACAAGGATGGGAATGAGGAAGGGAATCCGAGGTTGCCGGCTGTGAAGGATCCGAAATCATAAACGCCGCCATAGTTCACCGTAAACGTCGCCGTTGTTGGTATGTAGTTAAAATCCACCCCAAATTTTGTCGCGTGGGCGCCCAGCGTCCACGAAAAGTTGTCCGTGAACTGGTAACGCTTTTCCACTCGTTGGATGTAGGAATACGGTTCGCGGCCGAAGTAGGCAACACCCGTAATGTTGATGGCCGGATCGGAGCCGCCCGGCGCGCTCGAAAAATTATATAGCAAACCGCGGCGCGCGTACTGGAAGCGGAAATCGTTAATCTTATTGGTGCCAAGAATGGTGACGAAGTCCACGACGCCGGCGACGTCGCGATACGTTTGCTGGGAAGTGCGGGAGAAGGCGTTTTGGCCATAGGGTTGGTCCTGGCCGGCGACCTCGATGCCTGTGACCGTGCTGGGGCTCACGTTGGCGCGCAGCATCAAATGATTGTTGGTGTTAATGGTGTGATCGATTCGCAGTGAATAAAGGCTAGTGCCCTCGGAAACCGGGAAATTGCCCGTCTGTGTCGCCAGCGTTTGATAGGAAGCGGGAACGAAACACGGCGGAGCCTGGCACGTCGTCGGAAAGCCGCTGATCCCGGCAATACCAGTTAGAGCTGTCGGCCAAACTCCGTTCACCGCCATGCCGGAAGAAGCGCCCGCCAGAAACGCGTATTTGCCCACCGCTTGCGCGAACGCCGGACTAGCCATTTCCGCCTGCAAAGTGGCAGGATTGGTCAGAAAAGCGATCTGGTCCGAGGTAAGCTGCAGCGTGCCGAACGGCAATCCAACTTGCGTCGTGTCGAATGGCGCAAGTCCGAAATTGTCCTGCCCAATCGACGAAAATCCGGTTTCTTGGCGCCGCGTTATTTCATACGAGAAGTAGTAAAAGGTTTTGTCCTTCTTGATCGGGCCGCCGAAAGCCGTTCCTGCTTGCACGCGTGTGTAGGCTGGGTTGGGCACGGTGCTGAAGGCGTTGACCGCCTGGAAATTCCGGTTTCGTAAATATCCAAACACGTCTCCGTGAAACTCGTTCGAGCCGGAGCGCGTAATGATATTCACCACGCCTCCGGACGCTCGCCCATACTCTGCCGCATAACCATTGGTGATGATTTGGAACTCCTGCACCGCTTCCTGCGAGACCGTTGACCGCACTCCATTGACAGCGTTGTCGGTGGCGTCCGCCCCGTCCACATTCACAATGTTCGAGCGACCATTCTGTCCGCCGATGTTTAGACCGGAGGTCGGCGCTGCTCCCGTGTTCGGAGCGTTGTCGCGCGTCACCTGAGAGTCCGTAAGCGTGAAATTGATGTAGTTCCGGCCATTGATCGGAAGGTTGTCAATGTCCTTCTCTCCCACGGTCTGCGAGAATTCCGTCTTTTCGGTTTCGACCGCGGCGGTCTCCGTGGTCACCGTGATGGTTTGCTGCGTGCCTTTCAAATCCAGGCGCAGATCGAGTATCGCGTCCTCGCCCACCGTCACAACGACAGAATCATTTTCGTACACCGCAAAGTTTGCGCCGCCATTGACAGTTACTTTGTATCGTCCAGGAGGCAGTGCCACTACTTTGTAACGGCCCGCATCATCCGAGATCACATTCCGTTCTGCGTGGGTTCCCGCGTTAGTGATCGTCAGCTTCGCTTCGTGCACAGGGAGCCCTTGCGGGTCAACCACCGTCCCCGAAAGCGTGGCCGTATTGACTTGCGCCTGCACCGTCACGGCGCAGCCCAGCACCAACATGCACAGCGTGATCCACGCAAACACACCATGACGTCGTTGCATCTCGCTCCTCCTAGTGAAAACCATTCAATCTTCCGCTACCCCTAGCGGCCGCGGGATGCCCCGCGGAACGAAGGCTACTCAATGGAATACTTGGCTTCTACTTTAATAATCCGCCGAGTTCCATCAAAACTTACTTACTAAGCTCCAGAGTCTATGCCTCAAATCAGCTTTTTTCACTCCAGGACTGTAGGCCGGATGCTTCAGGAAGCAATACGTGTACATAAGGGGGCGCAGTCTTCAGCCTGTGCAGTCCGCGGCGGAGGACAGGCCCATACAGCCCAGCATCAGACGGGCCCCGTACACGCCCGTTTGGTGTGTGCAGTTTTGGAGTTCCAGTTTGCCAACCATCCCGGAGCTCTTGACCCGTCTGCTATTCTGGAGATCGAAATGCGCGCTTTCGTGCGGCATTGGTTTGATCGCCCCGCTCTCTACGCAGCGCTGGACGCGCAGCGCCGCGCACGCGGAATTTCCTGGCAACAAGTCGCCCGGGAAACCGGAGTAGCCGCTTCCACCATCGTCTCGACTAAGCGAGCAGGGCTCATGGAGACGGATGGGATGCTGGCGATGGTGCGATGGCTGGGTTGCACCCCCGAGAAGTTTATTCGTGGTTCCGAGTCTCTGTCGGCCACTCAAACGCCCTCCGAAACTGCGAAGTTTCTTGCCGGGCACCGATTCAACGCCAAAACTCTCTATCAAGCGCTTGATACCCAGCGTCGCTCACGGAAGATGACGTGGTTGGAGGTCGCTCAAGAGATCGGCGATGATATCTCGCCTCCGATGCTGACCCGCCTTGCCAAGGGAGGGCGCATCGGCGTGCATGTGATGGTCGCAGCGGTCCGATGGCTAGGGACCACCATCGAAGTCTTCACACGCGGCTGAATAAGCTGGGTGCCGAACACGCCGGTTCTGCGTGTGCGGGTTTAGATCTCATTGCAGCCCCGGTGAGAATGCCATCGCCAACAGCCTTGGAATTCTAATTCGCATTTTTGTTGGCGGGCCAGTTTCCGACAATCCGACGCAATATAAAACGAAGTTGACAACCTAACCACCGAACAATCGGGTCCGAGGATTACTTCCGGCAGGCAAAGTGCGCAGTTCCACTGCCACGTCTGCTGGATCAGTCAAAACGATAACGAAGAGCCTCTGCTACGGCCCTATATCCAATTCGCCGGTAAATGGAATTTGATGTGGGGTTGCCCAGGTCCGTGTAGAGAACGCAGCGATACCCGCCAGCGCGAAGATGCTTTGACAAGGCATGAACGCAGGCTTCCGCGTGGCCATGCTTTCGCTTTTCAGGTGGCGTATAAACTCCAGACAGCCGAACCACGCCTTGAACTGGTTCCCGGCCTACGGCCATAGACGTCGTCTCTCCGTCTTGATCCCAAACCCAGAGCTGTCCGGCGGCCAGCCCACTGTCCACACGAAGTTCGGTATCGTTTGCAGACTCACCAATTTCCTTCTGAAACGCACGAGTCCATTGAATCAACAAACTACGGTCGCTCGAAGCTGCCTGCCGCAACTGGCCTTCCGTAGGGGGAGCTTCTCCCAGCTCCAAGAGTTCGTAGAGACGCATCCCCTGGAAGGGTGTGGCTGCCGATTTACATCGTTCGCTCCATTGTCCAGCGAAGCTTGCTGCTGTTGCCGTGTCCCCATTGACACCTGATAGAGGAACGCCAGCTTCCGCAATCGCATCCACTATTGCCAGCACGGCGCGCGATTCCATCGGTGTAAGCGTCGCTGGGAAGCTCAGAGGTGACTGAACGACCACGCCGACGGTTTTCTCTCTGCGACATGCGATCCAATACCGGCCTGGATCGCACGAAGCCACGCGGGCGTGGAGAATCGACAGGATCAGGTTGTGCAAAACTGGTTCCGAGGAAAGGAACTCCCCAGCGGTCCTCAAGACGAACCCAGGATCTTCGCTAAACAGCACTCTGAATTCCATGCGGGAAATCTTACCTGAGTTGGAGCAGCGGCGTGAATCGCCCTAGCGTAAGACGCGCAATGGGGAGTGAGTGACCAGCTAAGAAGAAGTAACCGAATTGCTTCCGGCTTGCCGACTCAGGAGTTGACATTGTCAGTGGGTAAGGACCGCAGCCTTTTGCTTGAGAGCCCGAACTTGCTTTTCATCCGCCTCGGTGTCCTTCGGCGGCCTACAGAGAACCGCAGGGGGTACACCACACGGCATAGAAGCAAGTGGCCCTCGAGGTGAGTTGAGAAATTTAAGATAGACTGACCCAAGCTTCAGTGAAAATCAAAAGCGCAGGGAGCGGCAGCCAGCAGATCGCCATCACTTTCAAAACTAAGAATTGGAGATGGTCATGGACGCGGATTCTTACACCGAGTACGGGGGACGATCCTGGGGTTCAAGGCTGATTGAGTCGATTAAGGGCGTTCTCTTCGGTTTGGTTATGTTCATCGTAGCCTTCCCAGTGCTGTTCTGGAACGAAGGGCGGGCCGTACAAACCGCGAAGAGTCTGGAGGAAGGTGCGTCGGAAGTTGTAAGCGTGACTGCCGACAGCGTGGAGAACACGAACGAAGGGAAGTTGGTTTACGTGACGGGCGACGCGACCACAACGGAAACGCTCTCGGACCCCGAGTTTGGCGTCACGGTTTCGGCCCTCAAGTTGCAGCGGGTGGCAGAGATGTACCAATGGAAGGAATCAAGAAACTCACATTCCGAGAAAAAAATCGGCGGCGGAGAGACCACCGTGACCAGTTACAAGTATGAAAAGGTTTGGTCACCGAAGCTGATTAATTCGGGCGGCTTCAAGCAAGCGAGCGGGCACGAGAATCCACAAACGATGCCTGTAACGAACGAGACTTGGACGGCAAAGAGCGTCACGCTCAACGGCTTCACGTTGCCCGACGCCCTGATCGATAAGATGGACAAGACTGAGAAGTATGCCGCGGACGAGAAAGCCGTAAGCAATTCCGTGCTCGACGTGCAGAATCGGTTCAAGCTCCACCAAGGGGCATATTACCTCGGTCAGAATCCTGCTTCTCCGGCCATAGGGGACACCAGGATCGCTTTTAAAGTTGTCCGGCCGGCAACCGTAAGCATCGTGGCGAGACAAGTTGAAAACACATTCGAAGCCTATCAAGCCAAGGCCGGAGGGAACATCCTTCTTCTGACTTACGGTACCGTCAGCCCCGACGCTATGTTTAAGACTGCGGAAAAATCGAACAAGACCCTTACCTGGGTCTTTCGGGCGGCCGGCTTCTTGTTGATGTTCATCGGACTCTACTTGATTTTTAATCCCTTGGCGGTTGTTGCGGATGTGCTTCCCATTCTTGGCAGTCTCTTGAGAGCCGGAGTAGCGGGATTCGTGGGCTTGGTGGCGGCTGCCCTGTCTCTCGTGACTATCTCATTGGCTTGGCTGACATACAGGCCCCTTTTGGGGCTTGCGCTTTTGGTGCTGGCGGCTGCGAGCGTGTGGGGTCTGTCGCGTCTGTCGATACAAAAGCAGGAGCTACAGAAGAAGCCAGCTTAGGCGGCGGACGCTCGGGGCCGACGAGGCGCCGAGGAACGCCGATGGCACTCCGGTCCATGTCCATCAAGCCCGTGTTGACTGGTGCCCTAGATGCTAGAGGGCCGAACAAGTTGCCCCTACACGATTAGGGAAGGGTTGCCCACAATCCACCCTGAACCCCTCACTACGCAGCAAGCACGACGATTCGGCAACTCCCGCAGCAGTTGCACACCGATCGAGATGAGCTACACTCGGGGAGAGAAGTTACCGAAACCATGCAAGAAGCGGCGAAAAATCTGCTCCTGGTGCTCGTTGCCCTCTTTCCTATCGTGGACCCGCTCGGGGGCAGCCCCTTCTTTCTGACGCTGACCAGAGAATACGCACCGGAAGCGCGAAAAGCATTGTCATGGCGCATTGCCATGAACAGCTTCTTCTTGCTGATTGGGTCGTATTTTGTTGGGACTTACGTGCTCGCCTTTTTTGGGATTTCGCTGCCAGTGGTGCAGGTCGGCGGAGGCCTGATCGTCATCGCTACAGGATGGACGCTGCTGAAGCAGCGAGACGACGAAAAACACGACGTGCACAGAACCGTCCAGCCGCAGGATACATTCCGCCAGGCATTTTATCCCTTGACGATGCCACTGACAGTAGGTCCTGGATCTATCTCGGTGGCGATCACGCTGGGCGCGAACGCAGCTCACCATCACTCGTACCATCCTTTGACTATTTTGGCGGCACTCATTGGATTGGCCTTGATCGCAGTCAGCATTTTGCTCTGTTATGGATTTGCCGACCGGCTGGCGCGAATCCTGGGAGCAACGGGAATGACGGTGATCACACAATTGTCGTCATTCTTCCTAGTTTGTATCGGGGTGCAGATTGCCTGGAATGGGATCAAAGCATTACTGGAGTCGGTGACGCTGCATTTTGGCTGACCAAGCGTTTTTTCCTCTGGAGTTGAAAAAAAGAGCTGACTGGTTCTCGGAACTAATTCCAGGAAACCTGGTCTCGCGAGTCCCGACCTAAGACTGCAAGTGCCGCTGCACCAGCCTGCGGAGTTTCTCGCGGTCTTCGTCTTTCATGTGCACGAATTCCACGCCGCCGCCGTCCGGTCCGACGTTGCGAACGACTGCGGTAAAGTGAATCTTGCGAAGTCCCGAGCGGACCTCCAGCTTAATGGAATCTCCCACGGCCAGTTTCTTAGGCGATTCCAGGTATGCCCCGCCCAGGCTGATGGTCTTTACACGCGCCAGCCCAGCTTGCGAGCCGTCAATCTGCGCTCGCAGCGGCGATTCCAGAGGAACCCGTGCATACCTTCGCGGAATGACATAACTCGAATTGGTCTGCGGGGCGGATTCAAACGCCGCACGCACCCGGGCCGAAGTCGGCCGGTTTTCAATCATCGCCAGCGCGTCTTCCGCTGCCGCTCGCAATCCTGACGGTTCGGCAAACGCAAGCCCTTCGCGCCCTTCCGCCAGCATGCGCAGCAATTCCGCAGCTTCGACGGCGCGCATGCGCCCGATCGCTTCGATCGCCTTGATGCGCACAAAGAGGTCACGCAGAACTTCGTGCTCGCCCGCGGCAATTTCCATCAATTGCGGCACGGCCGTCGTCTCTTGCGCCAGGCCGATTTGATCGATCATCATGGGCACGACGAGCGGATGTGCATCCGCCAAAATCGCGGAAAAGACAAAAGCCGCGGCTTGCGACGAACCAGCATTGGCCGGTCGCGAAAGTTCGCTGACCGCCAGATCCTGCAAATTCCATTCCCAGCTCGCTAGCGCGCGCGCTAAGCCGCGCAGCAAACGCTCCGGGTCGGCTGCCGCCAGCAACTTGATCGCTGCGCTCACGCGTTGTCTCCGCGCTTCATACAGCCGCGTCTCGAGAAGATTCAGCACCGGCACGCCGATCGTCCGCAGCAGCCGAGCCATCGCGGCCACCATTTCCGCGCCGCGCGGTTCCGTCAAAAGCAGCGTCAAGCGGTCGAGCAGCCTCTCGGGGTCGCGCTGCAAAAGACGCGGCAAAACCGGATCGAGCGGCCGGTTGGCCAGCGCCGCATCCACCAAAAGGAGCCAGCGGTCTTGCGCCACAAGCCGGTGCGCCAGTGCTGACATGTGGTCGTGTTCTTTGTCTTTCGGCACGCGTTCCAGGCCGATCAAAATATTTTCAAAGCCGGCGTAATCGGCGCGAATCACCGCGACCCGCCCCAGCGTCTCGAGGAAAGCCGCCAGCAGCGCTGCCGTCTCTGGAATGGTTTCTTTTTCCAAAGCCTTCATCGTTCCGCGGCTCAAATCCTCTGGCAATTGATTGGGCCAGAGTGATTCGATGATCGGCGTCATTTCGTTCAATCCCGCCGCCACGGCGCGCCGCGCGTTGACGTCCTCGTTTTCCACGCGCCGCGAGTAGTTCAGCAAAATGTTCCGAGCCTCGCGACGGGGAGCATCCGCGCCCGTCTCAGCCAATTGCCCGAGCGTTCGCTTCAGCGCCACAACCGGCACGCACCACGCTTCCGACCCGCGCAGCACCGAGGACTTTTCTCGCGGCGGAAGCTCCAGCCAGAATTTTTCAACGATTTGTTCCCGGTGTGTGTCGCTGGCCCAGGTCGTCGCCAGCAACGTCAGGTGTTGCGAAGAGTGCGGTCCCGTATATCCGCCCGAAGCCACCAGCACATCGCTCAGCTTATGAAACGTTGGCCGCACGGCAGTGGGCGCCAGCGTTCCAGCGGCGAATTCCGCTCCGAGAAACTCAAGAATTAAACTCACAGAAAGACGCAACAGATACGGCTGCGGCCTCTCGCCTTCGCGCGGAGCATACTGCGAAATCGAACTGAGCAGCATGCGTACCGTCTCGCGGCTCGCATCCTCCATCGCTCCGTGAATCGCCCGCGCCGCTTCTTCCGGCGCAAGCCCGCGTGCCGCCTCGAGCGGCGGCGTCAGCCGTCCGATCAAACGCAACGCGCCAATAAGATCGTCGGTTTCCGGCGGCAAAATCGGAGTCTCATCGACCTCGCGCGGCGAATTTCCGCCGTACGCCACCAGCGCGCCCATCAGGCTCGCCAGCACCGTGTCCACCTTGCGTTCCGTTTGTGTGTTAATCGAAATCCCTTCCACGCGATTCTCCAGGAATCGTGCGGCCCACCAGGCGCTTCCGCCGCGCTTTATAGACTCCTCCGATCTTAGCAATGATGCTTTGAAGAGTTGCGCGAGCGTGTCCAGTTCGCCTACATGAAATTGTCTTGCGAACACGAGAGACTGAATTCCCGCGCGCTGCAAATCCTGCGCGAGAGACTGCATTTCGCCCCGTACATCAGGCAAATGCGCGTCATTGAGCTTCGGCACAACCAGCCCGCCGCGCTCAATGTGTATTTCGATTCCGTTCAGCGCGCCCGCGAAATCGTGCAGGGTCTCGTACGCGGTGTCCAGACTTTGCAGACGCCGGGGATGGTTCCGTTCGTAAATGCGCTCGGAGCGAAATAGCAAATGAAGGCATCTCAGGGAATGAATCAGGCCGGCCGTCCTCGCATCCGGTGTTGGCGAACTCACTTCCCGCGCTTCGCCCGAAAGTGGCCGCGGCGCGTTCCGTGTCTTTGGTTCGGCGTGAGGGTGCGATTCAGCGTCGTAGCGCTGCTCCTCTACCGGCATAATGGCCCGAAGTACCAAGACTTTCCTCACTTGCTTCCGTCGAACTCATTCGTCCGACTTATTTAACCTATCGGTTAAATACGAGCCTGCCTTGACGATCCCCAAAACCGACGATCCCCAAAACCAAAGATGCGTGAGGGCAGGGTACCCTCAGCTATAAGGCAAGCACGCTGCCTGCCCCGTTCTTTGTGAGTTAAACTATTTGTTTTGAATAGGTTGATTCTGTGGTCCCGGAACTGGCTCGTTGGAGTGGTTACAAAAAGTTACGTTCCAAGTACGAAGGGACCTAGGTCAACTGGTGCCCTGCGACCGCTATACAAACCCGCTAGCCCGGTGTTTTTGGGGGGGAACGATCTATTTCGGCTGCATCGTCACGTTGTCAATGTGAACGGTACTACCCTCGATGGCCTGAAAGGTTCTCCGAGCCGGTTGATATCCCGGAAGCCTCATGCTCAACGTATGGAGACCGGCAGGCACTTGCACGCGAGCCGGCGTAGTTTGTCCCGTCGTTGTCCCATCGACAAAAATCTCTGCGCCCTTTGGGGTCGTTTCCACCTGAGCCCATGCCACTTTAACCGTGGATTTTTCCTTCAGCGTCACATCTAATTGTGTCTGAATATTGTCCTTTACCTGTACGCTGCCGGCATAAGCGTCGAAGCCTGGCATACGCAGCACCAGATTGTAGGAGCCCGGGGCGAGCGGCAACGTCAGCGGTGTCTGGCCGGATTGCTTCGCTCCGTTAATAAATACGTCGGCCCCTGCCGGCTTGCTGGTCAGCAGCAATCCTTTCGCCAGCGATTCCAGCGTAGCTTTCTGGTCGATCACGCTTCCCGCCTTCACTTGAAGCGCGGTCTGCATCGGCTGATAGCCCTCTTTCTGAACTTCCAGGCTGTACTGAGCAGGCTGAAGATCATTAAAGCTGCATGGCGTCTGGCATTGATTCACGACGCGTCCTGCAGGCCCACGCAGCACCGCTGTCGCGCCTATCAGGTCCGTGACCACATGAATCGCTCCGCGGCCTCCCGTTGGAACCGGATGACCGCCGTCCACGTCATGTCCATTCTCGGCCACGGGCGCGTCTTCGTATTCGATGTGGTCCACTACACGAACGCTCGCAGGCGCGTCGCGTAAGAATTTCAGCAGAGCCCCATGTTCCGCGGGCCGCAGCTTGCCCGCAAGGACCAGTGTGTTTCCAATGGCCTGGACTTTCGCACGACCCGTCAAACCTTTTTCCGCAATGACTTCCTCAATACGTCCTTTGTACTCCGCCGCCTGTGCGCTCACAACCGGTTCGCTCCTCTTCGGCGTGGTTTTCTCGATGGGAGCGTCTACCGATTTCTTCTCAGGCGACGTCGCGTCTGGGATTGCTGCCGCCGGTGTTTCATTTCCGCCGGGACTGGCTGGAGTAGCTGGAGCGGTGGTCGTTCCGCCATCCGTCGGCGCAGCTACAGTCCCGGGATCGCTCTCGGTGCTTTTTCGCGAGGCGTTGATCTGCCGGGCATCTTCGAATACGGGCCGCAGCTTTTGTACTCCATACGCGATCACGCCGAGCAGAACCAAGGCAATAAAAATGCTGCCGATGATGCTCTTCTTTTTGGGTTCTTCGATCGGAGCAAGTGGTGTTATCGGCCCCGTGCGGCGCACAGCTGGCGTCTGCGTGGGGCTGGAAGCTCGCGCATTGAGAGACCGCGTAGTTGCCACGGTCATCGGATCTTCCGGATAAAGCATCCGGCCGCCCGGCGCTCCCACTCCCGAGCCGCCCAGTGGCAGCGTCGCGTTCGGGGCGCCGAATCCACCAGGACCGCCCGATACCATGGTCTTATCCGGACTTCCGCCTGCCGCGATAGTCCGGTAATTTCTCAGATCCTCGAGCATTTCGCGGCAACTCTGGTAGCGCGCCTCCGGCTCCTTGGTCAGGGCCTTCATCACCACTGCGCTGATCCCCGGATGAATCGAAGGGTCAATCTGCCGCGGCGGAACCGGCTCTTCGTTCACAATTTTGTAAATGACCGTGGTGATGTTCTGCCCGGGAAACGGCTTCTCGCCCGTTACCATTTCGTAGAGCAGCACGCCCAGCGAGAAAATATCGCTGCGGCCATCCACCGCTCGGCCCTTCACCTGTTCCGGGGACATGTAGCTCGGCGTGCCCATTACGTGCGCCGTCTGCTGCATGGTCCCGAACTGCAAAATTTTCGCCGTGCCGAAGTCCGTGATCTTCACCGTGTCGTCGGCGGTCAGCATGATGTTCGCCGGCTTGATGTCCCGGTGGACCACGTTCCGCTCATGCGCAAACTGCAGCGCGCTGCACGTCTGCTCCATGATGCGCAATACCCGAGGTAACGCAAAGGCCTGCCCGCCATCCAGATGGGCCTGCAAACTTTTGCCTTCCACCAGCTCCATGGTGATGTAGTAGAGACCGTCTTCTTCGCCCGCGTCGAACACCACCACGATATTCGGGTGGGTCAACAGGCCGGCCGCGCGCGCTTCCGTCTGGAAACGCGTCAGCAACTCGGGACGCGACAATCCCGTGCCTTCTTCGCTCAACTTGATGGTTTTGACCGCGACGGTGCGCCCAATCACCGGGTCTGTCGCCTTATACACCACACCCATAGCGCCGCGGCCCAGCTCGCCGCTGATCTCGTAACGTCCGGCCTTCAATCCTGTTGTCATCGCCCCGTTTAACTTTCCATCTTGTGCATCTACCGCGAGAGCCGTTGCCAAATCATCCGGTTAAATACGAGCCTCTGCCCAAAAAAGCAAACTGAATGCCCATAGGACGCGCCTAAACCGAATATCGCGCGGCAAAAATGGGTCCATCAGCTAGTTGCTGAAACACTGGAAACACGTCTGCTGACACCCGGGCGCCCTATCATGCACAGTACCCATTAAATTTTCAGTTGGTCAACGCTACTGGGGTACCAGTGTTTCGCACTCGACAAGTGGCGATTCTGCGCGAAACCAGTATCCGTTCACTGGGCCCCCAGGAGCGCCTGTTTCGGCGCTTCCGTCGAGGAGCCCCCCTATCCTTATATAGCGACCTATCAGGAACTAGAAGGCCGCCGAACAGGGTTCGATTTCGATCGTTGTTCGACGGCAGGGCACTGCACCGCGCGGAAGCGCATCACCAACCGCCAAAGATAAAAGCTACGAGGGAATAACGAGGTAAAACCTCTTAGCCGCAGAGCCGCTCTGAGCCTACCCACAGCTGAGCCAGATCTCTGAGGTTATGCTTATGTTTCCGCGTTACGAAGTATTCCTTCCCACCTTTTACGCTGAGCCTGTACTCCCCAGTCGGTAAAGGTTGGATCACCTCCACGGCCGAGATATTCACGACGACCGAGCGGTGGATGCGAATAAAACCGTAGGGTTTGAGCTTCTCCGCCATGGACGAGAGGGACTCGTGCACCAAATAGGGATTAGGTCGGTGTTGCAACGAAACGTAGTTACCTTCGGCTTGTACTGCCACAATGTCGGCCAAGTCCAAGAGTAGGATGCTACCGTTTGCCTTGAACGCGATTCGTGGCATGTCGCCCCCCCGGCCGAGATTGACGAGGCGCCCGAAGAGACCTCAGCCACCCTACGATATTTGCGATTCCCACTTCCCACACCTTCGCATCCTGAGCATTCTTTGCCAACGAGCCGTAGCCCTCCACCATCGCGACCAGAAAGCTAGCAGCCTCGTCTGGATTCAAGTTGCGGCGAACAGTTCCTTGGGACTGCCCTTTCCGCAAAAATGTAGCGATGCCATCCTGCCAGGCAAGGAATATTCTCTCCAGTCGCTTGCGAAATGGCTCGTCCAGTGCAGACATCTCCTGTGCCAAATTGAGCAGTGGACAACCGGCTCGAACGTCTGCGGGCCGCGCTGGTAATCCCCGGACAATGCCGATCAAAATGTCGACGGTTTGTCCGTCGCTAAGAAGAGGACGCAACCACCTGTCGCGGACAAGTTTTGCGATGATCTCTTCGACGATGGCATACCCGAGGGCTTCCTTGCTGTCGAAGTGGTGATAGAGCGCTCCCTTGGTGACGTTAGTGGCGGCGAGAATTGTATCGATGCCCGCACTCTGGAAGCCTGATCTGTGGACTTCCCGAAAAGCCGCTTGCAGCAGGCGTTCCCGTGTGCGCTCCGGATCGCGGAACCTTCGCTTTTTCTTGTGAACGCGTAACATACCGACGAGTATGTATGTTAGCAATTTGAAAGTCAATCGAAGCGACCTACCTAATTCTTGGCTGCTCGGTGTTCTCGAATTTTGTAACCCTCGCCGGTGTGCGTATGAAAAGTTGGAGAAACAGTCGCTCTAGTCGTTTTGGGATCATCCAAGAATGTTGTTAGCCCGCCACTCGTTCTCGAACCCTGAAGCCTTGCGCTTGTAGCGTCACGTAATCGTTGTAAACGTTGAACTCCACATGCTTCCTCAGTGGTCACTCAGCAGGAATTTTTGGGGAGTTGTGTGGCAGCCCTGCTCTGAACTGCTGGAACGCCGGGTGGGACGTGACGTAGATCCGCGAGTCAGCTCGCCACGGCGACTTTCATGGGAGGAAAAAAGCGAAATGGATACGTTAAGGCGGTTGCGGAATTTCTGGATACCGGGAGTTGCGACGATTGTTCTGGGTAGCCTCAGCAATGCGTTCGCTCAACAGAGCTACAAAATTACCGATTTGGGCATCAACAACAGCAAGGACAACTTCAGCATGGCCATGGGCCTCAATAATCAGGGCTGGGCGGAGAACATGGACGGCACCGTGAACCCTCCCGAGAATAGTACATCTACGACAGTTTCGAGGGGCCGCGCGGTGATAAGCATCTACGGTTTCAACATCGACCTGGGCACGCTTGGAAAACCCAACGGCAACAGTTGGATCAACTGGGGCGGGATCAACGACCGCGGGGAAGCCGTCGGTATGTCCGAAACAGCTGTTCTAGATCCGAGCGGCGAAGACATTTGTGGCTTTGGCACATTTCTTACGTGCGTTCCGTTTCTTTGGCGAGACGGCCAGATGAGCGCTCTCCCGACAGTGGGCGGCAATAACGGGCAAGCCAGTGCCATCAATAACCGCGGAGAAGCGGTAGGATTTGCGGAAACGGCTGACGCTGACCCGACATGCCCGCCTTCCCCCGCTGAAGTGCCAGTATTGTGGGACAAGGGCCAAGCCCACGCCCTTCCCTTGGTAGGTACCGATCCAGACGGTTTCGCATTCGGGATCAACGATCGAGGTGAGGCCGTAGGCTATTCGGGAAACTGCTTCTTCGCGACGCACGCTGTAGTGTGGAAAAACAACACTGCCGTCGTGCTTCAGGACCTCGGAGGTACGAAATCCAATGTCGCCTACGTCATTAACAACCTGGGCCAAATTGCCGGGAAGGTCCGCAGCGCCGATGGCACAACCTACGTAGCCGCTCTTTGGCAGCCAGACGGCACTCTCACCAACCTCGGCATTCTGCCGGGAGATTTTGCCGCCTTCGCCACCGGCATCAACGACCGGGGCCAAGTGGTTGGAAACAACTTTGATTCCAACTTCAACTGGTCGCACGGCTTCATCTGGCAGAACGGTGTGATGACCGACCTTAACACGCTAATTCCCGCGGATTCCAACCTCTTCATCATCTCGGCTAGCAATGTCAATGAGCGCGGGCAAATCTCGGGTATGGCCTCGGTGGTCTCCGGGCCCCATACGGGCGAAATCCACGCCTATCTTCTAACCCCTGCAGACGAAAGAATAGGCACCTCGATGGCAGATTTCGCACGTACACACCCGCATGCCAATCTGCACGCGAATGCTTGCAACCACTTTTTGCAAAGATTCGGACCCGACCGATCCGAGCGATAAAGGGAATTTTCGGAGCTTCCGCACCATGCATTCCAGCCGTATAGGCTGGACGAACGCGCAAGGCCAGAGATTGTCCGGAACATTCT
>DATMKS010000037.1:0-63043 GCA_035571045.1 Verrucomicrobiia bacterium
CGCTCCTCCGATTCCCCGGATGCGATCGTAGATGGCAGAAGCGTGCTTTTTGACGTCATCGTAACTTCCCAGGTTGAACGCCTTGCTCATGCCTCGAATGTCCCGTTCCGTAAAAAGCGGGCGGATGTCAGTTTCGAAGCTCGTCGTTTTCGTCATTGCGCCTCACAGTCACTCTATTGCACAAATGTCGCGGTTTTCTTCGTGAATCTAAAACTTTCTGTCTCTTGACGTCAAGATATAAGCTCTTCGTTTCAAGTTTGAACCGAAGAACTCAAGGTAACGCTGATCTGCCCAAGGCTGAACTCAAATCTCGCGAGCCCAGATTCTTTCAGGCAGCCGTCCGCTGCGCAATTGGCTGCACTTCCCGCAGGAGACCGGTCTCCACGTCGAAAATAAACCCTCGCACAGGGACATCTTTTGCGATCCATGGATGTGATCTCACCTTATTGATTTGTTCATGAGTGTTCTGCTCGGCGTTCTTATAGGAGAAGAATCGCATTGGAGCCGGCGACGCATCACCTGTAGAAGCGCTCAGCTTCGCGTTCATTTCATCATCCGTGAATGTCGTGAACTCAAGCCGGTCTTTGCCTCGTAAGAGAGCTAAACCGTTTCTAGCGAAGACTGCGGGGAGCCCGGTGAAGGCTGCGAGGCAGCCGTGTGGGAATTATCAACAAATGCTAGGGTTTCTGCTCGCTGGCGGTTTGCGGCGGCTCGTCTTCCGCTCTGCGCCAAGTGGGATCCGGGTTGTATTCCTGAATGGCTTTGCCGAGGGATTCGGTTTTCTTGCCGAGATCCTTCTGATAGACAACGCCATCCCCGTTTACGAGAAACGTCATCACGCCGGAGGAGCGGTGCTCGGCGGGATAAGCGATGAAGGCGAAGCCCTCGGTCATTCTGCCGTCCACGATGTAGTTCTTTGCGCCTCCGGGCGCATGCTTCCCCTGGCGCGTCAGAATATGAAAGAAATAGCCGCGATAAGGAGTCGGCGGGCCGGCTTTGCCTTTCTCGTAACCCTCGGCGACGGCCGAAGCAACCAAGGGCCCGATCGGGCTCTGGGGCTCACCGTCGGAAACCTTCCAGTAAAGGCCATTGTGCTGACCTTCATCGCTGAAGATTTGCTTGGCGTACTCGTTGTGCTTCATGGCGTAGTAGTCCTTTTGCGCAGCCACAAGCTCCTGGCAGATACGGATGGCCGAGTACTCGTTGCGGCCTATTCGGCGGAACAAGATCTCCATCTTTCCGGCCTCGGTGTCGAAAAACCAGGCATTGCCTTTCATCCGGAGAGGAATTGGTGCGGGCCAGTTTTCAGCGCCAATATACAACATGACGGAGCCGTCGGGCTCTTTTACGAAGCGGTGCATCTCCTGGTACTTGCGCGCGAAATTGGCGTGGTTCTCGGCGTCCTGGGTCGGGTCACCCGAAGAGACGATGTCCTGCCCATCCGGTCCGAGAATTCCGAGCATCGCTTTTTCATCGTTGTTCTGCGCTGCGGCCACCAAAGCCTGGCTCGCCTCTTCTGGCGATGAGAATGTTTTCTGGCCTTTTTCCTGAGCCACGGAACCGGCAGAAAAGCACGCCAACAGCAACATCGCGACTGGGGCCATCTTCAAAAGACCAGGGCAGTCAAAATTTGAGAAGTCCGGCTTCGTTCGCCGCATATGCAATTCTCCCGTTTTAAATGTGAGAAACGAAGAGCAACTTGATTCCAAGCTGAGGACGCTCAGTGGCGTCCGCCGCCGTGAAAGCCCCCGCCGCCATGAAAGCCGCCTCCACCGCCGAAGCTGGCGCTTCCGCGCGAGGAAAAACCGCGCTCCTCTCCGCCGCGACCGTAGCCGCTGAAAGCGCCGGAGCGAACGCCGCTCTGACCGCGAGGCTCAGCATAGCCACGAGCGGCGCCGCGGTCGCCGCCGAAGGGCTGCGCTCTTCCGCTACGGTCAAAAGCACCGCGGTCGCCGCCGCCGCGATAGAACGCGTCGCGGTTGTAAAACGTCCGGCTGGGCGAGTGATACCGTGCGTGGTCGAAAACGGCATAGTGGTGATGCCAATCGAAACCCCAGTGGTGCCAGCCCCACCCGTAGCCCCCAAAAAACCCAATGCCGAAGCCAACTCCAAAGAACAGCGACGGGCCGTCATACCAAATGCCCGGATAGGGATACCAACCCGGCCAGGCGACAATCGGGCCTCCGTACACGACCCAGGGATCGTACGCGGGAACGTAAACAACTTCGGGGTCAACTGCTTCGATCTCGATGTCCGAGTCTGCAGTCGTTACGCTTTGTTGCGACGTGGAATTGAGATTGCCGGCTTGTTGCGCGCGGCGCCGCATCACTTGAATGGCGTCCATCACGGCTTGTTCTTGATTGTAATAGGCGTCGCCGAGAGACGACGTCCAGGAGATGTTTTTGTCCATGTTGCCTAGAACCGACGGAAACGCAACGAGCGCCTTTACGCTGGGGTCCCAAGGCTGCTGGTCCACGGCTTGTGCCAGAGCGTCGCCCCTTAAATCGGGTTGCGATTGCACCCACCGGTCGGCCTCGACGACCTGTTCCGGGAACGTCGAGGCCGCCAGTACCTGGGCTACCAGTGAATCGGGATAGAGGGCGATGGGCGCAACCAATTGCTCTAATTGCTCGGGAGTCTGCTGCATGTAAGGGGCGTCGGGCGGGGCCTGCGTCGGAGATTGCTGATCCTGGGCGTCCTGCGCGACGAGACTTTGTGGGTACGCTGCGCATATCAAAACCAGTGCTAGCAGAGACGCCAGGGCTTGCCGCGCAAAGCGCAGCTTCGAGAATTCTAGGGCATGTCGTTGACTGTTCACAGTGCCGGACCTTCGCCGAACTGTTTTCTTCATTCGGCTCCACTCCATAGATGCAGGCGGCCACTGGGAAGATTCCATTTTTCTTCTTCGCCGCTGAAGCTCCTGGCAGGAGCGGCTTCCGTACCCGTTAGATTTCAGAGTCTTTTCGCATCGATGAGAATTAGTACGTCGTCAGTGGAGTGCTCGCTGAGGTTCTCGATGCTGTTGTGGTACTCGTCTTCCGCAACGTGCTTCACTGCACGTGAGTTAACAGCCCAGCTCTGTCAGCAAGTGCGGTTTTCTGACGCTCGCCCCGTTCGGCGGCGCGCCTTACGATGTCGATGAGACGAGCATTGTGAAGAGCGTGTTCAAAGCCCGGTGTGCTGTAGGTACCGGCATGCAGATCGCGAACAAGATGAGCGTAGACCTCTCCGACGTTGATGGCGGCACCCATGAACCCACCCGAGACCGCAGCTTCCTCGGGCGGCACGAATCCGACGCTCGATGTCAGCTTGAGATCACCAGCCTGGAATCCGTAGGCGTGACCGCCGGTCAGGAAGAGCCATCCCTCGGACCCCCTAATTTCAAAGCTGAAACGTACATCTCGCGGCGCTAGACCATCATTAATATTGGCCGTGAATACAGCGCCAGAATGTGTCTTCCCAAGGACGTCGACATGGTCGGGAGTTTCGCGCAGGTTCTCCTCGCCAGTGTCCGTCAGTTTGACAGTGGGCCACAGAATCTCGGTCCGGACGTCGACCTCGATGATCGGTCCGAGGGCTGCTTCCACGAGACGTCCGTTCATAGATTTGCGAGCCAACGATCAGCAGATCCTCGTGCCGTTTGGCAATCAGAGTCCGACTGACATTTTTGACTTTTCTGACTTCTGACACCTGCGGGTCAAACATTCCGCTGAAAATTCAGTGACTTACGCCTTCGAAGATTTGGCTTTGATCTTGCCTCTAGTCGAAGTGAGGGCGGGAGGCAATGTCGAAGGCCTCTGACCCGTTCAAGAGGTGAAGCACCATGCTGGATCGAGTTCTAAACAAGTTTGGCAAACCGGGCGTCGCCTCCGGTGATTCAACTTCGGAGGAAGAACTCGTCGCCGCCGCCAAACGTGGAGATGAAGAGGCGTTTGAAACGCTCTTCAACCGCCACCAGCGAAGGATTCTTGGGCTTGCGTTCCGCTACACACGGGTTCGCGAAGACGCCGAAGACATCCTTCAGCAAACTTTCCAAAAAGCGTTCCTCCACTTGCAGACGTTTGAAGGGAAATCGTCCTTATCCACTTGGTTGACGCGTATCGCCATCAATCAGGCGCTGATGTTGTTGCGCTCGCGACGAGGGCTGCGCGAGGTGCCGATCGATGATTCGAGCGGCGATGAAGAAGCGACATTCGCCCAGGAGCCAGCCGATGCTAGCCCCGACCCTGAAGCCAGCTATTTCGAAACAGAGAAATCACGAATCTTGTCAATAGCAATGCGGCAGCTGAGACCAGGAATGCGCAAAGCCGTCGAGCTGCGGGCACTAGAAGAGTTATCGAATCGTGACACCGCCCTACATCTGGGTATCTCTATCGGCGCCGTTAAAGCTCGCGTGTTCCACGCGAGAAGAAAGTTAGCCAAAGCTCTGAGACACCACATGAGACCGTATCGCGCGGCGAGAAACCGCATTTCAATTTTTGCTAAAAGCGCCGGCGCACTTCGCAAGATCGCCTGACATGCGCCTGGAATTAGCGCTGCTGCGAAAGGAGGCACCAATGGTTACGTTTCTGTTGATTGCTGCAGTGACAATTCTGGTTTTTCTCTGCCTTGTCGGCCCAGATGGTCTGATAGGCAGGGACGGTCGGCACTGAATTGACTTTTTTTACTAGGTTGGAGTTTGAAGTTAGATCCGTGGCCCGGTTCACATCGTGTGAAAAGAATGCAGAGCAGAGGAGGAAATCGCATGTTTTCGACTCTAAGTTTCATCGGCAAGTGGACACAGTGGTATTGCGTGCTGCGCCTCCGCAATGGATTTGGACGTTTTCATTCCGTGCGGTATGGGCTCTGGCTGGCACGCGGCTGAACACGAGGGTGATCATGTCTCGAATGGAAGCCCCGAACAGACGCACGGCTATGCGAGCGCATTTGCCTAGCACACGCGGCGGAAGCTTGCTGGAAGTCGACATTTGGATGCCGAGTGAACTTAAAGCCATTTCGCCACTGGTGGACCGCTTGATGCGGCTGATCGAAGGCTCGCGCTGCATCGCGGGCGAGGAATACGCCGTCGAACTAGGACTTCGGGAAGCTCTGAGCAACGCAGTCATTCATGGCAACCGGCTGGATGCTCACAAATTAGTTCACGTCCGCTGCCGCTGCAAGGTGGGAAAGGAAATTTCGCTGATCGTCTCAGACCAGGGTCAAGGGTTTGATGTGCAGACGGTTTTCGATTCCGTGGCTGTCGAAGATCTCGAAGCGGAGCACGGGCGTGGCATTCAGCTGATGAAGTCGGTGATGGACGAGGTCTCGTTCCAGCAGCGAGGCACCGAGGTCCACATGTGCAAGAGGCTAGCACGGGATGTGAGAACAAATGCGCGTGAGTAAACGGCGACCCAGCATAGGGTTTTCGGTAGTGAAGTACGCGTTGGGCGCCTTTCGCTATCTCGTGACGGGCTTCGTGGCGCTGCTTTTGGCGCTGCTTCTGGTGTTGCTATTCGTCGAGGTTGGGGCAGCCATCGGCGCGGCTCTCGAGCACGCCCACGAGGACATACCCGCTTCCGGCAATTTCGGAAGCTCCGTTACCGGGAGAAGCGCTCAAGGAAAGTGGTTTTTATGGAGGGCGGGAGATGAGGTCAGCTTCATACATCCCCGAGCTGACTTTGGATTAGCAACTCATTATTCCGGCGCGACAACGCGCTCAGCTCAGCCCTCCGCCAGTTTCGTTGTTCAGTTCTAAACGGCGAGACCACTCCAGTGGGTCACCGGTCCGGACTGCTTCTGTCCGGATTCGTGACCCAGAGTGCAGCAGTTGAAACCAGGAATATGTTGTAGGGAGAAAAGAAGCATGAAATCGCAAAATCCGAAAACGAACAATCAGAACACGCCAGGCATCGTTTTTCGATCGGAGGTCAGAGAAGAAGAAGGCCAGAACGGCACAACCCTGGCCGAAATTCGTGAGCGAGCGTTTGAGATTCACATCGAACGCGGCGGAATTCATGGTTGCGACCTCGACGATTGGCTGCAGGCGGAACGTGAGCTTCGGGAGAAGTACAAAAAGAGCAATGGGGGATGGAAAAAGAAATGACATACACATCAAAACTATCGTGCTTGCTATCGGAAAGTCTTCCTCAGCTGGCACGCCCTGAGGGAAATACCATGTTGAAAATCACTTTCAGTGAAACACCTGCGGAAGAGAGATGGATTCTGCATGGCCGACTGGTCCACCCTTGGGTACGAGAGTTCAGGGCGTGCTGGAAGAAAAACCACCGCACGGATGTACGACGCGCTTGTATCGTTGACCTCAATGAAGTCACGTTCATCGACAAGAGCGGCGAGCGGTTCTTGCGCCGGTTGGCCGGAAATGGAACGCAATTCACCGCCAGCGGCATCTACACGAAACACATTCTTGAGCACCTGAACGTCCGGCGAAAACGCAACTTTTCGAATCTGTTTGGTTTCCTGATCGTGCTGGCGTTCGCAACTGCCCTGGGCGTTGGCTGCGAACGCTCCGTAGCTTCCGCTCCGGCGCCTGCTCCTCCCGTAGTCGAAGTAGCGTCAGTCCTCCAGAAAGACGTTCCCCTTGAGGGGGAATGGGTGGGAACGCTCGAAGGGTACGTCAACGCGCAGATTCAACCCCAGGTGAGCGGCTATCTTATTCGCCAGGACTATCAGGAAGGAGCATTGGTCCAAAAAGGGAAAGTTCTTTTCGAAATCGATCCGCGTCCCTTCCAAGCGGCGCTTGATCAAGCGAAAGGACAACTCGCGCAAGCCCAGGCGCAGATGGCCAACGCCGATATGAATGTGAGGCGAGACACTCCCGAGGCAGAAGCGCATGCGATACCCCAGAGTCAGCTCGACAATGATACGCAGGCGCTGCTCGGCGCGAAGGCAGCCGTCGAAGCGAATCAGGCCGCCGTCGAACAGGCCACGCTGAATTTGGGGTACACGAAAGTCGTTTCCCTGATCGGCGGAATCGCCGGCATCAACACCGTGCAAGTCGGCAATCTCGTGGGACCGTCCACCGTGCTAACTGCGGTTTCCCAAGTGAATCCCGCGAAGGTTTATTTCCCGATCAGCGAACAGGAATATCTGCGGATGGCGGACGGCGGGGCACCCGGCACAGTGGACTGGCTGACGCATGCGTCGCGGATCCCGTTGCAGTTGATCTTGGCTGACGGGACTACTTACTTGTATCCCGGAAGGATCGTGTTCGCTGATCGCCAGGTGAATACGCAGACAGGAACCATCCAGATCGTCGGCGAATTCCCGAATCCCAAGAATTTGTTGCGGCCAGGTCAGTACGCGCGCATTCGCGCGTTGACTGGATATCTGCCAAAAGCATCGTTGGTGCCGCAGGCGGCAGTGAATGAGCAGCAAGGAACGTATCAGGTAACTGTGGTCGGCGATGGCAATCATGCGCAGCTCCGCACCGTGGGGGTCGGGCCGAGAGTGGGCACGCTCTGGGTGATCACATCCGGGCTGAAGCCGGGAGAACGCGTCGTGGCGGCTGGTGCGGAGAAGACAAAAGAAGGCGAACTGGTGAATCCCACGCCCTACAAAGAGACGGAGGAACGTTAAGCCATGGCGAACTTTTTCATTCGACGGCCGATCGTCGCGATCGTGATTGCGATTCTCACGGTCATTGTCGGTGTGATTACAATCGTGACCTTGCCGATAGCGCAGTTCCCGCAGATCGCTCCACCTGAGATCAGGTTGCAAGCCAACTACCCAGGTGCAGACGCAAAAACTCTCGAGCAAGCTGTCGCCGTACCCATCGAGCAGCAAGTCAGTGGCGTGGACAACATGACCTATATGTATTCGCTAAACGCTACTGCGAACCAGCAAACAACGTTGCTCGTCGATTTCGATCTGAAAACGGATCCCAACATGGATCTGATACTCACGCAATCGCGCCAGCAACTCGCAAACGGTCAGTTGCCCCCGGAGGTGAACAATTACGGGATCACGCTAAAGAAGGCAACCACTGCCCCGCTCATGCTGATCTCCCTATACTCGCCGCAGGGCACCCATAATTCTAACTACCTGGCCAATTACGCCTACATCAATCTCAACGACCCTATCGCACGCCTGTACGGTGTTGGCCAGACGCAGGTCTTCGGCTCGGGGCAATACGCCATGAGGCTATGGGTCAAGCCTGACCAGCTGGCCAAGCTGGGTATCACCGTCACGGATATTGTTAACGCGCTTCAAGCACAGAACACCGTTAATCCGGCTGGCCAGGTCGGGGGCGAGCCGGCTCAGAGCAACCAGCAGTTCACCTATGCCGTGCTGGCTCAAGGCCGCCTGACTTCGCCGGAACAGTTCGGCGACGTGATCGTGCGCGAAGCACCAAACGGCGGGACCGTTCGCGTGAGAGACGTGGCCCGCGTCGAGCTGGGCACGCAGGACTACAGCTTGATCGCTCGCTTGAATGGCAAGCCCAGCGCTGCCATTGCCGTGTATCAGTTGCCCGGAACCAATGCTGTCGAAACCGTGCAGGGCGTCCGGAAGCTCATGACCCAGATGAAGCAACGCTTCCCGCAAGACATCGATTACGCCATATCGCTCGATCAAACACTCCCGGTCACGGAAGGCATGAAAGAGATCCTCTGGACCCTCGTGATAGCGATCGTGCTAGTCATCCTTGTGGTTTACCTGTTTTTGCAAGACTGGCGCGCCACTCTGATTCCTATGCTGGCCGTGCCTGTTTCGCTCGTGGGAACCTTCGCCGTCTTCCCATTGGTTGGCTTCTCGATCAATACACTTTCCATGTTCGGTTTGGTGCTCGCCATTGGACTGGTGGTTGACGACGCCATCGTGGTTGTCGAAGGGGTACAGCACCACATCGAGGAGGGTCTGTCTCCAAAAGAGGCTGCCCAAAAGGCGATGAAAGAACTTTCGGGTCCGGTCGTCGGTATAGCTCTGGTGTTGGCTTCGGTCTTCGTGCCGACAGTTTTCATTCCCGGCATTACCGGCAGATTGTATCAGCAGTTTGCACTCACCATCGCCATATCCGTGATGCTTTCCGCGTTCAACGCGCTCACGCTCAGCCCGGCACTTTCCGCGCTACTGCTCCGCCCCAAGAAGGCAACTCGCGGGCCGCTCGGAAAATTCTTTGGCTACTTCAACCGCTATTTCGAGCGCTCCACCGACAGCTTTGTTCGTTGGTCGGGCGACCTGATTCGCAAAGCTGCGGTGGTGATGTTGCTGCTCGTCGTTGCGGGCGGTGCCGCGTGGCTCTTTAGCGCCCACCTGCCCACCAGTTTCCTGCCGGATGAGGACCAAGGTTATCTCTACATCAATATGCAGCTCCCCAACGCGGCGTCGCTCGAACGCAGCAGCGCAGCTGCGAAACAGGTAGAGGACGTTCTCGCAAAGACGCCAGGGGTCGAGTACACGACCAGCGTGGTGGGTTTCAGTTTGCTCAGCTACGTCCGTACTTCCTACAACGCGTTCTTCTGGGTATCGCTGAAACCCTGGGATGAGCGCCAAAGCCGGAGCGAACAGTATCAAGCCATCAAGGCACGTTTGAACCAGGAACTCAAACAGCTGCCGGAAGGGACGGTCTTCAGTTTCTCACCACCCGCGATTCCCGGCGTCGGTACTGCCGGTGGCGTGACGTTTGTGCTGGAGGATCGTGCTGGTAAGGATGTCAAGTTTCTCGGCGACAACCTGACCAAGTTCCTGGCAGCCGCCCGCAAGCGCCCTGAGCTCGGCACGGTCAGCACCACGTTTATTCCGAGTGTTCCGCAAGAGTTCATCAACGTAGACAAGGACAAGGTGTTGAAGCAAGGCGTGAATTTGACGGATGTTTACAACACCATTCAAGCCTACATGGGCGGCTTGTTTGTCAACTACTACAACGACTTCGGACGTACCTGGCAGGTGTATGTGGAGGCCGAAGCGCCTTACCGATCGACAACCAACGATCTCGGCCAATTCTATGTCCGCAACGGCCAAGGGCAGACAGTGCCGCTTTCCGCGCTGGCAAAATTCGAGACCCGGTCTGGCCCCGAGTTCACGATGCGTTACAACGAGTACCGGTCCGCGCAGATCAATGCCGCCGCCGCACCTGGTTATAGCGCCGATCAGGCAAGAGCCGCCCTGGTGGACGTTTTCAAGCAAACCATGCCTTCCGAAATGGGATACGACTGGATCGGAATGTCCTATCAAGAGGTGAAGGCCGAACAAGGGGTCCCGGCTTCGGTGATTTTCGGGTTTTCGCTCCTGTTCGTTTTCTTAATCCTGGCAGCGCTCTATGAAAGCTGGACAGTGCCTTTCAGCGTGCTGCTCAGCACGCCAGTCGCAGTCTTCGGCGCCCTGGCCGCCCTCTGGTTGCGGCGCGTCGTGCTCAGTCACTTTCTGCCTGCGTACATGGTTCAAATCGAGAACGATGTATATGCGCAGATCGGTTTAGTCATGCTCATCGGCCTGGCCGCGAAAAATTCGATTCTCATCGTCGCGTTTGCCAAGGAGGATTACGAACGCGGTATGTCCCTCGTCGATGCAGCACTTTCCGCGGCGAAACTTCGTTTCCGGCCCCTCATGATGACGGCGCTCGCCTTCATTCTCGGCTGCGTGCCGCTCTGGACAGCGTCGGGAGCAGGCGCGGTAGCACGCCAGATTATGGGCACGGCCGTAATTGGCGGCATGGTCGCGGAAACCTTCATCGGCAGATTCTTTGTTCCGGCGATCTTCTATGTGGTCGAGCTCATCTCCGGTGCCGCGCGTCAGAAATCGGCGGGACTCGAAGCTCGGCAAACTGCGAGCGAAGGAGACTGAAATGAAAAAACTCGCATTTTTGCCGATATTCATTTTGCTTGCGGGCTGCGCAGTCGGACCGAATTACAAGCGGCCGACTGTTAACTTGCCCACTGATTATCGTGCCGCGGCACCTGCGCAAAGCGACTCGGCGGCATCGCTCGGCAACGAGAAGTGGTGGGATGTGTACCAGGATCCCGTCCTGGCGCAGCTGATTCACACCGCGCTTCAGCAAAATTACGACGTCCGAATCGCCGCCACGCGCGTGCTTGAAGCACAAGCCCAACTCGGCATAACCCGTGCGAACCAGCTCCCCTCAGCCAGCGTCGGCGCAGGCGTCTTCAGCCAACAAAACGCCAAGGTTTCCAGTCAGTTTCCGGCCTACGAGGTCAACGCTGGCCAGCTCAACCTCTCGGTTATCTGGAATCTTGACTTCTGGGGAAAGTACCGCCGGCAAACCGAGGAGGCACGTGCCCAGCTGCTTGCCACGAAGTGGGGGCAGCAAGCCGTGATCTCGTCGCTTGTTGCGAATGTAGCGACAGCCTACTTCCAGCTTCGGGCACTGGACGCCGAACTTGAGATCGCCAAGCGCACCTTGGGATCCCGCCAACAATCCCTGCAATTAACTCGGGTGCTTGAGACCCATGGTTCAGCTTCCGATCTCGACGTTAGCCAGTCGGAGCAACTTGTCTACACCGCCTCAGAGACCATTCCTGATCTCGAGCGGCAGATCGAGCAACAGGAAAATGCGCTCAGCATCCTGCTGGGCGAAAACCCCGGTTCCATTCCTCGCGGCAACCCTCTCACCGGGCAGCCCGTGCCGGATAGCGTCCCCGTCGGCCTGCCCTCCGAATTGCTCGAGCGTCGGCCGGATGTCCGCGAGGCGGAAGCCAACATGATGGCAGCCAACGCCCAAATCGGCGTCGCCAAAGCCTCGTTCTTTCCGAGTCTCTCTCTTACAGGGGCAGGAGGGCTCGAGAGTAATGCGTTGCACCATTTCCTCCAACAACCTTCTCAGACCTGGAACGCGGCCCTCGGCATTACGCAGCCCATCTTCCAAGGCGGAGCGCTGCGCTCACAACTCAGGCTCGCCCGAGCGCAGTGGCAGGAAAGCGCGCTCTCCTACCAGCAGACTGTCCAGAACTCGCTCGGACAAGTATCGAATGCGCTTGTTGCGTATGACAAGGATCGCCAGTTCCGCGAGCAGCAGGAACTGCTCGCTCAAGCAGCAGAACGATCGGACCGGCTCTCTTTGGTCCTCTATCGGAATGGTGGTGCGAGTTACCTGCAAGTCTTGACGAACGAGACGATCTATTTCTCGGCAGAGCTGAACCTGGTCGACGCGCAGTTGAATGAACGGCTTGCGCTTGTCCAGCTCTATCAAGCGCTAGGTGGCGGCTGGCAACAATAGCGCGGGAGGGCCAACGCTTACCGCCGCTCTTCCAATTGCGATCGTAGGCTTAATTAAGGCTCAGGGAATGGCATTGTTTGCTCGCCGTTTCGACCGAGCAGCGCTGGCGGCCATTTTGGGCTCGTTCGCCGGTGCGTCCCTATCAACTCTCAGTGCGTGGATCACCGAGAGGCATCACGATCGACGGGGTACCCTGGCCAGGAAGATCTCTCATCGCGAGCAATCGTATTCCGACTTTATCAGCGAGACCGCGCGAGCGATGGTCGATGCAATGCAACACAAATTCGAAGACCCCAGCAAACTCGCACCGGTTACGCACTCATCATTTCGGCTCAGCTCCCTCATCAACGTTGTGGAGAGTGAGAGAGCGGAACAAGTTGCTAAGACCATCCTTGCTAACTACTCGGCCACGAACCTTACTGCAAAGGAGATTCAGCCAGGCGCTGCCAAAAGGGACGACCCTTTGGGTCAAATCAGTAACCTCTGTCGGTCGACTCGAATCAGAGAAGCTGGCTATAGCTATCTGGTCTTATAAGGCATCTAAGACAAAGAAATGAGCATCACCGCTGTGACCGCGAAGAACAATGTAAGCCGCGACGAAACGATCGTGCGCATCAGTGAAGAGCTGCAGCGTCAAAACGATCGGCTACAGTTGCTGCTCAATCTGACAACCAGAATCACATCGAGCCTCGACCTGCGAGAGGTCCTGCGCGCGATTGCAGCAAATATACGTGAAGTCATGCACGCTGATGGGGTAGCCGTTTCGCTGCCCGACACGGCGTCGCGAAAATCCAGGGTCTTTGCTCTGGACTTTCCGCACAGCAAGGGGGTCATCAAGGAAGAGTTGTTCTTTACGCCAAGCACCGCCGCCCAAAAAGCGATGGACACTTTGAAACCCGTAATCATCGATGCGCGGGAACCCGAGGAGTTCGTGTCCGGGACAACTGACATCGCCGTTGCCGAAGGCATAAAAGCCCTTTGCCTTATTCCACTTGTAAATCGAGGCCGAGTCCTCGGAATCTTAGGGATTTCACGCACCACGGAGACTCCCTTTAGGCCAGAAGACGTTGATTTCCTTGGCCGGGCGTCAGGACAGATAGCCGTCGCCATTGAAAACGCGCTGGCGTACCAGGAAATTTCCGAACTCAAGGATAAGCTTGCGCAAGAAAAACTCTACTTGGAAGAGGAAATTCGCACCGACAGCGGTTTCGAGCGGATCATTGGCAAGAGCGCGGCGTTGAAGCGTGTTCTGCAAATGGTTGAGACCGTCGCTCCGAGCGATTCCACGGTGCTGCTGCTTGGCGAAACCGGAACGGGCAAGGAGCTAATTGCGCGCGCCATTCACGACCGCAGCCGGCGCAAGGACCGGACCTTTGTGAAACTAAATTGTGCGGCGATCCCCACGGGCCTGCTGGAAAGCGAACTGTTTGGACACGAAAAAGGAGCCTTTACGGGAGCGATTGCGCAAAAAGTCGGGCGATTGGAACTGGCCGACCAGGGCACGCTCTTCTTGGATGAAGTGGGAGACATTCCGATTGAAATTCAGCCCAAATTGCTTCGTGTTTTGCAGGAGCGGGAGTTTGAACGCCTTGGCAGCACTCATACGCGGAAAGTGAATCTTCGTCTGGTAGCCGCCACCAATCGCGATCTGGAGAAAATGGTTGCCGATCGCGAGTTTCGCAGTGACTTGTTTTACCGCCTGAACGTCTTTCCGATTCGTGTCCCGTCCCTGCGCGAGCGCAAAGAAGATATCCCTCTGCTGGTCAGTTATTTCGCGCAAAAATTTGCAAAACAAATGCAGAAAAAAATTGAGTCTGTTCCTTCTGTCGCTATGAAGGCACTCACAGCATGGGAATGGCCGGGAAATATCCGCGAATTGGAGAATTTCATTGAACGCGCGGTGATCCTGACGCGCGGCGAAGCGCTCGAAGCACCACTCACGGAACTGCGAAAACCAGAAACGGCAACAGCCGCAGAAGCGGGCGTCGACAAGAACAGTCGAACCGCTCGCAAAGCAACGAGCTCACGGCCGAACGTCAACCCTGGCGCCGAGGAGTATGAGAGGAAGCAGCGCGAGGAAATACTAGACGCGCTTAACGCATGCAAGGGGCGTGTCGGTGGTTCTGATGGCGCTGCAACGCGCCTGGGGATCAACCGAACCACGCTTCTCTATCGAATGAGAAAGCTCGGTATCTACGCGAAGCTGTATTCCTGAGTGGCTGCCTTGCTGACTGGGCCATCCGATTCGTTCTGCCCGTTCAACCATGCTTCAGTTCGACATTTCTAACTTCTTTGACTTCTGACACCGCCGAACCAACGCCTCCCCGAAAATTCAGCGACTTACGCCGTCACAGAATGGCCCGGATCTTGCTGTAGTCCAGGCGAGGGCCAAAGATATTTCGAAAGTCTTCTAGCCCGTTCGAGAGGTGAAGCAGCGTGCTCGGTCAATCTCTGCGGCCACAGGTTAAACGCGAGCTCCTAGAAAAGTACGACAAGAGCTCTGGCGCGGACCTAAGGCGAAGCTGGAAGGAGGCGCAAGTGGGTGTAAGACAAAACGGCAAGCTCTTTTCATCGGCGCTGGTGGTAGCACCGCTGTTGGTAACAGCGCCGTCTTGCCGACGACCTCGATTCAACAAAGTGCGCGCTGCCGATCAAGCATCTTATGGAGAGAAGTATGAAGAAACGAATTATGTCGATCACACTCATGACCTGTGCGCTTCTCTATAATCCTAGCGTCCTCCAAGCTCAGGCCCCGGCGAGGGCTTCGACGTCGCCAGCCCCGCTCCTTCCGATGAATGTCAAGTTTCGCTTCGTCCCACAATATTTCGTACAGTCGGTTGAAGATGATCCACGCTATGCCAGGATCGAGGCTTTGGTCGACGGAGGTCGTTGCGAAGTGGTTCTGCTGGACAAGACCACGAACCGGAGAGTCGTTTACTCTACCCTGAGTCCTAAGGTGGATGCTCTAAAGGCAAATGGAGAGGATGCCTATGCGACGCGAATCGATTTTGAGGTCCTTACGCTTGGCGACTCAACCCCGCTATTCCGAATTCGCTTTCACGACCGGATCGGGCAGGTGATCGAGTGGGGATTCGTCGCCGGTCAAATGGTGCCCCACGCTTCACCGGAAGTGATTTCTCGAACCGACGATTCAGGTATCGCTTTCTTTTATGCTCCACGCCGTGCCGCAGCGGCTTTGGGAACTTCATTGGCAATCGGAGACAGAGAATATCGCCCGGAACCAACCCAATCCATAGCTAGGCCCGGGACATTCTATGCCACCGACATGACGATTGGGCAGATATTGCCTGGTACACAACTATGGCGAGTCGAGAGCGGTCCAGTCAGCTTCCTAGAGGCGGCGCAATGGGATCTTCGAGGAGAAGGCGGGCGGCAGAGTGTGCTGGCCATCAAGCAACTCTATGACACCGGAGCTTCGATAGATCAAACTGAACTGTACGACCCGGATGCTCCGGAAGTCATCCTCACCCTTGTCCGGTCCGGCGATTCGTACTCACTGCAGGTTATGTCAGCCACTGCCCACGGCAACACGCTCTGGATTTTCTTCGGCCCAGAGCTTCCGCTCCCAGAGCATCAGACCGATGACAGGACAATCGTGACCTTCACGGTTGCGGAAAACGAAGACGCGAGTATCGCAAGCGGCAGGTTGGTAGTCCGAAGAGTCTTCGGGGCTGAGCACCTCGACTGGCAGTTCGACAGCCCTGATTTGGCAAAGGGTGAGGTGTTTGAGACGGGCGTAAGTTTGATTCCCAAGGATACCAAACAGGCAAACTGCATGAACGAAGATTGCTCGACCCGTTCGCCGAAGCCCTGAAGGGGGACTCGCGCGCCGGACGCGGACAATTCAGCCGCCAGGACCGAACCGGCCGCGGTCTCTTGGTTCTCAATCGGCGTCCTGCCACTCGGCAGTATGTATTGATGCCAATCCTATTGCTATGGATACATTCTGGTGGACATCGGTCATGCAAAAGTGCAAAATAGTTTCGTCATGGGCAAGAACTCGCGAGACCCGGTTCACTGTTGGCTGATATTGGGGAAGGCGTTTCGGGCGGCCGCGAAATATCTTTATGCGGGACTTGAGGAAACGGGAATCGACGATACCGACTTCCGGATACTTGAAGCGCTCCTCAACAAAGGGCCTTTGCCGGTGAATACGATCGGGCCAAAGGTGTACCTTACGCCCGGCTCGATCAGTGTGGCCATCGACCGCCTGTTGGCTAGAGGCCTGGTAAGCCGTGTCGAGAGTCCTGAGGATCGGCGCGTCCGGATCGTATCGCTCACACCAAAGGGCAAAGAATTGATCTCGCCGATTTTTCACAAACACGCCGCCGAAATTAAGAAAGTCTTTGCCGATGCGAGCCCGAAAGAGTTGCGAGCTCTTGAAACGACATTGAAGAAGATTGGGAAGCGCGCCGAGAGCCTAGGCACCGGAGTCAATCCAAAGTGTTCAAGCCAACGATGACATAGCGGCGTAGTGCCCGATGAATCGGAATGAAAGTTGTCCTGGAGAATTGATCTAAATGCAGATTGGAATCGACAGTTTCGCCGCCGCTATTTCCGACCCGGCCACAGGCCTCACGCTCAGCCCGGTGGAGCGCATGCACCATCTACTCGAAGAGATTGAGCTCGCCGATCAGGTCGGCCTGGACGTTTTTGGCATTGGCGAACATCACCGGGCGGAATTCCTCGATTCGGCTCCGGTTGTGATCCTCTCCGCTGCCGCCACCCGCACGGAAAATATCCGTCTCACCAGCGCCGTCACGGTTCTCAGCGCCTCCGACCCCGTTCGCGTTTTTCAGGAGTTCGCGACTCTCGACTTGATCTCGCGGGGCCGCGCCGAAATTGTCGCCGGTCGCGGTTCGTTTGTTGAGTCCTATCCCCTCTTCGGGCTGCGTCTTGAAGATTACGACTCGCTCTTTGCGGAGAAGCTCGAGCTTCTCCTTAAAATCCGTGCAAGCACTAAAGTGCAATGGTCCGGAAAACACCGCGCGGCCCTTACCGGCCAGGCAATCTACCCTCGCCCGCTGCAGAATCCGCTCCCCATATGGGTCGGTGTTGGCGGCACACCGGAATCTTTCGTTCGCGCAGGAATGCTCGGACTTCCTCTCATGGTGGCCATCATCGGCGGCGAGCCCAGGCGCTTCCGTCCTCTTATAGATCTTTACCGTGAAGCGGGACGCCGCGCTGGTCATTCTCCCGATCAACTCACGGTAGGTCTTCATTCCATCGGCTTTCTCGCCGACACCACGGACGAAGCGGCAGCAGCATTCTTTCCAGGCTATGCGCACACTTTTACCGAAATCGGCAAGGAACGCGGCTGGCCACCCGCCACACGCGCTCAGTTTGACGCCCAGCGCGGGCCTGCCGGCGCGCTGCTGATCGGCGACGCGAAAACAGTCGCGAAGAAGATCCTTTATGTGAATGACGTTCTGGGCGGCATCTCGCGCGTCACATTCCAAATGGGTGTCTCCACGCTGCCACATGAAAAAATGCTGCACGCCATACAAATTCTCGGCACTCAAATGGCGCCTATCGTCCGGAGCGAGCTGGGTGTCACTCCTGTACGCGCGTGAGGCATTTCCTGGCGATAGTCCCGAACTGGAAGGAGATCGTTATGCCGAAAGGCGAATACGAGATTTTTGAAGATCTCAATCCTTTCTTCGAAGTCGTCATGAAGGGCTTACGCGGACTCGTTGATGGCGACCATTATTTCGACACGATTGCCGAAGACGCATTTTTCGAGTTCCGATATCACTTCCCCGGCTGGCCGCTGACGATTCGAGGCCGAGCCGATCTGATGGCCAGCTTCTCGGGCTACGGCAAGACGATCAGGCTTCACTCCGGCGACGCACTTGTTGTGCATCGCTCTCAGGATAGTCGCGTCGTGATCCTCGAATACGAAGTGCACGGGAAAATTCTCTCGAGCGGCGCGCCCTACGACAACAGGTTCATTTCCGTCATCACGATTCAGAACAAAAAAATCGTTCATTGGAGAGACTATATGGACTCCTTAGCTGCATGGAACGGGCTGAATGGCTCCTCGTAATGAACGTTACTACTGGCGATGGGGCGTGGTTTTACCATGGCAATGTCGCAAGCCCTGTTTCCGGAGGTTTTGCTCCTAAACGCTTGCTCTTCAACAGTCTCTGCCACCCCCGCGACGTGGGGCGTTCGGAGCTGTCCAAACGCGCATCCCGGGCTTGATTTCCTCGCGAGATGCCAACTTTCCCGTACTTATCCAAGCAGTTCTTCACATCTGTCGGTCAAGCGTCGGCTCTTAAGGCCGCGGACACTTGCATGGGGGCAATAAAGTTGCTGGCCAGAAGATACGCGAACAAATGTCCCAGGGGCGGTGCGCGACGCAGTTGGGCGGCGGAAACCCATCCATTGGCCTCATTCCATTCCCAACCAGACGCGGAAGCAGTGCTAAGCCATTCCCGCAGATCGGCGGCGGTCATCGGATAAGCGTAAATACGGACGTTTTGCGCGAAAAGACGACCAAGAGCCTCGAGACGGCTGCCTTCGAGATTGCCGTAAAGGTCTTCAAACGCTCGCATGAGCAGCGAAAGACCTACAACGAATCGCACTGGCGCCTTGGTATAGCGATTGACTAGGGCGGTCATGTGGTACAGCTCGGCTTGCCGAAACAGCAGCACGTCGCTGCCCGTCGCGAGAAGCGCCTCGATGCGATGAAGCAACCCAGCCATGTCCGGAGCCGGCTCCTTGGGGGAGAGCGAAGCAACGGTCAGGCAGAAAAAACCAGCGGGCGCCGCGTGCCCTTCGCCCATCTCATTCCGAAACTCTTCAATGCCGGAAGCCAACAATCTCGCGTGAACTTGCGAGTGCGCTGGATCCACGTGGCCGAAGTATCCCGGCGCAAGCACGACCGCTTTCTTGTAGAGAGCCTCCGTTGGCGGGACGGCCGGCCCCTTCGAGGAGAAAAATACCGCCTCGGCCAGTCCCGCGGAAACCAAATGAGCCAGCAGGGCGGCGCGGTTCCAACTCTCGAACGCCGGCCCGCGAAAATCCAAATAGTCGATCTCGATGCGCTCCTTGACGACGTCTTGCGCCAAGCCTTCGAGAAAGGATTCCTCGCTCTGCAATCCATAGAACGCGGTGTAGATCAGATTCACGCCCAGAATTCCAATCGCTTCCTGCTGAAGCACATTGGAAGGATCGAGCATATTCACGTGCAGCAGCAGGTCGTTGGGAGGGCCGCCCGGCTGCATCTGAAATCGCAGACCCACCCAGCCATGCGGGTCGTTGGTTCCCGCGAAATTGCGCGCCGATACGGTGTCAACAAACGAGAAGAAGCGAGTTTGCGGCCCACGGGTTTTGCTCAATTGCGCCAGAAGCTCGCTCCATTCATGCTCCAGCATGGCCTCCAGTCGCTGCCGCGATACGTAGCGCGATCCCGAGCCGTAGAGGTCATCGCTGACTTCCTTGTCGTATGCGGAGATGGTCTTGGCCACCGTGCTAGAAGCCCCTCCGACTACCAGGAACCATCGCGCGACTTCCTGGCCAGCGCCGATTTCTGCAAAGGAACCAAACTTAGATGGATCAAGATTCAGAGTAAGCGCTTTGTGGTGAGTGTCCAGTTTTTCAGTAGAAGGCATAACCAAGCTCCGCTAGGGTGTCTAGGAAAGGCGCAAAGTGTCCGCGACGACCGGGCAAAACTCGGCGCGCAAGGCGATTCTACCCGAGCCCATATCTTTGATTCGAAAATGTTAAAGCCGCTACAACCTTTTTGCCCCCAGGCCCGTTGATTGATTACTTCCTTCAAGACTTCTCGTTACCGAACCTTGACCCTTATCTAAGCCTTGTCGGGCTGGCAGAACTCGAGGACTCGAACCCCGGGCGAGGGTCTGCTAACTAGCCGTCGTGCAATTCTGTCATGAGGGCTCCAGGCAGGTATTTCTTGCTTGGGCCCTGATGCCTTGCGCATACGGACCTCCGTTCCTTGTCGTTCAAAGGAAACGTCATCCATAGCCAATTTCATTAAGTGGATGCCGCGCCCGTGTTCGGCACCCAGGTTTTCGACCGCCAGAGGATTAGGAACATTGCCGGGGTCGAATCCATGTCCTTGATCTCTGACGACGATGAACACTCCGCCGCCGCATTCGCAGCAGCAGCGGATGTGAACCAACTTGCCGGCGTCCAATCGATTGCCGTGGAGCATCGCGTTACTCAGGGCTTCGCGAAGGGCGAGTTCGACGAACTGCTCGACTCCCAAAACACAGCCCGACACAGCAATCAGTCTCATGAGCCAGTCCACCAGCGGCGAGATCAGGTCGATCTCGCTCCGCACCCAGGTATGCACTTCTAAGGGCGCATCAGTGAAATCGAGTTTGGCCAGGGCGGATTGCAGGGACTTGAAACTGCCAACCCAAATCATTTCTGCAACCTCCTCTCAGGCTTCGCTGTCCGGCCCTTAGTGTGCTGATCCAGGACCAGCCGACCTGAATTTCCGAGTGAAGAAAACCAAAGGCGCTCCAATAAAGCAGGCGCAGCCGAGCAGCCAGAAGCAATCGAGCGAAGCCAGGAAGGAAGCCTGTTGATCCAAGATGCGGCTCAATTGCGCATGCGCGTGGACCGATGCGTCAGCGGCCGAAAAACCATGCCTCGCAAAATAACCGGAGAGGTTTGTCAAAACCGCCTGGTAGGGCCCGTTCAGCGGAGTGGCGTGAGCGACAAGCACCGAACGATGGTATTGCGTGCGGCGCGCTACGACCGTGGTCGTAAACGCAATGCCGCAGCTCGCTCCCTGGTTTCGAAACAGATTCGTCAAACTGGAAGCCTTGTTGTTCTTCTCTTTTGGCAAGAATGAATACGCCAGCTGGCTGACGGGAATGAAGAGCGGGGCAATGCCAAGGCCCTGAAGAACGCGGGCAAGCGCCTCATGTTTATAGTCGGTGCCGAGATCGAAGCTCGCGAAGTACCACATGCTTAGTGCGAAAATGAAGTAGCCCATCGCGATCATCGACTTCACGCCAACCTTTGGCAGCAACCGGACCATCACGGGTGCAAGAACTACGATGACCATCGCTCCGGGACCGAGAACAAGTCCTGCGTCGGTCGCCGTGTAGCCGTAGAGGCTCTGGAGCATTTGCGGAATCAGCACCGTCGACCCGAAAAGCGTGAAGCCAAACAGAAAATAGAAGAAATTGGCGATGGCGAAGTTGCGTTCGCCTAGCAGTCTTATTTCCACCACGGGATCGGGGTGCCGCAATTCCCAGAAGGCAGCAATCACGAGAGCGACTACCGCAATGGTGAAGAAAGTTAGGATGAAGTTGCTTTCAAACCAGTCTTCGGTTTGGCCACGGTCGAACACGACTTCGAGGCAAGCGAACCCCAGGGCGACCAGCACAATCCCCAGGCCGTCGATCTTGAGCTTGCCGTCACGCCGCGCGGCCTGGACCTGACGAGTGAACTCGGGTGGATCCGATACCAGGCGCTTGGTGAGAATCAGCGAAAGGATTCCGATTGGAATGTTGATGAAGAAAACCCAGCGCCAACTCCAGCTATCGGTGATCCAACCGCCCAGCGGAGGACCGATCGCCGGCGCAGTGACAATGGCCATGCTGTAGAGGGCAAAAGCCGCGGGCCGCTTGTTTGGCGGGAATGTGTCCACCAGAATGGCTTGCTCCACCGGCGCAAGCCCGCCTCCTCCAACGCCCTGCAGGACGCGGAAGAAAATCAGCAAGCCCAAGCTAGGCGCCAGTCCACACAACAAGGAACTCACCGTGAACAGGAGCACGCAGGTCATGTAGTAGCGCTTGCGTCCAAATACGCGGCTAAGCCACGCGGAAAGCGGCAGCACAACGGCGTTAGACACCAGATAACTGGTCAGCACCCAGGTACTTTCCTCGTAGCTGACCGCCAGACCGCCGGCGATATGCGGCAGCGCCACATTGGCGATGGCCGTATCGAGCAGCTCCATGAATGTCGCGAGTGTGACGACGACGGCGACGGTCCACGGATTCACCGCACGCCGTTCGGCGGGCAGGTTCGGGACCGAAATGGCGGCCGTTAGAACGCTCATGCAGTTTCCAACGCCTCTTTGATGCAACAAGAGACCGTTCGGTCTCATCTGATGTCTGGTACAATTCAATTAGCGACCAGTTGGTCGCAGACCTGGTTTGGCGGGAGGTGCGGCATGCGCAAAGGCGAGCAGACTCGCCGGGAAATCATTCGCAAGGCGGCGCCGATCTTTAATAAGAGAGGCTATGAAGGGGCTGCACTATCCGACCTTATGCAGGCGACAGGACTTGAAAAAGGCGGGATCTACCGGCATTTTGACAGCAAACAACAACTTGCCGGGGAGGCCTTCGACTATGCCTGGGAGCTGGCCTTGGATACCCGCTTTGAAGGTACGCAGGAGATCTCTAATGCAGTGGACCGCTTGAAGCAGATCGTCCGCAACTTTCGGGAGCGGACGGCAGGGCTTGTACCGGGAGGATGTCCTTTGCTGAACACGGCAATCGATTCAGACGATGGAAATCCGGAGCTGCGGGGAAAGGCGCGACGGGCTCTCAGCTCCTTGCTCGGCCGCCTGAGACGGATTATCGAAGAGGGGCGGCGAAGCGGAGAAATCCGCAAGGACGTCAATTCCTCGGAATTGCCTACCTTGCTTGTAAGCACGCTCGAAGGGAGCTTGATGCTGAGCCGGTTGCTGCGAAACGACGGCCCGCGGGATCTAGCTTGCCGTTATTTGGAGGAGTATCTCGAGAGCAGCGTTCGCGTGAAAGAATCGAAGAGCCGGGAGAAAAACTCATGAGCACGCCGGGGATTCCATCAAAACCTGACTTTCGGACACGTGCGAAGACAAACGATGTAGCCGTGGCGCGTCTGATTGGATTCGAGGCCAAAGAGATTGCCGATGGGCGCGCCGTTGTCACGCTGGAGGCTGGACCACAGCACGTCAATCCGATGGGGACACTGCACGGCGGGATTCTCTGCGACATTGCCGACGCTGCAATGGGAATGGCATTCGCGAGCACACTCGCAGCGGACGAATCCTTTACCACTGTTGAATTGAAGATCAATTTCTTTCGGCCCGTATGGCAGGCTCTCCTACGAGCAAATGGCAAAGTGGTGCGCCGCGGTCGCAGTCTGGGCTACGTCGAGTGCGAAATCACAGACGAACGCGGCCAACTCGTTGCCAAGGCAGCGTCGACTTGTCTCGTGCTGCGGGGAGAGGAAGCGAAAGGGCGTTAGCTCGGCTTCAAAAACAGGCCCAGACATGTTACTGAATCCGCTGTGCGAAGCGAACCCATGACGAGCATTCAAAACATTCTGTTCCCCGTGGACTTCTCGCCTTCCTGCGTTGCCATGGCGCCCTTTGTGAAGAGGGCGGCGTCTATTTTCGGGGCGCGGGTGACGCTGGTTCATGTCTTCGATCTTTACAGTCACGACGCATTCCAGCTCTATGTGCGGTCAATTTCCGAGGTTGCCGAAGAGCAGCAGAACTTGGCTCAAGACAAACTTGATTCGTTTCTCAAATCTGAGTTTCCACTCACGGAGTGCCCAAGAATCCTGCTGTCGGGCGGTGCCGCGGCAGAGATCACTCAGCTTGCGCGGAAGAACGGATTCGATCTGATCATCATGCCCACCCACGCTGGCATCTTTCGCCGGACGCTGCTTGGGTCCACGACCGCAAAGGTTTTGAACCATGCGGATTGTCCGGTACTGACCACGCAGCACGCGGAGACCATTTCCGCCAGGCAGCTCGAACATCGGGAATGGGTCTGCGCCATCGGGCTGGACTCAGATTCAGAAAGGGTTCTTCGATACGCCAGCCAGGTTGCGGAGTCCGTCCACGCGAATCTCACGCTCGTTCATGTGATTCTGACCAGCCCGCCTGAGCTGCGGGTCGGATTGGATTCGGAGGAGCGCCTACAGTCGGCGAAAAGGGAGGCAGCCGGCCGCATCGAGAAGTTGCAAAGCGCTGCTGGTTCGCACGCTCTCGTCAGCATCGAGAGTGGCTCGATTCAACATGCGGTGACCGAGCACGCGCGCCGATTGCGGGCAGATGTGCTGATGATCGGAAGAAGCCCGCGGTCCGGCACTCTGGGCCGCTTGCGGGACCTCAGCTACGCGGTAGCGCGTGACGCTCCTTGTCCGGTGCTGAGCGTCTGATTGCGAGTCTACTGGCCTGAGCAATCGGCGGGTGGTATGACCCGTGTCGGGACACGCGTATCTAAAACCGCTGTTTGATCATCCTTCCCGCACGCTGACGGAAACCGTTGACTGGCCCCCTAAATATACCTTGACACGTATATGCTCTGTAGAGTATACGAAGAGCATGGAATCTGTATTCGAAATCATTGCGGAGCCGAACCGCCGCGCGATACTGAGCCTGCTGGTCTCGTCACAGCCCTCGGTTGGAGAGATCGAGCGTCAGCTTCGGATGCCGCAGCCGACCGTGTCAAAGCACCTGCGGGTGCTGCGCGAGGCCGGTTTCGTGGAGTCCACCGTGGACGCACAGCGCCGTCTCTATAGGCTGAAGCCCGAACCATTTCAGGAGGTCGATGCTTGGCTGGAACCGTTCCGCCGATTCTGGTCCGCTCACGTGGATGCTCTCGAACGCCACCTCGACCGCATGGATCCTTTAACACCAACTATGGCAACACCAACGAAAAGGAAGACAAAGAGAAAACGACGGGTCCAAAACCGCGAACGTGACAAAGGAGAAACGCAGTGAAAATCAAACTGACAAGCGTATACGTGGATGACCAGAACAAGGCCCTGCGCTTCTATACGGAGGTACTGGGTTTCGCCAAGAAGGCCGATTTCAGTAATGGCCCCTATCGCTGGCTGACCGTGGCCTCGCCCGAGGAGCCAGGGGGCACGGAGCTGCAACTGTCGCTGAACGACAACCCCGCTGCCAAATCGTATCAGCAGGCAATCTTTCAGCAGGGCCAGCCCGCGGCCAATTTCCTCACCGACGACGTCAAAGGCGACTACGAGCGGATCAAGGCGCGCGGAGCCGAATTCACGATGCCGCCCACCGGAGTGACAGGCTCGATTATTGCGATGCTGAAGGACACCTGCGGCAATCTCATTCAGCTCACCCAGCTGGCGCGCTATTAAAGCTAAGGAGAATACGGTGACCAATCTCGAGCAGTACACACCGGGACCGGCCAGCGGGGCGCAGATACGAAAGGACGGCGAGAAGTGGACGCTCATTCTCGTCAGAGAACTCCGCCACTCGCCGGAAAAAGTCTGGCAGGCGCTTACCGACCCAGCGCATCTGCGCGAATGGGCGCCCTTTGACGCCGATGCGAGCCTGGGCAGAGTTGGAACTACGGTGAAGCTCACCACGGTGGGTGCGCCCGCGCCGCGTGTTACCGAAACAACCGTGACGCGAGCCGACGCTCCTGAGGTGCTTGAGTACAAGTGGGGTGGCTTCGATATGCGGTGGGAACTCGAAACCTTGGCAGGCGGCACACGTCTGACGCTGTGGACCAACATCGGTCACCGCTTCATCGCCATGAGTGCCGCCGGGTGGCACATCTGTTTCGATGTTCTGGATCACCTTCTCAGCGGGACTCCCATCGGCCGCATGGTTGGCCCCGAGGCCATGAAGTTCGGCGGCTGGCAGCGGCTGCACGCGGAGTACGCCAAGCAGTTCGGTATCGAGATGCCCAACTGGCCGCCTAAGGCGGCTCAAGAGTCTTGATTCAGAGCTAATCCAGAGTAAGAGTAAATCACTCGGCATCACCGATAAAGGAGGACAACTTAATCATGAAAGAAGCAACCAAACGTTCTATTTTTCGCTGGATTCATATCGTCTTTGCTGTTCCGATAGCCGGGTATATTTATAGTCCGTTTGACCAAATTCCAAACTACGCGCCCGCTACCCGGTTTGTATTCGTTCCTGTACTTGTCCTTTCGGGATTGTGGATGTGGAAAGGCCATGTCCTTCGACGACTCATTTCGAAGAGATCGCCAGAGCAGGAATTGGAGGCATAAAGATCCTATGAATCCATCAGAACGTATTGACCAACTGATCGAAGGACTAACAGACTGGCGTGGCAAAACACTCGCCAGCATCCGCAAGAGCATCCTTGAGGCCGACCGGGAGATCATCGAGGAGTGGAAGTGGATGGGAAGCCCGGTGTGGTCTCGCGACGGAATCATCGCGGTCGGCAACGCCCACAAAGATAAGGTGAAGCTTACCTTTGCCCACGGGGCTGGCCTGCCAGATACTGAGAGGCTCTTCAACGCTGGTCTCGGAGGCAACGCGTGGCGCGCGATCGATTTTTTCGAGGGCGACAAGATTAATGCGCGTGCTCTAAAAAATCTTGTCCGTGCCGCCGTTGAATACAATCAGATTAAATTGAAGAGGAAAGCGCCGGCAGGTTCTCGAGCGAAAATACATAAAAGTAAAAGGTGAAGAAGCTACAGCCTTTTCTACTTATTCTCCTTGCGGGACGACCTGACAATGCTGCTTGACGCCGCTGGATTGTCTTCGCAGTCCCGGACAGGAGTTCGGACCGCCCAAGAGCCGGCGCCCGGTGCCGACAGGGACCGTCGAAATGGTCACGTCGTCGATCTTTTCACCTGAATCAGAATATCAAACCGTAGAGGAAACCATGTCTCAGGAATACATTGAGATCCGGGGTGCGCGAGAAAATAATCTCAAGGACATCTCGCTGCGCATCCCCAAACGCAAGATCACCATCTTTACCGGCGTCTCGGGTTCCGGCAAATCGTCGATCGTCTTCGATACCGTCGCTACCGAAGCACAGCGCCAGATGAACGAAAGTTTCAGCATGTTCATCCGCACCTTCCTGCCGCGCTACTCTCAGCCGGACGCCGATGCCATCGAGAACCTGAGCATGCCGATCGTCGTGGACCAGAAACGGCTCGGCGGCGGGTCCCACTCGACGATGGGCACGATTACCGACATCTACCCGGTGCTGCGCCGGCTGTATTCCCACATCGGCAAACCGTATGTGGGACATACGAACGTCTTTTCCTTCAACGATCCAAAAGGGATGTGCCCGAACTGCAGCGGCTTCGGCCGCAAGGTGGGCGTGGACCTGGATCTGTTCCTCGATAAATCCAAAACACTGAACGAAGGCGCGATCCTGTTCAATGAATATGCCATCGACAGCTGGGGCTGGAACTTCCTCGGCCAGTCGAAACTCTTTGACATGGATAAAAAGCTTTCGAAGTTCAGCGAAAAAGAGATGGAACTGCTCCTGTACAGCAAACCCTATAAGGTAAAAACAAAGGTTGGCGGCAAGAACATCAATATAACGTGCGAAGGCATCATCAGCAGATTCACCGCCAAGTACATCACGCGCGACGTGAAGACCATGTCGGAACGTACACAAAAGGCGGTGGCGCCTTACATCACGATGGCGCCGTGCACCATGTGCAAGGGCGCGCGCTTAAGTCAGGAAGTGCTGAAGTGCAAGATCGACGGATACAACATCGCTGAGCTGGCCTCGATGGAAGTTGGCCAGTTGATCGGTGTGATCAAGACGATCAAGGAACCGAAAGTCACACCCATTTTGAAAACACTGATTGAGCGTCTGCAATATCTCGCGGATATCGGCCTCGAATATCTCACCTTAAATCGTGAAACAGACACGCTCTCCGGCGGCGAATCGCAGCGCGTGAAGATCGTCAAACACCTGAGCAGCAGCCTTGTAGACGTGATGTATGTGTTCGACGAGCCGAGCGTCGGTCTTCACCCACGTGATGTGCACCGTTTGAATGAACTCCTTCAACAGTTGCGTGATCGAGGGAATACGGTCCTCGTGGTGGAACATGATCCTGATGTCATTAAAGTGGCCGACCATGTCGTGGACGTAGGTCCGCATGCGGGAACTCAGGGCGGCCAGATCATCTACGAAGGTCCGTTCAAGAATCTGTTGAGCGCGGACACCCTAACCGGAAAATATATGAAACGGTCGATTTCGATCAAAAGCGATTTCCGTTCCCCGAGTGGAAAACTGCCGATCAAGAATGCACGAGCCAACAATTTGCAAGACGTGAGCGTGGACATCCCGAAAGGTGTACTCACGGTGATCACAGGTGTGGCGGGTTCGGGGAAGAGCTCGTTGATTCATCAAAGCTTTCTCCGTCAACACCCGGACTCCATTGTGATCGACCAATCTCCTGTGGGTGTTTCGAGCCGCTCCAATCCCGGCACCTATACCGGCATTATGGACGAGGCGCGAAAAGCCTTCGCGGCCGCGAACAAGGTAAGCCCATCCCTATTCAGCTTCAATTCGGAAGGTGCCTGCGAAAACTGCCAGGGATTGGGGGTGATCTACACTGAGATCCCCGCGATGGGCGAGGTCAAGTCGTCATGTGAGATCTGCGAAGGGAAACGTTTTAAGGAGGAAGTGCTGGAACACAAGCTCAACGGAAAATCGATCAACGATGTGCTGGAAATGACGGTCAGGCAGGCGCTCGAATACTTCAAGATCGACAAGATCACGAGCAAGCTACAAGCTATGAGCGATGTGGGCCTCGATTACCTGACCCTCGGTCAGCCGTTGAGCACGCTTTCCGGTGGGGAATGCCAGCGCATCAAACTCGCGAGTGAACTGCACAAACAAGGCAGCATCTATGTGCTGGATGAGCCCACCACCGGTTTACACATGTCCGATATCAGTCACCTGCTGGAGATCATGAACCGCCTCGTGGACGCCGGCAACACTGTCATTGTGATCGAGCACAACGTAAGCGTGATCAAGAACGCAGATTGGATCATCGATATGGGTCCAGAGGGTGGCACCAAAGGTGGCAGGGTGATGTTCGAAGGCACGCCCAAGCAATTGCTCCCTGCAAAGAATTCGCTTACAAGTGAGTACATACGGAATTAATGGCGTTGGCAGCGAAATCCTCCCGCTCAAGAAGGGGCGCTGCGTCTTGGTTTTCCTGTCTATTTTGCTGTCCTTCTGGGAGTCTGGAAGATTCTCTGAGAGATCGCGATTCATGACTTCTTCGATTTAGGCGGGGTTCACCGTGCGCAGGAACTTCACGAGCTGGTCACTGACCTCCGCCGAAGCTTCGTGATGTACCCAGTGGCCCACGTCGTCGATTTCGAGACTCCCCACGAGGCCCGGAAGGCCGTCACCGAGTTTTTCCACGGGTGGATATAGCCCTCTCAATCCATCCGTTTTCCCCGCCATGTAAAAGGAAGGTTGGGTGATCATCGCGCCTTTCCAAGCACCGGACAAATAGAAATACGGTTCGGCGGCGCGGTAGTAGTTCAGGCCACCGTGAAAGCCGGTACGCTGGAATTCAGTGATGTTATGAGCGACGTAATCTGGTTCTGCCCACGACGGCAATGGCCCCGGAGCCGGACGATGAAGGCTTCGCGCAGGATCCATGGGGCTCCACCGCTTGTCGGCTGGGGCAGAACCCGATGCCCAATACAAAGCCCCTGGAATGGTGACTGCGGCGTCGGCCCAAATCTGATCGGCTTCCGGTTTCATCTGTTCGAACATGTAGAAATCGTTTTGATGGCCGGACTTCCGCATGCGCTCGAAGACGCTGAAATCCCCACGCGGGACGTAAGGCACGCTCATACAGAACACCGCTTTAAATCGATCAGGACGCATCAGCGCCGCGTTCCACGCATGACTTGCACCCCAGTCATGGCCCACAAGGATAGCGCCGGGGATATTCAGCGCATCGAGCAACCCAACTAGATCACCGGCCGTATGCAGCGGCGTGTACAGGGTTGCGTCCGCAGGAGCTGAGCTTCCTCCATAACCGCGCAGATCTGGAGCAATTGCTCGATATCCAGCTGACGCGATGGCTTTCATCTGTCGGCGCCACGTGTAGGAAGTATCCGGAAACCCGTGGCAGAAAAGAACGACTGGCCCTTCCCCCTGCTCAGTCACATGCAAGGAGATGCCATTGGTAGCGATGTGGTATTCCTTCAGAAGGGGCCCGTCGACGCCTCCAGAGCTTTCCGCTCTGGCGATTCGCCCCAGCAACAGGCTTGCACCTACAGCAGTCCCGCCGGCGAGTAAAGTGCGGCGCGAAATAGCAGGAACAGGAATCACACACTTCTCCCTTACCACTGCGCTGGCAGGCATATCTTGTCCCAAGTCGAATTCTCGCCGCTTCAACCGAGTGTGGCTGTCGTGCGCACTTCGAATGAGTTTCTGTTTTGCCGTTTGACGCCCTGGGTCAGCGCGAGGATATGTTCGCAACTGACGACGGCTTTAGCGGAGGGAAATCACCGTTAGCCATATTTCCGAACGTAAACGGAATCCAATTTTTTGATAAACGACTTTTGCGCCATTCTCCGACTTGACGTGAAGAAAAGGAGTCTTTCCCGCCGCCAGAATCTGAACAGCGAGGAATGTCACGAGGGCCCGCGCATATCCGCGGCCGCGAAATTCGGGAAGAGTGCACACTGCGCTGATTTCCGCAAACGCGGTGGATTGTAATCGCTCGCCGGCCATTGCGGCCAACCGCCCATCGCTCGCGCGTATCCCGAAATAGCTTCCCATCTGGATGGTTTGCGGCGAGAACGGGCCGGGCTCGGTGGCAGCCGTGAGTTCCAGCATTTCGGGAATGTCCGTTGTTCCGAGTGAGAGGGGCGCGACAGGCGGAAGGTCCAGTGAAGCCTCACAAATCATCTGGTCAATCCACCGAGAGCGGTCGACTTGCCAACCGCTCGGTACATCGAAGGGACTGGCAGTAAAAAACGCGACGTGCTCGCCGGGACTGACCAGCCGTTGTAAATCGGCGAATGCATCCTCCGTAGGATGAAGAAAAGCCGCCAACGGGGAAACATCCGGCTGATATCGTCGCGCAAGGCCGTGCGAGCGGGCAAGGTGCTGGTGTTCCGTAGTAAGCGCGGACCAGATCGGGTTGTCAAGAGGCTCTAACATGCAAATCCACGTTGCGAGTGCCGATCCACAGACGCTCTCACTGCTTATCGGCCTGCTGAATTGGTATAACCAAAAACCATTTATCGGCCTGGTCGGGGCCCGGCAAATGGATGATGTATGTGCCGTTCCGGCCGCCGCGGGTGAAGCCCTGGAGGTCTTCTGGATGGGGAGTTACCACCATAATGTGGGCTCCCACGTGAAACTCCCCGCCGGACGCGCCCGGAACCCATTGACCCATATACATGTAGGCAACGCCGAGTCTATCGACGTGCTGCGGCCTTCCGGCAAGTCCATCCTTCACCCACTGAAAGAAAGCGCCATCGAAACATCCCGGGTCGTCATGCTTGGAGCCGGGTGGTGGACCCGGCAGGCAGGTCCATTCACTATTGCCCTTGCGGAGAACTCGAAATTCGCCGCCCTTGCTGGCAGGATAATCCACGATAGTCGCTCCGTCGGTTATGAAATTTGGCCCCGCCCTCAGAGCGTCCGTAATTTTCTCAGGGTCCGTTACCGGCAAGTGTTCAGTGGTGCTCTGAGCGCCCGCTGTGAGCGCAACGAAAAGACAAAGTATAGCTAGCTTCATTTCGCACCTCCGGAAGAATTCTTTGCGATACACCTTCCAATTCAACGTTGCCCATCTTTGAAGCAACCTTCGCTCAGGTACTTTGCGGACGCGATCCCATCGCGCCTTCCTTAGGCGGCGATCTCTTCGAAGAACTTTGTCAGCTTTTCGTCGAGCAGAGCGGGCACAGACGACGGCTTCATCTCTGTGAATTTGCTAAAAAATGACAACTGATTGTCCATGTCGATCCGTGTCTGCTCCCCGTCCCGCTGGGAAACGCAGATGCGCACGGGAGCGCCCAGCCCGGCGGCACCGCTGTGCTCGAATAGGCCTCGCGCAATAACCGCGTTCCCGACGAGGTAGAACTTCGACTCGACGGGAATCCCCGCGAGGCGCATTGTGGAGCCCTGTTCAAAATCCCAGAAGATTGAAAAGGGCTTGGAAGTGGAGTCAACGTACGCTTCGACACCCGCGCGATCCCCGTGCGTCACGTACTCCATCAGCTTGGGGATGTGAAAGCGCGGCAGGGCCATCTCAATCGCCTGAGTAACCTCGAAGAAGGACTTACGCGAGCGTATAGTCAGTAGGACCCCATCAAATTTGGTCCTCGTCGTCCGTGCGGAGACTTCTTCTGCTTTGTCTGGCTTCATTTGTATGTACCTCTCCTTTGAGTTTCCATTTGGCTTCGTATTGCATCCCGGCTGCCGCTGGGCTGATCAGTCGAATCGACCTGACCGACTCTCCACCGCGCGTCACTACCACGTCGCTGCCACTCAATCCTTTTCTCTTTCCATCCATTCGCGAATATATGGCGTGCAATTTTCAATCCTCACGCCATCCGCTTCACAACTCATAAAAAAGCGCATTACCTCGCGATCGACCACGCCAACTTCTTTCAGATCCAAGACGATGTCCCGGTAGTCGGTTTGGAATTCAAAAAGTCTCCTCAATTCGGCTATCGCCTGTTTTTCGATTCGACCACAGAGGCTGAATACCGTAACTCGCCCTCGCGCCGCTGTCTCAATCCTAAAGGTCATCGATCAAGCCATTTGGCCACCGTGCAGACGGGAAGATGACGAGCTTCGAGAACTCCGCAATCGAAACGGGAACTTATGTGTTGGCGTTCGCCCGGTCTTCCGTAAGCAGCAAATGAAGCGGGGTCAGCGGACTAAGCTCGACGTATTCGAATTCCATGAGCTTAGCTTGGCCCAACGGCAGCTTCTCAAGGATGACTCGTGCCTCTTCAACCGACGTTACATTCATCAGGAAGACGGGACCTTTTTGATCTTGGCGCGCCCACCATTGGTCGATCTTTCCAGCGAGGTAAAGACGAAGCGTAGCTGGCACCTCCTTTGGAAATATTGTCTTGAGTTGCTCAGGCGTCGGCGGACACGTGAATCGGCCTAATGCCAGAATCCTTGTTGTTGGTACCACGGGGAAAGGGCGATTGGACGTTTCAGTGATTTCGGCTGCGGTTTCTCGACTTTGACCCATAGGACTCCAATCTTTGAAAATGGGAACCTACTTTTGGGTTCCATTCATCCAGGTGCAACCATGCGAAATCAGCGCGACGGTACCTGGCGGCGGATAGTCTGCCCCGCACGACCGACGATGTTCCTTTCACCCGAGCACGGATCACGACTAGTGCAACCGAGTGCCCAATTGGATCTCACTGAAAACAGGGCTTGAAGAAGAAATTGGAGTGACGGAATTACGGCAATTCCCGGATTCCGGGGAGTCAGGCGCGCGTACTAAGTTTCAGAATTGAATTTATATTTCTTTATCTTGAGCTGCTTAATTTTCCCGTCAAGCGTCGAACGCGGAATTCCGAGCCTGGCGGCCGCGCCATTTGGCCCCGCCACTTTTCCTTTGGTCTGGGTCAAAGCGGTTTCGATCATTTCCTTTTCCTGATCCCGGAGGGTCTCTGTCAATGCACCCGACAATTCCGGCTGGGGCGGCTTTTGACTTGAAAGCCACGCGGGATCGACCCAAAGAGTGTCGCCACTACATAGGATCACGGATCTCTCGGCGATATTTTGCAGCTCACGAATATTGCCTGGCCAAGGATAGGACTGGCATAGCTTGAGAGTATTTTTGTCGATCTTGCTGATTTGCTTTCGCGCCTTCTCTGCGTAGCGGTTCACGAAGTATTCGACAAGCATCGGAATGTCTTCCTTCCGGTGCCGGAGAGGCGGCGCATGGATCGGGAAAACATTCAGGCGGTAGAAGAGGTCGGCGCGAAATGCTCCGGAAGTAATGGCGGCCGCCAAATCGCGATTCGTAGCGGCGATGATTCGAACATCAGTGGGAATGACCCGTGTACCCCCCACTCGTTCAAATTGGCGCTCCTGGAGCACTCGAAGCAATGCAATCTGAGTGTCCGCGGGAAGTTCGCCGATTTCATCGAGAAAGATCGTCCCGGAGTGCGCCAGTTCAAACCGCCCTTGTCGACGCTGCAAGGCACCGGTAAATGCCCCCTTCTCATGGCCAAACAGTTCTGAGGCGATGAGCGAAGATGGAATCGCGGCGCAATTCACGCTAATAAAAGCGTGAGCAGCACGTTGCGAACCTTTATGTATGGCGCGCGCAATCAGCTCCTTTCCAGTACCCGTTTCGCCAGTAATCAGCACCGTAGAGTCGGTAGGAGCGACCTTGACGATGCTGGAAAGGACGCTTTTCAACGCGGGGGAGGAGCCCACGATCTCCTCAAACATGAAGACTTGATCGATTTGCTCGCGCAACGCGACGTTCTCTAGCCTCGTTCTTTCCTCCGCCTGTTTGCGATCGTCAATGTCGGTACTGGTCGCATACCAGCGGCTGACCTCTCCTCGTTCGTCCAGCAACGGTTTGTATTGGACCAAGAACCAACGGAACTGGCCATCCTTCCGGCGGATTCGTCGTTCGTACTCGAATGGGACCCGTCGCGACATCGCCGTTTCGCGTTCGTCGCGCAATCTCTCGGAATCCTCCGGATGAAAGACCGGATGAACGCACTCCAACCGGAGCTCTTCTTTCGCCAGGCCGGTGTACTCCTGCACTGCCTGATTCGCGTACAGAAAGTTTCCGTCGGTCCCAACAGCCGTGATGAGCTGAGGTATTAGATCGATGATGGTTCGGAGTTCGGCTTCGGATTTGGCTATTTTTTCGAAAGCCTGCCGTAATTCATCCTCAGCGCGTTTCCACTCTCCAAGATGAGCGTTCGTTCCCTGCCCTCGTTTTTCCGCAGCTAATAGGGACTCCGCCTCGGATGCAGTTGTCGTACGCGGCCCTTCTTTGAATTCAGAGCCTGCCGGCTGCACCACGCCCGCGGCGTGACTGAGTTGCATTTTGTGGTCCGGCTTGGGTCGCGATTCCGCGGAGCTCATAACGTTCTCCATCCTGGGTCCGGGCTTACGACCGGTTCGTCGTCAGGATACGCCTCCAGAACGGCGCGTGCCATATGCGCTGGCCATCTGATGAGATGATCCTCCTGCGATTCTAGATAGACACGAGTATCCCTCCCGCCTGGACGGCATCGCTGAACAGCTCGACGGGTGGCCGCAGGCCTCCTAGAGGATCGGAGTCGTGCGGTTTGCCATCGACTAGGGCCGTAAGCCGTGATGTGTATACGGGCAGCGTTATTGACGGTTGGGCTGAACGCATCTGTACCGAGAAACTCGGCCAGGCCGGCGATCCACGCAGCGCTGCAGCTTCTACTTTTTCGGGAACGTGAACTCACCCGACGGGTCTTTTTGCTTAAGTCCCTTCACCTGTCCATCCTTCACGACAAATTCGAGAATCACGTCGGAGAAACGCGGGATCCGGAATGTCAAGCCCTTTACGTGGGTCAACGGAATCGCCGGCTGGCCGGGCGAAACGAGAGACAAGCCCCCACCCGGCGACAGCGCGACCTCAACCTTCCCTCCGCTGGGCGTTGTGTACTCGCCCGCCATCTGAGCCATCAACTTCGGGTCTATGGTGTCGGGCTTGCGGACGAACACGGCTTCCGCTTCGTCCAGCGACACCACGGCCTGATCGATATCACCCTGAGGATTCGTGCGGAAGTTCACCGACCACTTACCTTCCTCCTCGTCATCGGGCGTGTCGAAACGGTCATAGTGGAAGCGGGTCATGGGGAGCCGCATCTTATGAAAGTCGAACTGAAGCTGGTTGTCTTTGAAACCGATAGTCATTACGCCGTAAGCAGGGTTCTCGTAGGCGCCGGCGTAATCCGCAAGGGCGTGCGATGCCTTGGTGTCCGGAACTTGGCCTTCGCTGGCTTTCGTTCGCGCTTCGGTCCCGGCCTTTTTGTTCTTCAGCCGAATTTCGAGCTGACGCTCACTCCAAGGTGTCTGGTCCATGCCGAGCAATCGTTCGTACACGTTGTAGCTGACGATGTTGTAAAGCGGCTGGCTATGATTCCCGATGACAAAAACGATGACGCCGATGTGGTCCTGGGGCATGAACGAAACCTGCGTGTGGAAACCAGGTAAATCCCCACCATGAAGGGTGAGGAGGTGGCCCCTGTAGGAAGCGGTCTGCCGCCCCATGCCGTAAGCCGAATTGAGGATCTCAGCCCAGCCCCGGGTTTCCAGGGCGGTGTTGGGCAGCGCGATCGCCGGCTGCAGAGTGGCCTTCAAAACTTCCGCCGGAAGCACCTGCTTGCCGTTGTATTTCCCCTGGTTCATCAGCGCGATCAACCAGTGAGACATATCCTCAATGTTGGACACGATGGCGCCACAAGGAGCGACGCCCGTTGTGTCCTCATAGTATGGAATTCTGTAAAGCTCAAAGGAATCGCGCCTCTCGGTAAACCCTACCCCGAATTCCGGGCGCTTCAACATGTCGGCAATGGTGTAACTGGTGGAGTTCATCTGAAGCGGATCAAAGATCTTTTCCTTTACGAACTGTTCCCATGTCTTTCCCGACTGCAGTTCGATCAGGTATCCGGCCGCCGCGTACATCAGGTTGTTGTACAGAAACGTCTCGCGAATGGGTTCTTGCGGCTCCAGGTATACCAACTTCTCGAATAGCTCTTTGCGCGTGAAGTCGGATTTATACCAGATGGTGTCGTGCCGGGTGATTCCCGTGCGGTGGGATAGCATGTCTCGCAAGGTCACGCTATCGTTGAGCTGGTCATTGTAAAAGCGGATGGCCGGGACGGATTCCCGTACGGGCTTGTCCCAGGTCAGCTTCCCTTCCTCGACCAGCATCCCTGCGGCAACCGCGGTGAAGAGTTTCGTGTTGGATGCAATGGGGCTCATGGTGGCGGGGGTGAAGGGGAGTTTCTTCTCATAATCTCGGAAGCCGTAGCCCTTGGCGAAAACAAGCTTGTCGTTAACGACGATTCCGACGCCGACACCCGGCGCATTCCAGTCTTTCAGGGTTTTGGCCATGTAGGCATCGAACCCCTCGAGTCGTTGTGCGACATTGATATCCTGCGCGGCCGCACTCCCGGCGAGGGTGAGCAAAAACAAACCAGCAGCTGCCAACCGCCGACAAATGGCGAACCAAACGTGTGTCATTGGAAATATCCTTTCGGCAAAGCGATGTTGCGCGGAATTTGGATTTCGCTTTGCGGCGAGCATACCACGCTCGCCTTTTTTCTGAGTAGCCCGCCATATGGGACAAACCCATTCTGAGCGGCACGCAGAAGAGAAAAAAGCGTTGCAGGAATAATCGTAAAAAAACTCTTGACATATTCCCATATGAGAATATATTGAGAGCATGACAAGGGCGGCGACAACCTCGGACGCGTTCAACGCTGTGGCGGAACCGCGGCGGCGGGACATCCTGAACTATCTAGCGATGCAGGAGAGGTCCGTGACAGAGATTGTGGATGCAATGGAGATCGAGCAGTCGTCGGTTTCGAAGCACCTGAAGGTTTTGAAAGGTGTTGGCCTGGTGGAGGTCCGGAGGGAGGGTCGGCTGATGTTTTACCATGTGAATGCTATGGCGATCCGGCCGTTGCACGAGTGGACGAGCACGTTCGAGCGGCTATGGAGACACCAACTGCTGCGAATCAAGGAACGGGCCGAGGCCATTCATCGTCAGAAACAATAGTCTTATGGAATTTCAAACGAGGGGGAAATCGTGAGTTCACCTGCACTATCGCTCGAAGAGACAACGATCCATATAGCGGAGGAGATTTCAGTGAGAGCGTCGATCGAGGTGACGTTTGCCGCGCTGCTGGATCACCTTGGACCATACAATGAGACTCAAGTGGACAGGCCAATGCCGATGAAGCTGGAAGCATGGCCAGGCGGCAGATGGTATCGCGACCTTGGAGACAACAACGGCCATTACTGGGGAACGGTGCAGGCGATCAAAAAGCCGACGCTGCTGGAAATTTGCGGGCCACTGTTCATGTCCAACCCGGTGATAACGAATCTTCAATATCGGCTGAAGGAATCGGGCGGCGTGACGATCATTACATTTCGGCACCAGTCGTTTGGTCTAGTGCTGGAGGAGTACAGAAACGCAAAGAATGGCTGGGCGCACTTGCACGAGCGTATGCGGCAGCGAGCGGAAGCGCCGCGGCCCCACTGAGGCGCGGACGACTTGGAAGTTCAGAGGAGGGGAGTATGTGCCCAGCATGCATCGTAGGCACAGCAGTGATGGCCGTCGGAGCGGGATCCACCGGAGGAATTCTGGCGGTATACATCGGCAGATTCAGAGAATTTTTCAGGGCGAATGGTCTCGGTCTGTTTCAGAAAATCAAGGAGAAATAAATGGCAACAAGCAAAGAGAGAGATATGGAGCAACGGAAAGCGCAACTCGCAATGAACACACCGCCGATCGTATCGCCCGAGGAATGGGAGGCTGCACGCCAGCAGCTGCTCGTGAAGGAGAAGGCCTTGACCCGCTCCCGTGACGCGCTGGCCGCCGAGCGTCGGCGGATGCCGTGGCTGGCCGTGAAGCAGAAGTACGAGTTCGACGGGCCTGAGGGCAAGTCTAGCCTGCTCGACTTGTTCGAGGGCCGACGTCAGCTGATCGTCTACCGCGCCTTCTTCGAGCCCGGCGTGTTCGGCTGGCCCGAGCATGCCTGCCGCGGCTGCTCCTTCGGTGCCGACCAGGTCGCCCACCTCGCCCATCTGAACGCCCGCGATACTACCCTCGCGTTCGCCTCGCGTGCGCCGCAGGCTGACATCGAGCGGCTGAAGGCACGAATGGGCTGGACGATGCCCTGGTACACCATCACGGACAGCTTCGACACTGACTTCGGCGTGAACGAGTGGCACGGCACGAACGCGTTCTTCCGCAACAGTCAGGGTGTGTTTCGCACCTACTTCGTCAACAACCGCGGCGACGAGGCGATGGGGAGCACCTGGAGCTACCTCGACATGACTGCGCTCGGGCGCCAGGAGGAGTGGGAGGACTCGCCCGCGGGCTACCCCCAGACTCCACCTTATAAGTGGTGGAACTGGCACGACGAATACGCTGCCGGCGCCTCGCAAGACCCCAGGTGGGTCAAAGTGGTGGAGAACGCAAAGGTGACGTTAAACCTCAACGACTAGTAGGGTGACGTACGCGATCGAATCCTGGAATCACTGTCGCGGTAGGGGCGACCATCGCTGATCGCCCCTCGCAGAGATCGGTACGAGCGTCTACGCATACGGCTCTTACGCTTTCGTATGAACCGAAGCGACATTGCGGTCACTTTTTCGAGATAGCGAGACCTGTTAGTGAGGCGGGGAATTTGCCGGGCGGTCCAGTCGTGCAATCGTCTGACGGCACTTCTCGATTTTGCCAGGGATAGTGTCAGGGCCATCCAATTCAGCTCCCATAAGTCTACCTTGGACCTTTCTTTGCAGAAAAACTGGCAGGGCCTCTTGAAGCCAGTATTCGGACTCGCGACAAAGGGCAAGTTCCTTGCCGGGCACACTGCGCGCGTCCGTGGCCATGTCGAGGTATATAGAACCGATATTGGACTGAGAGTCTGCGACACCAAAGCGAAAGGCGTCATTTGCCGGATCCTTTTCAAAAAGCGCTTTGCGAATGGCGAACGCTTTCTTGAATGAATCCAGCGATTGTGCCCAGTCTCTTTTTCGTTGGAAAATCCCGCCCATGTAGTTGTAGGTGTCGGACAAGCTCACGCGAGACTTCGTGTCCTGCGGATCGGCCGCCGCCAGCGCAACGCGGATTTCGAGGGCCTTGCGATAGTAGTTGAGACCACCATCCAGATCTCCTTGGCGTACGAGGATGAAGCCCGTATTGCTATACGTCGTGGTGATGTTGTAGCGGGCGGCGTACGTGTCGGGATGAAGAGCCAACTGTGTTTGATCCATGGCGAGAGCGGTCCGGTATTGGTCAAGGGCGGGAGCCCATTTCTGTTGCATCGCAAGAGTCGCGCCGATGCTCCTGTGAACCGACGAAATCTGTGTTTGGTAAAATTCGTTGTTAGGCTCCGCTTTCGCAAGCCGCTCGAAGATGTCCAACGCTTTTCCGCAATATTCCAGATTGCCGGTTAAATCGTTGTCGCGCCTGAGATAAGTCCCCGTGCTCATGTAGCCCGCAGCAAGCGCGGCTTGAGTTTGCAGATCTTGGGGATCGGTTGCCGCCAAACCTTCGAGAATTTGCACCGCCTTCCGCAGCCCATTTTTGTATCCGTTCTTATCTCCGCCAGCAGAGCCGAGCGCTAGCGCCATATCCATATAGCGTTGCGCCAATTCACGACGGATCTGACGGTCGGAAGGCTGCAACCCAGAAGCGCGTTCCAGCAGCTCAATAGCCTTCCGATAATTTTCCAATGCTCTGGGCGTGTCACTTAAATTGGCGTCTTGGATGTTGCCTTGCACATCGGCAAGCCTCGCATAAGCGGTCGCCTGCTCCCGGAGCAGAGAAGGATCGTCTTCGGACTCTCGTCCAAGACTATCCAGATACTCCTGGGCGCGCTGGATGATCAGTTTCCTGGCCGGTGTCGAGCCCGGCAACTGCCGAATGGAATCGTGAATTTCAAAAATGAGCGAGTTAGCCAACTTGCGAACGTCGTTGAGTCTTTGTTCCGCACGGGCGCGTTCGGCACGAGCAATGCGAACTTGGCGCAGGGTGACGCCGAGCGCGGTAAAGAGCGTTATCGCAACGATCACACCCGCCGCCACGCCGGCTTTGTGACGGACGATAAACTTGGAAGCCAGATAGGTGGCGGTACTCTTCCGCGCGAGCACGGGAAGATGTTCGAGGTGGCGCCGGATATCCTGAGCGAATTGCTCGACGGCAGCGTAGCGGCGTTGCGGTTCTTTGCGGAGAGCCATGAGGATGATGTTGTCGAGGTCGCCGCTCAGCCGCTTGCTGAGCTTTTCAGGAGAGCCTTCACGCCTATCGCTGAGGGTGCCGTCGTCCACTCGCTTTGGTTCGCCATCGTTTGCCGCTATTTGCTTTCGCCGCACCGCGATGCTGGGCTTCTCGGGTTCGGTTTCGCAGATGGCACGGGAAATCTCAAGAGGTGTGTGCGTTGGGACATTATAAGGAGTGCCGCCGGTGAGAAGTTCGTATAGGACGACTCCCAGCGAGTAAACATCGCTGGCAGTAGTAATCGGCTCGCCCTTGACCTGTTCCGGGCTCGCAAACTCCGGCGTCAACAGTCGCAACAGGCTGATAGTTTGTTCGTTCTGATTGCTGAGCTCACTCGACTCCAAAATTTTCGCGATCCCAAAATCAAGCAGCTTCGGGACTCCTTCGGCGTTGACCAGAATGTTGCCCGGCTTGATATCGCGATGGATGATTAGACGCTGGTGCGCGTACTGTACCGCCGAACAAATCTGAAGAAAAAGCCGGAGTCTCTCGGCAGTGGTGAGTTTGTGTGCGTCGCAGTAGTCATCTAGGCGCTGTCCTTCGACGAGTTCCATCACGAAATAAGGAACGCCGTCTGCCGTCGCGCCGGCGTCCAGGATTTTTGCGATGTTAGGGTGATTGAGACTCGCTAGAATCTGCCGCTCGTTCCTAAACCGTGCGGCCGTAAACTCCGCGCCTAACTCCGAGCGTACGATCTTCAGCGCGACTTGCAGTTTGTATTGGCCGTCGGCGCGAATGGCGCGATAAACAGCGCCCATACCTCCGACGGCAATTTCCTCGAGGATTTCATACACGCCAATCCGTTTGCCCGGCGGCAAGCGGAAGCGCGTCTCCTCGTCAGGATTTAGGCCTAGAACGGAGCCAGGATTCAGCACGTTTGTTCCCGCTTGCTCGTGCGAAAGAATCAGCGACTCAACCTCGATGCGTAAAGAAGGGTCGGAGCAAGCCTCATCGAGAAAAGCCGGACGGCTAAGTGGGTCCAGTTCCAGCGCGGATTCAAGGATTGGCCGGACGCGTTGCCATTCTTCAGGAGTCATGCGCGAAGATCTCCTTGGCTCATCTCTCGCAGAAGCCAGGCGCGCGCAGAGGCCCACGACCGCTTGACTGTAGCGGAGGAGATGCCCAGAAATTCAGAAGTATCCTCAATGGAGAGGCCACCGAAATAGCGCAATTCGATGATCTGGCTTTGCTGCAAGTCGAGTTTGGCAAGGCGGTCGAGAGCTTCATTCAGAGCCAAGATATCCACGTCCCGGACCTGCGGCTGTTTCGAGGCGATGCTTTGATCCAGGGTTAACCGCGTGACGCCGGAACCGCGCTTGGCCGTGCGACGATTTCGCTCATAATCCACCAGAATCCAGCGCATAAGCTGCGCGGCAACCCCCACAAAGTGGGCGTGATTTTCGACCTGCAGAGACTTCTCCCCTGCCAGCCGCAGATACACCTCATGGACCAGTGCGGCACTCTGCAGCGTGTGGTTTGGACGTTGTTGGCGAAGATGGTAACGAGCCAGCCGCCGCAACTCTTCGTAAACCAGGGGAAGCACTGCTTCCAGTGCCGTGCGGTCCCCATTTCCCCATTGGAGGAGAAGTTCGCTGACTTGCTTGGAGGAAGCTGGACCCACTTCGGGGCCTCCGGGTCGGACACTAGCGCGGGGACAATGGCGGGAGAATAGTCAAAAGGCCGCCAAAGTTCAACCTATTCCGGCGAAAAGACATGCTTGGCACTGGGCCAACGTTTCTGCCTCCCCCTCATTCCTTTTTTTTGCTTCCAGGTGAGCCAATTCCCTTCTTTTTCTCGAAATAGTAAGACAAAGAGGAATCAGCAGGCCGAGCCGCGGCGGCCCTGCCTAGGTTCTTTCACTACGGTGCCCAAACCAATTGCTTGGGCTTAAGGAGGCTCCATGCGCAAGCTGTTCCGGCCTTCGCTGTTTGCGTCGGCTCTGATGATTTCGTTTTTCCTACCGTCGGGAAAAGTTTGGGCGCAATCCGGCACCGTTACAGATGATGCGTTTCTGTCCAGCAATGCCACGACGCAGTTGCTCAATCTAAACGGTCAAGGGATTTCCCTAATTGTGGCCGGTTCCGGCGCTGCGGTTGGTTCTCTGCACGTGGGAGCTACCACGACGTACATAAAGTTTCAACTTCCGTCTTCCCTGCCGCCGACGGTCACGGCGGCTAACGTGGCCAAGGCCACACTAAAGCTCTACCTCAGCCTGGCCACAAATCCGAGCGGCACGATCGATATTTACCCGATCAACAGCGCCTGGACTGAATCGACGCTCACGCCCTCCTCGCCACCGACGATATCTCCGACTCCCTTTGCTACGGGCATCCCCGTCGGCAATGCCGATTCGTATTTGGTCGTGGATGTTACGCCGCTGGTGCAGGACTGGCTGAATGGTACGGCGAACGGTGGCTTTGCCAATGATGGCATCGCCTTGGTGGCTGCCGCCAGCAGCAGCTATGTGGTGTTCGACAGCAAGGAAAGCATCATCACCAGTCACGAGCCGCGACTGGAAATAGTGCTCGTAGACAGCGGCCCGACCGGTCCAGTCGGACCTGAAGGACCTCAAGGACCGCAGGGACCTGCGGGTACACAGGGACTGCAAGGACCAGCAGGTCCACAGGGACCGCAGGGCGCTTCCGGCATAGCAGGGCCGGCTGGTCCCCAGGGTCTGACAGGGGGAATTGGCCCGATTGGCTTGCCAGGAACTGCTGGAACTATCCAAATCGGATCGACGGCAACTGGACCTGCCGGCTCACCTGCCTCTGTCACGAACAGTGGCACCGCTAACGCCGCGATTCTGAATTTTTCGATTCCACAAGGAGCACAGGGCACTCCGGGAACGAGCGGCACCTCATCGGGCGCCCGTATGGCCTTCTCCACATTTTTGCCAGGTCCATTAACAGGACCTCAGTACTCTGCAACGCAGTTTGTTCCGGACCTACCGATCACTATCACCAGAATTACGACTTCCCTAAAGACAATCGGCGATTCCACTTGCTCGCCGTCTGTGGTTCGCATCTCGAACAACTCCACGAACGGACAAGACATGGTCTTGGGCGGCCAACCAACTGGCGATAGCGGTCCCCTCGGCCTGCTCTACGGAGGGGGATATGTGGTCAGCGTCCAGTTGCGGACGCCCGCGAGTTGTGCCGGCGCAACACCGCCAGCCGACGCAAACGTTCAGATCGAATACAAAATGCAAGAGTCCGGTGACCAGCAAGCCTGCGGAGTCGGATCGAGCTGCGGTGGAATCTGCGAAGCGCTCAGCACGAATCCCTACAACTGCGGCTCTTGCGGCAACGTGTGCGGCACAGGTCAGACCTGTTCGAACAGCGCTTGCTCCGGCGGCCCGAATTGCAGTTCCCCCGCGACCGCTTGCAGCGGCGCTTGCGTCAACCTGCAGACGGACAGCAATAACTGCGGCTCCTGCGGCGCCGTTTGCGGTTATTCCCAGTCCTGCCTCAATGGCAGCTGCTTTGGAGGAGGGTGTCTCTCTGCATCGGATTGTGCCGCGCCTCCTGCCAATTCCGTTGCCGTCTGCAACTCTCTCAACACTTGTGGCTTCACTTGCAACAACGGGTTTTCCGCCTGCGGCAACTCCTGCACCAATCTACAGACGGACAACAACAACTGCGGCGCCTGTGGCGCTGTTTGTGGGACTGGCTCCTCATGCGGCAACGGCGCTTGCTCTAATACGAAAGATGCGTGGGATCTCCCTGGCAACCAAGGCAACTAGATTACTTAACTTTTTGTTGGAGGCGATGACAATGAGAAACGTGAAGCGCGTAGTTCTGATGAGCCTTGCGGTCGTTGGATGTACGGCAGTCGCTGCGGCGCAAGAGCCGCCGAAACGGGAAGCGGTTGCGGATGCAGCGAAATGCTTGACAGCGGAACACGAGCTAGCGTCGAAATCGTCTGACGCTGTTACGAAAGAGCAGGCGGATGCAATTGTTGGCGAGCTCAAGCAAATCCGCCAGCTGCTGGAGAAGCAGCAAGCACAACTGGCGCTGGCAGTGGCTCCGAAGCCTGCGGCCGCACCGGCGCCGTCCGAAAAGGTGCAGATGAATGTTGGCGATGGCTGGTATGCGATTGGGCGCGCCGATGCTCCGGTGACGCTGGTTGAGTTTGCCGATTACCAGTGCCCGTTCTGCAAGCAGTTTCACACCGCCGCGTATGCCGAACTAAAGAAAAACTACATCGATACGGGAAAGGTGCGCTTCGTCAGCCGCGATCTGCCGCTGGAATTTCATCCATTAGCATTGAAGGCGGCGGAAGCGGCGCGCTGTGCCGGCGAGCAAAATAAATACTGGGAGCTGCGTGACGCGCTCTACGCAAATGCCGCTCCGCCGAATGACGAGGTCATCAAGAAGGCCGCCGAATCCCTCTCGCTCGATGAAAAAGGCTTTCGCGCGTGCCTGGATTCCGACAAGTACAAAGCCGACGTACAGAAAGACGCTGGCGAAGCGGCCACGCTGCAAATCAGCGGCACACCTACGTTTGTGCTAGCGAAAAGCGCGAAGGACAAACTGAACGGTGTGCGCATCGTGGGCGCACAATCGTTCGCGACATTCCAGGCAGTGATTGACGGCTTGCTGAAAACCGAAGTTGCCATGAAAAACTAGTTTCAAACATCCGTATCATCGAAACGGGCCGCGTTTTCTCTTTGTACCCCATGTTGACTGTCCTGTGGGCCAAAAATTTGTCGGCCAACACCTGCGTTTCGAAATTTAGGGAGGATCAAATGCGCCACATAGATCGAAACCGCGGGTGGATTAGCCTTGCGTTCGGAGCTGCAGCGCTTCTCTTATTTCCATCGATTGCCAGCGCGCAATCGGGAACGGTGACGGACGATGCATTTCTCTCTAGCAATGCGGCAACTCAGTTGCTCAATCTAAACGGTCAGGGGATCTCCCTGATCGTGGCAGGCTCCAGCGCTGAAGTTGGCTCTCTCCATGTGGGAGCAACCACGAGCTACATTAAATTTCAGCTTCCGTCATCGCTCCCGCCGACGGTCGCGGCGGCAAATGTAGCCAAAGCGACGCTGAAGCTCTATCTCAGCTTAGGAACAAATCCGAGCGGTACGATTGATATTTATCCGATCAAGAGTGCCTGGACCGAATCCACTCTCACTACCTCCTCGCCACCGATGATATCTTCGACTCCTTTTGCTACGGGCATCCCCGTGGGCAATGCCGATTCGTATCTAGTCGTGGATGTTACGCCGCTGGTAAAAGACTGGCTGAACGGTTCCGCGAACGGAGGTTTTCTGAACGATGGCATCGCGCTAGTGGCTGCCACGAGTTCGAGTTACGTGGTGTTCGACAGCAAGGAGAACATCATAACTAGCCACCAACCGAGTCTAGAAATCGTGCTGGTGGATGACGGCCCGGCAGGTCCAGTCGGACCTCAAGGACCCGAGGGACCTGCAGGTTTAGAGGGGCCGCAAGGCGCTCCCGGCGTTCCAGGGCCATCCGGTCCGACTGGTTCAACCGGTCCGCAAGGGTTACAAGGAACTCCCGGCACGCAAGGAGCCCAGGGTGTCCCTGGCATTCCGGGACCGATCGGCCCGACTGGTGCTACAGGTCCTCAGGGGCCAGCGGGTGCGACAGGGCCCAGTTCGGCAAGCTCCCTATTTCCAGCTTTTTTGCCTGGCCCGATGACGACAGCTTACACCGCTGCTGTATTCTCCCCTGATTCTGCAATCACCGTTACACGCATATCCGCTGCGTTTAAGACTGGTCCGGACTCGAACTGCCAGCCCAGTGTGCTGAGGGTCAGCAATGGAGCAATGGGTCAAGACGTACGAATCCTCGGCGGCCAATCTACAGACGATACCGGGGCGATGTCTTTGCCGACACAGGCAGGAGTAGGTCTCCAAGTGCTGGTGCAAACGCCGGCAAATTGTTCGCAAACGAATCCCGCGGATGGAAATGTGCTCGTCGAGTATCGAGGCCAGCAAAGCGGAGACACCCAGGTTTGCGCACAATCAGGCCTGGCCTGCAATGGAATTTGTGAGGAGACGCAATCCGATTCCAATAACTGTGGCGCCTGCGGTGTCGCGTGTGCCGCCGGTCAAACGTGCAGCGGTGGCACATGCGGTTCTGGCGGCGCATGCAGTTCCGGACAAACTAGTTGCAGCGGTGCTTGCGTCAATCTCCAGACGGACATAGCAAACTGCGGAGTCTGTGCAAACGCTTGCACCTGTCCACCAGGGCAAATTCCCGGATCTACTTCCACTCCTTCTTGCACTGCTGGCGTGTGTCAATGTTCCGCGCCGACAGGAGGTTCATGCCCGCAAGGCCAATCGATTTGCAACAACGCGTGTGCAAATCTGCAGACCGATTCCAAGAATTGTGGTGCTTGTGGGAATGTGTGCCAGCCAGGGCAAACATGCAGCAACGGAACCTGCTCATGCACGCTATTGCACTCGAATGGCGCTGGCCAGTCCTATAATGACTGTTCCGATCCGCTGGGTACGCCCGGAAATGCCTCAACTTACAATCTCAAAATGGCGCAAGAGGCGGCCGCTGCCTACAGCAGTGCGGCTCCCACCTCCGTCAGTTGCAACGGAGCAGGTGCGATTGTCGCCTCATCTTCAAGCGGCTTTTCAGTTTGGGTCTATCAAGGTTCGCTGGCTGGGTACGTATTTGTCTCGCTGGATCCGCTGGGAGCGTTTGCTTGTCCATCCCAAAGTTCACCGACCTGGAATTGAGGGTTCAAGGTCAACAGAATCCACTGAGCAATCAATGCGAGGCGCCTCTGGAGGCACAAACTGCCGAACCTAGTCACGGCCTGTCTTGAAGGCCAGTGCGGCGGCAAGGACCTGACGAGCTAGCGGGAGAATGCTGTGAGGGGAATGGATTCACCCATGGCTTTGTAGCCGGCTGGCGAAGGGTGCAGGTGATCTCCGCAGTCGAAGTCGTGCAACAGTTGGTCGGGATGATTCGGATCGCGAACCACTGCGTCGAAATCGAATACACCGTTGAAATGGCCGGCCACGCGAATCCATTGATTCACGGCTTGGCGATCGGCTTCGCTCAACGGGCCGGGATGGTAATAATTTGAGCCTACGTAAGGTGTTATCGTGGCGCCGAACACTTGGAGGCCGTGCGCGTGCGCTCGTTCGACAAGCTGCCGGTATGCCGAGAGAATGCGTTCGACGAGCGCCGCATGTTCGGCTGGCGGCACTTCGCCATTTCTCGCCAGCCCGCCGAGATCGTTCACACCTTCAAAAACAATGAGCCACCGGACGCCGGCCGGCGCCAAGACGTCGCGGTCGAAACGTGACAACGCGTTAGGGCCAAGCCCGTCGGTCAACAAGTGGTTTCCGCCGATGCCCTGATTGGAAACGCCGACATTTCTTGTCTGCGGCGAGCCTTGCAGTCTCGCCGCAAGCACATCCGTCCAGCGGTCGTTGCCGTTCGTTGTGGCTCCGTGTCCGTCGGTCGTGGAGTCACCAAGCACGACCACCGCACCCGCTTCCGGTGGAACCTGCACATCAATCTCTGAAATCTGGAACCAGTGATCAACGCGCTTGGGCTCGATCAGAGTTGCTGCGCCGACCGCGTCGCCGTGCACGTAGTAACTGGTCGCCCGCGATCCCGGGTGACCGGTCTGGCGAGCCGGCGGAGTGTCGAGATGAAAAGTGACGGTAAGATCGGAAAGCGGACCCACTTTCAAGTCGACCAGATCAGAGACGAAGTCTGCACCCGGTGGAACTACTACGCCGGCTTGGCCCGCAAAGGTCAACTGCCGATCACTGGAGGGGTCGATCTCGGGCGAGGATGTCGAGAGTGGGCGCGCTATGTGGACGGAGGTAAAGTGCAACGCCTCGGTTCCAAACGCGTTCGACATATGAACACGCAAGCCGGAGCCACCCGTCGAAAGGTGAAAGATTTGACGCAGCGTCACATCACGTAAGTCGTCGATCGGCAATTCATTCTGAGTCTCTGGGATCTGCTGGGAAGAGCCCCAGGTCGCCACCCAGATTTGCTGAGCGGACGAGGCCGCCAACGGGAGCTTCGGCAGCACAAACCCCAAACAAATCAAGAATCCAATTGCGACGAAGAAACTGCGTGCACGTTTCATAACGAAAGGTTTAGCATGGGTGCCCGAAGTAGACTGCTTTTCGAAAACGCCGCAAATCATATCACTCTGGAGTGTTCGCGTGCCTTTCTCGCCTAAATCTTTACTTGCATACACCTGCCTGACAGCAATTTTAAGCATTCCGTCATCGGCCATCGCGCAAACTTCCGCAACGCCTCCGCCGGTTACCTTCTCTTCGGACCAGGATCGGCAGAACATGATGGATCAACTCGGGATCAAGGCCCTTCGACCGGGCTACAGCGGAAACGAGAAGGCACCCAACCATGCAAACTACGATGAGTCAAAGGCCGATCCATTTCCAAATATTCCCGATCCACTCGTGCTGAACAACGGCCAGAAGGTGACCACGGCAGAGATGTGGTGGAAGTTGAGGCGCCCCGAATTAGTCGAGACGTTTTCGAAGTATGTGTATGGTCGCGTCCCCCAAAGTGTGCCGAAGGTATCGTGGACCGTGAAAACCGTGGATCACGAATCGATCGGCTTCACGCCTGTGATCGCCAAAGATCTGATTGGAGAGGTTGACAACTCAGAGTATCCGGCCATCAGCGTGAAGATTCACATGACTCTCGTGACGCCCGCGAACGCCAAGGGGCCGGTACCAGTGCTCATTATGTTTGGACGCGCGGGTTTTCCAAATCCAAACGAGCCTCGCGGCGAGGAGATGGAGCGCATCAACAATGCGTGGAAGGCGCTGATGACCCAGCAGGATCCTTCTCTCAAGGAGGTGTTCGCGAAGCACCCGGCCTGGGACCCGGTGAAGGAGACGCCGTTCCAGTTTCCACAGTTGAACGAAGATGGCGATCTACCAAACACGTGGCAGTTAGCTGCCGCCGGCTGGGGCTTCGTGCTGCTCGATCCGGCAAGCATACAAGCCGACGATGGCGCGGGAATCACGAAGGGAATCATCGGCCTGGTGAACAAAGGACAGCCGCGTAAACCGGAAGACTGGGGCGCGCTACGCGCGTGGGCGTGGGGAGCAGGCCGGGGGCTCGATTATTTGGAGACGGACCAGGCGGTCGATTCTAAACACGTCGGAATCGACGGGGTATCGCGCTACGGCAAAGCCGCGCTTGTGACGATGGCCTTTGATGAGCGATTCGCTATGGTGTTGGTGGGATCATCGGGGAAAGGAGGGGCAACCCTGTTGCGGCGCAACTGGGGCGAAGCAGTGGAGAACCTTACGGGCGGCGAATACTACTGGATGGCCGGCAATTTCATGAAATACGGCGCGTCCGAGGCGACGTTCGGCAGCATGAACCCGGGCGATATTCCTGTTGATTCAAATGAGCTGATCGCGTTGTGCGCGCCGAGACTTACGTTTATCAGCTACGGAATACCCGAAAAGGGCGATGCCAAATGGCTCGACCATCAAGGCAGCTTCATGGCGACTGCGGACGCCAGCCGCGTGTTTACGCTGTTGGGCGCAAAAGGAATCGGAGCTGACCAGGACTACCGCACGGCGAAGATGCCGCCTGTAAATCGAGGACTGCTCGACGGGCAGCTCGCCTGGCGCCAACACGATGGTGGCCACACCGACGCACCCAACATGAAGTGGTTCATCGAGTGGGTCGATAAGTTCATCAGCCACACACCGTCGTGACGCCTGCCTAGGAATTCCGTCGCGATTTTGAAACGGCGAAACACACGGGGCGGACAAGGATTCGGGAATGGTTGGCCATGATTGATGCTAGGGGAGCATTGAAGAGGAGCTTGAGATTGCAACGTTTTCTTGCCATTTCGTTGATGTGCGCGTTCGTCTTCACTTCAGCTTACGGCCAGTCCGGAAGCGGTGCGAGAGTTCGAATCGATAAGGCTAGTGGACAGCTTCTGCTTCAGGGCAAGCCATATCTCATTCTGGGGGGTGAGCTGGGCAATTCTTCGGCCGGTACCTCTGCCGAGGCAGATGCAACCCTCCCCGATATAGCACGGCTGCACGTGAACACCGTGCTCATGCCCGTTGCATGGGAACAGGTGGAACCGCGCGAAGGCATATTCGATTTCAGTATTCTGGACCACTGGATCGACGTAGCGCGGCAACAGAATCTTCATCTGGTGCTGTTGTGTCTGGAAGCTGGAAAAACGCGTTCTCGGAATACGCTCCAGATTGGGTCAAGTCGGATACGAAGCGATTTTCAAGAGCCATGGGAGTCGACGGCGCGCCCCTGGAAATCCTCTCGACATTCGGAGCGGATAGCGCGAAATGCGACAGCCTCGCGTTTGCTGCGCTTTTGAAACATGTGCGAGTCAAAGATGGCGAGCAGCAGACCGTCCTGATGGTGCAGGTGGAGAATGAAGTTGGAGTATTAGGATCGGGAAGGGACCGCTCCCCGGAAGCGAATCGGCAATTTGCGGGGCCCGTCCCGCGGGAATTGGTGCAGAAATTGGTAGCGAACCGAACAGAGATATCTCGTGAACTCGCGGCGCACTTCAACCCTCAAGGCAAAACGTGGCGCGAGGTCTTCGGTGAGACGGCGGACGAAGTGTTTATGGCCTGGAGGTACGCCGCTTACGTAGATTCCGTATCGGAAGCAGGCAAGAAAGAATACCCGTTGCCTGTCTACATGAACGCGCAACTTCCTTCCTTTCTCGAACGCGCCGGGGAGTACCCTAGCGGCGGGCCACACCCCTACTATCTTGACGTCTATCGAGCGGTTGCGACGCATATCGACTTTTACTCGCCGGATATCTATTGGCCGGAATTCGAATATTGGGTCAGGAGTTATCAGATCCCAGGAAATCCGATCTTCATTCCCGAAGCGAGATTGGAAACATCGCCTTACAACGCCCTCTATGCGTATGGTGCCGCGAGGGCGTTCGGATTTTGTCCGTTCGGAATCGAAAGTCTGAAAGCGTCCAACAGCGCCGACGAGCCGGAACCCGGGATTATGCAGGTGTACGCGGCGATCGAAAGCCTGGGGCCAACACTGACTGACGCGCAGGCCGCAGACCGAACGCGCGGAATGGCTCTCCATGCGAACAGTCCACGAGCCAGCCAAAGTGTTGTGATGGGCGGTTACTCGTTTCAGGGAAGCCTCTCGCGGGCGTGGTCAACAAATGCGCTGTTGGCCAACGACGGAGGTATGCTTCTGCTGCAATTCGCACCGAATGAGTTTCTGATCGTCGGCGCTGGTCTGACTGTGAAGATAACGCGTGATCCTGACACAGACGGGCAGATCGCAGGGATCTCAAGCATCGAGGAAGTGTCAAGGATCGGCTCCGAATGGAAAGTGGCGGCGCGCCTGAATGGGGACCAGAGCAACCAAGGCCGTCAGCTGACAATGGACCCACATAAGGTAAAGATTTATCGCTTGCGGATGTACGGGGCGTCTCGGTAGTGGCGGTTCTGGGGGGCTGCGAACCGCAAGGGCAACTGAATCATCAGGGCTTGGTTTTTTTTGCTGCGAGTAAGAACGTTTTTAGACGGGAGGTCCGATTTCGGCCCGCGATTGGATAACTATTTTTCGCGCAACGCTCCGCCGAAGTCTCCGCGTTAGCCACGGATAGTATCCTTCTCTTCTGCATCAACCGCTTACCGTCGGGCCGGATTTCGTCGAAAATTCACGAGATTGGTCGAGCGTGGCCGGAACGCCGCCTTACTAGTGTGCTTGTGGCAACCGGCGTCTTAAGAATTGCGTTCTACAAGTACTTTCGGCTCGCCCGGCCCGCCAGACGTCTTCCCAACTTCGGACGGGCTTCGACGATTTGGCCCGTGGAAACTATGCGGCCCTGACACTAGAAGCCAGCTTGCGATCACAGCAGCCGGATTGAGGAAGCCCAGCCACCAGTTTCACGACCAGGGCTTGCGCGCAAGACGGGCAGGTGGACGACCAATCGCCGCCGCACGCCGGGCACTTTTTCAAGATGAGCTGCGCGCCATCCAATGATCTGCCGTTGATGCGACGGTCAAGAACAAAGTGACATTCAGAATTGTTGCAAATTAAGAAGTGTTCCATAGGGTCAGCCTCCTTAGGCTAGGGGCGAGGTAGTAGTACCTCTGAGCACTTAAACCGTCAATCTCGTAGATATACGTACATCCCCTATCTAGCCACGAGCCAAGCTGGAGACGGTCCCTTGCCACGCAATCCAGGAATAGGCTGGCGTTCGCTGGGCGCGTTGAGGAGAGTCGGGTGCCTCTTCGGCAACAGTCCGTACTGTCGAACCGACCACTTGTTAGCCGGAAATTTGTATAGAATAGCGTGCGCAAAGGGGAGATCACGAATGGGTCGTCGCAAAAAGCCACATCCTCTCATCGCGCTTCAAGAAGAGAGAGTGTTTATGCGATCCGATCTCAGGCACAAGAGTTCGTTCGTACGCCAGCTTGGCGTGGGGATTGGCCTGCTGCTGCTCTTAGTGGCCCCGAAGGACGCGGCGCAGAATTTGGCTGTCGCCACCACGCCGCCTATGGGTTGGAACAGCTGGAACCATTTTGCAGGAAAAATCGATGACGCCACCGTGCGGGCGCAAGCCAACGCGATGGTTTCGAGCGGAATGCGCGACGCGGGGTACGTCTACATAAACATCGACGATACCTGGCAGGCGGAACGCGACGCACAAGGCGTGATTCAGGCCAATAGCCGCTTCCCCGATATGAAGGCCCTGGCCGACTATGTGCACGCGAAAGGCCTGAAACTTGGGATCTATTCCTCGCCTGGCCCGAAAACGTGCGCCGGGTTCGCTGGCAGCTACGGCCACGAAAAGCAGGACGCGCAAACCTACGCGGCATGGGGCATCGATTATCTAAAGTACGATCTCTGTAGCTTCGGCAAAATAATGGAAGCGGCTGGTTCGCCGGAGGCTGCGCACAAATTGATGCTCGATGCTTACGCGAAAATGCACATCGCTCTTCAGCAAACAGGCCGGCCGATGGTCTACAGCCTTTGCCAGTATGGCGCCGACGCCGTCTGGCATTGGGGAGCCCTCGTGGGCGGAAACTCTTGGCGGACGACCGGAGACATCTCCGACAAATATTCGAGCATGACGCAGATTGGGTTTGGCCAAGCGGGCCTCGCCAAATACGCTGGACCGGGACACTGGAACGACCCGGATATGCTGGAAGTCGGAAACGGCGGAATGAATCTCGAAGAATATCGCACGCACATGAGTCTTTGGGCCTTGCTTGCCGCACCGCTTCTTGCGGGCAACGACTTGAGCACGATGAGACCCGAGACGATTGCGTTGCTGACGAACCGCGAGGTGATTGCGATAGATCAGGACCCTCTTGGCCAACAAGCGGACCGTGTTTGGGCCGAGGGCACGCAAGAAATTTGGGCGCGCCTGCTGGCGGATGGTTCAAAAGCCATCGGCATTTTCAACCGCTTCGACTGGCCGCAAGACATCGAGTTCAGTTTTCGTGAATTTGGATTTAAGGGCGGCGTCAAAGGACGCGACATTTGGGCCGCCAAGGATCTCGGCACGCTTCCGAACAACTACAGAGTTCGTGTGCCGTCGCATGGCGTGGTGCTGCTGCGCGTCTCGGAATAGCGCACCGCTGCTTGCTGGCTGTTCGTTTACAAGGCAACGGGAGTGGTCAGACGCCAACGCCGTTGCGCGGTCGATCCGTTCGAACGAATCTGGTGTTCTGGATTGGTTCTGATTCGCACTCAATCGCGAGCGTAGTGAGCGGATGATCGGGCGCATCGCCCGGCAGGCCCGTAAATCGGACGCGAAAGCGGTCCTGTTCGAATTTAACTTCGTTGCCTGAAGCAAAAAGCCGCGCCGATTTTACCTTTGTCATCAAACCGGCCAGCGCCACGGTGTCTCCCGGCCAAAAATGAACATGCATATAAAGCGTGTTGCCCTGCCGCGTAAAACCAGCAAACTCCGAGGCGTGCACCTGGCAACGATCCAAGGTGTGGATGGAATCCCCGTTGCGCGACATCCACTGCCCCACTTCCCTCAGCACGCGAACGGACTCCTCGGGAATCGATCCATCCGGTTTAGGACCGATGTTCAAGAGATAGTTCCCGCCGTCCCGCGAACAAGAAATAAGATTCCGAATGACGGTTTTCGGGCTCTTCCAATTGTCATCGGCCCGTTGGTAGCCCCAGCTATCATTCAGCGTCATGCAGCTTTCCCACGACCGGCTTCCCTTCTCCGCGACAATCTCCTGTTCCGGCGTTGAGAAATCACCTGGCAGCCCGTTGCGATTGTCTACAATGATGTCTGGCTGCAGCCCGAAGACCATCTTGTTCATGCGCTCGGACTCCCATTGCGCGGCATCGAGCGGCCAATCCACGTCGTACCAAAGCACATCGATTTTCCCATAGTTGGTCATCAGTTCGCGGATGAGGCCGTGTGTATATTCCACGAAGCGTTTGCGCGCTTCCGGGTCCGTGGCGCAGCGCGCGCCGTCCGGATGATGCCAGTCCATCAGTGAATAGTAGAAGCCCACGTGCATCCCCTCGGCTCGCGCCGCTTCCACGTACTCCCGCACGAGATCGCGCCCCGGCCCTTGCTTCGGCGCGCAGTAGTTGGTCAGCTTCGTATCGAAATTGCAGAAACCCTCGTGATGCTTGGTGGTCATCACCATGTATTTCTGACCAGCGGCTTTGGCTAGCTTGGCCCAGGCGCGAGCGGCGTTAGGCTGTGGCTGAAAGCGCTTCGCCAGCAGTTCGTACTCGCTCACGGGAATGCCTTCTTCCTCCATCACCCATTCGTGCCGGCCAAGCACGCTATAGAGGCCCCAGTGAATGAACATGCCAAATCGCGCTTCGTGCCACCACTTCATTCGGCGAACGCGATCGGCATCCTCCGCGTCAGAAGCACCTTGCGGCCGTAAGGATGGCGTCCCAGGCTGCCCAAGCGCAGCTGCCGCAGTAGAAGCAGCGCCGAGCGCTAGAAGCGACGCGCTCGTGCCTAACAGCCAATCGCGCCGCGGAATACGATTTGGTCCCATTTCATCAGCCTCCTCGGAAACGCACTTCCGTTCGCAGGTCGAAGTTCACAATCAACCCGACGCATCATCGGCTCTTCACGATTGCTTTTCAAGCTTGAATATTCTCTCCATCGGCAGCCACTTTTCTCCGGGCTTGGCTTCCGCAAGCGGCTCTTGAAATCTCCACATCAACTCTTCCCACTCGCGTACCTTGGGATTCTCACGATCCGCTTTCCCTTTCGCATCGAAGGAAAACCGCTCGTTCACTTCCATCACCATGAACATGCGCGTGCCGAGCAGATAGATCTCCATATCTTCAATCCCTGCACTTTTGATGCTATTCGTGATTTCCGGCCAGATTTTCTCGTGATAACGCCTATACTCCGCGACGAGCTTGGGATCGTTCTTCAAATCCAGGGTTAGACAATATCGTCTATTCATTTTGCCTCGACGATGGCCGTAGATTTTCCGCCGGCTGTGCTCGTATTGCGCCCTTCCCCTCATGCAAATTAAGTCAAAGCGCGATCGAGATGAGTATACCCGCCGTCAACGAACACATGCTGCCCGGTGATGTGCGATGCTTGAGGCGAAATGAGAAACAGCACCATCGCGGCGATCTCAGCGGGCTGCGTCATTCGCCTGCCTAGCGGTATTTTCGAAACGATGTGCGCGAGCTTCTCCTCGGGATTTGGAAACGTGCTGACCCACTGTTTGTAAAGCGGCGTACTCACTTCGGCCGGAACCAGGGCGTTCACGCGAATGCCAGATGGCAGCAGCTCCGCAGCCCAGTCCCGCGTCAGAGAAAGAACTGCACCTTTCGCCGAGGCATATCCCGAAGTGCCGCCCTGTCCTGTTAGAGCGACCTTCGAAGCAATATTCAGAATGCACCCCTGCGATTTCTTCAGTGCCGGCAAAGCGAAGTGCGCCATGTTGTAGTAATGAAAAAGATTCAGCCGCAGAGAACTCATAAATTTCTCGGGGCTGCCGTTCTCGAGCCCAACATTGTCGTTCGCCCCGACGTTGTTCACGAGAACGTCCAGTCGACCATGCTCCTTAAGCGTTTGCTCGACGGCCTCGCGGCAGTTCTCCGCTGGCAGGACATCCGCACCGATAAAGATGCAAGTTGCGCCCGCGGTCACCAGTTCCGTCTGCAGCCGCTTTCCTGCCTCTCGGTCCTTGTCCACGAATACAGGTATCGCCCCCTCGCCGGCGCAGCCTCGCGTGATGGCCTCGCCGATGCCCTTGGCCCCGCCAGTGATCAGGACAACTTTGTCTTTGAGGTGCAAGTCCATCAGGAACCGCCTTCAAATCGTTTCGCTATTTTTCGTTGTTCACCCGCGGTTGTGCCGCGCTTATGGCCTGCTCAGTGGCCATCAAGATAGTGTGTTTCCGAGAGGTTTCTCAGCCTCGCGGCCGCGCCTTCCGCGGTGATGTCACGTTGTGGGCCGGCAAGCAGCTCATACCCCACCATAAACTTCTGCACCGTGGCAGAACGCAATAGCGGTGGAAAATAGTGCGCGTGAAAGTGGAACTCCGGATGATTTTCGCCGTCCGTAGGCTCCTGATGAAAGCCCATCGAATAGGGAAAGGCCGTCTCGAAAAGATTGTCGTAACGAATTGTCAGTCTTCGAAGAATGTCCGCGAGAGCTGCCTGCTCCTTGGCGTCCAACTCCGCGAGGCTCGCCGCGTGCCTGCGGCTCAAAATCATCGTTTCAAATGGCCACACGGCCCAGTACGGCACGAGCGCCACAAATCCCTCGTTCTCGCAAACGATCCGCTCGCCATCCTCGATTTCCAGCCGCAAGCACTCACATAGCATGCATTTCCCATTGCCTGCCAAAAACAGACGCATCGCCTCCTGCTCTCGCACAGGGATGTTCGGCACTTCTCCATTCGCCCAAATTTGGCAGTGCGGATGTGGGTTGCTCGCGCCCATCAACGCGCCGCGATTCTCGAAAATTTGCACGTGCTTCACCCAGGGCACGTCGCCCAGTTCCTGGTATTGCTGCGTCCAGACCTCAACCACCCGCTGCACTTCCTCCTGCTGCATGCGCGGTATCGTCAAATCGTGACGCGGTGAAAAACACACCACGCGGCAAATCCCCCGTTCCACGCGCGCGACGATCAAGCCCTCCTCGTCCAACTCGTTCAGCGCAACATTCGGCAGCATCGCGGGGTAGTCGTTTTCGAAGACAAACGTCTCGGTGTACACAGGATTCCGCAATCCCTCCGCGCGCACATTTCCTGGACAAAGATAGCACTCCGGGTCGTACTTTACGGCCGTCGGCGGCGCAGTTCTGTCGACTTTCCCGAGCCATGGCCGTTGCGTCCGATGCGGCGAAACCAAAACCCATTCTCGCAGTAGCGGATTCCAGCGGCGGTGCGGCGTGGCCCGTAAGTCTATTTGATTCATATTCTGTTTCGCCTAACCTGCCATTCCTATTCGGCTTGCGGAGTGTACTTCGATTCGCTTTGGGAGGAAAACTAAAACAGAAGAAGTGGCGCGCCCGGAGAGACCATCGTAGAACTTTTTTGGGAGAGTTTGTGTCAAGTTTGCCTAAGTTTGCCTCTCCCAAGAAGTGAAGGATCTAAAGCGTGCCCGATTGAGTCCTCATTGACCGGCAACTTGTATCGAGCGTACAAATGCGCAGAAAATGTGGCAACGCCAAAGGCCACCCATGTCGTGTTAGCCAAGCCGGCCAAATAGGTGCTGGCGAGAGTTGCCGGTGAAATCACAACGGTTGAATACAGTAAAAAAACACTGCGACAAGGGGAGAACGCAACCGTGACAAAGCGCAAAATTAGTCAAATAGATGCTCGGCACACACAAAAGCCCTCTCCCGGGGGTCATGGGGGAGAGGGCCGTTGTGGTTGGGACGAATATTAAATGCCGTCGTCGTCGTCGTCGTCCATGTCAGCGGTGGATGCCGGGCGATTGAAATCGCTCGGCGGGCGAACCTTTTTCTCGCCAGGGTAGGGCCGTGTAAACCCGGTGGCTTCGTACCAGTTCAGGTGGTTGACGGTGTCCGGATCTTCGGAGTCGGGAATGTGCTGTTTTCCGGCGAAGATCTCGGCCTTTTTCTTCATCCAACCGGCCCTTAAAGCCTTCACCGCAGGGCTCTCGGTTCCGGTGGGCTGAGCCTTAACTGCAGCGCTCACAGCCGGGATGGGCTGAGTTGGAGTCTGGGTAACGTTCTGATTCAGCGGGACCTCGTTCGGCACGTGCGTCCAGGGCAGGAAGTTGTCCGCGGGCGGATTGTCGATGAAGATTTCCCTCATCGGCGAGGCCACCAGATCGAACTGGTTCATGGGCGTCAGTCCAAGAACCTGCTCGATCGTGCGGGTCATGTTGACCTGCGTGTAGAAGATGCTGTCTTCGGTTACGCCAGCCCCGGTACCATCGGGGTTCACCTTCTGGCTGACATACGGGCTGATGACGTAGCCCGGGCTGCGGTGACCGTCGACGTGGTCGACGCCGTCCTGTGCATCGTCTTCCTCAATGAAGATTGCCGAAGAGGACCAGATCGAGCTGTGGCTGATAGCGTCGACAAAGCGGCCAAGGGCCAGGTCGTTGTCGGCCTGCATGGCTTGCGCGGTCGGCGGGCCACCGGTGTGGTCGGAGCTGATCCACATGAATTCCAACTGGGGCACCGTACCGTTCTTGACGTCGTTCTGGAAATCCTGATTCCAGATATCGAAGCGGAACTGGTCGGGGATGCCCAGATCGAACTGTGGGTAGTTCTGGACCGTGTTGTTGATCAGGTTCGGGAGCGGAGAGTGCGATGAGACCGTGTTGTAGTTGTAGAGCTGCTTCTCGGCGCCAGACTCGTAGGCTAGTGTGTCGTTGTAGAAGTCGATCCATAGCGGCTCGCAAGAGTTCGAGGGAGCTCCAGGAGGCGCAGTGCAACCCTGCGGCGGGTTGAACGTGTTGTACTCGATGTACTCGCCGAAGTTCTTGAACGAGACACCAGCCTTTGCAGCCTGGTCCCACAGGTGGCCCTTCTTTTGGTAGGCAAGCGCTTCGCCGCCGTTGGAGGGGTAGTCGCGGAGCCAGTCGGGCGACTGGATGTCGTCGGAGTAGGGCGCCATGGCCTGGGTGATCCAGTTGTGGCCGTCGGCCGACTGGCGGCTCGGGTCGTAGAAGTTGTCGAAGAGCGGGAAGCGCTGGACCAGCGCGTGCGCGTTGGGAGTAACACCGCCTACAAAGCCGAAACCCGCTCCGTCGCCGAAGACTGCCAGGGAGGCGTCGCCATTGCCGCCGGCCACATCGCCCAGGATCTGATCGTAGGTGCGGTTTTCACGGATGATTACGAACACGTGCTTGATCTTCGACGGATCGCCGATCTTCTCGGGGATTGCGACCGGCTTGTGAAACCGGTTGCCCCCAGCGGCCGACCAGATATTTTCAAACAGATCCCAGTGGTTGTTCTGGAAGACCTGCCTCGTCATCCCCCACAACGCTTCGAATTTCGGTACGGGAACGATGCTGACGGTGCCAAGGTCCTGGTGCGTACCGTAGTCGGTGACGCCGTGGCTGGTCTGAAGCGAATTTTGCGGAGGGATGCCCTTAGTGCCGATGCCCTTGTCGTTGGCAACGAGCAGCGCGTTGTCCACCGTGTCCAGCACAACCGAACTCGGCGCATAGGCGACCGGGATCAGGCCCAGCACGGCAGGCAAACCGAAGCTGTTGAGGTCGACTACCGCGATCGCGTTAGCGTTGTAGAGCGCGACGTAGGCGACATCTCGCTTGGGATCGACGGCGATCGAGTTCGGTCCGGCCCCGTAGGCCGACCCTTCTCCGGGTACGCCGATCGGCAGCCCAAGGTCGATCTTGCGCACCTCTTGGTTCATGGTCGTGTCGACCACAGAAATGCTGTCGCTATAGGCATTGGCGACCAACAGGTTCTTGCCCCAGAAGGCCATCCCGGTCGGGTGCAGACCGGTCTCGATGCTGCCAGTCACCGTAAACGAGGCCAGATCGACCACGGAAACGTTGCCGGTGGCTGTAGAGCCAGTCGGATAGTGGGCCACGACCGGCGTGCCGTTGGAGTATCCTTGGAAGTCTTTTTCGGTCGCAATCCGTCCGGCTTCGTTGGAGACGTATGCGGTCTTGCCGTCGGGCGAGATTACAACGCTGTGGGGGACGTTACCGACGCGGATCTCTGGGCCCTCGACCGGCGTTGCCTGGGTCAGGTCGATCTTGGTCAGAGTGTCGTTGTTGTCGAGCACGACGTAGGCGGTCTTGCCATCCGGCGAGATCGCGATGCCGAGGGGATAGGAAGTGGATGTACCATCTGACACAACCGAGACGGTCAGGCCGCAGGGAATATTAATGCTGCCCGTGGTCCCCCCAGGGCTGTTCGGGAAGCAGGTGACGTTGCTCAGATAGCCGGCAGCGTTCACGTCCATCGGAACACTGACGTGGGCAAAGTCTGAGAGCATGCCCGTCGGACTGACGCTGGCGATGGCCACGTAGCTGTTGTCCTGGCTGAAGAGCAGGTGCGAGCCATCCGGCGTGTAGGCGATGCCGTTGGAGCTGCCGTTTTTAGTGCCGAACGGTTTGTAGGTCTGAAGGACAGCACCGGTCTGGGTGTTGAAGATCGTGACGGCCTGTGGGGCCCCCATTTGAAGGACAGCGGCGGTGTGATTGCCAGTGGGGTTGAGCGCGATGGCCTTGGCGCGGGTCGTGGTGCCGAGGTCGACCTGGGTGCCGGTGGGGGTGATGATTGTGCCGTTGCTGACAACCCATGGGCCGTTCGGGTTCGGGCCGTTTTCGTAAGTCGGGAATGGTACGGACTGAGCTGCGGCGAGCGCCGCAAAACTCAGCCCCGCCACCAGCAGTCCCGCGAGCGGACGCAGAAGGTTGATCCTCGAATGACTTCGAGGGAATTTTCGCAACATATATTAGGTTTTCCTCCTTGGATTTTTTATCATCGGGGTCTGGGCTCCCTACGGTGTGCGAGTCTAGTAGTGGAGTGCAAACGCCAGGATGACGTGCGAATTACATTTTTGTCATCTGGCGCATGAGGCTGGCATATGGAGAGTGACCCGGGTGCCTTCTCCTGGTTGGCTCCAGATCTGAACATTGCCGCCATGAAGCTGCACAATGCTCTGAACGATCGCCAGGCCCAAGCCGGTGCCACCCGAGCCTTGGGAACGCGACGAATCCACACGGAAGAATCGGTCAAAAACCTTCGGCAGCGCTTCCGCTGGAATACCCACGCCTGTATCAGAGACTTCAATGCAAATCGTGGAAGGATCGGCGCGTGTTCCCATCACGACTGCTCCGCCGGGTGGCGTGTTTGCCAAGGCATTCGAGACCAGGTTGCCCACCGCCCGTTGCAAGAGCGTGCGGTCGAGTTCGGCAATGACTGGTTTGTCGGCGACAGTAGTGCTAAGGGATACGCCGCCGTCCGCAGCCGAGGCCTCGTAGTATTCCTGCACGCCGCCCAGCAATTCAGCGACATCCACCGGCTCGCGGCGTATATGGGTCAAGGGGCTTTCCGAACGCGCCAGAAACAGGAGGTCGCCGATAAGATCAGACAGCCGCACGGCTTCTTCGAGGAAGGACTCGATCACTTCGCGATATTCACCGGCGGTCCGCGCGCGGGCCAAGGCCACCTCTGCTTCGCCGCGTATGTTATTCACCGGTGTGCGCAAGTCGTGCGCAATGTCCGCGGAGAATCTCGAAATGCGCTCGAAGGACTCTTCCAGGCGGTCCAGCATCTGATTGAAGGTACTGGCCAGGGATGCCAGTTCGAACGGATAACCTTCCGGAAGAATGCGTTCCCGCAGGTTCGTCGAACTGATGTGGCGCGCAGTTGTTGCCATTTCCTCCACCGGACGAATGCCATGCCGTGCGATCTTGAACCCGACCAATGGGAAAATGACGAAGGCAGCCACCAGTATCGCCCAGAACCAAAACCGATAGCGTGCCAGCAACGCCTCTTTTTGCGATACATCAATCGCAATCTGGAGGGTGTCAGTTTGAGCTGCAGGGGAACCGACGGGCGCCGACACGCTGGTCACGCGAAAGGCTTGTCCGTCCCTGCCCTTCATCTGAATGGTGCGACCCGGATGACTTTGGGTTTGACTGGCTAATTGCGCCAAGTCCAATTGATCCGCCATCCCTGGCGTCATCAACAGTGATGTGTTTC
>DATMKS010000038.1:0-23418 GCA_035571045.1 Verrucomicrobiia bacterium
TGGAAAAGCGCGACGGACTCAAATAGGCGTCGCGCTTTTCAGGGATTGCAACGAGTGCATCCGATACTGGCGAATCCTCCCTTGCGTTAGCTACCAGAGCGCGCCGAGAGGGTTCAGGGAGACAAGAAGCACGCGCAAGAATTCTCTCGCGGAGTTTTTACCGAGCGCAGTTCCATACAGTACAGAATCGTCCTGACCAGCAGCGAATCGAGCGAAATCTCACGACAATTGCGGTCAGCCGCCCGACACGGCTGCTTCAGGTTCCTCGGTGAATCTTGGCGTGAGCGGGGACGCTCGAGGAATGGGCAAGGAAAGAGCAATGGACCTAGGCGCGAGCGGCAGTACCCGAGGGGCCCGACACGGGTGTAGAATGCCGATTTGTAGCCCTTTGAGAGAATTTTGTCATCTAAGGGATCGAAGGGACCTGGAACCGAGGGTAGTGATATGAAGAAAGCCATTTTATTTCGAGTCGTTTGTATTTTCGTTGCGATGATTGCGCTTGGTTGGTTGCCGCAGTCGGCGCTCGCCCAACGTGGAGGCCACGGTGGAGGGGGAGGAGGATTCCACGGCGGCGGTGGCGGAGGATTTCATGGAGGCGGGGGAGCAGCGTTTCACGGGGGTGGAGGTTTCTCCGGAGGAGCCCGCTCTGGGTTCGCCCGCGGAGGCTCGTTTGGCGGGTTTCGTGGCGGCTACTTTGGAGGTCGCGGTGGCTTCGGCCGGGGCGGACGGTATTGGGGCCGAGGATACGGTTATGGCTGGGGCTGGGGACTTGGCTTTGGGTGGCCGTATTGGGGTTGGGGATGGGGATATCCGTATGCCTACTACAACCCCTGGTATTACGCGCCTGACCCTTATTATTATTATTCGTACCCGTATTATGGTCCTTCGGACGACGATCCTGCGGGCTATCCCGATCCGGGCAATGGGTACGATGATCCTCCCCCGGCAGGTCCCAACGCGCGGCCCCTGCCCAACCAGAACGGACCGGCAAGACCCTGGAGACCACCGGTGCCGGGAGGCGCACCCAACGCGGGCTACCCCAACAGCGACGCTGCGGGCGTCGCGCCGCATGGGCCAGTTCTGTCTGTTGACAGGATGAGCGGGACGCCGAGCAGCTACCGAGCTGCGGGTTCGGTCCCGGGACATTTCACCACAGTGCGGGCGACTACGGAGCGGGCCTCCGCCCAAGCGAATGCGCCTCTTCGACCGGAAGTACAAAAGGCGCTGGAAAGATTGCGAGAGATGCCACCGTTTGCTCGCGAGCGCGAAATCGAAACCGGCCGCTACCGTCAGTTTTCTGCCGAGGAGAAGCAGGTCTTAAGAAATGGCGAGTAAGCGATAACGAAGAGGAAGACCCACCTTTTCAAAAGCCAAACCCGAAAAGGTGGGGCACACCAGAATAGAGACTGAGTCAAAAACCACAGTTTGTGGCGCTAAGGCTATGCCACCCGCCCGGACATGATTTATATGCCGAACATGGAGTTGACCCCGGCGCGGGGAGCCTCGGTCGAGGGGTCTCGGCGTTCCAGAGCGGGGAGAGGCGCCTGCTGGGCGTCTAGCTGTGGAGACGTAGGCTGTTGAGCTGCGGGCTTTTGCACGGCACGCTGGCCTTGGGCGGGGGCTGAAGCGGCAGCACCGGGAGGAGCGACGCTGGGAGAGGCCGCAGCTGGCTCGGCGGGAAGCTGTTGGAGATAGGCGAGATCGCGGGGCTCTTCCGTGCCGGGCTGGACGGCAGGAAATGTCAAATTCAATTGATGCTCCGTTGCGCTGGCGATACGGTGCAACTGCCAGATGAGTTTTTCGAGTTCTCTGGAGCGACCGAGGTTCAAGCTGCGGTCCCACAGAAAGCGGATGGCCAACACCAGAAGAATAGGCAGCCCGATAGCCAGTGTGGCCAGTACGATGGTGAGGAGCAGGGAGTCGAGAGACGTGAGGGATCCGATCAATGGTAGCCTCCAAGTGCAGGATGACAACGATAGGATAGCGCTGCGCGGCGGTCGTGACAAACGGAGCGAGCTTGGCGCGGGAAGGGGCGGCCATCCGCGCCCGTGCTTTCATTGAAACGGACTTGGCGATGGGGCGGCGATGGTTTCCATAGGAAAGAAGACTAACATGCAGCCTTTGCTGAATTTGGAGCAGCTGAGCAATCCTTGCAGAACTAGTTTTACGGGCGTGTTGTCGGGAAAGGCTTGAGGATACTTGGCGGTGACTAGGGTTTTAACGGCAGGCCGAAGCCCCTCGTCGCCCTCGATAAATTTGACTAGCGCCGTTTTCTGGCCATTTACAATTGTGATGGCGAAGGTGGCGCTTTTGGATTGAGCGGGAAGTTCGGCAGGAAAAGAGATTTTCACAGAGCGCATTTCCGAGAGTTCAACTCCACCGTAGGCAGTCGGCTTGTAGGCCTTCGCGTTTAGGGTCACGGAATCCGATTTTGAGACACCTAGCCGATCTTCGGCAGCTTGCAGTTTATTTCTAGTATCTGGGTCGTCATCCTTGCCGTACGCTGCCAGCGCCATGTGGCAGATACGCGCAGCATCCTGTTGCTTTCCAAGTTTTTCGTATATCTCAATTAGGTGTTCGCCAATGCCGGCGTGCTGGAAGAGCAGCCAGGCAGCCTGAACGTATTTCTCGGCGGAGGCGGTGTCGCCGGCGCGAAACTTCGCCCAGCCCAGGGTGTCCCAATCCGCAGCCAAGGCCCGCGTTCGCACATAATCCAGTGGGCCCGGAGGGTCAGTTGTCAGGTCCATAGTGTCAGCGGAAATCCCGGCGACGGCGAGGGATGCAAAATTTAGAGCGTCACTGATGCGGAGATTGGCACGAGCTAATTCGTAGGCCACGCCGTTAAGCATGCCGGAATCGGGCTTGCCTTCAACCATCTGGTTAAAGAGGGCCATGGCTTTGGTCTCGTCAGGAACGCGGAGATAGGCGCCTCCGAGAGTGAGCTTCAGCAAGATGTTATCCGGGTTGTCTTGCAGGGCTTTTTCAAGCAGAGCGATAGCTTCCGACGTTTTGCCTTGTTTCAGCAGCGATTGACTCTTGGCAAACGGGTTGTCGGATTCGAACTCACCTCTAAGCAAGATATAGCGGTTCTCGTCGTCCTCGACGCTCTTCACGAAAGCGCTAAAAGCGGCGCGCTCGGAACCAGGGATCTCGCGCTGCTTGGTCTTGAGATGACGTGTGCCGTGAAGAACCCCATTTTCTAAAGAATAGGTTGCCGAGTACTCGGCGAAATCGGTTTTCTGGTCGGTATTTTTTGGAAGGATTGCCGAGAAACCAACGGGGAGTTTGAGAGAGGCTTCGTAGATGACTTCCTGAGGGGAGCCGAGAGGAAGAGGAACTTGCGAGGCCTTCTGTTTTTCCGTGAGTTCGGACAGAAGGATAATGGGGAATGGCAAGCTTATGCGGTGCTGTTTCCACTCCGAGTAGTCTGGCCTGTGATAGGAATAACTAAACCAAAAAGGATCGGAAGTGCTCTCTGGCTGAGCGGCGGCGACCTCACTTACGGTTCCCCCAAAACCCAAGCGCTGGACAAAATTTTGTGCAAGCTCATTCCAACGATTCTGAGCAGTGTTGCGGTAAGCCAATCGGATTAAGACTTCGGCATCACCGCGGTCTTCGAAGCGCGCTTTGCCGTCGAGAACGCCGCTCGAGTCGATGGAGGAATCCATCTTGTACTTCTCCCAGTTCGGAAACGGAGGATCGGCTGGGGTACGAACAAGTTTGGCCATGCCGTTCGAAGGGATGACAAGTGCCTGGCGGTTGCGGAGCTGGGCAAGAAGCAAGCCGAAGGGAGCAACTTCGGGAGTTGTGTCGAGAAAAAGAAAGGAATCGCCCTGAGGGATTGCGGTGATCACGTGGTCGAAAAGATTGGCGGACGGCATGTCCGCGTCTAGTTTGTACGTGGAGCTAATCAGAGCGGGAAAGGCTTGAATGCCGGCGGCTTGGAGAAGGGCGGCGAAGAGGGTGTGCTTGTCCTTGCAGTCGCCATAACGATTGGCAAGAACCGCCTCGGCGGAGTGAGGGGTATAGCGGCCAGCTCCAAGGTCCACGCCGATGTAGCGGAACCGAGAGGCCACGAAATCATAGATGGGAGGAATTTTTTCGGCATCGGTGAATTTCCCTTTGGTAAGTTCGTCGGCCTTGGCGCGAATTTCCGGCGTGACCTTGACACCCGGCTGTTGCAAACCGCCAAACCAAGTACCCACCTCAGCCCAAGAGGAGAAAGAACTGAGCTGCACGGAAGGCGGAGTGGCGCCATCGAAGTCCTTTTCCCAAGCGGGGATGCCTTCCTCTTCCTCTTTTTTCAAATGTGAAGTCGTGAATGTGTAGATGCGGCGTCCATCTTGTTCACGTATCAGAGGAGATGGGTTAGAACCGGACAATTTTACCGCCAGGTTCGCCGGGACATTCACTTCGAGTTCTTCCTTCAGACAGATACCGGCCTTGAAGAAATTGTGGTCAAACCAGAAATGTCCCGGCGCAACGGGGTCGTGGACGGTCCAGCGCAAACTGGCCTCGAGGATGTCGCCAACTCCCAGGGATTTAACAGCGATGTGTTTTTCCCGCTGGTCGGTGTACATGGGAGCTTCACGGCTGACCGCGGAATCGAGTTCCTGAATATCGCCGGCAGGAGTTTCGACGATCGATCCATCCGGCTTGCGCACACGAGCGTAGAGAACGTCGAGATTTTCAAAACTGGCGCTATAGGCGTAAACGAGCACGCCAAATTCTCTAATGGCAGATTCGGACTGCACGCGGATACGGAGTTGCAAGTCACGCTCGCCTTTGCCATCCGGCTCAAACCGGACCTTGCTCTGGATTGACTCGATTACATACGGCTCAGCGGCGAGGGATGATTCTTCTGTTTTGGCGGGGCTGCCCGCGGGAGTGGCGGCGGGAGCCTGCGCGAAAACAGGCATAAAGGCAAAAGAAGACAACAATAGAAACCGAAGTGCGGTGAGGGAATGCCGCATTCAAGTGATCCTTAAGATAAGCGAGTAGTGGATACTAGCACACTGAAGGGAAAGGCTGCTGGTGCTGAGTGTTGCCTGTCTTGTGCCCGGGATTCCCAAGCTACTGGAAGGCGAGCCTTGCTGGGTCCTGTTAGGAGATCTTTTTTGCTTCGAAGGTTTGGGGGCCCGCGTGGAGGGTTAGGCCCGTGACGGCTCCTTGAGCGTCATTGTGGAAGGTGAAGGTGATGTCGCCGGAGAGGACGAAGAACTGGGTGGCGGATTCGGGGAGGAGCTCGATGGGGTCGGGGCCGAAGGGTTCGGCTTCTACGTAGAGACTGGGCGATTTCAGCGTGACGGTGAGTTTGCCGATGCCGGGGATTTCGTAGGTGCCGGGATACGCTGCGAAGGTGGCGGGATTGATTTTGAGCAGCGTGTGCTCGGTGGGGCGGTAATCGGGCCAGCCGTATTCCTTGGCGACGGCCCGGAAGATTTCTTCGGTGAGTTCGCCCCCGCTGTCGGAGTTGGTCATGACGGCGAAGCCTTGGCCGGAGTCGGTGTAAGTTTCGATGTTGCAGCGGAAGCCTTCGTTGGCGCCGCCGTGGCCGAAATGAGGCTTTTCGCCATTCGTTTCGAGGCCGAAGCCGAGGCCCCATGTGCCGATTTGGTGAGTGAGCATCTGGTGCGCCATGTCTTGCGAAAGAATTTTTGAAGATTTGCCAGCGTATTCGGCTTGGACTTCCATGGCCATGCGAGCGAGGTCGGAGGGAGTGGTCCAGAGGCCTGCGGGCGCCATTTCAGGATAGGTGTGCGCACCGCCTTTCACGGGGTCGCCGTTGGCGCTGTAGGGGGTGGCGGCTTCCGGCACGCGATCCTTGGAAAGCGGCTGCTCGTAGGTGCTGTGGGTCATGCCCGCGGGCCCGAGGACAAGTTCGCGCATGATTTGCGGGAAAGGCTTTCCGGTGACGTCGGACATGAGCGTTTGCAGGACGACAAAGCCGCCGCCGGAGTAACGCCAGAGAGTGCCGGGGACAACATCGACGCGGATGGGATCGGAGTTGGCGGGTTTTTCGCCGTTAAGGATTTGGACAACGGTGGGCGCTCGTTCGTCGGAGGCGTAGCCGGCAAAACCGTGCACCGTGAGTCCGGCGCTGTGGCTGAGTATGCGGCGGATGGTGACTTTTTCTTTTTCGGTGAAGGCGTTTTCAGGGACTTTCCAGGTGCGAAGTTTGACGTTGACGTCTTCGTCGAGATTGAGCTTCCCGTCTTGCACCAGGCGAAGCGCGGCGAGGGCGGCGACAGGTTTGCTGATGGAGGCGGCCTGGAAAAGCGTATCGGCTGTGACTGCTTTTTTGGAGACGACGTCGGCGAAGCCGTAGGCTTTAGTCCAAATAATTTGCCCGTGGTCGAAGAAGGCGACGCTGACACCGGGGACCTTGTAGTGCGCCATGCGATCGATAATGGTCATCGCCTGAGGAGGCTGGCCTTTGATCACAACGGCGGGGAGGAGACCAGATTCAATACGGGCAATGCGCGCGGCAGCAGCAGGATCTTGTGCTCCGGCCGGCGACGATTGCGGATTTGGCCCGAGGGCGAAAGAGAGATTGCTGGCGGAGAGTTTGGGAGAAATCAAAGAGGAGCTGCAGATAGTGACCGCGAGCACGGCAAATGCGGCGGTCAGAAGTACAAGAGTTCTCGTGGCCGTTGATTTCATAGGCGATCTCATGGGCGGAAATCGTACCACTTTTGAGTGCGAGACGATTTGTTTGGTTGGCTGATGATTGGGCGAAATTTAAGCCTGAATGGTCGAGTTTGCCTTGGGGGCTTCGTGTTACGTTGGCCGACCGCGGAAAAAATCGATGAGGAGTTCGGAAACGCGGGCAGGTTCTTCGTGCTGGAGCCAGTGAGAGGCGTTGGCGAAGGTGTAGAGTTCGGCGCTGTCGCAATATCGCAGGCTGTTGTGGGCCATGTCGGAGAGGAGGAACGCGTCGCGTTCGCCCCAGAGGATGCGCGTCGGGACGTGGACCGTCGTGTCAGGAAATTTGATGCGATAGCGAAAGGCGGCCCGGTACCAGTTGATCATGGCAGTGAGAGCGCCAGGCTCTGACCACGCGGCGCGGTATTGGGCGAGATCTTCGCTAGAAAACGTGTTGGGGCGGCTGGAACGAACCAGAGAACGGACGCCGAGACGGAAACGGAAAGCGGAGAAGGCCGCCTCGGGGAGAAAAGGGAGTTGGAAGAAAAACATGTACCAACTGCGGCGAAGCTGGCGGCGATTTGATTTTAGGTAACGGCGCATCACGCTCGGGTGAGGCACGTTGAGGATGGCGAGCTTGGCGACGCGTTGCGGATGAAGGAGGGCGACGCTCCAGGCTACGGCGGCGCCCCAATCATGGCCGGCTAGGAAGATATGCTCTTCGCCGAGTTGGTCGGCGATGGCGAGAACGTCGGAAGTGAGTTCGGAGAGCGCGTAAGAAGCTGCGCCGCGCGGCTTGCTGCTTTTGTTGTAGCCGCGCTGGTCGGGAACGATAACGCGGAAGCCGGTGGAGGCGAGAGGGTCGATTTGCTTGCGCCAGCAGTACCAGGATTCCGGGAAGCCATGTAAGAGGACGACGACAGGACCGTCAGGCGGGCCGGCGGCGACGGCGTGGAGTTCGATCGCGCCGTTGTGAAATGTTACGTCTTCAAGTGGGCTCGACACCGGTAGAGAGTTTACCCTTGATCGGGAGGTGCTGAGAAACCGCGTGGTTGGTGAAAAGGACGGCTAGGTGATGGACGTGGTTTCGAGGCCGTAGGTGGTGACGTAGGCGGCGGTGGCTGCGATTTCCGAGACGCGAGCTTCGGAATCGCCGTGCGCGACGGCGGTGTGTGGCTCAGAGGCAGATTCCGGCGGGAGAGCGCCGATGGCCAGGTTGCGGCCGGCGTTTTTGGCTTTGTACATGGCGCGGTCGGCAAGGGCGAGGACCTCTTCGTAGTTGACGTCGACGGGCGAATGCATATTCCACGGGAAGGCGGCCCAGCCAATCGAGACGGTTCGATTCAGAGAGAGCCCTACCGCGCCTTTGATTTTAAAGGGTTCGCCGGCAACTGCGGAGAGTACGCGTGCGGCGAGCGTGGCGGCTTCCTTGCGCTCGCAAAAGCGGGAGACGACCAGGAACTCTTCGCCGCCCCAGCGGACCAACACATCCGAGTAGCGAATCGCGGAACTGATGCGGGTCGTCAGGTCTATGAGCATCTGATCGCCCGCATCGTGGCCGAAGCGGTCGTTGATTTCTTTGAAATGGTCCGCATCGATGAGATAGAAAACGATGTCACGATTGCGGCGGCTGCGCGTCGGATCGGGCGAGGAATAGGCGCGCACGGCTTGGCTGACATCGCTGGCAATGGTGGCTTGGAAAAAACGGCGATTGCGCGCGGAGGTGAGCGGATCGGTGAGAGACATCTCCTCGAGTTCCTTGTTGGCTTGCGCGAGGGCTTCGCTGCGCTCGGCGACGGCTTCTTCGAGGCGGAGACGCTCGCCCTGCAACTTGCGCGTGCGGTAGTTCATGAGGGAGTAGAGAGCGATGAGGCCTAGAAGAATGACAAAACCGCGTGAATACCAGGTTTGCCACCAGGCAGGGATTACCGTGAAGGAAAATTGCGCGGGAAGACTGAGCGTGCCACGGGCGGAACGGCAAGAAACGGTAAAAGTGTAATCTCCAGGAGGAAGAGCGGGATAGCGAGCTTCGCGGTCGGAGGTCTCGTTAGGTTCGCTTTCAAGGCCAGCTAGGCGATAGTAGCAGCGGACGCTCCCGGGGTCGCGGTAAGTGAGAGCCGCGAAATCCACGCGGAAGGTGTTGTCGCTGCGCGGCGCTCCCGGGTTGCGTTCGCCGAGGCGGTCACGGGAACCGAGCAGAGCGGAGGTAATCACGACGCGAGGCTGGGGCTCGACACGTTCGTCGGCGGAGACAGGATTATAGCGGGCGAGGCCGCCGCTGGTTCCAAAGAGCAAGGAGCCGTCTTCTTCCGCGAAAAAGCCGCGCTCGCTGAGGTCGTTCCAGATGAGGCCATCGGCCTGCGTGAAGCGAAGGGTGTGGCCATTGTGGAGAAATTCGGTAAGGCCAGAAGCGCCGCCGGCCCAGATGTTGCCATCGTGATCGGCTCCGAGCATGTAAACGTCGAGAGAGGGCAGTCCATCCGCCAGACCGTAGTGGGTGACGCGCGGTTTTCCATCAACGAGGCGCAGACGACTGAGACCAAGAGCGTCGGAGTAGTGAAACCAAACTTCATCGCGACTGACTGGAGCAGCTTCGACAACGTCATCCTGCAGCAAACCGTCGGCCGTCGTGAAGTGCAGCCAATGTTTGCCATCGAAGCGGGAGATGCCGCCCCTGCCAATGGCCCAAAGAACGCCATCGGGGCTCGATGCGAAGCGGCCTATGCCTTCGTGGATTTCTGGAGGCAATGGCACATCAACGAATTGAAAGGGTCGCTGCGAAGGACGGGTCGCTTTGACGTAGTAAGAGTTCGCGATCCAGATGCGGCCGTCCGGGCCGACGTGAACGCCGGTCGGATTGGGTTCTGGAGTCGAGATTTTCTCGGGGACCAGAGTATCGGGGTCAAAGCGCGTAAGGCCGCCCGGGCGGCAAAGGACCCATACGGCGCCATCGGGGGCAAGCGTGAGATCGCGAGCCAAGGAACCATTGAGGCCGTCTTTCGATTTCCAGATTCGCCAGTGATCGGCTTGAGGATCCCACATGGCGACGCCACTGTTGGTGCCAAGCCAGAGGCGCTTCCGTTTGTCGCGCAATTCAGACCAGACAACGTTGTCGGGAAGACCTTCGGTTTGCGTCCAACTGGACCATGTTTTGCGGCCGATCCAGCGCTGGATACCCGCCCCGCCAAGGCCGATCCAATAGGCGCCCTCGCGGTCCTCTGTGATGGCAAAGGTAGCGTTGACGGCCATGCCGCGGCTTTGATCGATGACCTCCCACTGGCCGGAGGTGCGGCGGTACAGGCCTGCAACCGTGGGGATCATGAGATTGCCGGAACGGTCGAGCGTGGGGGAGCCATAGTCGTTGGCGGGGGGAAGATCTGGGAGCTCGGTGACGAAGTGAGTTGAGCCTGGATTCAGACGATAGAGATGCGACCATGTGCGAACCCAGAGGATTTTTTCGGAGTCCTGAAGAATGCTAAGCACCGGTTCGTGAGCGAGGCCGCTTTGCACCGGGAACATGTGGACACGATCCTGAGAATCAAGCCAGCCGACGCGGTGCCCGGAGGAGAACCAAACTCGGCCTTCGGAGGTGACGCTGACCGACTCTGCTTCAATGCTGGGCAGGCCCTCTGCTACGGACCAGAGGCGGAAATCGTTGGGGCGGTCGGGATCGACGCGAAGCAGGCCGCCTTCGGTAGCGAGATAAACTTTGCCCCAGTGATCGAGGGCCAGCGCGGAGGGCTGACGGAAAAAATTGTAGATCTTGGCGAGTGGCAGTTGATGAAGCCTGCCCGCTTCCAAATAAGAGATGCCTCGGGAAGTGACAATCCAGATACGGCCGGTAGGCGCCAGAACGATCTGGTTGACGTTGGTGCTCGGAAGGCCTTGCTCGATGCCAAAGCGGAGAACATGATTGCCGTCAAAGCGAAGCAGGCCGTCGGGCGTTCCGATCCAGATGAAGCCTTCCTGGTCCTGCAGGATGCAGGACGGCGTCAGGAAGCTCAGGCCGAAATTTTCACCCACCTTCTGAAAGACGTAGTGCGGCCGACGAGGAAGGGAAAGCGGGGCCGTCTCGGTGGTCTTTGCCTTTGCGGCAAGGGAACCGAGCGCCAAAGCTGCCACGATAACCAGGAAAAAGGCGGCGGAAGTCTTGCTCCGCATGAACACTCCGGATAATGCCGTCCAAATAGTTTAGCGTGCGGGTGGGTGGGACCAGGGGGAGTGGTCCCAAAGCGATAATGGCGGATTGTGGGGACTTAAACTTAATAAGACAGGACGGAGGAGGCGGAAAGGCGTCGATTGTATGGCCTCTGAGCACGGATCTGCCAGCAATCGTCGCGTTACAGTGGATTTTGGACTTCTCCGGTAACCGCTGCCAGATGTAAGGCATAGCGTCTTATTGCAGGATCTTCGAGAGGGCGAGATCATTCCGCTGGCGCTATCGTTTACGTCCACGACGGACAAACGCTATTGGGCCGACAACCGCAGTTATGATCGCAGCGGTCGGCTCACCATCGAGGCCTACTGCGTCGAACCCGAGGCACGGGATCCACTTGCCGACTAAAATCATGGGCGTATCTCGACGGGCGTTCCGAGCGGAACCATCGCCGATATTTCCTCGATTTCTGCGTTAGTGACGGCGATGCAACCGTCGGTCCAGTCCACCTGGCGTTGCAGACTGCCAACCCAGGCGTACTTGCTATCGAGGCCGTGGATTTCGATATTGCCCCCAGGTTTGACACCTAGCTTGCGCGCTCGCTCCCGGTCAGCCGCATTCGGCTAGGAGATGTGAAGGGCAAGATGGAATCGACTGTGCGGATTCTTCGAGTCAACCACGTACTCACCCTCGGGTACTTTATGATCTCCCGTCCGCTCCTTCGCTCCGACGGGTTCGCGACTGAGTGCCACTTTGTAGGTCTTAAGAACCTTTGTACCCTGCATTAGCATCATCGTTCGAGCAGATTTCATAATAACGATGCGGTCTGCCCGCTTTGCTGCTGGTGTTGTGGTCTTGTCAGCGCACCAAGCAGTTATGCACGCGAGGCTCAGTAGGGTGCACAGAACAGAAGCTGCCGCAGCATTGTCCGTAGTTCTTGTCAGGCTCTTCATGATTGGGAAGTGTCTAGTCGCCGATTATTGCGGCAGCATCGTACGTTTCCAAGTTAAATCCGAGGCGCAGCTTCGAGGAAATTCTCCAGCCAATGAACTCAAAATTACAACCACGAGAACCAGTACGGGAATTAAGGCCATAGCGCTAGGATGAAAAGGCCGGGACCGCCCGCGTTTAGAGGATTTACCCGATGGGGTTTTGGTGGTCTCACCTGATGGACGAGGACACTCCTGACATTGAGACTGTGACAAAAGCAAAGTAAGGATGGGATCGGTCCATGACTGAGGCTATCGGATGAGTTGTCATTCCTCTCTCCCTTGAAGAGTGCCGCGATGTCGATTTGGTGCCCCGACTGTCAGAGTGATTTGGACCATAGATCAAAAACGAGGGGAATTATTGAGTTTCTACTGACTATCCTTCGAATACGACCGTAACGATGCGAAGAATGCGACTATCGTTTTTTCCGCTGATCCGTACGACCGAGACCGCAGCCTATTCATAGCTCACGAGGCATCCCAAGGTGATCCTACGCCGCAAACCGATATGGATTGAAAAGCCGCGTTTTCAGGGCTACGGTTGCTCTGAATGCGCATGGACTTTCAAGCCTTCGGGGCCACCCGGTGGCAATTCGCTTGACGAAATGAAAGAGATTTATGAGCGGCTGCGCGATAAGGAATTTGCAATCCATGTCTGTGCTGAACACCCAAGAGCCAAGAAAGCAGAAGGCTAAATAATTCCAGGTGCGCAACTGGGCAGGAGTCGCATGGCTCAGCGGCCACCTCTGGCGCGGCCGAAGAAAACCAGAAGAAATCCAATCTTTGGGACTTGCGTGCCAGAGCCCGATAACTTATCAGAGTTGGCCCAAGACTGTGTTATAAACCCCCTTCTGAATGCGCCCGACGATCTCGCCCTACCAAAATCATCATTGTTTGGGCGAACCAGTCCTGCCGAACCGACTTTGATTTTGATCCGCAATTGGTAAAGGAATGCAAATGAACTATTCCAGTCTCGGGCTGGCGGCGCTTGGTGGCACGGTCGCGTCTTTTGCCTTTGGTTTCTTAGTGTTTTGGCTGGTGCCAGGTCTTATCAATGAAGGCCGCAAGTACCCGGCCGTATTCCGACCTAAGGAGGAAATGATGAAGGTTATGCCGATTGGATTGGTCGCGACTTTCATATCGATCCTCGTTGTCGCCATAATTTTCGCAATGATACATCGGGGCGGGTCGGGCACCATGGAAGGTGCGCGCTTCGGCGTTCTCATTGGCTTTTTCGTGGTTTGCGCGTTTGTGCTGCACAACTACGTGAACCTGAACATCGGGCTGAAACTCGCTCTGGGACAGGCTGTGACTTACTTCGTCCAGTGGACTATCATCGGAATGGTCATCGGTCTTATTTACAAACCCCTCGCGCTTCGCTAGTCCAAACAACATCATCTGGATACCGTTGGATATCAGGCGGCAGCCAGCCGCCGTCTTACTCGTCCAGAACAAATGTCAGCAATGATTTGTTGATCTTAATTCTACGGTTGTGGTATTCGATGAAGCCCAGTTTTCTAAATTTGTTCATGAAGAAATTCACGCGAGAGCGGGTAGTGCCGATTATTTCCGACAAAGTCTCTTGGGAAACAGTTGGCAGTTCGTCGTCCAGCTGGTGCTGCACCCTTCCATAACGTCCGAGCACGAGCAGCGCTCGGGCGAGACGCTTCTCGGACGAATTGAAGAGTTGATCGATCAAAGCTTCCTCAACCCGATTTTTATGATTGAGTATAAATTCGACAAAAGAGTCTGATAATTTGTCTTGTGTGCGGAGCATGTCTAACAATTCGTTTTTGTCGATGGCAAGCAGGGTGGTCGGCGTAATGGCAGTAGCCGTGCCCATGCGGACCGACTGACCCGCCATGCAGCCCTCGCCAAAAAAATCGCTCGGACCAAGCATCGCGACGACCGCCACCCGGCCCGACGCACTAACCACGGAGAATTTTACGTTGCCCTTTTGGATGTACATGACGCTTTTGGCCGCGTCACCTTGACAGTAAATCTGCTCGTCTTTCTGAAATTCGGCAAACTTTCTTGCCATTCCCGAACGATCGAGAAAGCTCAGCGGCTCGTGCGATTCTGTCTTGGATTTCTTCATTTTCATACTGTCACTGGATGTTAATTCAGTTCGCACTGCCGCTTCTTGGTTTCTCTACAGGCAGGAAGCAGAGGACCTGCTGCTTTAATTGCGCGTCTACTTCATCTGCAATGGTCACGACATCAGCAAGCAACGTGCTGAATTTCACGCGAACCTCATTCCTATGCAGCGTCGAAAAAATGCAGACCTGCAGGATTCGGGATTCGTCAACGACCATTGCAGCGGTGTAGCCTTGCTTACGTCGCAGCTCTCCGTGGCGGCTTGCAGCGGCCGAAATCGGAGCTTTCGATCCCTTGTCGAGACGCAGCCTGGCAATTACGTCATGCAGGAGTTTCGGAAGATGGCCCGTGCGTTCTTCGAAATTCAACCGGATGCGAATTAAGTCTGGTTCTTTCTCTACGAGCCTGATCCACTCATGAATCGTAGGGTCGAGTTCCTGTTCAAGAATGTTGGCTACGGACTCTGTGCCGGTAAGAGCAGTAAGGGGCTCGCTGCCGCCCGCCGGTGGAACTGTAGTTCTGCTCAAAGTAACCTCCATTTATCCAAACTTAGTATTCCACTCTGGCGGGCGGAAGACTGTCCCATAAGGGATACGTTCCTAATTCGAGAAGCGAACTTCGAGCAGGGCGATTCCTTCGGAGAATGTCATATACGTTCAGAAAGGCGGTTTGAAATGCACTCGTTGGTTGCTGACGCCTCGAAGCAAGCAGTCGTCGCGACTCTGGGGACTGGTGATTTTGGAGGGAAGGGTGCTCTGGGGCCACTCCATTTGAAGGATGGATGTGGCTCCTGCCCGCTGGCGCTATTGCCAAAGGTCAAACGATTGATTCCGACTCCGAAGAGATGCGTCGATCGCCTGAAACAAACTTCGGAGACAGGCATGTACTATCAGGTTGTCCCAATGGAACTCAAGGACGATAGTTTGTCGATCAGGTCCTTGCGAGCGAGCGCTGCGTGATCGAGGTCGGGGGGCATAGTGAAATTCCTTTTGCATCGCCTACGGGCTCTTCGCTAACACGGTCTGCAAACCCTATACATAGGCAGAGGGCTTGCTCAATTTCATGTTTGCTGGATTCTTCCGCAATATCTCGAAGTGCTTCAGCTAGCTTCATCAGACGACTCATTGCGCTCCTTGACTGAGCCCACGACATACCAGACCCGTTGCCTTGGGTCAGTCTAGACAGTCGGAAAGTGCCTGACTGCCCAAGATTGGACACTCTCTGGGCATAGGTCATCGTTTCCAAACTCCTGGATGCTCGGAAGTTGAGATCCTCTCGGATAGCTAGGAGCCATTGCAGCTTTGCGTCAGAAGAAGAATTTTGCGCCGAACTGCACGAGGCGCGGCGGAGCGGCGCCGATGACCTGGCCGAACGTGGAGCTGTCGATATTCCCGTCGACAGCTTGCGGGCCGAAGAACTGGGCGTGGTTGAAGGCGTTGAAAGCTTCGACGCGGAATTGGAAAGACTTCGATTCGCTCAGACGCACGTTTTTGAGAAGGGCCATGTCGTAGTTGTCCATCCCGGGTCCGTAGAAGAAGCGGCGCTGGGCGGTGCCAGCCGAGCCCAACGCATTCTCGCTGAATTGGGCAGTATCGAAATAGGAGAGATTGTTCCGAGGATTGTGATTGAGATCGAGCGCGCCGCCGTTGTAGTCGGGCTCGTCAACACCAAAATTGTTGATGCCATTTGGCTCGGAGCCGAGCAGAGAATTGTCACCGAAGTTGACCAGAGTTACTGGAAGGCCCGTACTGAACCGTGTGATGCCGGATAGTTCCCAGCCCTCCGTCCAACGGTTCGTGGCGCGGAGCAATTTTTCAACAGCGAGTTGATAGCTGTAACTTACTACGAAGTTATGCTTCACATCGAAGGCCGAGAGAGCTTTACTGAGCGACGGATCGAGCGGATTGACCTCCTCGCCGATATTCGAAGACTGGTCCTGCGATTTGCTAACCGTGTATCCGGCCAGCACGTTCAGACGCTTGCTGGTGTGCCGCAGCGTAATTTGCAAAGCGTTGTAATCGGAATTGCCGATGGTGGCTTGGTTGGCGTTGCTGCCAAAATTTGCGCCTAACGGACCACGCGTTCCGCTGTAAACCTGCCCCGTCGAAGTCGTGTAGGTGGTGTCCTCGCCGAACGGACCGCAAGGAACTTGTCCCGGTGCAAGATTAGCCGGATCGCTCAATTGCAAGCAAAGCGCGGGGTTGCCGGGGTTCGCCTCTTCCAGCACGAGCAAACGATGCCCCTGCGTGCCAACGTAATTCAAACTGAGAACGGTATTGGCCCCAAGTCCGCGCTCGAGCGAAAGCATATATTCCTCAGTGTAAGGAATGCGGTTGGTCGTGCGGTAATTGGGTAGCCCCGTAATCGGCTCGAATTGCGACCAATCTATATTGGGGTCGGGATGGCCGGAGCTGGAGTTCAGCGGAGCCAGCGTCACCGGAAAAACTTGCCCCGAATTCTGGCCGTTCGCGGCCGTGACAAACGGAGTGGCGAAGAGCGGCGGCGCCGGGCTGGTATAGGTCGTTCCATAAGGCGCATTGGCGCTCATCACACCGATAGTGAGAGCCTCGATAGCCGTGTAAAACATACCGTAGCTCGCCCGGATGCTCGTCTTGCCAGGGCCACCCAGTATTTTGGCGAGCAGACCATCCCCCTTGCCATCTGGTGAATAGGCTACGCCGATACGCGGCGCAAAATCCCGATTCCCCGGAGGCGCCAAAGTGCGCGGCACTCCCGGATCGGTCGGATAGAGAATACCGGCAGGAGCGCCAGGGAAAACAACCGATTGTCGACCCGGTACGAACGTGGCGATCTGGTTGTACTTCTCATACCAGGGCTCGATCCGGTCCCATCGCAGGCCGTAATTCAGAGTGAGGTTTCGCGTCGCGCGCCAACTGTCCTGCGCATAGAGCCCCAGATATCTATTACGGCCGTAGAAGGGCTGAAGCTGGCTTTGGTTGTACTGGCTCGGAATCCCCAGCAGGAAGTCCGCGAAATCAGAGCCCGTCTCAGTTCCGAAGAAGAGAAAGCTGCCATTGAATTGCGCGATGGCATTCACATTCACCTGGTCGTAGTGAAATTCGGTGCCGAGTTTGAGGGTGTGGTTTCCAATCACTTTGGAAAGGTTATCGAGCCACTGGAAAGTGTTGCCGGCCTGGTTCAGCTCGTTGGTGTTCGTTCCAATCGTGAAGCTGTTGAAGCCGACGCTCTCGACGCCTTCCGTTTTTGGAGAAAGCGCCACGATACCCGGTGTTCCATGACCGACCTCGAATCCCTGCGACGCCAGGCTGACGCCGACTCCGCCGACCGGTTTGCCGAGATCATTCGAGTTTCGCAGATAGCTGAAGCGAAATTCATTCAAGCTCGTGGCGCTGATTGTTTTCGTGTCGCCCAGGCTGAGCAATTGCGCCCGGCCCAGATAGAGCGCGCTGAAGCCTGGAACATTCGCCCCGCCTTGCGCGATCGGATAAGGATTGTTCTGCGACCAATCGTCGAGAAAATAGTAGGCGGAGAGAAGACCCCAGCGCGAGTTGGCATCCAGCCGGTAAGCGCCTTTGTCGTCGCGCAGAGTGAGGTTCGAGGACGAGGTGGAAAATGTGCCGTTCGCGTTGTTGGCGGTGGGGATGTATTGCAGAAGATTGGTTGCGGGAGCGGACCACGCCTTTTGGGGAATCACGGCTCCGGGAAAAACGCAGGTGGCGCTCGTGCATCCTGGTGTGTAGTAAGGCTCGCCCGCCGAGACGGTGTAGCCAAGTTTTCCCGAAAGCAGACTGGCGAAATACGGCCCGCTCACCGTCGTCGGGACCGTGTTTCCATTCGCATCGGTAGTCACAAAAGAGCTGGCCAGGTTGGACAGATTGCCCAACCGGTCCTGCACAGAAGGCACAGGAATCTGTCCCGTGTCCACGCCTTGCGTCGAGCGCGTTCCCTGATAATCGCCGAAAAAGAAAACCTTGTCCTTGCGAATCGGTCCGCCAAACGTTCCGCCAAACTGGTTTTGATCGAAGGCGCCGCGCGCGGGCGAGAAATAATTGCGCGCATCGAGATCCGTGTTTCGGACGAATTCGAAGACGTCGCCATGAAATACATTGGAGCCGGATTTAGTGACCACGTTGATCTGGCCGCCGCTGAATTCTCCGTACTCCGCATCGAAATTGTTGGTCAGAATGCGAAACTCGGCGATGGAATCGAGGTTGGGAACGATGGCCGTTCCCATGTTCACATCTTCCTGCACATCGCTTCCGTTAACGATAAAACCGTTGGCAAATTCGCGCTGTCCGTTGATAGAAATGGTCCCCGGATTCAAGTCTCCGGAGGGAGAAAGCACGCTGGCGCCTACGTCTTGCACCGTCTCAGAGGTGATGGATGTCGCCGGAGCAACGCCCGGCTGGAGGGTGAGCAAATCCGTAAAGCTGCGGCCGTTGAGCGGCACCGCCGTCATCTGCCTGCCGGAGACGACCTGGCCATTCTGCGTGCTAATGGTATCGACGAGCAGCGGATTGTCGACGACCAAGACGGCATCCGTCTTCTCGCCAACGTTTAAGATTACGTTGATTTTCAGCGCACTGTTCGCGTCGAGGACAATTCCCGTTCGGTGGTACGACCGGAAACCAGTGCTTGCAACTTCGAGTTCGTACTTGCCGATAGGAAGATTCGGGTAGGAATAGAAACCTCGGTCATCGGTCACAGTCGTTTGGCGGAGTCCAGTGTCGGTATTCGTAGCTGTGACATCCGCTTTGACGACCGCCGCCGCGCTGGAATCCGTCACCGTGCCCGAGATGCTTCCGCCGACACCTGCCCACGCACGGATGGCCAGGAACAGCGTAAAGCCAAAAGAAAGACAAAAGGCAAGGCGTCCCGACCGCCTCAAAGTGGGAAGAGAAAAATTCGATGAGCGCTTCTGCTCGGTCCCAAACATCCTGAAGTTCCCCTCGTAAAACCCATAACCAACTTCCTCCAGTTGCCCGGCTGGTTGCCTAACGGGTTAGTTTTTGAAGCCATTCTGGAGCCTGCCCGGAGCGATCCGTCTTTCGAAGAATGCGAAAACAATCGCAAAGCTTTATTTCAGGAAGATAACCAAGCTGCCCTTGTTGCAAGACATTTGCAAGTAAAATATACGACAAGATCAGTCCTATTTCAACTCAAAACCATTAAATGGCAGAAATCGTGGGTCGAACGGCCGGCGAAAGAAGGCGAAGTGCAAAAATCAGGCGTGCTTAGGCTCTTTGGCTCAGAACCCTGGTGCGCCAGTGGCCGCCGGGCGCATTTCTGGGGCGTTGACGCCGAAGCGGAGGTGGGCGAAATAGGTTTGGCCGAGGGACATCAGACCGGTATAGAGGTAGCCCCAGACGAAGAGGAGCAGAAAGGGGATGGTGGCGTAATTTTCGTTGGAGACGGCGTAGACGATGGTGCCGGCGAAGTATAGACCGAGGATGACTTCGGCGTATGGCATCCAACCGGCTTTATTTTTGTATTTTTTCGCGACGAAGGTGCCCTTTTTGCCCTCGATATTGAATTTGGGGGTGCGGGCAAACTCGCTTTTCTTGCCGACGATGGCTTCCAGAACGGCTTGGGCGTTGCGGACAGAAATACCGATCCCGGTGGCCATCACGAACGGCATGTAGAGGAACGTTCGCCACCAGTTTTTAGGGCGAAGTTCCCGTTGCGCGACGATGTAAAAGCTGGAGATGGAGCAAGTGGAGGCAAGGAAAAGAGGCAGGTCGATGACCAGCATTTGGAACCAGCCCTGATAGAAGCGGACGATCATCGCGGGAAGAAGCATCGCCGAAAATAGAACCATGAGCGGGTAGCTGATGTTGGCGGTGAGGTGGAAAAAGGCCTCGGCTTTGACGTGCCACGGCGCGTTGGATTTCATTACGCGCGGGAGGATCTTTTTCGCCGTTTGCATCAGGCCTTTGGCCCAGCGGGCTTGCTGGGCTTTAAAGCCGTTCATATCGACCGGCAGCTCGGAGGCGCATTCGATTTGCGGTAGATAGAGAAACTTCCAGCCTTTGAGCTGCGCGCGGTAGGAGAGATCGGTGTCTTCGGTGAGGGTGTCGTGCTCCCAGCCGCCGGCTTCTTCGATGGCCGCACGGCGCCAAACGCCAGCCGTGCCGTTGAAATTGAAGAAAGTGCCGCGGCGGGACCGCGCGCCGTGTTCGACGACGAAGTGGCCGTCGAGCAAGATGGTTTCGACCTGTGTAAGAAGCGAATAGTCCCGGTTCAAGTAGGTCCAACGTGTCTGAACCATTCCGATTTTGGACCCATTCGCGGAATCAACGAAATAGGGGATGGTGCGGCGCAGAAAATCGGGCTCAGGAATAAAATCCGCGTCGAAGATGGCGACGAATTCGCCCTCTGAAGTCTTGAGGCCGTTTTCGAGCGCTCCGGCTTTGTAGCCTTCGCGATTGGTGCGGTGGATGTAGACGATGGGCATGCCCTGCGCGGCGTGGCGATCCACGCAGGCGCTGGCGACCTGGCAAGTCTCATCAGTGGAATCATCAAGAACCTGGACATCCAGCAATTCGCGCGGGTAGTCAAAGCGCGAGACGGCTTCGACGAGGCGCTCAATCACATAGCGCTCGTTGAAGATAGGAAGCTGGACTGTGACGCGCGGCCAGTTTTTGACTTCCGGCGGAGGGCCAGGCACGTTTTTCGAGTACACGTAATAGTCGTAGACCAGCCAATAGCGGTGAAGGCCGTAGGCCGCGAGGATGAAGAGGACGAGGAAGTAGGGGATCATCATCGCGAGATCGAAAGCGTCGGCGCGATAAACGCTTGAAAAGGTGCGGTCCGTCAGCTTGTGCCAGTAATGGCCAAGGGAGGTTTGCGCCGCGAAAATGGTAGCGATGGGGAGCAGGGTTATCACGTTCCAAATTTCTTCCGCGGACCAGGCAGCTGAGCAACAACCGGTATCAGAGTCTATGATTATAAGGCCGATGTGGGGACAGTCAATGCAACAGCCGGACAGTCAACGATTGAAAGGGAGCTTACAGGACGGTCACATGACCAGAAACGGAAAATTCATGCCTCGTGCCGCAGAGCGGTAACCGGATCAAGATTCCCGGCCCGCGCCGTGGGCAGCCATGCGGCCAGCAAAGAGACCCCGGCGAGGACGACCACGATCGTTGCCAGCGGAATCACACCGAACGAGGCCTTCGTGAACATCTGGAACCGCACAAGACGCTCGATCAGGATGCTTCCGAGCAGCCCGATCGCAAGCCCGAGGGATACGACCCGGACGACCATGAGCAGGATTAGCTTCAGAATGTCTCCGCGCTTCGCGCCCAGGGCCATGCGCACGCCAATCTCCTGCACGCGCTGCGAGACGTTATACGAAATCACGCTGTAGATGCCGATGGCTGCCAGCGCCAGCCCGAGAGCGGCAAAGCTGCTGAACAACGCCATGTTGAAGCGAGGCTGTTGCGTCTCTTCGCCCAGCGATTCGTCGAGGGTGTTCGGCTTGCCGACGGCCAAGTCTTTGTCGAGATCGCGCGCTTTGAGACGCACTGCGTTGACGATGGCCAGCGGATGGCCCGCGGTACGCACGGCCAGCTCGCGTCCGGCCGGGGCGTACAAGGTGTACGGCAGGTATACGGCAGGAGCCGGAGCTTCCGCGATGCCTGCATTCCGGGTATCGCCGATGATGCCCACCACGGTGACGCCGGCGGCGACTCCCGGAGCCGCGAGCACCTGCGGATTGTCGGGCGCTTGCGCCAGATCGTCGATCAGCATGGTCCGGCCTACTGAGTCTTCGCCCGCCGGCCAAAGGCCCGCAGCGCTCTCGTTGATGAGCGCTAAACGCATGCCGCTCTCGATTTCCGCCTCGGTGAACTCGCGTCCGCGCTTAAGGGGAATGCCGAGGGTCTGCGGATACTGGAGGCTGACAAGGGCGATGGCCACTTTGCGGCCGTCCATGGGCTGCTGGCCGGGGATGGAAAAGGAGGAGCGCCATCCGATATAGGGCAGGCCCTCGTTACCGAGGCTAGCGGCCTGGACACCAGGCAGGTTCTTCACGCTTTCCAGCAGTGTGCGGTCGAGCGCGTTGCGCTGCTGCCAGGTAGGGTAGCGCTTGGGCGCAAGAGTGAAGCTGATGCGGAGGACGCGCTCCGGCTGGAAGCCAGGATCGACGTGCAGGATCTGGACAAAGCCGCGCACCGCCAGGCTTGCTCCGGCTAGCAAGATGACGGAGAGCGAAATCTCCGCCACCACCAGCCAGTCGCGCACGGCGCGTCCCCGCAGGCTGCCGGTGGCGCCGCCCCCGCCGTCTTTGAGCGTGCCCACCAGGTCCGGCCGCGACGAGCGCAGCGCCGGCGCGAGGCCGAACAGAATGCCGGTGAGCATGGACACGACCAGCGAGAACAGCAGCACATAGCCGTTGATGGTGATACGCGCTTCGTTCGGTACATAGTCCGGTGGAATCAGCGCGACGATCAGCTGCGTAGCGCCGAGCGCGAACAACACGCCGAGCGCGCCGCCCACGACCGACAGCAGCACGCTTTCGGTGAGCAGCTGCCGCACCAACCGGCCGCGGCCTGCGCCGATGGCAATCCGCATCGCAATCTCGCGGGCGCGTCCTGTGGTCCGGGACAGTTGCAGGTTGGCCACGTTCACGCAGGCGATGAGCAGTAAGAGGCCGACGGCGGCGAGCAGCAAATGTAGGCTCGCGCTCATGTCGCCGCTGGCCACGGTGATATCCATGTAATTCAGAAGGATCGTGCGCAGCTGGCCCTTCGGATAGTCCTGCGGGTGCTCCGCGGCGAACTGGATGTTGAGCTGATTCAGTTGCTGCTCGGCGGCGTGTTGCGTCACGCCGGGCGCGAGCCGCACGATGACCGCGAGGCCGCTCGGGTCCTTCGGATCCATGCGCAGCGGCAGCCAGAAGGCCTCGTTGGTCCACCAGCCGAAGCGCGGTGGCATCACGCCAATGATGATCCGCGGCACGTCATCAAGCGTGATGGTACGGCCGATCGCGTGGGGATCGCCGCTGAAGAAGCGTTGCCAGAATCCGTAACTCAGCACCACCACTGGCGCTGGTTCCCCATCCAGTCCGATATCGTATGGCTGGATGGTCCGCCCGATAAGCGGCTTCACCTCGAGGAAGTTGAAAGCTCCGCCGGTGAGGAAGACGCCGTAGAAGTTCTCTGGATTGATACCGCCCGTCAGCAAGACCGGCCTCACGCTGGTGGCCATCACCTCGCGAAACGCCGACAGCCTCTCGATCTCCTCCATCTCCCGCTGCGAATACCAGTGCCAGCCATGCACTGCGTCGTTGGGGCCCAGCACCGTCGGCGCCCAGATCTGATTCGGCCTTGCGTAGGGGTACGGCGCAATCAGGACGCCGTAAACCACGCTGAACAACGCGATGCTCGCTCCGATGCCCAGCATCAGCGAGAGGAGCGCCACCACGGTGAACCCGGCGTTCTTGCCGAAGGTGCGCAGCGCGAAGCGCACATCCTGCCACAGCCGCTCGGGCCACAGCCATCCCCACGCTGCGCGCGAGTGGTCGCTGGCCAGGGAGACGCTGCCGAA
>DATMKS010000039.1:0-9357 GCA_035571045.1 Verrucomicrobiia bacterium
CTGTCTCGCAAAATTTGCTTCGACATAGGCTTAGAACTGTAACCCCGCTTCCCGCGCCGCGTCGGCGAGCGCCTTGACGCGGCCGTGATACTTGTACCCGCCGCGGTCGAACACTACTTTTCCCACTCCAGCAGCCTTGGCCCGATCGGCGATGGTCTTGCCGATCACTTTGGCTGCCGCGATATTGCCGCCACCCTTGAGATTCTTTTTCGTTTCGCCGTCCACCGAACTGGCCGAGACCAGCGTTTTCCCGGTGCGATCGTCGATGACTTGCGCGTAGATGTGTCCCAGCGAACGGTAGACGCACAAACGCGGGCGCTCGGTAGTGCCTTCGACGCGTTGGCGAACGCGTTCGTGAACGCGCAGGCGGTGAAGATTTTTCGATAGCTTGCGAACTCTTGCCGATGCCACTGTTTCTTCTCCTCGATACCTCTGGCCGCTCAAGCGGCCAAAAAACTATGCGGTGCCGCCAGCCTTTGCTCCAGCCTTGCCAGCCTTTTTCTTCAACCGTTCGCCGGTGATGCGCACACCCTTTTGCTTGTATGGGTCGGGCGGGCGAAGGGCGCGCATATCGGCGGCGACTTGTCCCACTTTGCCTTTGTCCGCGCCGCTGACGACGATATGAGTCTGCTTGTCCACCGTGATCTGGATTCCTTCGGGAACGGGAAACTCGATGGGATGCGACTTGCCGAGAGCGAAGGCCACGATTTTGCCCTTGAGCTCGGCGCGGTAACCGACGCCCACGATGTCCAAATCCTTTTTGAAGCCTTGCGTGACGCCATGAACGGCGTTGGCGACGAGAGCGCGGGCGAGACCGTGAAGCGCACGGTGATCTTCCGTGTCGCGAAGAGCCGTAAGTACGCCGTCCTTTTGTTCAAACGTGATCCCGTGCGGCAGCGGCACCGTGAGCTTGCCCTTAGGGCCTTGCACATCGACTTGTCCGCTCTGCAAAGCGATTTTTACGCCTGCGGGAACGGGAATTGGTTTGCGTCCGATACGTGACATCTGTTCGTCCTTAGCTCCGAAAACTCGAATCGTTTACAACTTGCTCGACTGGCGCGCAGCTTGCTGCGCGCCTACAAATTCAGATTAGCTACCAAACCTCGCAGAGAATTTCGCCGCCGACTTTGGCTTTGCGGGCGCTGCGTCCGCTCATCAATCCTTTTGGCGTCGTTAAGATGTTGATGCCCAGGCCACCGACGACTGGGCGGATGTCCGTGGCGCCCAGGTAGCGGCGCGAGCCGGGGCGCGAAATGCGCTTGACGCCGGAAATGACGCTGCGGCGGTCGGGAGTGTATTTCAGGAAAACTCGGAGCATTTTGCGCGTCTTGTTTTCGTCCACCATTTTAAAGGTCGAGATGTAGCCCTCTTCCTTCAGAATGCGAGCGATCTCCGCTTTGAGCTTCGACGCCGGTACGTCCACGCGCTGGTGCTTGGCGGCAGCGGCGTTGCGAATGCGCGTCAAAAAATCGGCTATGGGATCCGTTTGCATCGTTTCTCCTGTAATGCGCCGCTTGCGCGGCGACTACCAGCTTGCTTTCACGACGCCGGGAATTTCTCCCTTGAGCGCCATACCGCGGAAACAGATGCGGCACATCTGGAACTTGCGGATATATCCGCGGGCGCGACCACAAACGCGGCAACGGTTGCGAACACGTACTTTGAATTTAGGTTTCTTATGCGTCTTTGCGATTTTTGCCAAGCGTGCCATTTATTGCGCTCCTCCAGGAACGCGCAGGGGAACTCCAAGACCTTTCAAAAGCTCCCGGCCTTCCTCGTCGTTTTTTGCGGTCGTTGTCAGCGTCACGTTCATGCCTTTGATTTTGTCCACGCGCGTGTAGTCGATTTCAGGAAACACGAGCTGATCTTTCAGGCCCAGTGTATAGTTGCCGCGGCCATCGAAGGCATGCGAAGGCAGCCCGCGAAAATCGCGAACGCGCGGCAGAACCACGTTGCAGAGCCGGTCGAGAAATTCGTACATTTTTTCTCCGCGCAGAGTGACAGCGCAGCCGATGGGCATGCCCTTGCGGATTTTGAAGTTGGCGATGGACTTCTTGGCGCGCGTGATGATCGCCTTTTGTCCGGTGATCTGGCCGAGTTCGACCGCGGCGGTATCCAGCAGCTTGGCGTTCTGGCTGGCTTCGCCAAGGCCGATATTCACCGTGATCTTCTGCAGTTTCGGAACGGCCATCTTGTTTTCCCAGCCAAAGCGCTTCATCAGCGCGGGCACCGTTTCGCTGCTGTATTTTTCGTGTAGTCGCGTCTTCATTTCTCTCTTCTGCCTTGTCCTTGACTAAAAAACTTACTTATCAAGCGTCGTGCTGCAACGGCGGCAGGCACGCACTTTCGTTCCATCCGGAAGAATGTTGTGCCCCATGCGCGTATGCTTGCCGCAGCTGGGGCAAACAATCATCACATTCGAGACGTTGACTGGGCCTTCCTTCTCCACGATGCCGCCCTTGATATTCTTCCCAGGGTTCGGCCGCGTGTGGCGCTTGATGATCGAAGCATGCTCGACCACCAAAGTATTCTTCTTCGCGTTGATCGAGAGCACCCGACCGGTCTTCCCCGCATCGCGTCCGGCGATAATTTTCACCTGGTCGCCTTTGCGGATACTGATGGTATGCCGCTCAATTCTTTCATGTCGCAGTGTCATTGCTTACCAAACCTCCGGAGCCAGCGAAACGATCTTGGTGAATTTCTTATCGCGCAGCTCTCTTGCTACCGGGCCAAACACGCGCGTTCCCACGGGTTCGCCCGCATCGTTAATCAAAACCGCGGCATTGTCGTCGAACCGGATGTACGTGCCATCCTTGCGCCGCCGCTCTTTCCTCATTCGAACAATTACGGCCTTTACGACCGTGCCCTGCTTGACTTGGCTTTCCGGTGTCGCTTCCTTTACCGACGCGGTGATGACGTCACCGAGTCCGGCTTGGAGTCCGGCGTCGCCGCCCACAGGCATAATGCACATCAGCTTCCGCGCGCCGGAATTGTCGGCTACCGTCAGCCAGGTTCGCATCTGAATCATCGGTCTGCTCCCCTGTCCGCTTACTGGGCTGACGCGTTCCGCGTCAGCACTTCCTTCAGCCGCCAGCGCTTCAGGCGGGAGAGCGGCCGCGAAGCCACAATCCTCACCGTGTCGCCCTGTTTCGCCGCACGCTGTTCATCGTGGGCGTAAAATTTCTTGGAGATGCGCACCACGCGGTGATACTTAGGGTGCTGCACCAGGCGCGTGACTTCCACGACGATGGTCTTTTCCATCTTTGCGCTGGTGACTTTGCCGGTGAGGATAGTGCGCTCGCCGCGCGTCTCGGTCTTCGGTGCTGCTGCCGCTGGTGTTTCGGTTGTCATTACGCCTTCCCTGCTGCTTGCGACTTCGCTTCCGCCGCGATTTCCTGGGCGCGGAGAAGTGTTTTCACGCGCGCCAGATCTTTTTTCGATTCACGGAGACGCTTCAGCGCTTCCGCTTGGCCGGTCGAAAGCTGAAACTTCAACCGGAAAATCTGTTCGGTAAGCTCTTTTTGCTGCGCTTCGAGTTCGTTGACGCCCGCTTCGCGAATTTTTTCAATGCGCTTTGGCATAATTACAAGCTCCCCGCGCGAGTAATAAACTTCGTGGGAATCGGCAGCTTGTGCGCCGCCAAGCCCATGGCTTCTTTGGCGGTGGCTTCATCGACGCCCGACATTTCGAACATGATGCGTCCCGGCTTCACCACCGCGACCCACTTTTCCGGAGCGCCTTTACCTTTGCCCATGCGGGTTTCCGCGGGCTTCTTGGTGAAAGGCTTATCCGGAAAAATGCGAATCCAGAGTTTGCCGCCGCGCTTGATGAATCGCGTGATGGCGACACGCGAAGCTTCGATTTGCCGGTCGGTAATCCACGCCGCTTCCATGGCTTTCAATCCGTAGTCGCCAAAAGCCAGATCGCCGCCGCGCCAGGCCTTCCCTGTGCGCCGGCCGCGCATCTGTTTTCTGTACTTCACTTTCTTCGGCATCAACATCGCTGTGTTCTCGCTTCCCTAATCTCGCAGGCCGCTAGGCGGCCAGTTTGTGTTTTTACGCCGCCGCGACAGCGTCGCGTTCTTTCTGGATCTTCGAAGCGCGCTTCGGCACGTTCTCGCCTTGATAAACCCAGCACTTCACACCAATCACGCCATAGGTGGTTTGCGCTTCGGCAGTGCCGTAATCGATGTCGGCGCGCAGCGTTTGCAGCGGCAGACGGCCCTGCAAGTACCACTCTTTGCGCGCGATTTCCGCGCCGTTCAAACGGCCTGCCACGCGGACCTTGATGCCCTTGCAGCCAAATCGGAGAGCAGAGTCCACGGCTTTGCGCATTGCGCGGCGAAACGCCACGCGCTTTTCAAGCTGCAAAGCAATCGATTCCGCAACGAGTTGCGCGTCGAGCTCAGGCCGATGCACTTCCTGAATGTCGATGTGCACTTCGCGCTTGGTGCGCTTTTGCACTTCCTGCTTCAGCTTGTCGATTTCCGCGCCTTTGCGGCCGATGATGATGCCCGGACGCGCCGTATAAATGCGCACGACAAGTTTGTTAGCCGCGCGTTCGATATCGATTGAGCTGATGCCCGCACTCTTGAGCTTGTCTTTCAGCTCGCGGCGCAACTTCACATCTTCGTGAAGAAGATCGGCGTAATCGCGATCCGCATACCAGCGCGATTTCCACGGCTTGTTGTAGCCCAGGCGAAACCCGTAAGGGTGTGTCTTCTGTCCCATTACTTCTTCCCCTTTTTCGACGGCGTGCGCTTTCCGGTCAAGGCTTTGCGAACGCGACGAATTGTTCCGCGCGCGCCTTTCTGCGATTCCGCTTCGGCCAAGTTGGAGGCCACGCGTTCGGCGGCGGCGACGTGGTGCTCGGCAACGCCAACCCACAAATGCGCGGTGCGCTTCTGGTAACGGAACGCCCGGCCCATCGGCGCCGGACGAATCCTCTTCCAGCGAGCGCCTTCGTTCACGTAGCACGTGGAAACATACAGTTGATCCACATCGAGCGGCGAGCCGGAATCCTCGGCCTTACGCTCGGCGTTGGCAATCGCGCTGCGCAACACTTTCTCAATGTGCTTCCCAGCGCGCTTCGGCGTGTAGCGCAGTGTCTGCAAAGCGTCTTGCGCTCTCGCCCCGCGAATCAAATCCATCACTAGACGCGCCTTTTGCGGCGACATCCGCACGTGCCTTGCCAGCGCGTGCGCTTCAATTGTGGCAGCGGTTTGTGTATGTACGTCAGCCATAAATTATGCCTTCGGCGCCGGAGCCGCGCCGCCTCCCGCTGGTGCTCCAGCCGGTGCTGCGCCGCCTGCCGGAGCCGCGCCCGCAGCCCGCTCGAGCGCCGCTTTGACGGCGTGACCTTTGAAGGTGCGCGTCGGCGAAAATTCGCCCAGCTTGTGCCCGATCATCTGCTCGGTCACATAGACGGGAATGAATTTCTTCCCGTTGTGCACGGCGATGGTATGTCCGATCATCTCCGGCACAATCGTCGAGCGCCGCGACCAGGTCTTTACCACTTTCTTTTCGTTCCGCGTGTTCAGCCCTTCGACCTTTTCACGCAGATGGCCATCCACAAACGGCCCCTTTTTCAGTGAGCGTGCCATCGATCCTCTATTCCTCCACTCGGCGCAAGCGGCCCCACGGCGCACGCCGCATCTTCTTGAATCCCCGCACAGGCCCCGGAACGCGGTGCGACTTCGGGCAAAACGGGCACACAAACCGCGTGCCTTGCGCGTTCGGAATCCGCTCTACAATCACCGCCCAGCCCGGCTTGCACAGCTTGTACAGCACCGGCTCCGGCGGCGGTACCACAACTTTCCCTGCTGGCCGCACCGGCTTCGTGCTCTTTGCCGCTGCGCGCTTTACGACTCTCTTTGCCGGCCGCGCCGCGCGCTTCGCCGCCGCGCGCCGCAACGTTCCTCGCCGTCCTGCTGTTCGTGCCGTTCGTGTTGCTCTCATCGCGTTTGCTCTCACCGGGCCGCTCTGCCATCACCGCCCAGCTTCCAGCGTTTGCTGCGTCACGCTTGTTCGAATCCGTCCGCTACTTCCTTCTCTCGACGATGTTGCGGTCGGTACGCTTGTTGTTGCGCGTCTTCTTGCCCAACGTCGGGAAAGCCCACGGCGTTTGCGGGTGGTTGCCCTTCACCTTGCCTTCACCGCCGCCGTGCGGGTGATCCACTGGGTTCATCGCCACGCCGCGCACAGTTGGCTTGATACCGCGCCAGCGCGTGCGGCCCGCTTTGCCGAAAGTTTCGTTTTCGTGATCGAGGTTGCCGACTTGCCCAACCGTAGCCATGCAATCCAGCGAAAACTTGCGAACTTCGCCGGAAGGCAGCTTCACAAGGGCGATTTCGCCTTCTTTGCTCAAAAGTTGTGCTGAGCCGCCCGCCGAGCGAACCACTTGTCCGCCGCGCCCGGGATTCAGCTCGAGGTTGTGCACCATCGTGCCGGGAGGAATGTGCTTGATCTGCAGCGCGTTGCCCGGAAGAATGTCCGCACCTTCGCCGGTCGAAACCGTCGCGCCGACTTCGAGCCCCACGGGGTGCAAGATGTAGCGCTTGTCGCCATCGGCGTAGTGCAAGAGCGCAAGATTCGCGCTGCGGTTCGGGTCGTATTCGATGGCCGCCACTTTCGCCGGAATGCCGAGTTTGTCGCGGCGAAAATCCACTTTTCGGTATTGCTTCTTGTGGCCGCCGCCGCGATGCCAGACCACGATTTCGCCGTGATTGTTCCGCCCGCCCGAGCGCTTCTTCGGTTCGAGCAAAGACTTTTCCGGCTCTTGCTTGGTGATGTGGCTCTTGTCCACGACGGTGATAAACCGCCGCGAAGCCGTATATGGATTAAAGCTCTTCAGTCCCATCGCTGCCTCTTACCTCTTACTTAATCTCGTCTCGCTCGCCTTGGCCCACGCCGTTATCCGTGCTACAGGTTCTCTGCGTACTCGATCATCTTTTCGTCTTTTGCGAGCTTCACGTACGCTTTCTTCCAATCGCGCCGGTACCCTTCGTTCTGTCCGCGGCGGCGCATTTTGCCGACATAATTCGCCGTGCGCACCGCGGCCACCTTCACTTTGAAAATCTGCTGAACCGCTTCCTTGATCTGCGTTTTGGTAGCGTTTGCGGAAACTTCAAACACTACCGTGTGCTGCGTTTCTTTCACCCCCAGGCCCTTTTCCGTGATGATCGGCCTGCGAATAATTTGATAGTGCGGGGCTGACATGATTTATCCCTTCCCCTTTTTCTTGGCCGGTTTTGCGGCTTTCTTTGCCGCAGGCTTGGCCTTTTTCGCTGCCGCTTTTGCTTTCGGCGCTGCTGCTTTCTTCGCCGGAGCCGCTGCAGGTGCAATCGTCTCGACGTCGGGAACAACGACCGGGCGCTTCTCCGGATCGAGCGTGTGGCTCAACCGCACCACCGAATCCTTCGAGAGAACGACCAAGTCGTGCTTCAACACGTCGTAAACATGCAGGACGTGAGGAGCGGCAACCTTCACGCCTTCGAGATTGCGGCTGGCGAGTTCCAGGTTGCGGTTTTCGCCGTGCGAAACCAGCAAAGCCGACTTGCTGCCGTTCAGCTTTCCGAGCGTTTCGCGCAAGCCCTTGGTTTTGTGCGTTTCGAGATCGAGGGCATCTACAACCGTCAATTTCTGTTCGGCCAGCTTCGCCGACAGCGCCGAGCGCAGCGCGCCGAGCAACATTTTCTTGGGCAGCGCATAGCTATAATCGCGCGGCTTCGGTCCATGAACCGTGCCGCCATGGCGCCACAAAGGCGAACGAATCGAGCCGACACGCGCGCGGCCCGTGCCTTTTTGCCGCCACAACTTGCGCCCCGCGCCGCTCACTTCGCTCTTGTCCTTCGTCTTGTGGGTGCCCGAGCGAATCTCGCGTTGATACCAGCGCGTAGCTTCGTGCAGCAGGTGCGGATTCACCTTCGCGCCAAAAATCGCGTCGGCGAGCTCCACTTCGCCCACTTTCTTGCCACTCAAATTGACTACGTCCACGACCGGCATAATTTCGTTTCCTTCTTCAAACTGAAAAAAGTCTTGCGGCGCTTACTTCTTCTTGCGCGTCTTGCTGATAAAAATATACGTTCCGCTCGGCCCGGGCACAGATCCCCGCACGAGCAACAGGTTTTCGTCCGTATCCACTTTGACGACTTTCAAATTCCTGGCCGTCACTTGCGCGTTGCCCATGTGGCCCGGGAAGTGCTGGTTCTTCCAAACACGCGAGGGAAACGAACTGCCGCCAATGCCGCCCGGTGCGCGGTGAAACATCGAACCGTGCGTCGCATCGCCGCCTGCGTAGTGCCAGCGTTTCACGCCGCCCGCAAAGCCTTTGCCCTTGCTGACGCCGCTCACATCCACAAGTTCGCCCGCCGTGAAATTCTCCACCAGCACGCGATCACCGACTTTGGTCTCGTCTTTCGACTCTTCGAGACGCACTTCCTGGAGAACTTTCATCGGCGCCACACCGGCCTTCTTAAAGTGACCGGTCATGGCTTTGTTCACGCGCTGCGGCTTGACGAATTCCACGAGGCCCAGTTGCGCGGCTTCGTAGCCGTCGTTTTCCTTGGTCCGGCGCTGAACTACCACGCACGGGCCCGCTTGGAGGACGGTGCATCCGACCAGCGTGCCGTCCGTCTGGAAGATCTGCGTCATTCCCAGCTTGATTCCGATAATTCCATTGACCGCCATTGCTTCGTCTCTCTCTTTTGCAGCGTGCCTTCGCTTCTGGTATTGGCTGCGTCGTGCTCAAGATGCCGGGCTAAAGCCCGGCCACTGCATATGCTTTACTTTGCTGCGGCGTGTCCAAATGCTTTGATTTCGACGTCCACACCTGGAGGAAGATCGAGCTTCATCAGCGCGTCCACCGTGTCCGGGGTCGGTTCAAGAATGTCGATCAGCCGCTTGTGCGTGCGCATTTCAAACTGCTCACGCGATTTCTTGTCCACGTGCGGCGACCGCAGCACCGTCCAGCGATTGATGGTGGTCGGCAGAGGAATGGGGCCTGCAACATCCGCGCCCGTGCGCTTCGCCGTATCCACAATTTCCTTCGTGGACTGGTCCAGAATGCGGTGGTCGTACGCTTTCAAACGAATCCGAATTTTGTCGCCTTGTCTCATTTAATTAATCCACAACCCTCTCTAAATCCGACTACTCGATGATTTCCGTTACCGCGCCGGCGCCGACCGTATGGCCGCCTTCGCGAATCGCGAACCGTAAGCCCTTTTCGAGAGCGACCGGTGTGATCAGCGTTACTTCGCAGCTCACGTTGTCCCCCGGCATCACCATCTCGACCCCGGTCGGCAGCTTCACGTCGCCCGTAACGTCCGTCGTCCGGAAGTAGAATTGCGGCCGGTACCCT
>DATMKS010000040.1:0-24850 GCA_035571045.1 Verrucomicrobiia bacterium
TTCTTGCGCGTGCTTCTTGTCTCCCTGAACCCTCTCGGCGCGCTCTGGTAGCTAACGCAAGGGAGGATTCGCCAGTATCGGATGCACTCGTTGCAATCCCTGAAAAGCGCGACGCCTATTTGAGTCCGTCGCGCTTTTCCACCCGTTCCTCGCTGGAGACGGTCGCGCCTTTTCTGACTCGCGTGCGGAGATTCCCCCCTCGAATCGCGCGCTTCCTCACTTTTTTCAAAAACAGCCGGGTTCAGCCGTCTCGCTTGCCGAAAATCCCCGCCGATCTCTCATTTCGGGCCGGCGCCCATTTCCGCTACAATCTCCCGGCTCCAGCCGAGCCACCCGTATGCCCTGTGGGTGCACCGCACAACAGGTGGAGAGGTAAACGAAATGAGTGGTCGTCTGAAGAATCTTCCATGGTTCGTCGTCGCTCAGTCGCCCGTGTCTCGTAGCTGCACGGCACGCCGTGCCCTCTTCTGCCTCATCCTAGCCACGGCTTTTTTCTCCTTCTGTTCCCCGCGGCCCGCCCAAGCCCAACAACGCCGCGAGCGCGAAGCCAACAGCGTCTACGCTGCTCGCCGCGCCAAACTCGCCGCGCAAGTCGATGCTCCGATCCTTCTCTGGGGTTTCACTGGCCGCGAAGAATCCTCGCAAACCTACGTGTTCGCACAGGAAAACAACTTCTACTACCTCACCGGCCACAACGAAGAAGACGCCGGTTTAATTATTCTTCCTTCGCAAAAAATCGGCGCAAGTGCTTCGTCCTGGAATGGCCCGCAGGAAATTCTTTTTCTGCCGCCAAAGAATCCCGCCAAGGAGAAATGGAACGGCCTCCGCATGTCGCCAACCGATCCCGGCATCGAAGCGCGCACCAGTTTCGCCTCCGTTCTTCCGTACCCCGAAATGCGCGCCACTCTGGAAAAGCTCGCGAAACTCTATCCCGCTATTTACACCATTCTTCCCTACGAAAGAGAAAATGGCGGCTATCCCCACGAAAAAGCCGTCGTGGACTGGATTCACACAACAGTTCCGCAAGTTACGCCAAAGGACATTCGCTCCAACATCGAGGCGCTGCGCCAGATCAAATCGCCGGGCGAAATTGCTTTCCTGACGCAGGCCATCCAGCTCTCGCTGGACGCGCAACTCGCGGCGATGCGCATGATGCGTCCCGGCCTCCACGAGTATAAAATCGCCGCAAAAATGGTGGAAATTCATGCCGCGGGCGGCTCAGAAGCCGAAGGTTACGCTCCCATCGTCGGCGCAGGACCCAACTCCACCGCCCTGCACTACGACAAACTCTCGAGAAAAATCGAAGACGGTGACATCGTCGTCCTCGACGTCGGCGCGCAATACTCGGGCTACTCCGCCGACATCACCCGCACGCTTCCCGCCAACGGCAAATTCACGCCGCGCCAACGTGAAATCTATGAAATTGTTCTCGGTGCGCAAAACGCCGCCCTAGCCGCGATCAAACCGGGCATGGACTATTGCCAGAGAGGCTCCAAAAGCGTCCACAAAATCGCCTACGATTACATCAATTCTCATGGCAAGGATCTTCACGGCAAATCGCTTGGCCAGTACTTCATTCATGGCCTTGGCCACGATATCGGTCTCGAGGTCCATGACCCGGGCGAATACTGCAAGCCGCTCGAGCCCGGCATGGTCGTCACCGTCGAACCCGGCATCTACATCCCCGAAGAAAATCTCGGCGTCCGCATTGAAGACGACATCCTCATCACCGAAACCGGCTACAAATTCCTGAGCGAGCGCCTCCCCCGCAATCCCGACGAAATCGAAAAAATCATGGCCGAAGCCGCCGTTCAGCGCGCCAAAGAACCCAAGCAGGACAACGATTGAGGACTAGGTGCTCCATCGTTCAAACGTGCGGCAAATCTCTTTCCGCTTCCCTTTAGTTCGCGAATGTCATCGTCTTTTGCACCGTTTGCCATGTTTGAAGCTCGAAACGATAGCGGCTTCTTACTCGCGACCGGACTGCCTTCACTCGCTTAGAGCGGTCGGCAATTGACCTGCGCAAAGACGGGCCTTTATACTGTTTATTCGCGTTGGGCGCGAAATTCCGTCCGGCGTGCCTCGAGTCATTCCGCGTGCACCGCTCCGCGTCGCAGGGCGGGCTGCCTGCAGGAATTTCCGAAATTTCGAATCGTTCAGGGAGCTTATGAGCAGCGTTAAAGCCACACAACTCCGCCCCGGCATGGTCGTCCAGCACGAGGGCCAGCTTTTTACGGTTTTCAGCGTCGATCACCGCACGCCTGGCAACAAGCGCGGCTCCATGCAAACACGCATGAAGAATCTCCGGACGGGGGTCATGATTGACTACCGGTTCCGCGCCGAAGAATTCGTCGACCGTGCGATTCTCGACGAAGTCGAGTTCGAATACCTCTACAACGAGGGCGACGAATTTCACTTCATGAACACGCAAACCTACGAACAGATGCAGATGACGCGCGAAGAGCTTGGCGAAACGGTGTACTATCTCATTCCAAACACAACCGTAAAGATCGAATTCTTCGAGGAAAAGCCGATCGGCGTCGACCTTCCGGACACCATGGAATTGAAAGTTCTCGAGACCGAGCCGACGCTGCAAAAAGCCACCGCCAGCGCTGTGATGAAGCCAGCGACGCTCGAGACGGGCTTGGTCATCCAAGTGCCGCCGTTCGTAAATTCCGGAGACCGGGTGAAGGTGGATACAACGGAAGCGCGTTACGTCCAGCGGGTCGAGTAGTTTCTGAGAATTGTTTTCTTGGCTTGAGTTTTCAGCTGGAATGTTTGGTTTTCCGCCTCCGCAGCTAATTTCCGCGCGAGCGAAAATTAGAAGAGGCGAAAGAGCCCCGGGCAACCGGGGCTCTTCGTTCTTTCAAAACAAAATGTTGTGAGCAAATCCTTTGCCGTGCTTCGAGAGACGTCGTTCCTCAGGCGTTGTTGGCGGCGGATTTTTCGCCAGCCGGATGCGCGCCGAAGACGCGGTCGAAAATGGCGTTGACGTAGCGAAGCTGCCGCTGCAGATCAAACGCATGCGCCAGCGCTTTCGAATCGAGATACTTCGTGATTCGCGCGTCATTCGCTATGCGCTCGCGGAAGTCAGACTCCGCCTCCCAGGCGGCCATGGCGTTTTCCTGCACGGCTTTGTACGCGTCGTCGCGCGGCATGCCCTTCTCGACAAGGTCTTGCAGCAGCTGTCCGGAATAAACCAATCCGCGAGTGGATTCGAGGTTGCGCAACATGCGCTCGGGGAAGACGCGCATATCGGCAATAATCCAGGTCATCTTGGCGAGCATGTAGTCGACGAGAATCGTCGAGTCCGGGAGGATGATGCGCTCGACGGAGCTGTGCGAAATGTCGCGCTCGTGCCAGAGCGCTACATTTTCGAAGGCGGCTTGCATGTTCGAACGCACGAGCCGCGCGAGGCCGCAAATCTGTTCGCACGTCACGGGATTACGCTTGTGCGGCATCGCCGAGCTACCGCGCTGCTCCCCGCTGAAGGGCTCTTCCGCTTCGCGGACTTCGGTGCGCTGCAAATGGCGAATTTCGAGGGCGATCGTTCCGAGCGTCGTGGCGATCAGCGCCAGCGCGCTGAGATACTGCGCGTGCCGGTCCCTCTGAATCACTTGCGAGGCCACGGGCGCAACGCCGAGCCCCAGCTTTTTACAGATACGTTCTTCCATTTCCGGGCCGAGATGCGAAGCATTGCCGACCGCGCCGGAAATTTTCCCGACCGCCATTTGCTCCGCCGCGGCGCGGAACCGGCCGATATTGCGCTGGTTTTCCGAAAACCAGTTCGCTATTTTTAATCCAAAAGTAATCGGCTCCGCATGGACTCCATGTGTCCGGCCAATTTGCGGCGTATTGCGAAACTGGTGCGCGCGCAAGTCGAGCACTTCGCCGAACAACACAAGCTCACGCTCGATGAGCTGCGAAGCATCGCGAATCTGCAGCGCCTGCGCCGTGTCGACGATATCGTTCGAAGTCAGTCCATAATGCAGCCACCGCGCGGCCGCAGGATCTCCGATGGATTCGCCGACGTTCATCGTAAACGCGATAACGTCGTGCTTTACACGCGCTTCGAGTTCGTGAATGCGTGGAACGTCTACTTTGGCGCGTGCCCGAATCGTCGCCGCGGCATCTTTCGGCACGAGTCCAGCTTCGGCAAGCGTTTCCGTGGCCGCCAACTCAACATCCAGCCACTTCTGGAAGCGATTCGCTTCGCTCCAGACCTGGCCCATCTCTTTGCGTGTGTAGCGTGGAATCAAACCGTCTCTCCTTGGGCGTTTTTCGTGTCTCGCCCGATCGGACTATCCAAGGGCCAGCCAGATGAAAGGTTCGCGTATGGGCGCTTCCTGGCTCATCATACCGTAATTTGCGCAGACGAAGTGCCTCGAGCGCAGCCAGAGGCAGCATCCGGTTGAGAGCGAACGTTCTAGGATATAGATAGTCTATATGGTAGGGTATAGGCGCTCTATAGCCATACTGCCAGAGGAGAAATTCGTGCCGTACCAAAACCGGATGGAACTTCTGCAAGGGACGCTGGACCTGTTGATCCTGCAAACGCTGATGTGGGGCGCGCGCCACGGCTACGGCATCGCTCAGGCCATTCGCGCGAACTCGGGCGAGCTGCTTCAAGTCGATGCCGGGTCGCTCTACCCGGCTCTGCACCGACTTGAAAAGAAAAAATGGATCGGCGCGGAATGGAAAGTTTCGGAGAACAAGCAGGACGTGAAGGTCTACAAGCTGACGGCAGCGGGCAGGAAGCGCCTAACGCAAGAACGCACCCGCTGGGAACAGATCAAAGACGCGATCGCGGGAGTGCTGAATCCGGCGAAGAAGGAGAACCAGCCATGAAGCACTGGTGGAACTGGCGCAAGCGAAGCGACGAGTTGGAAAAAGAGATCCAGTACCATTTGCAGATGGCGGAAACGGAACGCATCGAGAGAGGAGCATCGCAGAACGAAGCGCAGGCCGGAGCGCGCCGAGAATTCGGCAATGTGGGACTTGTAAAAGAGCTGGCGCGAGACACCTGGGGCTGGCGCTGGCTCGAACAAATCGGCCAGGACCTGCGGCATGGCGCACGCATACTGCGCAAGAATCCTGGCTTCACTGTTCTTGCCGTACTGATTCTCGGACTTGGCATCGGTGCCAACGCTGCGGTCTTCAGTGTTTTGCACGCGGTACTCCTTCGTCCGCTACCCTATAGGAACCCCAAACAATTGATGATGCTCTGGGTCACGGACTCGCGTCCCCATAACTTTGCCGTTACGGACGGAAGCACCAGTTATCGCGACTTTCTCGAATGGCGCCGCCAGACACATGTCTTTGAGGATCTGGCCATCTTCTACAAACGTGGCTGGTCGGTTGTTACTTTGACCGGCGAGGAGCCAGAAAAAGTCCAAGGGGCCTTCGTTTCGGCGAATTTTTTCGCGCTCATGGGCGTTCAACCCTTGCTGGGTCACGCCTTTACGGAAGAGGATTTGCAGCGCCGCGAACGCGTGGTGGTTCTGAGTCATGGACTCTGGCAATCGCGCTTCGGCGGCTCACTGGAAGCTGTAGGCTCCGATATCTACATTTACGGCAAGGCTTGGAGAGTGGTGGGCGTGATGCCGCCCCAGTTTCGTTTTCCGTTTCTCGCGGGCAATTGGGAGAACCACGTTGAGGGTGAGGTGCAACTCTGGGTACCCCTGACCACCAATCCATCCGACGAATCTTTCCCCAGCGATCCATCCGCCAGATTCCAAGTCGTCGCACGATTGAGTCCTACAGTTACCCTCCGTGCCGCGCAGGCGGAGATGGACACGATCGCGGCACGCCTGGCGGTTCAGTATCCCGATTCTGATAAAACGCTCGGAGTGCAAGTACGCCTGCTCAGCGAATATATCTCCGGCGAAATGCACAGGCCGCTGATGTTGCTTTCTCTCTGCGTCTTGCTGGTACTGCTCATAGCTTGCGCCAATCTTGCAACGCTGTTTCTCGCACGCGGCGTTACGCGTGCGCGGGAACTGGCGGTTCGGGCAGCCATCGGCGCCACCCGGTGGAGGGTGATTCGGCAGCTACTGACGGAATCTGTGTTACTGGCGATCATCGGGGGCGGCGTAGGCGTTCTGCTTGCAGGTCCTGCTGTGCATCTGATCGTGGCACTCTCCCCGATCAGCGTTCCACGTCTTGATGAAACGCGGATTGATCCCGCTGTGCTGATCTTCAGTTTTTCGGTCGCCCTATTGTGCGGCCTCGGTTTTGGTTTGGCGCCGGCGCGCCGATTTTCCGCTAGCGATCCCCACGAGTTGCTGAAAACCGGCCAGCAAATCACCGCGAGCAGCACATTTAGAATGCAGGGCCTGCTGGTCGGAGCTCAGTTTGCGCTCTCGCTGGTCCTGCTCGCCAGCGCCGGTCTCCTGATTCGCAGCTTTGTGGAAGTGCTTGCCATCGATCCCGGCTTCCAGCCAGATCACATACTCACAATCAGAGCGCAATTTACCAATCCCGACGCCACTCCTCCTGCTCGGATGGCTGACTACTATCAACGCGCATGGGAGCGCCTACGCGAAATACCCGGCGTGCAAGCCGTGGGCACGGCCGGCAACATCTTTTTTCTCGAAGAGAACCAGAATCACGCGTTGCGCCAGGTCGAAGGACATCCTCCCGAGCCTGTCGGCAGTTGGACGCCGCTCGTTTGGACGCAGATTAGCGGCGATTATTTTCGCGCATTGGCGATCCCGCTGCTTGAAGGCAGATACTTCACGCCACAGGATGGTCCGGGTTCTCCTCCAGTGGCGATCATCAATCAGACTTTGGCGAAACGCTACTGGCCCGGCGAGGATCCCATCGGTAAGCGGCTAAAGGGATTCGATCCGCGGGGGCGCAATGACGAGTGGGTGACAGTTGTCGGGCTCGTCGCGGATATGCGGAGCCACGGCCTCGAACGGGCGCCTATGGCGGAGATTTACGAGGTTCAAGCGCAAAGGGGAGAAGCTACACCTAACCTGGTAGTGCGAACCTCCGCTGACCCGATGCAGCTCGCGCCGACCATACGTAGCATCCTCCGTTCGCTCGATAAGGGTGTCATTCTTTCCAGCATCACAAGCATGCAGGATGTGCTGCATGAGCAGACCGCAGCGCGGCGTTTTCAGGCGTGGTTGATGGGACTCTTTTCGGCGCTTGTAGTGCTGCTAGCGGCGGTTGGCGTGTACGGAGTAATGCATTACTTCGTTACCCAGCGCATTCCTGAGATTGGCGTGCGGATGGCCTTTGGAGCTTCTGGCAACGATATTGTTTCGATGTTCGTGCGAAGAGCCATGCGGTTTGCCGGCGCGGGACTGGCGGTCGGATTAGTGCTGGCGCTTTGGTCGGGATCGCTGATTAAGCGGATGTTGTTTGGCGTTACGAATAGCGACCCGGTGAGTTTTCTTGGAGCGCTGTGGTTGCTCGTCCTCGTCGCGCTCTTTGCGACTTATTTCCCTGCCTGCCGAGCTTCCCGGATCGATCCGATGGTGGCGTTGAGATACGAATAAATCATGGCTCTCAGAGAGCCACAACGAAGGATGAAAATGAGTCTGGGTTGGGATAGGTTTGACGCCCTCCCTTTGAAATGCCCGTCGTTTCAATTTCGAATAAACCGTGGTCTCCCAAGCACGCTGCAGCCCTATGATATTGGCGCACTTACGGCCTAGCTTATGAAGTAGCCCCGGAACTGTCCGAATTCGGACACCCCGGACCTAACCGCAAGGCCCGTTTTCTGTCTAATGATTCGGATGAGCGAAAGCGCCGGAAGCACCCAAGACCGCGAGGCATTTCAGAGCGCGGCCCGAGAAAGCGATGCCATCGCCGTGGAGCGCACGCTCGCCGGCGAGCGCGATGCTTTCCGGGTGTTGGTCGAACGCCACAGCCAGCAGCTCTTTCGCCTGGCGTTTCGCATGACGGGAAATGAGCATGACGCCGAGGAAGTGGTGCAAGAAGCTTTCTTGCGTGCTTACCGGAACCTCGGCCAATTTGGCTCGCGCGCGAATTTTGGCACTTGGGCGTACCGCATCGCCGCGAATTACGCGATTGACCGCATGCGCCAAAAACGCACTGAGGATGCACGTCGCCAGACGCCTGGCAGACTCGCGGAAGAGCAGGAGCAGGATCCCTTGGATTTGGTGGCCGACGACAGACCGACTCCGGACCGTTTGGCGGGCAACCTCGAGCTGAGGAAAAAGATGGAAGAAGCGCTGAAGGAATTGAGCTCTTCGGAACGAACGGCGTTCGTGATGCGCCATTGGGAAGGCTGCGCGATTGAAGAGATTGCCGCAGTGCTGAAATCAACGACGAGCGCGGCCAAGAACACCGTTTTTAGGTCCGTGCAGAAATTGCGGCGGGCATTGGAACCATACGTGGGAGCGCGAGGCGGGCTGCAAGCGAAAGCAGCAGGGGCCGCGGCGGAACCCAGGGGAACAGAACTATGAAACATCTGACAGAAGAAGAATTGATTGGCTATCGAGAGGGGGAGACTACGCAACGCGAAGCTATCGCCGAGCATTTGACGACCTGCACAGCCTGCCGCACAGAGCTCGACCGCATCGAAGCCGTGCTCAGCGCGCTGGACAATTTCCCGGTTCCCGGGCGAGGGCCAGAGTACGGCCGTGCAGTCTGGCAAAAAATTGCGCCGCGGCTTCCGGAAAAAGCAGGGCGGGGTTGGCGTACGTGGCTCGAACCGCGCCGCTGGGTGACTCTCGGCGCCATGGCCGCCCTGGTGATTGCGGCGTTCGTCGCGGGGCGCTGGACAAAGAAGCCTGACGCCGGAACGCCAGCTGCCAGCGTGGCGCAAGTTCGTGAGCGCGTGCTTGTCGTGGCGGTCGGGGACCATTTGGGCAAATCAGAAATGGTGTTGATGGAGCTGGCGAACGCGGCACCTTCAGCGTCGGGGCCAAAGCAAATCAATATCTCCGCGGAGCAGAAGCGCGCGGAAGACTTGCTGGACGCCAATCGCTTGTACCGCGAAACGGCGCAGCAGAATGGCGATGCGGCGCTGGCCGACGTTCTGGATGATCTGGAGCGCGTGCTGATGGATGTCGCGCACAGTCCGCAAGAAATTACGCCAGCAAAACTGGAATCACTGCAAAAGCGCATCGAGGCGCACGGCATTTTGTTCAAAGTTCGAGTGGTCGGCAAGGAATTGCAAGAAAAGCAGAACAAAACGAATTCCACGCCAGCGGCGACGGAATCGAAAGCAGGAGAGAGGAACAAGGCATGAGCATCGGACAACGGACTAGCAGAGAAATCAAGATTTGGGGCATGGCAGCGGCATTGCTGATCGGGCCGCGGATGGCGCGCCCCGCGGTTGCCCATAGTGCTTCAGAGGCGGCCGCGGATTCCTGGCAGGAGCAGAGCAGCGCTGACCGTGAGCAGGAAGCCCGTGATCGCGAGCAGGAAAAACGCGACCGCGATCAAGAAGCGCGCGACAGAGCACAGGAAAAGCGCGACCGCGAGCAGGAGCGCATCGAACGGACCGACGAACTTTACAGTGACGGCCGCGAAGCTCTCGACGAAGACCGTTACGACCGCGCGGCCGAGAAATTTGGCGAACTCGCTTCCATGAACGGGCCGCAAACGGATGCCGCGATGTATTGGAAGGCCTACGCGGAAAACAAGCTGGGCAAAAGAGATTCCGCACTGGCAACGATTGCCGATCTGGAGAAGAAATATGCGCAAAGCCGCTGGATAAAAGATGCCAAAGCGCTGGAGATCGAGGTGCGGCAATCGAACGGACAACCCGCGCACCCCGAATCACAACCCGATGAAGAACTAAAAATACTCGCAATCACCGGCCTGATGAACAGTGACCCGCAGCGAGCCATGCCGCTGCTCGAAAAAGTGCTGAACGGCCCGGGCACGCCGAAGGAAAAGTCGAAAGCGCTCTTCGTGCTGGCGCAGAACGGCTCGCCGCAATCGCGCGAGATCCTGGCTCGTATTGCCCGCGGCGAGAGCAATCCGGACCTGCAGCGCAAAGCCGTCGAATATCTGGGAATGTTTGGCGGTCAGGAGTCGCGGCAAACACTAGCCACGATTTACGCTTCCTCGAACGACGTCTCGGTGAAACGCGCCATTATTCGCAGCTACATGATCGGCGGCGACAAGGAACACTTGTTCGCGGCAGCCAAGAGCGAAAAAGACGCATCCCTGCGTGCTGAGGCCATTCGGCAGCTTGGCCTCATTCACGCACCGGAGGAATTGCGTCAGCTTTATGCGGCCGAGACTACGCCCGAAGTCAAAAAAGACATCCTGCAGGCGTTCTTCCTCTCCGGGGATGCAAAATTCCTGGCCGACGCAGCGCAGAGTGAAAAGGACCCGGAGATTCGGCGCACGGCGATTCGCAATCTGGGACTGATCGGTTCGGCGGAGGCCAAGGAAGCGTTGCTGGCAATTTATGCAAAAGAGACCGACCGCGAGAACAAAGAAGCGGTGCTCAATGCACTTTTCATCCAAGGCAACGCGCATGCGCTAGTGACGATTGCGCGGGGCGAAAAAGATCCGCAGCTTAAGAAGACTGCGGTCTCCAAACTCGCTTTGATGAATTCGAAGGAAGGCAACGATTATTTGATGGAGATCTTGCAGAAATAGGTCAAGTGGCGGATGAGTTGCGGCTCGTGACTTCTGGCGGTTCGAAAAAAATGGAGTGAGGCAGATATGATGACTTGGCGCAAGATTTTGCTCGGGCAAACCATTCTAGCAGCGGCGCTTTTCGCCGGCGGACCGTTGTTTGCGCGGCAGTCGGCGGAAACCCCGCAGTTGGTGAACGCGAAAATCGAGACGCGCGCAGTGAACGGCTCTCTCGCGGAGACTCTTCGCGGCGTCGCAGCGCAGGCGGACAAGCCGGAGTGGGTCGGATACAGCGTCGGTGAAATTGCCGGCGACCGCACGGTGTGCTGTGGGAACTTCAACGACAGCTACGGCGGGTGCGGTACTTGCCGCCTCGAAAAAGAAAATGGTGTCACGAGCTCAAACTCGCAAAAAGACGCAACCGCTGGAACGCTGCAACTGGAAGGCTCGCGGCAGCTTGTCGTGCTCTTCCGAGTGGAAGGCAAACAAGTGATGCGCATTCGCGAAGCCTCGGAAAATTGCACGCTCGATGCAGGCGGCCTGACGTTTATCTGGCTCACCGGCGTGAAGCCCGCGGAGAGCGTAGCGTTGCTCGCCGATTTCGTTCACAAAGCAAGTTTCGAAGGTCATGGCGAGCACGAAATTGGCCAGGGAGCGCTGTCCGCAATCGCGCTGCACGCCGATCCGGCCGCTGACCGCGCGTTCGAGTCCTTCGTCGCCCCCGATCAGCCGGAGCAGCTCCGCAAGCACGCGTCCTTCTGGCTCGGAGCTTCGCGCGGAAAATCCGGTGAGGCGCTGCTCGAAAAAATGGCGAAGAGCGACGCCAGCCCCGAGGTTCGCTCGCAGGTGGCGTTCGCGCTTTCGGTAAGCCACGAACCGGAAGCGCTCAATGAAATGATCCGCATGGCCAAAGACGACGAGAGCACGCACGTGCGCGGCCAAGCGCTCTTCTGGCTCGCGCAAAAGGCAGGCCAAAAAGCCATGGGCGCCATCACCGGCGCAATCGAAAACGATCCCGACACCGAAGTGAAGAAGAAAGCCGTGTTCGCACTTAGCCAAATGCCGAAGGACGAAGGCGTACCAAAACTGATCGAAGTAGCCAAGACCAACCGCAACCCCGAAGTCCGCAAGCAAGCTATGTTCTGGCTAGGCCAATCCAACGATCCGCGAGCGCTGGATTTTTTTGAGCAGGTTCTCTCGCGCTAGGAAACTAGCGCAGAAGATCTTCCAGCTGGATGCGGGTGTCGGTTTTGGCGTCGCGGTATTTGACGATGACGGCGCACTGCAGGCTGAGTCCATGCTTCGCGCCGACGGGATGCGTCACGGCGCGCGAGCCGGGAACGACGATGGCCTCCGCGGGGATGACGAGTGGCAAGGTTTCGCTGGCAGTGTAAATCGCGTCGCGCACCAGATCGTAAACCGGAATCGAGCGATTGAGAATCGTGCCTGTGCCGAGAACCGCGCGATGCTTCACGACGGTCCCCTCATACACACCCGAATTCCCTCCCACGAGCACATCATCTTCAATAATCACTGGCATTGCGCCTACCGGTTCGAGCACACCGCCGATCTGCGAGGCAGCGGAAATATGGCAGTTGCGCCCTACTTGCGCGCAACTGCCGACCAGTGCGTGCGAATCGATCATTGTGCCGTCGCCAACGTATGCGCCCACGTTAACAAACATCGGCGGCATGCAGACGACGCCGCGCCCGATGTATGAGCCGTCGCGAATGCTCGAGCCGCCGGGCACGATGCGAATGCCGTTGGCAGTCGTGATCGCGCGCACCGGATACGTGGACTTATCGATGAACGGCTGGCGCGTCGAGCCGGCGGACATATCAACGACAGCACCCATGCGAAAGCCGAGCAAAATTCCCTTTTTTACCCAAGCATTGACGCACCAGCCTGTCGGTGAGGCAGCATCCGGCTCCGCCGCGCGGACTTCCCCGCGATTTACGGATTCCTTGAATTCGCGGAAGAGCCGGAAGTGTTCTTCGTTGTAGTGAGCCGGAGGCTCGTCAAACAGTCTTTCGATTTGCTGCGGCAGCATGGACTCGCTCATGCGGCAGCGTGAGCAGCCGCATGTGGCAGCACGGCAGAATTCAGCGACTCGAGCACGGTGCGAATGCGTGCTTCGCTTTCGGCTTTCGGCGCAACGAGCGGGAGACGCCACACCGGCTCGAGCAAACCCATCTGCGCCATGGCCGCCTTCACCGGGATGGGATTCGATTCGATAAAGTTCACTTCCATCAAAGGATGAATGCGCCGGTGAATTTCTCGCGCGGCTGCGAAATCGCCATCGAGAGCGAGCCGCGTGAGGCGCGTCATCTCAGATGGAATTTCGTTCGACACAACGGAGATCACCCCGCGTCCGCCAAGCGCGATCAGCGGCAACGTTATCGCATCGTCGCCGCTGAGCACGATGAAATCGTCCGGCACTGCGTTGAGTATCGCCGCCATTTGCGAAATGTTCCCCGACGCTTCCTTGATGCCGACGATGTTTTCAACCGCCGAGAGACGTCGCACCGTCGCGGGCTCGACGTTCACACCCGTACGCCCTTGCACGCTATAGACGACGATAGGGAGCGTGATGGCTTCGGCGATCGCGCGGTAATGCTGAAAGAGGCCCTCCTGCGTCGGCTTATTGTAGTACGGCGTCACGGAGAGAATTCCGTCGGCGCCGATTTCCGCTAGCTCGCGCGCGAGCGCAATCACTTCGGCAGTATTGTAGCCGCCTGCGCCTGCAAGAACGGGCACGCGTCCCTTCGCCAGCTGCACGGCGATCTCAACGACGCGCAGGTGTTCTCCGTGTGTCAGTGTTGGGCTTTCGCCGGTGGTGCCGCACGGCACCAGAAAGTCAATGCCCGCATCGATCTGGCGCTTGATGAGCCCGCGCAGCGCGGGTTCGTCGAGCGAACCGTCGCGGCGAAAGGGAGTGACGAGCGCAGTGCCTGTTCCAGTAAACATGGTGTTTCTCCTTCTTTTTTAAACGTCGTGCTGCCGAAAGCTACGGAAGGCGGCCTAAAGGCCGCCGCCCCGGAGATCCTTCAACTTATTTCGCCGAGGATCTCCTTGAACTCGTAGAAACCTTTTTTGCCGGCGATCCAGCGCGCCGCTTGGAGAGCGCCGCGCGCGAATCCTTCGCGGCTGCGCGCCGTATGGCGCAGCGTGATGGTGTCCGCGAGCGAATCGAAACCAATTTCATGCGTGCCGGGAATCGCGCCGGCCCGATTGGAACTGAGGCTGACGGGACGCGCGTAACCCGCGGCCTTCATCTGTTCCGCCAGTATCTTGAGCGTGCCGCTGGGGGCGTCTTTTTTTGCCGAATGATGAATCTCCCAGCCCCAGGCTTCGTACTCGGAATGTTTCGCAAAAAGCGCCGCAGCCTGCGTCACCGCTTCGAGGAAAACATTCATACCCACGGAAAAGTTCGCCGCCCACACGAGCCCAGCCTTCGCGTGTGCGACCGCTTCGCGTGCCGCAGGAAGCTGCTCGAACCAGCCCGTCGTGCCAACTACAGCGTTCACGCCGAGCAACGCGAGGCGCTGGACATTCACAGGCGCCGCCACCGGGGTCGTAAATTCCACGGCGACATCGATGCCGCGCAACGTTTCGTGCGATAGCCCGGCGCCGCCGGGATTGCTGCCGCCTGAAAATTTTGCGCGTACCTCAAAGCCGTACCCCGGCGCGAGACTCTCGATGAGCTTGCCCATTTTTCCGTAGCCGATGATGGCGAGGCCCTGGCTCATGCTTCGGCGCCCCCCGTTGCGAGAAGCTGCCTCGCCATGCGCGCATAAATATCCACCGCCTCCGACAGCTGTTTTTTCGGGATGCGTTCTTCCGCGGTGTGCGCCAGATGAATGCTGCCGGGGCCGATCAAAAACGGCTGGCCCCAGGCGCCGTTAAATGTCGGAATGTCGGTGGCGAAGGCGACGACGGTAGTGGGGAGCCCGTCGAAAGCAGAGAGCCGCAGAGCGGGCGTGTGCAACACTTCGCGGGCTTCGGCACGGCCCGCAGCGGCGGCGAGAACGGCCTGACGGATTTCCGCCGGATCGCCTACGGTGCGGAACATGATTTCTGCTTGCGCGTGATCGGCAACAACGTTGGGCGCGCGGCCTCCGGCGATGGTGCCGATATTAAGAGTGCTGTGGCCCAGGAGCGGATCTTCCGGCAGCGGGATGGAGCGGATGGCTCGCAAAACATCAAGCAGCGAGTGGATGGCGGAGTGGCCCAGCTCTGGGTAAGCCGAATGCGCGAGCTTTCCGTGCGCGGTAATTTCAAAGCGCAGCGCGCCTTTGGAACCGAGAGCGAGCTGATTTTCCGTTGGCTCGCCGTTGATCAGGAACCGCGCGCCGCGCGGATCGGTAGCGGCTACTTTCGCGCCCGCACTGTTGCGTTCTTCGCCGACGACAAAGAGCAAGCCAAGGTTTGTGGCGCCGGAATCGAGAAGTTTTTCTACGGCGGCGATCATCGCTGCGATGATGCCTTTTGCGTCGCACGAACCGCGTCCCCAAATAAATTCTGCGTCTTCGAGCGACCGGAAAAACGGCGGCACAGTGTCCATGTGCGTCGAAAACGTAACAATGGGTTCGCCCCAGCCCGCAAAAATATTGTCGCGGTTCGGCTCGACGGCCATGCGTTCGAGGCGGCCGGAAGTGCGCGAGGCCAACATGGACAGTTGCGCGAACAAGAAGTCCGCTACCTGTTGCTCGCGATTGGTCGTCGATTCGATATCGACGAGCGCGCGCGTAAGTTCAAAGAGATTCATTCGACCGGTTATTTCTGGAGGGAACGATACGAAAGGAAGGAACCGCGAAGAAATGCTCGAGGCTGCTGCCTCTCGATAGCGCTCCATCCGGCTTTAGCTCTGGCCGCAAAGCAATGCGGCCATCTAAACGGATGACAGTGGACAGGCCTTAGACCTGTTCCCCAACCGCCGCGGCAACAGCTACCGCTGCGATTTCGGCGGAGTACAACAACCTGGCCCCTTTTGCCGCGGCTTCCGAAGCTGATCGGAATTGCTCGCCGGGCTACTCATGGCCTCCGCACCTCTACCAAGAACAAGTTAAGTTTAGAGGAGCATCGCGTAAAAAGCGAGTGGAATTTGAAGGGCCTAAAGTTCGAGCGGCTTTAGCGGAACGTCCTGCGTGGCGATGAGCAGTTCGCCGCGAAACGCACATTCGGCGGGGCGGCGGTTGAGGGCTTCTTCAGCCGAAAGGCGAGCCAGATCCGGATTATTGTTTTCCTCTGAAAGATGCGCGAGGACGAGATAGCGCGCACGCGCGTCAAAACCCTCCGGATCGCAAAGGTATTCGCTGACGGCATGATTCGAGAGATGTCCAGTGCGGCTGAGAACACGCTGCTTGACGACCCACGGATACGGCCCAACCTTCAGCATATCGAGATCGTGATTCGATTCGAGCAGCAAACAATCGGCCTCGCGCAAGTGAACTTTGACGAGTTCGGGCATGTAGCCGAGGTCGGTGACGAGCGCCATCTTCGTGCCGTTCGTGCGAAACGTGAATCCGATGGGATCGGCAGCGTCATGCGGAATCTGAAACGCGTGGACATCGATATCGCCAATCGCGAAATGCTGGCCAGCTTGAATAGTCTCCACTCCACGCAAACGCTTCCCGAGCCGGTCGGGCAGGGCGCGGTGCAGTGCCTCCATGGTTCCTTCGGTAACATATAGCGGCGCCTTCCAGAGTCCGAGCATTTGCGGCAGGCCATTGCAGTGGTCGCTATGTTCGTGGGAGATGAGGATTCCGTCGATGCGGTCGACGTTTTGTTCGATGGCTGCGAGGCGGGCTAGTGTTTCGCGTTTGCCGAGGCCGCAGTCCACGAGGAGTCGGGTGCGCTGCGTCTCGAGCAGAGTGATGTTGCCCGAGCTGCCTGACGCCAGAATGGAAACCCGCAAGCCGATCGCTTTGCCCTCAATTGCAGTAAAAAATATCTCAAAACGAATTTTCAGAATGATGGCATTTCGATTCCCGCGCGTCAACACGGAAAGGATCGCTGAGCACAATTGCCCATCAATGAGCGCTTTTTGGATCCGCTCCCTGCGAAGAATGTGACAGAAAATCTGTCACGGAACTGGCCGTCGACGGCCGCCCCCCGAAATCTAAGGGCGGCAGCCCCAATTGAGTGAAAGACGCATTTTGCGCGGTCATGAAGCGGCCATAAGCATGGAGGAATTCGAGGTGACTCAGCTTAGCAATCTCCTGCTTGCGATCAAACTCAGAGCCCTCGTTCTTGCTCGTGAAGACGACTTGCCCGTTCTGCAGCGAGTAATCGTTTTGATGGGCAAGAGCAAAATGGTAGACGGCGATGCAGCTTTGTGCCCAGCTCACCTCGTTATCGCTCACGTTCTTCCGTGCGCCTAAGTCTTTTCGAGCAGAATCGTTGAAGCCTTCCAGGAAGTTCTTCCTCTCTAGGCCGGTGGCATCAATCGCTTCCACGTACTGGGGCATCTTGCTCAACAAGGTTTCCGGTGAAGAAAATTCCTTGGCTACGGCGAGTCTTCGGCGCAACTGAGACATAGCCTGCTCGATACTTGCAGCGTCGCGAAAGGACTCCGGCGAGCACAGCGGAACAGCTGAAGTTTCCGTTTCGGAGACCGCCGAAACGTAGCGCATATGGAATGATCGGACGTCGTCAAAAAACGAACGTATCGCCGGGTCCCACTTGGTTGGAGTGACCGTTCGAGCTGCTTCTGCTTCCGCCTGCTGATCCGCTTCAGCGGACCCGCGGAATGCCTGTTGATACGGAGAGCGTGGACGGGCGGCAGCGAGGAGCAGAAACAACCATAGAACTGTAACGCAAGAAATAACCAGAAACTTTACGGACGAAACCGCTTTCTTGCCACTGATTTTGTAATAAAGGAAAACACAAATCGCTGGGATCACATAGGAGCCGATCACTCTTCCGATGACATAGGCGGAGCTATACCCGCGTGGACCATACTCTCCGAGAACTGCGAAGTGGTTGAGGATCAGGATAGAGGCTGAGCACAGCGAGATCCCAATCCACACGAGCGCGTTCTGTAAAGCTGAACGGGAAGACGAAACGGCATCGAAGGCAGAGGCAGCGACTGTTGCGGCGGAACCGCGCACTGCTCCGCACCAAGGACAATCCGCGAAGCCGTCAGGCATTACCTTCGAGCAAGAGTCGCATTTCATACATTATTGAGAGCGAGTCGTGCGCGAGGATAACAAAAGAAGGCTCACAACGGAAGCCGCCATCGAAACACGAAACAGAACGCCAGAAACATCTATGAACAACGATTTACATACGGAACATCATAGGCCCCTAGCAGGATAGACGGGAGCGGTCGAGGATGAAGCCGTTCAGAGGGCCTAGGACGGTTACGGCGATTTGGTCGGGCCGGAAGAAGGCGTGGGCCAGGGATTGCACTTCGGCGAGCGTGACGGTCTCGATGGAGGCGAGGATTTCGTCGAGGGAATAGAAGCGTCCGAAGTAGAGTTCCTGGCGGGCTAGATTCGACATGCGCGAGGTGGTGGATTCGAGGGAGAGCATGAGCGAACCCTTGAGATGATTCTTGGCTCGGGTGAGCTCTTCTTCGCTTACCGGCGACTCCTTCATGGCGCGAAATTCTTTGATGGTTAGGTCGATCACCTGGCCGACGGTTTCTTTGGCGGTGCCGGCGTAGACGGTGAACATGCCGGCGTCGGAATAGGGCGTCAGTTCGCTGAAGACGGCGTAGGCCAGGCCTTCTTTCTCGCGGATGTTTTGGAAAAGGCGCGAAGACATGCCGCCTCCGAGAAGATTATTGAGGACGGCGGCGGCAAAACGCGCTTCATGGCCGAGCGGCAGCGCGGGAACGCCGATGCAAAGGTGAACTTGCTCGAGGTCGCGCTTGGGCTCGAGATGGATCGGTGCTTTGGTCACGGGAGCGGTGTGATCTTCGAGCGTTCGCGCCGGGCGGAGGGCGCCGAACTCACGCTGGACGAGGTCCAAAACTTTTTCGTGCGTGACGTTGCCCGCGGCGGTGATGACGAGATGATCGGGTGCGAACCAGTCGCGGAAGCGCTCGACCAGGTGTTCGCGGTTGAAGGCGCGAACGGTTTCAGGAGTGCCAAGAATGGGGCGACCGAGAGGATGCTCAGGCCAGAAGCCGCGCGTGAAAATATCGTGGAGCTGGTATTCGGGATTGTCCAGGTCCATCTTGATTTCTTCGAGGACGACCTGGCGTTCTTTTTTTACATCTTCGGAATCGAACTTGGGGCGCAGGACGAGATCGGCGATCACGTCAAAAGCGATGGGCAGATGCTCGTCGAGAACTTTGGCGTTGAAGCAGATTTGCTCTTTCGAGGTGAACGCGTCGAGCATGCCGCCGACGGAATCCATTTCGCGGGCGATGGCTTCGGCGGAGCGGCGCTCGGTGCCTTTGAAAACCATGTGCTCGATGAAATGCGCCAGACCATTTTCTTCGGAGACTTCGCGGCGCGAGCCGTTGCGAATCCAGACGCCGACGGAGACGGAGCGGACGTGGGTCATCGTCTCGGTGATGACCACGAGGCCGTTGCCGAGGACGTGCTTTTGGATGTCGCGGACTTCCGTGGCAGTCGCCATAACTCAATTGTGACACAGGCGGCGTGGAAAAGCGCATGGGTTGCAATGCCTGAGTCTTTTAGCCAGAGTGCAAAAGAGCACAGCCGGGATTGGCTGGGCTACAGCAACTTTTCGTCGGGATGGAGCTTGCCGTATTCGCTGGTGTAGTGCAGGGGAACGTCGCCGTAGGTGCCCTTTTCGCGCGTGTAGACTTCGCAACTGTCGAAGGGCTTGGAATAGACGTGGATGCTGACGGCGCGTTGATTGAACTCGGGTAGATTCAAGACCTGGTGGACAGGCTCGAGCGGATTTACGTGGACAGGATGCGCGGCGTCCATTTCGTAGATTTCGGTGGGAACGATTTTGCAGGTGCCGCAGGAAGCGTCTTTTTCGTCGACGCGGAAATTCTGGATTTTCAGGCGGCCGATGGGGGCGGACATCCAGCAGTTTTGATCGCGATGATTGTGAATGCGGCTGTGCTGGCCGATTTCCCAGCAGATGGTCATACACTCAAAGAGATCGTTTTTGAAAATGAGATTGCGCGTGTAGTTCCCTTTCGAGAAGAAGAGGTATTTTTCGATGGTTTCGGGGCGGACGGCGTGGCGAATGATGTAGTCCTGAACATTCTCAAGTGAGAAGTCGCGCTCGTGGATGGCAGCGAGGCCTTTGACCCAGTCGGCGATGGCCAGTGGCTCGACAGCAAGTTGTTTTGGCATGGTAGGAAAATTATAGCGCCGAAAAGAGGCCGCTAAACAAGCAAACAAGAAATTCGTGAGTGAAACACGATATTCTGTAGGGTGATTCGCGGCGGAACGGAGCGACGAGCGGTCGCAGGAATCTTCGATATGGAATTGCTTGGAAAATCGAAAGACGAGCTTCGCGAGATTTGCTTGGCGATGGGCGAGCCTGGGTATCGCGGCGGGCAGATTTATCATGCCCTGTATGCGGAAAGAAAACTTGATTTGGCGCAGATGACGAACTTGCCGGCGGCATTGCGGGAGCGATTGGCTGCAAACTCGACGATTAGTTTGCCGGTGGTGAAACAGAGATTCACTTCGACTGATGGATCGGTGCGATATTTGTTTGAGCTGGGAACCCGGGAAAAAACACTCAACGCAGAGATCCGAGAGAACGCAGAGGGCACGGAGAAGAGCAGACCTCTGCGAGCTGCGTCCGTCGAGGCGGTGTTTATGCCTAGTGACGGGCGGCAAACGATTTGTGTTTCGACGCAGGCGGGATGCGCCGTGGATTGCCAGTTTTGCATGACGGCGCAGCTGGGATTGATTCGGAATTTGACGGCTGGCGAGATTTTGGCGCAGGTGTTGCTGCCGCTCGAGGAGCATAAGGAAAAGCTGGCGCCGCGAACGAATATCGTGTTGATGGGTCAAGGCGAGCCGCTGCTGAATTACGACGCGGTCATGGCGGCTTTGCGCATTTTGCTGGACAACTCCGGCATGGCTATTGCGCCGAGGCATGCGACCCTTTCAACGAGCGGGATTGTGCCGGGCATCGAGCGGCTGGCGGGGGAAACGCTGCGGCCGAAGCTGGCGATTTCGTTGAATGCGTCGTCGGACGAGCAGCGCGACGTCTTGATGCCGATCAACCGGAAGTATCCGCTCGGCGTTTTGCTGGAGGCGTGCAAGAAATTTCCGCGGGGCGCAAGAGAGTATGTGACGTTCGAGTATGTGCTGCTGGGCGGAGTGAACGATTCGCCGGAGGATGCGCGGCGCGTTGCGAAAATGATGACGGATTTGGGGCGCGTGAAGGTGAATTTGATTCCGTGGAATCCGGGGGCGCTGCCGTTTGCGGAACCAGATCAAGGGCGGGTGGCAGCCTTTCATAAGATTTTGCTGGACCGTGGCGTGCCGGTGTTCACAAGGTATTCACGAGGGCGCGACGTGATGGCGGCTTGCGGGCAACTGGCGTTGACGCAGATTGAGAATGCCCAGTCGTCGGCTCCTGTCGCCAGGTAGGTTTGCCGCGTGATGGAGATGCCTGATTTTCAACGCTTTGCGCCCGGTGAACTTCAAATGGAGTGCTGGATATTTCTAGTCCTCTATCAACTCTCCGTGCTCACTAAGTGAAACATGCGCAACGGGCCCGAGTGGAACGCTGAGCTTGTAGCGCGCGTGCCTACGCTCGCCCTCCCTTGTGAGCGCGCCTTTCGTTGTGAGTTCCACGAGATCACGAGTCGTCGTGGCCGGCGAAGCTCCAGTGATGGTGCTGTACTTCCCAGCGCTCATCCCGCCTTTGAAGCCTTCCGGCCCTTCCCGGAACATTCTGAGTAACGCCTTCTGCTGTCGCTCGTTGATCTGTCCCGCGAGGCGATCGAATAACTTCGTCTTATCAATAAGGAATTCAATCATGGCCAATGTGCGCCGCTGCGCTTCTATCGTGATACCGGCAAACCACGCAAGCCAGTCCGTTATCTCGTTTGCCTTGTTAGCCGCCTCCAGGGCGGAGTAGTAGTGTGCGCGACGAGAAAGTATCGTAGCAGCCAGGGCAATGAGTGATGGCCGCCTAAGACTTTGGGCGAGTGATTTTTCGGTCAGCGCGCGGCCGATGCGGCCATTGCCGTCTTCGAACGGATGGATGCATTCAAAGTACAGATGCGCGGTCCCTGCCCTTGCAAGTGCAGCAAGTGGCTCAACGGCGCCCGGTGCCGTGCTGTTGAACCACTCAATGAAGCGATCCATTTCGGCGGGGACTTTGCCAGCAGGCGGCGCTTCAAGATGAATCTTCGGAGAACTAACCGGTCCTGACGTGACTTGCATGGGTTCGCGGCTGGTACGGTACCGCCCGATTTCGCTCAAATCCGTTCTGCCACTCGTCAGCATCCTATGCCATTCAAACAGCGTGTCCTGCGTAAGCGGCACAGCGAATGTTTTGTAGAGATTGATCATCATCTCTGATATCCCGTGCTCCGCGGGCCCCACTTTTCTGTTGTCTGTTGGCAGGCCAAGCTGTCTTTGAATGGATGATTGGACGCTGGCACGATTGAGGATTTCACCCTCGATTTCCGAGGTGGTCAGGGCTTCAGTACTGATCGCTTCAACGGTGAGTTGATTGCGATCTTCGTCGTCCAGGTGCTTAATGGCCCCGACAAACGTGCCGCTTCCGACAAGGAATTCCTTCTCAGCCACAGCGAGCCGACTTTGATTCCAGGTGAAATGCGGCCACTCCGGTTGTTCCCAGTTCCACGTCATGAGCGATAGCGACCCTTTCTATCGCTCACAATACGGAAGTATATGATTGATAGCAATCAAATTTATCACTCAACGTATCTAAGTTGCCTAAATTCATGGGTTTAATACAGACCACGATCACGGCCACATGAGATCCGGATAGTAAGGCCAGGGAGCCTCGATAATCTTATGGCGGGAGATATTATGCGAATGCTCAGAGATGAGATTCCGATTCCGATATCGTTCTGCAGGGCGGACAAACAGCAAGATGCGCTCCGATCGCTCCAGGCGCTGAAAGCGGCAGGCGACTCGGCTATCGAGACTGTCGGAGTCGCCGCCGGAAAGGCAAACTGAAGTCTGTGAAGCATTAAGGGCGGAGGGCTATTACGGACATTAGGCGGCCGGAGGCGGGGCCTTGCTTGCGGTAGGAGAAGAGGAGGTCGGAGTGGCAGGCGGTGCACAGGTCGATGACGTGGATGTTTTGGGGGCGGAGACCGGCGGCCAGGAGCTGGGAACGGTTGGCTTTGCGGAGGTCGAGGAGGACGCCTTTGGGCGGGGGTTGGTGGCCGGGGGGCATCATGTTGAGCCACTGGATGGGGTTGGGCTCGTCGCCGGTGCGGAACTCATCGAAGTAGTCGGGTGCGTCGGCGAATTGGGAGAGGAATTGGGTGGCGACTTCGGTGCCGACCTCGTAACAGCAAGGGCCGATGCTGGGGCCGATGGCGGCGAGGAGATCGCGCGGGCTAGTGCCGAAATGCATTTGCATTCTGCCGATGGTTTTGGCGACGATGCGAGCAAGGGTGCCGCGCCAGCCGGCGTGGACGGCGGCGATGGCGCGTTTTTTGGTGTCGGCGATGAGGATGGGGACACAGTCGGCAGTTTGGATGGCTAGGAGGAGGCCGGGGCGGTTGGTGATGCTGGCGTCGCCTCGGCAGGGCCCGGTGGGGGCTCCCCTGTCGAAGAGATGGATTACGTCGGAGTGGAATTGTTTTAGGGTGACTAGAGGGAGATGCGGCGCGCCTGCGGCGGTTTGGAAGCGGCGGCGGTTTTCTTGGACGTTTTCGCGGGTGTCCCAATCGGTGTAGCCGAGATTGAGGACTTTTTCGTTTTCGAGGGGAGAGATGCCCCCTGGGACGGTGGAGAAGGCGTGGACTAGCCAGGGGAGTTTGGAGAGGGCAGGGACTTGGAGAAGGCGAAGTCCCAGGGAGGAGCGACTGGTCCAAGAAGGATCCTGGGGTTTCGGTACGGAGCGTTTTAGCGGACGTGATTTGGTGGGCATGGAGATATATGCTTGAAATTCGTTTTCCGCGAGTCGAAGATTACCGCATTGAAAGACGGTTTCCTATTCGGAATCTCAGGGCAGAGCGGGGTCTAGATTCTGAATTGCTTGGGCAAAGTCGATGGCGCATTCTTGCAGTGCATGCCACAGGCCAAACGAAAGTCTTGGAGCCAGATGTGCTTGGTTCCTCCCGCGTTTGTATGATGGTTGGACGGGCTAGGGGTAAAGGGCCAGGGAACATTTTGATGTCTCTGACCCGCCACTACAACGTGCGTGTCAAGCAATTGGGTACGCTGGCGCGCAGCAACGAAGAAGGGCACGATGAATCGTGCCCCTACAAGGGGAGAATTTGATCATAGGGATGGGAGTGGATTTGGCAGAGGTGGGGCGGATACGGGCGGCGATTGAGCGGCATGGGGAGCCGTTTTTGCGGCGAGTGTATACGGCTGGGGAGCGGGAGTATTGCGAGCGGTTTAAGAATAAGTATGAGCGGTTTGCGGGGCGGTTTGCGGCGAAAGAGGCGGCAATGAAAGCCTTGGGGACAGGGTGGAGGCGGGGGGTGCGGTGGGTGGATTTTGAGGTGGTGCGGGAGTTGGGGGGGCGGCCTACGATTCGGTTGGATGGAGAGGCGCGGATGATTGCGGAGGAGTTGGGGGTGAAGAGAATTGCTTTGAGTATTACGCATACGGAGGCACAGGCTTTGGCGCAGGTGATATTCGAGAGTTGACAGTCGACAGTTGGAAGTTGAAAGAATAAACATTTACACAGAGGACAGAGAGCGCACAGAGTTCACGGAGAATTCGTCGAGAGTGGATACGGGCTCGGCTCTTAGGTAATTCCCTTCTTCAGCGGTGATCAGAACATCTTGCCAGAGATTTGATGAGTGGATTCCTCGGACTTGGACGCGTACGTAATTTGATGAGAGGGCGGGGGTGTATTCAGGGCCTGTTTGTTCGGTGATGGGGTGATCGTCGCGACGGAGGGTTAGGACGCGGAGGGTGCGGTTGGTTTGGGATTGGCGGAAGGCGGCGGACTTGGCTTCGCCCAGAGAGCGGAGTTCCCTGGCACGGCGTTTGATGATGTGGCTCGCGACTTGGTCGAGGGCGGTAGCGGCCTTGGTGCCGGGGCGGGGGGAATAGGAGAAGACGTGGAGGTAGGTGAAGGGGTGGCGCTCGATGAAGTCGAGGGTCGAGGCGTGGTCGGACTCGGTTTCGCCGGGGAAGCCGGCGATGACGTCGGC
>DATMKS010000041.1:0-114857 GCA_035571045.1 Verrucomicrobiia bacterium
GTGACTCGGGCAAAGCCAGTCAAGCGTTGATCGTGCCCTGCAAGCCCGTGGGTTTACACCGCGATGGGTGCGATAATTCGGGTGATAATCGTCCAGGAACTTATGAAGCGCCACGTGCTCATGTACGGGTTGATCGGTGGAATCTTGATCGCACTGCTCAGGTGGACCGAGTATCAGTTCCTGGTAGTCGAACATTCGATCGAAATTTACGGCGGACTGATCGCGGCGACCTTTGCCCTTCTTGGCATCTGGCTCGGCCTCAAGCTAACAGGAAAACGGAAGACAATTGTTGTGAAGGAGGTCCCTATTCCTGCGGGGGGACCGTTCATCCCGGACGAAAGAAAACGAGAGGACCTCCATATCACTCGCCGTGAGCTTGAGATCCTTGAACTGATAGCCCGTGGATTGAGTAACCGCGAGATCGCCGAGAAGCTTTTTGTGAGCGAGAGCACGGTTAAGACCCATTCTAGCCGTGTTTTCGACAAACTAGGGGCTAGACGAAGGACGCAAGCGGTGCAACTCGGCAAGGAATTCGGCCTTCTCCCCTGATTTACTCGCGCACAAGCATGGCTCGCACCAAGAACTACTCCCCCAAACGAATGATTTTTCTCTCCGCCGCCAAAATCACCCGAAAGGATGACGACAGAGACCCCGCCCGATGCGGTATGTTGAGCCGCTGAAAGGAGCAAACATGAACTCTTCGAATTGGATGAAGGTTTTTGTAGTGGGTGCCCTGTCGATCGGGTTGTTTTCACGCACTGCGCCCATTCAAGCACTGGCCCAGGAACTTCCCAAGGTGTACGACGCTTCCATGCCACGTGAGCAGCAGATCACACTAGCCGAGAGCGCAGCTCCGGCCGAGGTATCGAGTAAGGCTACAGTTTACATTCTGGGCCCCAAAGGCTACGAGAAAGCGCGCGAAGGCACCAATGGCTTCAGCTGCTTCGTTGGTCGGCATTTCGTAAAGCCCATGGAAACGACGATTGAGCCGCAGTGCTTCGACGCCGAAGGCAGCCGCACTCTTTTGCCTGTCTACCTGCACGGTGAAGAGCTGCGCACAAGCGGCAAGTCGGAGGCAGACATCAAGGCAGACGCCGCCAACGGATATAGGGAAGGCCGCTACAAATACCCCAGCAAGCCGGGATTCCTCTACATGATGTCGAGCCAGAACCGCCTGAGCGCCATCCCTGACCACGGCACCGGCATTTTCCCGCCGCACTTGATGTTTTATGCTCCGAACATGACGACGAAAGACATCGGTTTCGACACCCAACCCAAGCTCGATTATCTGGGGATGACGCACCCCGGAGCGGGGGATAACCTTATCGTGGTAATCCCAATGGCATCGACCTCGCCCGCTAGCCCGGCCGGTCGCTGAAATCGTATGAGCAAGGGACCGACATCATACGTGGAAAAGGCTCAATATCGGATAAAAGACATTACGAGAATATGAGAAAGATCGTAGTCACCTTCGGGCTGATTTCTGGCGCTATCTCCTCGCTGATAATGATAGCGCTGGTGACGTTCGGCGACAGGATTGGCTTTGACCGGGGCGCGGTCATCGGAAACACGTCCATTGTGCTCTCGTTCCTGATGGTGTATTTCGGCATCCGAACCTACCGGGACAACATCGGCAATGGCCAGATTACCTTCTCGAAAGCCTTTGCCGTCGGCCTCTCCATTACTCTGATTTCCTGCATCTTCTATGTCGTAACGTGGGAAGTGATCTACTACAACTTCATCCCCGGTTTCTGGGACGCATACGGCGCTCACTTGGTTGAGAAGCTCACGGCCTCGGGCGCGAACCCCGCAGCCATCCAGGCAAAACTTGAGCAGGCGAGAAAGTACAAAGAACTGTACAAAAACCCACTCTTCAACGCAGCGCTGACTTTCATTCATCCCTTTCCGATAGGGCTCGTTATCACGCTGATCTCCGCGTTGGTCTTGAGGCGAAAGCCGCGATCGCTACCAGAACAATCCCCTTTACGGGCATCTTGAAGCCGTCCCGGCCGCTTCGCCCCAGCGGCCGTCGTTGGCATTCACAACCAAGCGATCTGATCGTTGCCGGGCCTGTTCTCTTAACCTTCGCGTCATGATGTGCACCTCGCCAGAGGATCGAGTTCACTACAACCGGATAGCTTACGTGTAGTCGGCGACCCGAAGTTACCTTAAGTCCTGATTTCGCGTTACCGGTAACTTGAAAATCCACTGGACGATAACGGATAATCGGAAACCGACCCACTACCGCCTTTGGGTATTGCTTGTTTCTCTATCATCATTCCGAAGTCTGTACTTCAGCACGCAACCTAAAATCCCGAAGGTCGTTCTTTTGCCACGCCGAATGCTCGCTCCAGTGCCAGGCCAGCTTGCCCGACGGTTCCTTCATCGAAAAGGCGCCCGATGAGTGTCACTCCATGCGGGACGCGTCTCGGGGGCGAAAACTTCGGGAGCGTCCTGCTCGGATCAGGCGCCCAATCCGTGCGCGCTTCGCTGACTTCGATAAATCCGGCGCGCATCGTCAGCGACGGATGGCCGGTGAAATTTGTGATGGTCAGCATCTCGTCGCGTAGCGAAGGCACTAGCAGCAGATCTACTTGAGAAAACACGCGCGCCATTTCGTTCGCGACTTTTCGCCTCAGCCGGTCTGTCTGGACAAAATCCACCGCCGAAAGAAAGCGCGACTGGCGAAAAATATTCGGCCACGCGTCGTATGTTTGCACTTTCAACTGGTCCACCGCATGATTCAGAGTAATCTCTTCAAACGCCGCCGCGCCTTCTGCAAACAAAATCAAATTCAGCGAATCGTACGGCCAGTCTGGAATGCTGACCTCCACCGGAATCATCCCCACTTTCTTCACCATCTCCAGCGCCGCGCGATCTACTTCCGTCGCGGGATTTTCCTTCATCCACGCGGGAAAATAGCCGACACGCAATCCTTTCACGCTCGCGCTCGCGTCAAAATTCAGGCGGCTGTGTACGCTCGAAACGTCGCCAGCGTCCGGCCCGGAGATCGCTTGCAGCACGAGCATCGCGTCCTCGACACTCCGCGTCATGGGCCCCAGCTTATCGAGCGACCAGCACAGGGTCATCGCGCCCGTCCGTGCAACTCGTCCATACGTCGGCCGCAATCCCGTCAACCCGCAGCGCATGCTTGGCCCGACAATGCTTCCTCCTGTTTCGCTCCCAATCGCAAATGCCACCAGCCCCGCCGCCGTCGCCGCGCCCGGTCCCGCGCTCGAGCCCGACGATCCTTCTTCCAGCAGCCACGGATTCATCGTTTGCCCGCCAAACCAAATATCGTTCAGCGCCAGCGCGCCCAGACTCAGTTTTGCCACGAGCACCCCGCCTGCTTCATGCAACCGCTTTACGACAGCCGCATCCTTCGCCGGCACTCGATCGCGAAACGGCTCCGCTCCCCAGGTCGTCGCAATTCCCGCCGTATCCAGCAAATCTTTCGCGCCCCACGGAATCCCATGCAGTGGTCCGCGGTACTTTCCCGCCGCGATTTCCGCGTCTGCTCTGTTCGCCTGCGCCAAAGCCAGTTCGTGTGTCAGCGTGATCACGCACCGCAGCTTCCCGTTGAATCTCTCGAGCCTCTCCAGATAGATCTTCGTCAACCGTTCGGAGGTCATCTTCCGAGTTTCGATCCACTGAGAAAGTTTCCACACCGGAGCAAACGCAATGTCCTCGTCCCATCCCGGCAAAGCTCCCGCATCGTGCGAACTGCGCACAAACCGCTCTTGCTCCGGCCCGCGCGTCATTCCCGGCAAAATTGGATCCCAGTGCGAGTACGGCGCTACGCTCTCCTCGATGGCCACTTTGTGCGGCCCCGTTCGCCGCTCGTACAACGCCGCCATATTTCCGCGCCAGCTTTCCGCCACCATCGCGCGATCTGCGGGCGTCATCTCCACCTGCACCAGCTTCTCCGCCTCGGCAAACGTCCCCGGCGACACTTCCGGACCCACGGCAGGCCCAGTCCCAAACGCCGGTGGAGTCCCCGCGGCCGGCTCACCAGGTTTCTGCTGCTGCGTCCCCGCGACCGCCGCTCCCACCAATCCCAGCGAAGTCTCCGCCAAAAATTCGCGCCGCGTTATCGTCATGTTCTCTCCGTCCTCATATTCTAACGAGCGATCACCTGGAGCCTCGCCGATACCGATGTTCGCACAAGGCCCCTTAGAAAATCGTTATCCGCGATTTTCTTCTGGCATCTTTTCCGTGCGCCCATTAGCATCACGCCGTCTTCGAGGAGGCTATCGTGAAAACATACCAGCAATTTCGTCTCAACAAAAAGAATCTCGGGAGCGCGCTGCTCTTTTTTTTCGCGCTGGCTGTTGCTCCGCTAGCTCTTTCACAAGCTCCCTCCTCCTCCGCTCCTCCCGACGACGCGGCCGTACACCAGCGCGTCGAGGACCTGCTCAAGCAGATGACGGTCGAGGAAAAGCTCGGCCAGCTCAGTCAACTTTTTGAGTTCGGTAAGGAGAAAGCCATCGACGACGCCGTCGCCAAAGGCCAGTTGGGCTCGCTTCTCTTCGTCACCGATCCCGCCGAAATCAATCGCCTCCAGCATCTCGCCGTTGAAAAATCCCGGCTGCACATCCCTCTCATCTTCGGCTTCGACGTGATTCACGGCTTCCGGACGATTTTTCCGGTGCCGATCGCCATGGCCGCTTCCTGGGATCCGTCAGCCGCAACTAAAGCGCAAACTATCGCCGCCAAGGAAGCGCGGTCCGTCGGCATCGACTGGGCTTTCGCTCCGATGCTCGATATCGCTCGCGATCCGCGCTGGGGCCGTATTGTGGAAGGCGCGGGCGAAGATCCGTATCTCGGCTCCGCGATGGCCGCTGCACAAGTTCGCGGTTTTCAAGGCGACTACATCGGCGCGCCCGGTCACATTCTCGCTTGCATGAAACATTTCGCTGGCTACGGTGCGGCGGTGGGCGGCCGCGATTACGACGAAGCCTACATCCCTGAAACTCTTCTGCAAAATGTTTATCTAAAGCCGTTTCACGCCGCCGTAAAAGCCGGCATCGGCTCCGCGATGAGCGCTTATCTCGACTTAAATGACGTCCCCGCCACCGGGAGTCGCTGGCTTTTACACGATGTTTTGCGCGACGACTGGAAATTTACGGGCTTGATCGTCAGCGATGCTGACTCCGTCAAAAGCTTAGAGAAACATGGCTACGCGAAAGACGTCTCGGAAGCCGCGCTGTACGCTTTCCGTGCGGGCGTTAACATGGAGATGGCCCTTGGTTTCACCGCCTACTCCAGAAGCCTCGCGACTGCCTTAGAGCGCGGCCAAATCACCTCGCAGCAAGTCGACGAAGCAGTGCGCCCGATCCTCGAAATGAAAATACGCCTTGGACTGTTCGAGCAGCCCTACGTCGACGAAGCGCGCTCGAAACAAGTTCTCGCCACACCTCTCCATCGCACCACCTCCCGCCAGGTTGCCGAGCGCACCGCCGTTCTCCTTCGCAATGAGGGCAGCCTTCTCCCGCTGAAGAAAGATGGCTACAAGAAAATCGCCGTCATCGGCCCACTCGCCGATTCGCAAGTAGACACAATTGGATCCTGGGCTTTCCAATTCGACCTGCCCGAAACCGTCACTGTTCTCGCCGGAGTGAAAAATGTGCTTGGCTCGCGCGCGGAAGTCAATTACGCCCAAGGCGTCCATGTGCAGCGCAAATTTCCGTCCTTCTTCGACCAAATCATGCACATTCCTCCGGAGATTCCGTGGACGGATGCTCAATCCAAAGACGAATTCTCCAAAGCTATCCATCTCGCGAGCTCCAGCGATCTTGTTCTGCTCATTCTCGGCGAGCAGCAAAAAATGAGCGGCGAAGCGGCTTCGCGCGATTCGCTCGATCTTCCCGGCAACGAAGAGCGTCTGCTAGAAGCTGTCGCGGCGACCGGCAAGCCCGTCGTTCTCGTTCTTTTCAACGGACGCCCGCTCGACATTAAATGGGCCTCCGCTCACATTCCCGCCATTCTCGATGTTTGGTATCCCGGCACGCAGGGCGGCAACGCCGTCGCAAATCTTCTTTTTGGCGATGCCGTACCCGGCGGCAAGCTTCCATTCACCTGGCCTCGGGACTCCGGGCAAATTCCCATCTACTACGCGCACAACACCACGCAAGATCCAGGGAATCAAGCCAAGCGTTACTGGGATGAAGAGAGCACGCCGCTCTATCCGTTTGGTTATGGGCTGAGCTATTCGAAGTTCGCGTTTTCAAATCTCAAGCTGAGCCGGAGGGAGTGCAAACCCGGAGAAACCATTGACGTGAGCGTCGACCTGGAAAACACAGGGACGGCTACGGCCGACGAAGTCGCGCAACTCTATATTCATCAGCAGTACGGAAGCACGTCGCGGCCGGTGCGCGAATTAAAAGGCTTTGAGCGGGTGACCCTGGCGGCGCACGAAAAAAAGACCGTTCATTTTTCACTGGGAAATGACGAGCTGACCTACTGGAGCACGGCGACAAAATCCTGGGTCGAAGAGCCCGCGGGTTTCGACGTGTGGGTCGGCGCTGATTCCACGGCGCAGCTTCACGCAAACTTTACGATCGGGAAATGACGGAGCCATCTACAGAAAATGAAAAGCGCCTCACGGATGCCCCGCATCACGCGCTTCTCGTTCGCGAATTTTGGGACCCGCGCTAATTTGCCGGAACGTGACGCACCGGCGTTGCCAGCGCCCCTGGCCCCGGCTCCGGCGCCGGCTTCGGCATCTCCGTATCCTTGAAGCGCGGGACCATCTCGTCGGCCATCGCCAGTGCGTAGACGGCCGAAGCAATTTCCACGGCGCCTTCTCTTACATCCTCTTCATAAATGCGTTCGTAGGTGTCGAGGTTGGTGTGATGCGTGAACGAACCGTAGTCAAACGCGTCTTGCGCCAATCCAATGCCCGGCAAACCCGCGTTGTTAAACGAAGTGCTGTCCGTCCCACCCGTTCTTCGGCTGTCCGATGCGATCGCCCCCATGAATCCCCAATCTGTAAAGGGGGTCATCGCCTCGCGAATCATGTCCGCCGCGCCGGCCGGCCCAAACACGCCAGCCCCTCGCGGTTTCCCGGTTCCCGAATCGATATTGAAATACGCATCCAGCTTTGCGAACTCCGGTTTCTGGTTTTCAAAACTCCCGAAGTGCTGTTGCACATACGCCAGCGAACCGAGCAACCCTTCTTCTTCGCCGCTCCAAAGCGCGACGCGGATCGTTCTCCGCGGCTTCACATGCAGCGCCGCCAAAATCCGCACGGCTTCGAGCATCATCGAAGAGCCGATGCCGTTGTCGGTCGCGCCCGTCGCGTCATGCCACGAGTCGTAATGCCCGCCGAGCATCACAATTTCTTCTTTCTTATCGGTGCCGGGAATTTCTCCGATGGCGTTGTACGATGTCGTCCCCTCGGGATATTCCTTGTTCTGAATATTCACGCGCAGGGTCACCGCCGTGCCATCGCCCATAATTCGCGTGATCCGTCCGTAATCCTCGTTACGCATCACGAGCGTTGGCACCGCCCTGGTCCAATCGTAGGTTCCGTTCTGCTGCGCGATGATGATTCCGTGAGCGCGTCCCGCATCATTCACGCGCAACAGCGCTCCGTTGTCCACCAGGAACTGATCCACTTGTCGCGAAACTTCCTGCCGCGTCAACTGGCCTTCCGGCAGCTTCGGCTGCTCGGGAAACCGGAACGGCCGCGGATTTTTCGCATCGAAGCGCGACTTCCACTCGTCTTCGGGCCGCCGCATTGGCGCCGGATTCATCTCCTCGGCTACTTCGATATGCCTCCCCACAAAGACGATCGCACCGTGAACTTTTTCTTTGACGGAGTTCAGATAGGCGTCGAGTTCGGCCTGAGTTGGCTGTTTCGGCTCCGCAGGCTTTGTCGCCACCGGCATCGGCGGCGCGGCCCATTTGGGTTCCGCGGGCGGGGGCGCGCCTCCAAAAAAATTAAATCCTGCGCCTGTTGGAGGTGCCATTCCGGGGGGCTCGAGCAACACCACTTTCGCGGTGACTTCGCCGCTAGTGCTGGGCGTCCACGCAAGCGGCTTCACCATGAGCTGGCCGTGAAATGGCGCAACGGCCTCCGCCACGAGTTCCATGTTTTCCCAGCCCGGCACCGGCGTGGCCGCGCTCGGCGGCTGAAAAGTCCAAGGTTCGAGATGCGCGTTGGCCAATCCCCACCACGTCATTGTTTTTACTGCCCAATCATCCGCCGCCTTCAAATTCGGCGTGCCCGTCATACGTGGCCCATACACATCGGCGATCTCATGAATGATCCACATGATCTTCGAGTTGTTCGTTTCTTCCGCGCGGATCAGGGTGTACATCTCCGTAAGTCCCGGAGCCTGCGCCGTCATCGGCACCGCCGCCAGCAGCAAAAGACAAATCACACAAGCACACAATTTCCCCACGGTTCCCCCCAATGCCTTTAGATACTGAAGTCCCAAAAAAATCGCCGGAGTTTTTCAGCCAGCGTTGCAAGGTCGCCCGCCAATATACGCTCGCACGGGTCCACAGGCAATCCACACAGTTGACCGTGTTGACCGTAGGGGCACGGCACGCCGCGCCCCTGCGAGCTACTGGGCCGATTTCAGCTCAATGCTAACCAAGTTCCTTACCCATCGCGCCGGGCGCTTGTCTTCCGTCACCACCAGCTTAAACGGCCCCGACTTCAGATCCAGCGCCACACCATTCATGGTGTCCGCGACGATCACTTCTCCGGTGTGAAAACTCGGATCCACTTCCGCAAGAGCGATGACCGCCTCGTACCCATCGGAGCCCACCGCGACTAGGTAGCTGCTAAGGGCTATCCCTCGCAATTCCTTGCCAAGCGGGGCGCCCATTTTTGCAAGCAAGTCCGCGACGCGCACTCCCGTATAAGTTTCGTCGGCCTTCGAGTGCTCATTGTGCACGGTGAGCGTCGTCCGAGGCATGGCCTTCAATTCCGCCGGCTTCAAAAACAGATCCTCGTGATACGGATAGGCCGCGATATGCAGATCATCCTTCGCCGAAGCCGGGAAGACTGTCGGCGATCCGGTCGCGCCAATTTCCAAGCGAACAGGAACTGTTTGAGCCTCTTTTGTTCCCTGCACATCGATGTGCATTGCCACCGATTTGAATCCGGGAGCGCTCGCGAACAAAGCATAGCCGCCCGTCTTCAACTCAACCGCCAGCTGCCCTTTCTCGTCCGTTTCCATTTTTGCTGGCGCAGGATCGGGCGACGGCACGATACGGATCACCGCGTGGGCAACACCCATCCCGGTTCGGTCCGTCACGCGGATGCTGACCGGTGAGGTGGCAGCCTGCTGCGCGGCTAGCACGCCGGCAACGAACAGCCCAACGAACAACGCAAGGCCAACCACAAGGAAATCACGCTTTTGTGGAATCATGCCGCAAGCACCAGGCGGAACTCGCCTCGAGTCAGCACTCGCCGCTCCGATGCGGCCGGTCTGCTCAAAAAGCCCTATCCTTTTCGCGCGCGTATGCCAGCTAGGAAACCGCAGCGCGGATCCGTTGAACTCGTTTGAACTCTCCATTTTTCAGTCTTCTCCCTTTGGACCATGCACCAAGCTCCAGCGCCACGCCCATGCACGCGTCGCGCAATTCATCGGCGTAACGTCTGTCGGCCATGGCGCGGGCCACAACCATTCCTCCCACGCACAGCGCCGCTATCGCCTGGGCCCGCTCCCGCCGCGGCCCTTTGTTTCCGGCGGTGCTGCGCTCGAGCACGCTTACCATCGCCTTGAACACCGTTTCGAACGCCCGCTTGGTGCTCACACCGCTGCGCGCCACGTCCGTGGGCAGCGCCGTCATGGGGCAAGAATTCTCTACGTCCTCAAAATGCTGCCGCGACAAATAAGCGCGGACGACTTGCGGGCCGACATCGCCGGACGATAGATCCACTTCCACGCCTTCCCAGCAACTCTTCCATTCCGGATCCGTAAAAAAGCATCCTAACACTTCGACATACAATTCGCTTTTGCTCGCAAAATAGCTGTAGAACCCGCCGTGCGTCAGTCCTGCTCCCGCCATGATCTGTTTGAGTGACACGCCGTCAAATCCATGCCGGTTGAAGAGTCGCCGCGCGCTCTGCACAATCCTCTTCCTGACTTCGGGGCGGTGTGCTACGGGATAAGGCATGGATCCTCCTGACCTCCGATGCGCCGAAGTATCGCTCAAACAGCATTCTTCTCTCCAGCAAAATATTATCTTGAACATATTTTAGGCTCGTGGTTCGATGCCTGCGCGGTTCAAAGGCTAGAGATTCCGCAACACTCGGAGAATAATAATGAGCGAAAAAGAGAATCTGCTTCGGTCCGTGACTAGTCCCAACCGGCGCCAGATGATAGCTGGTTTGACGATCGCGCTGGGCGGCTTCGGTTTGGCTTCGACCAAGGCTTTTGCGCAAGCGGCGCAGGAGATTTTGCACACCGAGGACGCTATTCATCAGGAGCCAGTCTTCAAAGCGAGCCGCAAGCGCGTGTATGAAGCCCTCACCGACGCCAAACAATTCCAAAAAGTCGCGCTGCTAAGCGCTGCAGTGCAATCCGGCATGGCGAAAGGCAACATACCTGCGGAGATCACCGCCGAAGCAGGCGGTGCGTTCAAACTCTTCAACGGTTTTATCGTCGGACGGAATCTCGAACTCGTCCCCAACGAACGCATCGTCCAAGCCTGGCGTGTGGCTTACTGGCCTGCGGGCGCCTGGTCGCTCACAAAATTCGTTCTGGTTGAACAAGGCTCCGACACCAAGCTTATCTTCGACCACACCGGCTTCCCCAAAGGCGATGCCGACCACCTGCTTGAAGGCTGGAACGGCAATTACTGGGAACCGCTCGGTAAATTCCTGGCTCAAGCGTGACCCAATCGCCGTGGGCCATGCATCCGCGCCCAAGTTTTGCCCAATCTCTCTAATCTATCTAATTGTTCAGCTTGGCGCTTCTCGACAGTCAGCCCTGCGCTCTTGAGCTTCTCTATTCATTCTTCTCAATACATGCGAAGGAACTAACGCTAAACTCCTTTCGGCGCTTGAGCCCGCCCCTTCCATTGTCCGCCCTTGCCCATCCAAAACCGCACCGCCGATAGCCACGACCCGTACGTATAGAACAGTGCTATGAGCGGCAGAAATGGTGCCCAGAAGGGCGAGAGCCGATAGAAACGCACTGTGGGAAGAAACGACAAGGACATAAGAAGCCAAGACGCAAAACCAAGTATCCGGGCAGTCGAATCGTGCGCAAATAAGAGAACCAGCGGCGCAACGTAGGTCAGAAACATCCCCGCCAGCGTCTCGGCCAGTAGCAGAGCCGAGTAGCGAAGTTGCGTAAAAGCCGTTCTTGCAATCAGATCCCGAATCTCTGCAAATCTTCCGTAAACACGCAAACTTGTGCTTTTCCTAGTGAGCCCCATCCACACTTGTCCACCGCTGGCCTTGACGGCCTTGGCCAGCGCGCAATCATCGATCACCTCGCCCCGAATCGCCGCCAGCCCCCCGATACGGGAAAGTGTCTCCCTTTTCAACAAAATGCATCCGCCTGCCGCTCCCGCGGTGCTCAGCTCCTCATCCGCAATCCACTGCGGCGGATAGAGCATCAAGAAAAAGTAGAGAAAGGCGGGAATCAGGGCACGCTCCGGCAGTGTCTTCGCCTGCAGCAGCACCATTAGCGATGTCAAATCCAGGTTATGCCGCGCCGCACGCACCACCAGCCGCCACAGCGTGTCTGGCGCATGACTCACGTCCGCGTCCGTAAACCAATAGAACGAAGGTGCTTCTGCCGCCGCCCCGCCGAGCGCATCCGAATCCGTAACGCCCCCTTTCGACACTCCTTCCTTCAGCGCCCAAACTTTTCCGGTCCAGCCTGCCGCCAGCGCCGACGCGGTCACGATCTTCACCCGCTTCCCCGCGCCGCTCGCCTCGGCAACCTGCCGGGCGATGGCCGCAGTCGCATCCTCGCTGTGGTCGTCCACGACAGTAAGCAAAAGCTCCCCCGGATAATCCTGCTCGACTAGGCTCGCGATAGCGCGGCCAATCGTCTCCGCTTCATTCCGGGCGGGCACTATGGCCATCACGCTGGGCCATTCAGCTAATCCATCTTCCGCAGTTCTATCCGCATCCAGTTTTCTAACTCGCCAGAACCAGCCCCGCCCAAAGAATAGATGCAGCCATATCGCTAAAGTGATGATTCCAAGGACGTTTGCGATGTGCGGGTGGAAGAGAGGGGCCATCGGTTGGTGCGAACGAATCTCTCACGACCTCTAACCCTTTGTCACGCTTTGTCGCGCAGGGCGGCTGCGCCATGAGCCGGGAAGGCTTGTATTTAGCCCGGTGGTCAAATGCAAAGATCCGGATTTTGTATTCAATCGAACGGTTAGATAGAACGGCTTTTCGCTTCAAACCGCTGCCCGCCAGGAACGGTTCAAGCCAGGTCTTCAGGACGAATCGGAAGGCGGCGTATGCGGACATCTTTCTTCCATTTTCGTGTGGCGTTGAAGATGGCGTTGCAGAGAGCTGGGGCAATTACAGGAACTGTCGGCTCACCGATGCCAGTGGGTTTTTCTTCACTCGCCACCAGATGAACTTCGATGGGCGGCGCTTCCTTCATGCGGATCATGTTGTAGTCGTTGAAATTGGATTGCACGACCCGGCCACGTTCGACGGTGATGGCGTCCTTGAGCGTGGCTGTGAGCGCATAAATCGCAGCGCTTTCTACTTGCGCGCGAACGCCATTTGGATTGACGACGCGGCCGCAATCCACGGTGCAAACCAAGCGCTTGATTTTTAGGTTGCCCGGCTTGGCGGAAACTTCGGCAACGGCTGCTGTATACGTATCGAAGGAAAAGAAGCCAGCGATGCCGCGGCCTTCGCCATCTGGAAGTGGCTTGCCCCATCCGGACTTTTCGGCGGCGAGTTGCAGGACGGCTTTGAGACGGCCAGTGTCGAGCGGCGGCGCGTCCGGGCCTTCGCCGAACTGCGTGAGTTTTCGGGATTCGCCAAGAAGTTTGAGTCGGAACTTGAGCGGATCCTCGCCAGCAGCGGCGGCGAGTTCGTCAACGAAACTTTCGACGACGAATCCGCTGCTGGAGTGCTCGACGGAACGCCACCAGGCGCGCGGGGCGCTGGAATGGGCGAGCGTGTACTCGATGCGAATATTCGGAGACACGTAGGGGACGGTGGCGCCGGTGCCGAACTCGCCCTTGCCGTTGTTTTCTTCACCTTTGGCGCCCCACTTTGCGGCGATGGAGGTGGAGGTTTGGAAATGTTTCCAGGCGGCGAGATTGCCGGCGGCGTCCACCAAGCCCTGGCATTGGTGATAGGACGCGGGACGGTAGAAATCATGGTGGATGTCGTCCTCGCGAGTCCAAACGACCATCACCGGCTTGCCGAGGGATTTGGCGACCTGTGTAGCTTCCATCACAAAGTCGGCCTGATAGCGCCGGCCGAAACCGCCGCCCATCTGCGTGGTGTGCACAATCACCTTTTCAGGCGGAAGTTTTGCGGCCTCGGCGATCACGCCTTGCGCCCATTGCGGCGCTTGCGTCGGAACCCATGCCTCCGCGCGATCCGATTCGATGTGCACGGTGCAGTTCATCGGCTCCATGCAGACGTGAGCGGCAAAGGGAAGCTCGTAAACGGCTTCGATTTTATTGGGAGAAGCAGCAAGCGCGGAATCGGCGTCGCCTTCGTTGCGTACGATTTGCCCCGGCTTCGCGGCGGCGTTGGCTACGAATTGTTTGCGGAGCTCGTCGCTGGATTCATTGGCAGCCGCGCCTTCATCCCACTTCACTTCCAGGGCTTTGCGGCCTTCGATGGCGGCCCAGGAATTGTCTGCAACAATAGCGACGCCGCCATTTGTGGATGCGCCGCGGCCGCTGGTCTCGATTTGAAAGACATCGCGAACGCCGGGAACGGCTTTGGCCTTCGTAGCGTCGAAGGAAGCGACTTTGCCGTAGAAGACCGGGCAACGCGCGATGACGGCGTAGAGTAAACCGGACGGGCGCGCATCGATACCGTAAATCGCTGTACCTGTGGTTTTGGAAGCGGTGTCGACGCGATGGGTGGCGTGGCCGATGATTGTGAAGTCACGCGAGTTTTTGAGCGGAACTTCCTTGAAATTGGGAATGGGGAGCAACGCCGCATCAGCGACAAGCTCGCCGTAGCTATAAGACCGTTCAGGATGGCCGTGGATGACGTAGCCGTTCTGCGCCTTGCAAGTGTCGGTACCGACTTCCCACCTTTTGGCGGCAGCCGAGATGAGCATTTCGCGCGCAGTGGCGCCGGCTTGTCGCAGTGGGAGCCAGGAACCACCTACGCTGCCGCTGCCTCCGGTCCCGTGATCATAGATTTTGGGATTGGTGGGAGCCTGTTCGATGGTGACTTGCTTCCAATCGAGGCAGAGCTCTTCGGCGAGAATCATTGGCAGCGCCGTCATGATTCCCTGGCCCATCTCGGACTTCGCGAGAATCAGCGTGACACGATTATCCGGAGTGATGCGCACCCAGGCATTCAGGGGATTGACGAGCGGCTTCTCCTGCTCCTGCGCGGGATCGGAGGCGCGCGCCGGCAGATGAAAGCCGATGAGCAGCGCAGCACCACCCGCGGCGCTTGTTTTCAGAAATGCGCGGCGGTCCAGAATTTGAGGCTCGGCGGAAAGATTGGTTGCCATGGCCCTTCTCCTGATACAGATGTAGGCGAGACTTGCGGACGGTTTTTTAGACGGACGCTATGCCTTTTCGGCTGGCGCGCCGGCGGCGCGATGTATGGCTTTGCGGATGCGCTGGTAGGTGCCGCAGCGGCAGATGTTGCCGCTCATGAAGTCGTCAATTTCGGCGTCGGTGGGTTTTGGTTTTTTCGAAAGAAGCGCGACTGCGGACATGATTTGTCCGGACTGGCAGTAGCCGCACTGCGGAACGTCTTCTTCAATCCATGCTTTTTGCACGGGATGAGTGCCGTCGGCGGAGAGTCCTTCGATGGTCGTGATTTGCTTTCCGCCAACGCTGGAGATCGGCGTAATGCAGGAGCGTGTGGCTTCGCCGTTGATGTGCACGGTGCAGGCTCCGCAGAGGGCCATGCCGCAGCCGAATTTCGTCCCGGTCATGTTGAGAACATCGCGGAGCACCCAGAGCAGCGGCATACCCGGGCTGACATCCGTCAGCGTCTCTGACTTTCCGTTCAATATGAAGGTGATGGCCATGGGGTCCTCCTACAGCAGACCGATATCGTACAACAACCGCGTATTGATTGAAAATCTGCGAAATATCGTCTAGCCGATCGTTCGCCGTGCCCGGGCCGCGGCGCGTTTTCTCGAGCAAAATGGCACAAGGCCGGACAAGCCCAGGCCCGGAACGGGTATGCTACTCTCTCTTTTGGACTCCAATCCCCTAATTTCGGCTCATCCAAAATGAAAAAAACGCTTCTTCCGATCCAAACTGTCGCCCGAAAGCTGGAAATTCCGGAAAAATATGTCGAACAAGTTGGACCGTATGGGGCGAAGGTACGGCTGGAACTTCTCGCCGATCCGGCGTACGTGCGACGGGGAAAGCTGATTCTGGTGACGGCGACGTCGCCGACCGTTTCGGGAGAAGGCAAGACGGTTACCGCCATCGGGCTGACGCAAGGGCTCGGGATGATTGGGAAGAAAGCGGTTATCACTTCGCGGGAGCCTTCGCTCGGGCCGGTTTTTGGCATGAAAGGCGGCGCGGCAGGCGGCGGTCTCTCGCAGATCGAGCCGAGCGCCAAGATCAATCTGCATTTTCACGGAGATTTTCATGCTATTTCTTCCGCGCACAATTTGCTCGCGGCGCTGGTTGACGCTCATCTTTTCCATGGCAATGATTTGCAGCTTGACCCAGAACGAATTACTTGGCCGCGCGCGATGGACATGAATGATCGTGCGTTGCGGCGGATCGCGGTTTCGCTGGACAGCAAGAAGGATGGCGGCGGTCGCAAGACCGGATTTGTCATCACGGCGGCTTCCGAGATCATGGCGATTGTCGCGCTAGCCAAGGATTTAAAGGATCTGCGGCGGCGGCTGGACGCCATTGTGGTTGGTGCGAAACGCGATGGGAAGCCGGTGCACGCGCGGGACTTACAAGCGACCGGCGGAATGATGGCGCTGCTCGCGGACGCCATATTGCCGAATTTGGTGCAGACGACCGACGGGACACCCGCGTTCGTGCACGCTGGACCGTTTGGGAATATCGCGCACGGGACAAGCAGCATCATCTCGCAAGAAATGGGGCTGCGGCTGGCCGATTACGTTGTGAACGAAGCAGGATTTGCGGCGGATCTGGGCGGTGAAAAATATTTCGATATTGTGATGCAGCAATCGGGCATCACCCCTTCGGGGGCGGTACTTGTAACGACCGTGCAGAGTATCCGGAATCAAGGCGAAGGCGATTTGGAGCGCGGGCTGCCGAACCTGGGCAGACACATCGGTAACCTGAAGGGCTTTGGCGTCCCAACGATCGCGGCGATTAACAGGTTTCCGAATGACACGGACGCGGACCTGAATCGGTTGAAAGCGTATTGCGCGGAAAATGGAACACCGACGGCGCTTTCCGAGGCCTTTTCGAAAGGCGGTGCGGGAGCAAAGGAGCTTGCGGAAAAAGTGGTGGAGCTAATGGACAAAAATCCGTCGCCAGTGGTCCGGCCGGTTTACGAACTTGGAGAACCGCTGACAGAGAAAATTCAAAGGGTCGCGCGCAAAATTTATGGAGCAGGCGAAGTGAGCTTCAGCGACCAAGCCAAAGCCAAGCTGCAACAGTTCACGGAGTGGGGCTACGCGAAACTCCCCATCTGCATAGCAAAAACGCAATATTCCTTCACGGACAATCCAAAAATCCTGGGCGCGCCCTCAGGATGGACTTTGCGAGTGACGGATGCGTCGCTCTCCGCTGGAGCGGGATTTGTGGTGGTGATTTCGGGGAGCATTATGCTGATGCCGGGCCTTCCGAAGGTCTCTCGTGCCGTATCCATCGACGTGGACGACCGAGGAGAAATCACCGGAGTTTGAGAAGCGGCCGGCGCTGAATGCATTGCCAAAAAGTCTGGCAACGATGCAAAAGCTTTAGACCCAACCCGCGTCGACCACATAACTTTGACTTGTGATTGCGCTGCTGTCATCGGAAGCCAGGAAGAGCACGAGGCGAGCGACCTCTTCCGGCAAAATCATTTTCTTCAGAGCCTGATTGCGGAGAATCTCGGCTTGATATTCCTCGGTGAACCATAATTGTTTCTGGCGCTCCGTCTGGACGGCTCCTGGGAGCACGCAGTTTACACGTATGTTATGTGGCCCAAGTTCATGTGCAAGGGTTCGTGTGAGCCCCACAATCGCGGCCTTAGTCGTGACGTATACCGGCAATCCTGTGGACGGAATGATCCAGCTGATCGAGCTCATGTTAATGACCGACCCTTGGCCTGCCTTCTTCATCGCCGGAATGACGGCTTGGCTCGCGAAATATTGGTGCCTGAGATTCACCGCGATGGCGCGATCCCAATATTCCGGAGTAACTTCATCAATGGAATGGCGAGCGTCGTTTCCCGCATTGTTTACGAGTACTCGGATCGTCCCGTGGCGCGCCTCAATCTCGGCGATGGCTGCGCGCAGTTTGGCAATCTCCGTTAAATCGCACGGCAGAAAAGCAGGGGTGTGAGCACACTTCGGGGAAAGCCCGGCCACCAATTGTTCGGCGCTTTTATGATCGATGTCGAGGAAGGCGACTTGAGAGCCCTGCAGAGCGAAATGCTCGACTAGAGAAGCTCCAATACCGGTGGCTCCTCCGGTGATAAGGACCAACTGGTCCCGCAAACTCGGGTAGACGGCAAAGCGCTGTTGAACATTCATGGTCTCGTGGTCCGCTCGGTCGTTCTCAATAGCAGCCAAGCCGGGCTTTGGCCCAGGCTCCTGGAGGGAGAGTCTACAACACGTCCGCGGCTGTAAAAGGGGATTTGACGGCCGAGGGTGGCGAGCCGTCCGGTTGCGGAACGAAGCATCCCGCAGGCGGACATCTGGCACGCAGGTCATTTTCAACAATCGCGGTAAGCCAAGAAGCGCGGACTACGCCTGCTTCAAATCGGCGGCGCGGAAAGGGAGACGGCGGAGGCGTTTGCCGGTTACGGCGAAGATAGCGTTGCCAACGGCCGGCGCTACAGAAGGAACTCCCGGCTCGCCGCAACCACCGGGCAGTTCCGTGCTCGGGACAATGTAAACCTCGACGAAAGGCGGCGCTTCGTTCATGCGGAGCACTTCGTAGTCATGGAAATTGCTTTGCTGGATGCGGCCCTTATCGACGGTGATGGCACTCTTTAGCGTTTGCGCCAGCCCAAAATTGATGGCACCTTCCATTTGCGCTATTACGCCAAGGGGGTTGATGGCGGTACCGCAATCGATGGCGCAAATCATCCGTTCCACTCGAATGGCGCCCGTTTTCGCGTCGCAAGTGACTTCCGCAACGTGCGCGACGTAGCTGCCCCATCCGAACGAGGCGGCTATGCCACGCCCACTGCCCGGCGCGAGCGGCTTGCCCCAGCCGGCCTTTTCCGCGGCCAATTTGACGACCCCGCGGCGGCGGCCGACGTCCAGAGTTTCGTTATTTCCTGCCGGGATTTTTCTCGGCGGACCAAAGGCTGCGAGCAGAAATTCGAGCGGGTCGCGGCCAGCGGCATGCGCCGCTTCATCAAAAAAGCTCGAGAGCACGAACTGGTTGCCAGAGGAATCCACCGAGCGCCAATAGCCGAGCGGAATGCCGGATTCCGCGACGGTGAATTCGAGGCGGAAATTGGGAACGAAGAGAGCGGGAAAGTCGAGCGAGTCCACTTGCGCGGCTGCGCTGGGAGAGATGCCGGTGCCATTGTAGAAAGTTTCGATGGAGGGTGAAGAGCCACGATGGCGCCAGGAGACTAATTGTCCGCGCGCGTCCAAGCCGGCTTGCAGGATATGGCAGGCAGCGGGGCGATAGAAATCGTGGCGGATGTCGTCCTCGCGAGACCAGACGACCTGGACCGGCGCGCCGGCATCACGGGAGATGAGCGCGGCTTCCACGGCGTAATCCTGGATGAGGCGGCGGCCAAAACCGCCGCCGATGAAGGTGACATGAACTTTGACGTTTTCGCGTGGAATGCCGAGCGCGCTGGCGACCGATGCTGCGGCCGCTCCGGGGATTTGCGTCGGCGCCCATAGTTCGCAGGAATCGCCGCGAACGTGCGCGGTGCAATTGACAGGCTCCATCGTGGCGTGCGCGAGGAACGGAACCTCGTAGACCGCATCGATTGTCTTTGCGGCGGCCGCGCGGGTTTTCTCGAAGTCACCGTCGTTGCGAATGACGGCTCCCGGCGAGGAAGCTAGAGCGTGCATTTTTTCGTGCAGGCTGGAGGTGGATTCGGATGCCGCGGGTGGTTCGTTCCATTCAACTTTGAGAAGTTTGCGCGCTTCGATAGCGGCCCAGGTGGAATCGGCGACGATGGCCACGCCCGCACAGGAATAGTTGCGGCTGCCGGGTCCCGAAGTTTCGCCGAATTGATGCGTGAGATGCGCGGATTTCAGCTCAAAAACGGCGCGAACGTGCGGAGCGGATTTCACTGCGCCGGCGTTGAAGGTGCGAGGCGATCCGCCGTAGACGGGACTGCGCTCAACAGAAGCGAAGAGCATTCCGGGAACACGCGTGTCCAAGCCGAACTTGGCGGCGCCAGTGACTTTTGCAGGAGCATCGGTGCGGCGCGTGGGCTTGCCGATCAGAGTAAAGTCCGAGGATTTCTTCAGTGGCGGATCGGCAGGAAGTGGAAGAACGGAAGCGGTGGCGAGAAGTTGCTCGAAAGCAAGTCTGCGCCGCGTGGATGGGTGAAGGATGAAGCTGCTTTCGGCGCGGCACTCGGTGCGTTCCACCTTCCATTCAGCGGCGGCGGCGGAGATGAGCATCTCGCGGGCCGCGGCGCCAGCTTTGCGCAGATTGGCGTACGAGGTCCGTGTGCTGAGGCTTCCGCCGGTGAGCTGCTCTCCATATTTTGGATCGAGATCGGCCTGTACCACCTGCACTCTGTTCCAATCGCAGCAAAGCTCTTCCGCAACGATCATGGGCAGGTCGGTGCGCACTCCTTGGCCAATCTCGGACCTTCCGCACCAGATCTTTATTTCTCCCGTGGGCGCGATTTCGAGCCAGGCGTTGGGCGCGAACGGTTTCTCTAGGGAGGGGCCGTTTCGCGCACGCGAAAAGTGCTCGGGCAGATAAAAAGCGAGCATCAGACCGCCACTGACAGCGGCGGAAGACTTCAGAAATGCGCGGCGCGTAAGTGCGGGAGACAAAGGAAAACCTCCAGCAAATCAGACGCGTCCCGGCAGCAGGCGTGAGCAGAGCTAGCTACGCAGGGCGGGCGCCACGGTGCGCGGCGGCGGGGTTTCGGTTTCGACGCCGCGCCAGCCGACGGGGCGGCCGCTGACGGCTTCTTTGACCGAGCGGAAAAGGACGACATACATCAACTGGCGATAGTAGAAACGCTGGAGGAGGACGGGCACAAGCAAAGTCCAATCCTCTTTTTTCTCGAGGGCAAACGCGAGGGCGCAAGTGAGCACGTCAATCAACAGGAAACCGAGGAAGAAAATGACGGATTTTTCGACATCAGCGGTAGTCCAGAGTTGCGGCAGTTTGGTGATACGGAATTGCGCGAGGCCCCAGAGCAGCAAAGAGCCGAAGAACATCAGGTCGATAACCGGAGAGATCAACGGGAGCACTAGCTGAAAGACAAAGATATTAGGCAACGCAATCCAGCCCAGCGTGCCTTGCTTGGGCCGGAAGAGCGTGTCGCTATGCTTCCAAAAGGATTGCAGCGTTCCGAAGGTCCAGCGGAATCGCTGGCGAATGAGGGCGCCGGCGGTTTCGGGTGCTTCGGTCCAGGCGATGGCTTCTTCGTCGTAGCTGATGCGCCAGCCGAGCCGGCGAATCCCGATGGTCAGGTCCGCATCTTCGGCGACGGTATCCGCGGTGATGCCGCCGGCGGCTTCAATGGCTTGCTTTCGCCACGCGCCTAGTGCGCCGGGGACGACGGTGATGCAGTTCAGAAGATCGAAGGCGCGCTTTTCCATGTTCTGGCTGGTGATGTATTCGAGCGCCTGCCAGCGCGTGAGCCAGCGCGAGCGGTTGCCTACTTTGACGTTGCCCGCGACTGCGCCGACGGTGGGATCGGAAAAATGGCGCAGGAGTTTGCTAATAGCGTCCGGTTCGATCTCCGTGTCCGCATCAATGGTGACAACGATTTCGGTATTGGCCTCTCCCAGTGCGCGGTGCAAGGCGGAGGCCTTGCCGCGATTCACTTGATGGATGATGCGCACGCGCGGGTCATCTCCAAAAGAGGCGTCGAGCAGAGGTCCCGTGTTATCCGTCGAGCCATCGTTCACGACGATGACGCGGAGCGACTTCACGTCAGAGGCAAGCACGGAAGTGACCGTTTGAACCACGACGGCTTCTTCGTTATGCGCGGGAATCAGGACGGTGACGGCGGGCTCCGGAACGGGCATGACAGCGTGGTCAGGACGTAGCTTCTCGATCAGCGCAAGAATGCCGATGACGAGCGCGCGGGCGCTGACCAGGATGATCCCGGCGATGAAGATGGTCGCGATGGTGAACCGGATCCACTGAAAGATGGCGAAGATAAAACCGTCCGCGCTCGCCTCGAAGCGCTCTTGCGCCGAGAGAGGCAGCATGACTTCCGCGCGCGTTTTTCCGAGCAAGTCAGCGATGGATACGAACTGATAGCCGCGAGCGCGCAGAGCATCAATGATGAGCGGCAGCGCTGCAACCGTTTGCGCGCGTTCGCCGCCGCCGTCGTGCAGGAGGATGATGTTGCCCTTGTTCACCTGGCGCAAGACATTTTGAACAATGGCCGGCGCGGGCATCTGGTTTTTTCCGTCGGGCATACTCCAATCGTCGGGATCGATGCGCTGGCCGACAATCAAGTAGCCCATGTCTTGTGCGAGAGGCAGTTGGGAGACTTCCTCGGCGTACTCCGGCTGATGATCGATGCCGTACGGCGGCCGGAAGAGGATGGTCTTCGCGCCAACGGTGCTTTCGATAAGGCGTTGCGTGAGATTCAACTGCCACCTGAGTTCGGTCTTCGAGATTTGATCAAACTGCGGGTGCGTAAAGGTGTGGTTGCCGATTTCATTGCCGTCGGCGTACTCGCGTTTGAGAATTTCCGGGTGCTGGTTGGCTTCTTCTCCGACGACAAAAAACACAGCAGGCGCATTTTTCTTCTTGAGGACGTCGAGAATCTGGGGAGTCCATCGCGGATCGGGGCCATCATCGAAGGAAAGGACGACTTTCTTTGCTGTTGAACCGCCGATTTGATCGATGTCGTAGGAGAGCGGATATTCTTCGTAGGTTTCGTCGGTGAAGAGGTCGGTGCCAGGATCGTACAGGAAACTGCGTCGGCCGGCTTTGGGCGTGTCCGCAAAATGCCAAATGTCGCCGTTGCCTTCGAGAGTCAGGTCAGGTCCGGGCGGAATATCCTTAAGCTTTTGGCGGGCGGCGTCATCGGGGCGAGTGGCATCCCAGATGGGCCAGATCGAGGAATCCGAGGAACCCATCCGCCAGAGAGCGGTGCCCTGCACGCCGAGGCGTTCGCTGGCACGAAGCTGGTTGTAAGCCGTAATGGCATCGAGGATCCACACCCTATGAGTGTGGTTCTGCTCGTCGGAGTAGGAGTAGTGCGGATTTAAAGATGTCTCGTCGAAATCGACGTCGGTTTCCGATTCGTAAGCATGCAGCAGCGCTTCCTGAACGCTGAACTCGTTGCCGGACCATGTCCCCTTCTTGTCCGTTTCGCCCCAGTCGTACGCATAGTTCGCTATGCCGACGACAAGTTTTTGCGCGGGCACGATTTCCAGAATCTGGCGTAGATTTTCGACAAACCAATCCTGCGCGGCGATCGGGCCGGGCGGCGAAGTCAGCCAGTGCTGGTCGTAATTCATCAGGATGATGGCGTCGCACTGTTTGCCGAAGAATTCGTAGTCGTAGTCATCGTCGCGCGCGGGGAGCGCGATCATGAGTTTGAGGCTGGCGGAGTGGAGCGAAGCAGCGAGTTCTGCGGCAAACTGTTTGAAGTGAACCTGGCTGGCGTCGGGAACTTCTTCAAAGTCCACGACGATGCCGGACTGGTGAGCGAGAACGGCGTAATCCGTGACATTTTGAATGAGAAACCGGCGAGCCGCGGGGTTCGCAAGAAGGGCGGCCATTTCGTCAATCCGCCAGACCGCGCCGTCGTAGTTATCGAGCATGCCCATGGTCGGCAATTCCACGGGAGGATTGAGCGAGCGCATCCACTCGTGAAGCTCGTCACCTTTCAGGAGAGCGATGGCCTCCGCGGGGGTGGCTTTGACAGGGCGAGTCTGGTTGTGCGTGTAGTCCACAATGGTGAGAGCGCCATCGGGAGTGACGCCGTGCAACTGCTCGGGGATGAGCAGGTCGAGATCTTTGTAATGCTTTTTGAGCGATGCCAGACTGTTGGCGTCCCAACTGACGTAAAACGCTGCGCGGAGCGGGTCGTAGCTTTCGGGAATTTTGCCGATGTTGGCCACGCGCCGCCGGCGGCCTTCGCGCCCTGCGGCGGGTTTTTTCTTCACAGACGTTTTCAGGGCGTGAAAAGCGGGCTTGATTTCCGGCAGCAGGCCGGCGGGAAGCTCAACGCTGACCACTATGGTGATAAAGAAATAGACGAGCAGGAGCGTCAGGAGCGCTCCGGTGATTTCCATGACACGGCGCGTGCGGCGCCAGCGCGCGCGTTGAGCGTCATAAAAAATTGGACCGCGTTCTTTCATGAGTGCTTAGAGCAAAACATTCGAAAAAACATGCATCAATGAATGCCACCTGGCAGCATGGCACAGAACTGGGCGGTGGGCGAGCCTAGACCGTCTGCGCGATTCCATCCGCTCTATTGTAAGATGCGTTGCACTTATGAAGCGAATTTTCTCGCCTACCGTCGCCGCATTGGCAGCAGGCCTCTGCCTGCGGCTGTTCTTCGCCCTTAAGTTTCCCTTCGCTCCTACCGACACGGCGCTATACGAGCAATTGGCAGCGAATTGGCTGCAGCATCACGTCTATGCCATAACCGTGGACGGGGCACTGGTGCCGGTCGATTTACGTATGCCGGGCTACCCCGCATTCTTGGCTGTTATTTACGCGATTACGAGGCGTTCAGGTCCGGACGCACGGCTGTATGTCGCGCTGGTGCAGGCGGCGGTGGACTTGTGTGCTTGCCTGTTTACGGCGGGTCTGGCGGCTTTGCTGGCGTTGCTCAGGCAGAATCCGGAAAACTGGCGGCGCGTCTTTATTGTGACGCTGTGGATTGCGGCGCTGTGCCCGTTCACGGCGAATTATGCGGCGGTTCCGATGACAGAAGTATTTGCGATATTTTTCACGGCGGCTGCTCTGGTAACGTTGATTGCCTTGATTTGGAGGGAGTGTGGCGGCAAGGCTGCGCTCTTCAAGAGCGGCTGGGTAACACGGCACTCCGAATCTGTCTTTGCACTCGCGAGCGGGTTTCTGATCGGGCTGGGGACGCTCTTTCGTCCGGAAACGCCGCTCCTTCTTGTTGCCGCGTGGATTTTGTTCGCTTTTGTTTGGCTGCGAAAACGGCGGTTTCTTTTTTTTGCTCGACTCGTGACGCTCTCCGCGATTGGCTGCGCTTTGCCGCTTGCTCCCTGGGCGGTGCGGAACGTCGTGACGCTGCACGAAGTGCAGTTTCTCGCCCCCAAAAATTTGAATATGTCCGGAGAATTCGTTCCGCGCGGATTCATGGCCTGGGAAAAAACCTGGCTCTTTCGCATGAAGGATTGCTTTCTCGTCCCGTGGAAGCTAGACGACGAAGTGATCAATCTGGATGACATTCCCGCGCGGGCCTTCGACACGCCGGAAGAAAAGGACCGCGTAGCGGCGCTGCTCGAGCAGTACAACAACGACGTGACCATCACTCCCGAGGAAGACGAGGCTTTCGGGCAGTTGGCGCGCGAGCGCACGGCGCGGCACCCGCTGCGCACTTATCTTTGGCTGCCAGCGGCGCGGGCCTTCACGATCTGGTTTACGCCTCGGATCGAGCTGCTGCCGTTTTCGGGGAAAGTATTTCCCATCAAAGAGGCGTGGCGGGAGGATCCCATCGATCTGTCCGTGACGCTGAGCTATTTTTCTCTGTGCGTCCTTTACGTTGCGTTCGCGGTCTGGGGCGGCTGGCGATTATGGCGAGAGAAATGCGCGCTAGGGCTCGCTGTTGCGCTGCTCTTTGGATATTTGCTGCTGCGCACGGCGTTTCTCACGACGCTGGAAACACCGGAACCGCGTTACGTGCTTGTCTGCTTCCCGGCAATTTTCGCGCTGGCGGGGCAGGTCTTTGCACGGTCCTCTAACCCGGAGGATGTAATTCAACGCTGAGGTTTGGCCGATTATTTTTCTTCGACCGGTTCGGGATGGATTGTGACGCGGTAGATTTGCGGGAATCTTTCTTTTACGCGATCCTCCAGCGCAGCGGTTACATCATGGACCTGCGTAATCGGCAGCGCGCCTCGCATCGTGCAGTGGCAAGAAGCGAGAATGTGATGTTCAACCTGGCGGACGCGTACGTCGTGGCAATTCACTAGCTCGTCGAACTCGGAGGGCAAGGTGTTCAGAAAATCCTCGATCGCTCTCGAGAGTTGCTTCATTTCGCCGGCGCCTGCGTCGGGAGTGGCGATGTGGCGGCCGAGCGGCTCGATATGAATGTTCACGTCCGTTGAGCCGTCGCGCAGCTTGCGAATTCCTTCTTCGAGTTCCGTGGCTTGGCGATGCGCGTCTCGCAAGCTCAAGTTTTCGTCCACTTCGAGATGCAGCTCGATGAAGAGCTGACCTGCATGCTGCAACGCCGTGACGTCGTGAATGGCCAAACCCATGCGCTGCGCGACAGCACGGATGGCCTCAAATAGATGCTCTCCCTGAGGCGCCCGAGGTTCCGCGTGTACCATGACATCCGAAGGGACAATCTCGCCTATGCGCTTTTCGATAGCGTCGCTGAGCGCATGCACTTGTTCGAGGCTGGCAGTCCGTGCGACGCTGACCGTGGCATCCACGAAATGGCGGTTGCCGGCGCGGCGAACGCGCACGCGGTCGACGTCCAGGACTCCGTCCATTCGTCCCACCGCCATCGCTATTTCCTGCTGCAAACCCTTGGGAGCCACATCCAGCAGCGCATCCAGTGTTCGCTTGCCGAGCTGCGAGCCAACCCACAGAATAATGGCGGCAACGGCGAGGCCTGCGAGCGCGTCGGCGTAAGCAAGCCAAGGCAAGTTCCACGTCTCGCCGGCCCAGACGAGGCCAATCCCGGAAATAACCACCATGGTGCTCCACACGTCTGTCGAGAAATGCAGCGCGTCGGCTTCGAGCGCGTCGCTCGAATATTTCTGGGCAACGTGTTTGAGCGCGCGCGCCCGGGTCAAGTCGATGGCCAGCGCCACGAATAACACAAGGATGGCGGTGACGCTCGGCTGAATATGCACACTATGGAAGAAGAGCCGGTCAAAAGCTTCGTAAATGATGTACAGCGCAGTGAGAAGCAGCAGCGCCGTCTCGACGAATGCGGAGAAATTTTCGAACTTGCCGTGACCGTAAGGATGTCGTTCGTCGGCCGGTTCATCTGAGACGCGCACGGAAAGGAAGGTGATGACTGCGGCGAGCAGGTCCAGGCCGGAGTGCAGAGCTTCGGAGAGAACGCCCAAGCTGCCAGTACGGATGACGAGAAAAGTCTTCAAGGAAACCAGCAGCACGGCCGAGACAACACTCAGCAGCGCCGCCCTGCGCTTTTCGCGCGCTTCCTCGTTTTGCCGAGTCGCCATTACGGTCTGACTAGACTACCTCAAGTATCGCGAGTTTCCGTACTTCGCAAAGAGTCGATGTTGGCAGTTTTCAGATATGCCCTCACGCGGCCACGGCACCTCGCCGCACGAGGCAGAGGCACCCTGACAGGAGCAGCGTTTGAAAACCCTTTAGCGTGACATTTGCTTCCCGCACACGCGTACAGCGGATCAATGACGTGATGTGACGAAGAAGTTTCAGGGCTTAATTCGTGAGATAAAGCGCAGCGCAAGCGAGTTCATGCAGTAGCGCAGGCCGGTGGGTTTCGGCCCGTCGTCAAAGACGTGGCCCAGGTGCGCGTCGCAGAGCACGCAGATCACTTCATCGCGCTGCATTCCAAAGCTCAAATCTATTTTTTTCGAAACGTTTTCTTTGGCGATGGGCGCCCAGAAACTCGGCCAGCCTGTGCCGGAATCGAATTTTGTATCCGAACTGAAGAGCGCGTTGGCGCAGCAGACGCAGCGGTAAAGGCCAGGGTCGTGGTTGTTGTAGTACGCGCCGCTGAAGGCCCGCTCGGTGTCGGCACGGCGGGTGACATCAAATTCATCGGAACTGAGCGATTTGCGCCACTCGGCGTCACTCTTGATTACTTTTGCGACGGTCTCGACGCTCAAGCGTGTTCCGTCATCCGCGAATTTTGCGATTTGCACGGGACCAGTATCCCCGTTTGCCGGTTTATTATCGGCAAGCGCAAAACGGCAGGCGCGCTCGACGCCGTTCAGCAGACCCCAGGCGCCAAGAGTGGCAGTGCCAAAGATTAAGCCGCGGCGGGTCAGTTCGCTCATGATTCCAGATTTCGCAGGCGTGCGAGCCTGCGGGATTTCTCAGTGTCCATTGCGGTCAGTCCGCGGTCATCGGAGGCGCGGGCAGCAATGGCAGGCGCTTGGGTTCTCCGCGCGCGCCGCGCACTTCCAAGTCGTCGAAGAGAAGCGAGGGAGCCACGAGCGAAGCTGGCAATCCGTTTCGTGCCGAGCCAAACGCGCCGAGTGCGGTTCCGGCGAAACCCGATTCCTGGCTTTGCATATAGTTATAAACGAAGTCGTCGTTGCCAATACCACCGAGGTTCCGAAGCATGCGCGTGTTCAGTCCAATGATGCGCGCTCCGCGAACCAACTCTTCGCGTCCGTCGTCCGGATAGATTTTGAAGACGATGAGTGGAAGCCGGTCGCCGGTGCCAGCGCCGCCGCCGAAGCTCGCCAGCAATTCGGAAAAGTCGTCCTGGTGAAGCAGGCTGATGGAGGGATTGTCCATCTCCCTGACCAGCAGGCAGTACGGCAATTTTTCCGAGCGGCACTCGTCGAGAAACTTTTTCTTCAAATCCGCGGGTGATTGCCTTTCCGTCGACTTGAAAAAGAGGTTGCTCATGGTGGGCCTGGCGTCGTTTATGAACGCCGAGCGGCCGTGACCATTGGAAATGTCGGAGTCTGGACCAGGACGGCGGGACATCAAGAGCTCTTTGGCGTTGCCGCTATCCACAATGGTTACTTTTTCCGCGCGCACGCCTTCATCATCCACGGCGTAGGTGCCGAGCAAAGGTGTTCCGTGAAACTCTTTGGTGCTCGGATCGTCCACCAAGGAAACGGTTGCAGGTAGCACACGCGCGCCCATGCGGCCGACCCAGTCGCTCTTTCCGCCTAGTCCAGTGAGAAGCTGTTCCATCACCGGTGTAAAGGAGACCGGCGGCCGAGCCCCGTTGATCGCGGGCGTCAGCACCTGGGCCAGCAGCGGGGCCGCAGCCCGTGCTTCAAACAGCACCGGGCCGGTGTAGTCTTGCGCCGGTTGCGACGCGCGCATGGCCATCAACTCGCTGCCGGTCACGTTCAGAGACTTGCGAACCGCATCCACGGTCGGCAGATCGGCGGGCCTCGGAGCGTAACTGGCGTACATGTGATTAATCTGCATGCCATCGTCGGCAAGCGTGTTCATGCCGGCTTCAATGGCCGCGAAGCACCGATTCGTGCGGATTTCCGTACCTTCGCTGGTGAGCAAATATTCCGTGGCATAAACCAGGTAGTAGGTCACGCGCGATTCGTAAATCTGCGAAAACGCGCGGAGGGCGCCGGAGGTTTCGCGTGCTTCCTGATCCCAGTTGCGATTGCTCCAGTCGGGCGTCACCAACGGATCGATGAGCTGCAGGGGCGAGGCTTTCGAAAAATCGTCGATGTCGGACTGGCGGGCGAGGCTGCTCAAGTAGGCCTGCTTGCGAGAATAGGTTTCGACGGCTTCCTTGAAGGCCTGGTCGGTGGCGATCCAGAGATCCTGACGCAGAGAATTGTAGTCGCGGTCGATCCCGACGGAACCGGTGGGGCCGATGAAGCCGCGGAAGCCGTCATCGCTGATGAAATTCGAGCTGTCCAGCTTGTAGTCGCCGATGCGCGCTTCCACATCCATGAAGCGATTGCGCGTTTGATTCGAGGAAACCAGTGCGCCAAATTCAGCGACGACTTCGCGCACGTCGAGATCGAGCAGCCGGTATTCCACGTAGTACGGACGCTGAGGCTGCGGCGTGCCGGGGATTTGCAGTTCGAGGCGTGTTTTCGAGCGCGCCATTTCGTCACGCATGGCCTCAAGCGTATGGTCGTTGTCCGCTGCAGCTTGCGCGCGGGTGACGGTGCTGCCACTGAGCGTGGCGGCGAGAAGCGTAATTCCTGCAAAACCTAAGGCGCGCCTCATTGCTGGCCTCCTGTTTTTGCAGGATCATGCGCGGGCGGAGGAAGAATCGGCGGCCGGTCCGTGGAACTCTCTTTCTTTTGCACTTCTAATTCCGAGATCAGAATGGCCGGCGAAGCCGCGGAAACCGGGACGGAGCCGGACTCCGCGCCGCAGTAGCCGTTGAAAACTTCCGGCGTGTCGCCGGTAGCCACGATTTTTGTCAGTGCGGCCAGCGGCGTTCCAACGATATCCACGCCCCGGACTAGCTCATCCGGGCGGCCATCTGCGAACACTTTGTACACTACAAGCGGGAGGACTTGAAAAGCCTGTGGCTGTCCGCGCCCTGTGAATGTAAAACCGCCAGCGATGTCGTCGATCAGCAGTCCGAACGGTTTTCCCTGCGCTTTAATGAGCTCGACCAGCTTTACGCGCAGTTGCGCGTTGGTGACCGTCTTGCTGCTTTCCACAATCAGGTTGCCTTGCCGGGAAACCGGCGTCGCGCCCAGTTGTCGGCGTCCGTGCCCGTTTGAAGTCGGAAAGCCCACGAGCGGCGACCGCGACATCTCAAAGTTTTTCAGTACTCCATGATCCACAAGCGTTACGCTTTGCGCAGGAACGCCCTCGTCGTCGAACTGGTAATAGCCGAGCAGGTCCTCCGAGCCGAGCTTCCTTCTCGTGGTGTCGTCCACGATGCTCAGAAAACCTGGCAGGATGGGTTCGCCGACCTTTTTCGCGAAGGTCTGCCCTTCGGCGGCATCTTTTTGGCGGTGGCCTTCGGCACGGTGGCCGAACACTTCATGGAAAAAGACGGCGGCCGCGCGGCCGGTCAGGAGCGCCGGTCCGACCGATGGTTCGTTGATCGGCGCAACGACGAGACCTTCCAGTTCCTTGCGCATCGTGGACTGCGCCGCGGCGACGGCTTTGTCATCCGGCGCGTCGGCCGGATTGACCCAGTCAAAATTGTAGTAGCGGTCGATGTCCATGCCGTCGGACGCTTTGCCTTGAATGAACAGCTCGAGACGGTAGCGGATCTGGCCGAATTGCAGTTGGGTTCCTTCGCTAGTGATTTGCAAAACGTTTTGAGCCTGGGCGGTGAAAGTCACAATCGAATTGATAATCGCAGCCGATTCGCGGAACGTGCGCGTGTAAGCGCGGACTTTTTCTTCCCACGGCTTGCGGTCCAGCATGAAAGCCACCTGCGGGCCTATGAAAGTGTGCGGCTGCTCGTGAGAAAAGTCGGGAGCGCGGTTTTCGACTGAATCGACCTTTACTTCCTTGCCCGTTTTGATTTTGATGAGGGCTTCAGCGGCGGCGCGATATTGTTCGTCCGTCTCAAGCCAGACGGCGCGCCGTAGAACCTCCGGGTCGTCGTCGAGCGGGACAGAAGTGCCCGGGCTGGCGCTGGTTTGCGTACGCTCGCCGACCTTGTGGGTGTCATCCGTTTCGTAGGTACCCGTGCGGACGGAAACTTCCAGCCAGCGGTTGCGTGCTTCGCTGCTGTTGAGAAGCGCACCGTTTGAGCCGGAGACGTCCGCTCGCTGCGTATCGGTGATGGTGTAACCGAGGTAATACGCCGGCGGGTCTTGCGTTTTGAGCGTCTTCATGGAGCGCTCGAGTTCAGCTTGCAGGGCAGCAAGCAGCGGAGATTTTTTGGCCTGCGCGTCGGGTGGTGGCGCGGCCTGCGTCACGGTCGCAACGACGGGCATCAGAGAAGCCACTAGGGCGAGGGCGCACAAAACAGAACTCAGGTGATAACGGACAGAGATTTTCAAGGATTGCCTCACTTGCAGTTAGACGGAACAGCCAAACATCCAGTGTACGCTACCGCGGGTAACGGCACAAAATGCCGGACTCCATGCGTCTCCAATATTGGTAACACTAGTTTGACGGCTGCCGGACCCAGCGAGTTGCATCCGCTTAAAAGTAAAGAGCCCTGGCTGCGACTTGCAGCCAGGGCGAAAAAAGGACGATGCTTCCGAGCGGTTAGAGAGTTTAGCCGCAGTTGGAAGGATTGATTACACATGGATTTGTTATTACCGGAGGGGGAGGCGGGCTGTGACGTGTTGCGACCACCGCAAAGACAACGATCGGAACTGCGATTATGATCCCAATCGTAAACCCCAATCCTTTGCCAATGTGTCCGGCGTTTTCGAGGCCGCTGCCTGGCCGCGGGCCCACTTCCGTGTCTTTGCTGGCGGCGACAAGCAGGTCGAGAGGCGCCTGTGTCGGAGGCGCCGGCGCCTCATTGTTTCCGTTGCGCAGGCTGGTTAGCTGGCCGGCCTTCAAGAGCACGCAGACACCCGCCAGATTGCAGACGCGCACCACGCCATCATACGCGACCACATTCATCACGTTGTTTTCATAGCCGACATAGAAATCCGTGCCCACCACGCCGGCGACGCCAGCTGCAGTGTGAACCTCAAATTTGCCGTCAGGTTTTGAAATCTTTTGCGCTTGCGTGCGCAGCTTTCCATAGGCCAGCTCGAGATCCGTTTGCTGCGCTCCAGAGTCGTGCTTCACGACCTTGATCGAGGAATCTGATCCGACGTTCAGGACCGAGCCATCCTCCAGAGCGATACGCGCGCGCCCGTCGGTTTTGGTATTCACCAAGTCCTGCCAGTAGACCTCCGTCTTCGCGGAAGCGTTGAGGGTCTTGGGGCCGCGGGCAATGCTCACCGCCGGGATTACGCGGGCAACCTCGCCGGCCCTCTGTCCGCCAGTCTGCGGCTCGGCAGAAATGTCCGCGGGAATAGTGATGATCAGCGAAAGCAAAAAGGCCAGACCAAGTGCACAGGGAGACTTTGTCTTCATCGGGGACTCTCCTAAAAACGTTGCCGCGATATGCGTTATCTATTGTTGTTACTGGAGACCGATTAGCCTGTCAATTGAAAACCCGGAACAGATTGCGCAGTCACTATACCCCGTTTGAGTACTTGCCCTTCTTGGCTGCGCCCTCGCACATTCCCACACCATGAATCCTCCTGCAACAGTTATTTACCCGGGCTGGCCCGACGCCTTATTCCGAGCAGTAGAACAGAGCGGCAGCCATGTCGTCATGGGGGGCACGTCCCTGGCTGAACGTCCCCGCCGCCAGAAAGATAGCTTCGAGGAGGTGCGTGGGAGAATCGGCAAGATGTTCCTCGCAAACCGCCACGAGGCGCTCCGTTCCGAAGCTCTCCTCGTCCATGTTCATCGAATCGGTGACTCCGTCGGTGCAGAACAAAACGGAGTCGCCCGGCTCGAGGCGCAGTACCGTGGCCTCGTAACTCGCGCATGGCCAGAGCCCGGGAGGAATGCCAGACAGCTTGAGCAGGCGGCAGCCCGTGCGGGTGAGATGCAGCGGCCCGGGCATTCCAGCGCTCGAGATTTGTATCTCGCGAGTCGATGGATTGAACACCGCGTACTGCAAGGCGGCATGCCGCGCCGGAAGGCCGCGGATCATCAGCCGCCGGTTCATGGTGGCAAGAACCTGATCCGAGGAAATACCCGTCTTGTGTACCCCGCGGAGAGTTCCGACCGCTAGAGCTCCAAAAAACGCGGCGGGAAGGCCTTTTCCCGAGACATCGCCGAGATACAGGCCGATGGAGCCGTCCGTTAATTGAAAATAGTCTAGAAAATCGCCACCCACTGCCGAGACGGGCTGAAATTGATGGGAAATCGTGACGCCGCGCGAGCACAGCGATTCCGTGGGCAGCATCACGCTTTGGAGTGCGCGAGCCTCTTCCAATTCCTCTTGACGCAATTTCTCGAGTGCTTGCAGCTCGACGGAAGGCGCAAACGTGTTCATTCGTCAATCCAAGGGAGGGGTTTTGCACCGCGGAGAGGGGGCGGCGGTGAGAGGAGTTTAGCAAAGAAGCCAGCGGCCCAGTGGAAGAAGAGTCGTGTTGTTTCCTCGCGCACGCGTTCTTCGCTCGAGTCTTGCAACTGGTGCTGCGTAGCGCCAGAATTTCTCTATGCGAGGTCTAGTCACAATTCTCCTCGGTGCTGCGCTGGTATTTGGCATTTATCACTTCTATTTCAAGAAAATGCCCACCACAGACGAAGGTACCGCGCCTACACAGGCGATCAGCCTCATTGGCGTCCGCGAGGACCTCTTGCTGATTGCCCATGCGGAAAACAGTTACATCGGGCAGAACGGCCATTGCGTCTCGCTCGATGAACTTATCTCTTCCCAGTCGCTGGCCATGTCGCATCCCGAGCGAGACGGCTACACGTATTCCATTGCATGTTCTGGCAGCGAGTTCACCGTTACGGCGCACCACGCGCAAGCCGCCGTGGGTTCACCTATACGCTATCCCACACTGACGATGGATCAGAGCATGGAGCTTCACTAAGCCAGAAGCCTCGCCCTCTGGATCGATACAACTTCCCAAGCTACGCAGCTCGAGCTTATTCGGTGTCCAGCGGAACAATTTCGCTGCCTGTCTTTGTGCCAAAGCGAATCGGACGGGGCGGTCCCTTCCGGGGAATCGTTACTTCCAGGAAGAGTGTGCCCGTAGCATGGCCTCGCAAAGGATCGGCTGCGTGCTCTGGAAGAAAGTAGACAACGGGAGGCGAAAGTGTGCCGAGGACCTCGCCGTCCCGCAGCCGGGGCGCGCTCACGGTGAGGCCTGTCGCGTGATCCGAGGGGTTGGCAACGATTCGGCCGTTCTCCACTGTCAGATACACATTCTGATAGGCGTATGCACGAACGGTATTTGGGCCCGCTGGTTGGGCTGCCTCCGGGAAGACCTTATCGGCCTTCACCAGCAGGGAGATGTTGGCGTAGCGCCCGCGGATGGGAAGGTCGGGATCGTAGCCCTGCAGGAGCGTCCAGCCGCGCGGCGATACTTCGCGGTCCCACAAGAGTTTTGCGCCGAGGCTGGATACAATCAGGACTTGTATCACTGCGAAAAGCAGGCCCTTTTGAAGCTGGTTCATGATGCCGCCTCCTGTACGCGTGCCACGAGGAGGCGGCGGAGGCGTTCGAGCGCCCACCCGCCAAACAGCAGCAGCACGCCTATGCCAACCAGACTTTCAGCGCGTCCGAGTTTGTCCATCACATTGGAAAAATAGAAAAACAGAACGGTCATGGCGAAGGCCGCGACCCCCAGATTGATGCGCTCGCGCCTCCGTTCCGCGATGCCCCAGGCGATGAGTCCAGCGGCTCCGACGGCGGCCCATACATAAAAGCCCATCACGTCCCAATCGTTCCAAAGAAACGCGCGGCGGGGCGCTACGAGACCGAGGCCAAGCACCCACAGGGCGGAGACGCCATTCATCCACGCCGCGCGGCCACGCAGCAAGAGAGCAAGGCCCAGCGGCGCGCCTATGGCGACAAGCCACGGCAGAATGAGCTCGGACGTAGTGAGGGAATGCTGTCCATAGTTGCGAGCGAGTTCGCCGCGCATGAGAACCGCGATGATCCCAAAAGGGAGCAAAGCAATTCCGCCTATCGAGACAAGCGCCTTGCGTTCCAAAGATTCGCGTTCCACTGTTCTCGCGCTCAGATAAGTGACGGAGAGCAGAAGGAGTCCTTCCCAAACAAACGTTCTGCCTCTATCCCAATTCTGCTCGGCAACGTAGAACCACCGGCTGACGAGCCACAGCGGAACGAGCAACGCCAAGAGCACGGTGTGAGGCCACTTCTGAAGGAGCAGCCAACCAATCAGTGCTCCCACGGCCCATAGCAAGATTCCGCTCGTCCAGTTTGCTTCTAGATTGAAGATTTGAGCGGCGAGAAAAATACCGGCGCCCAGGCACACAGTTCCAATGGCGTGAAAGGTCGTGGATAGGGCGGGAAACTTTTCGCTGGTAAGCGCGCCGCCGACAGGAAAGGCCGCGACCATGAGCAAAACAAGGGCAAATCGCGAGCCGGGTGTGAGTTCCTCCCAATGCGCGGCGACAAAGAGCAAGACGCCCGCGCCGAGGAGAAGTCCGCCCAGCGCCAGGGCCAGCAGCACCGGCCAGCGCAGGCGCTCTAGCGATCCGCGGGATTGTTCGAAAGAACGAATACGACCGGCTGTGCCAGCATCCAAAATTCCGGCCGCGATCCACCTGTCCAGATTTTTCTGTAAGGTCTCAGCCACGGGAAGGCCTCCTTATTTCAGCGGCAATACGTGAAGTCATGCCTGGCCGATGTTCGTTTCCACTTCCAGACGGCTGAGCGCACGAGACGAAGAAATAGCCCTCTTTTCCTTTGGCTCTTTACGGTGGGCGCTTTTGATCCGCCACGAGGACGCCTGCTTCGGCGTAGTCCGTTGCTGGCACGTCGTGGAACGAAACATGAATATTCTCTCGTTTCGCGCGTCCGTCCTCGATCAGCACGGCGGTGACGCGCTCGGCAATCTTACGCTTCATCTCCGGCGTGCGTCCTTCGACCCAGGTGATCTGCACATGCGGCATATGGCTTCCTCCTTAGAACGGGCAATCCAGGAAATCTTGCAAGCAAATCAAGGCATTCTACAGAGCTTTCTAATCTGCGGGGTGTTCTGCAGGCGCCCTGGAATGCCCCGGCTACCAAAGGCAAAGCATAGCGCCGCCTGTGTTAGTATTACAGACCGATGCATTCCGCCATTCCGCACCTGATCGAACTGCAGCGCGTTGACCATTTGATTGCCGCGGTGCGGGCGGAACTTGAGACTTTTCCGAAGCGCGTCCGCGAAGCCGACGCCAAATTGAACGGCGCGCGTGCGGCGGTTGCCGCGGCTAAAGAGGGCCTCGTTAACAGCCAAAAAGAGCGCAAGAAATTTGAGCTGGACGTGCAACAGTGGAAAGACCGCGCGAAGAAATACCGCGACCAGAGCGGCGCGGTTAAGACCAACGAAGCATATAAAGCGCTGCAGCACGAGATTACCAACGCCGAAGCCGAAGTCGCGAAGGCCGAAGACGCGCAGCTGGAAGTAATGATGACAGGCGAAGAAGCCGAGCGCCGCGTGAAGCACGCCGAAGCGAATTTGAAGGAAGACGAAACGGCGGTGGCAAAAGAGAGAAAAGAGATCGAAACGCAGCAAGCCGAGAAGAAGAAACAGCTGGAATCGCTGCTTGCCGAGCGAGAGCGCGCACTGGCTCCGATTCCCGAGGATTTGCGCGAACTCTACGCGCGCATCGCTAAACGCCACCATGGCGCCGGGCTCGCCGAAGCCCGTGATGGACAGTGCCGAGGCTGCGGCATGCGCGTGCTGCCGCACACTTTGCAGGAGCTGCGCCGCGATCCCAATGAAGAGATTTACCGCTGCGAATCCTGCGGCCTGATTTTGTACACTTTAGAGCCGATTCCGGTGCCGGACCCTGCCGCCGGCTCGGGACACGCGGCTTCTTCCGCTTCTAACCATTCCTGATGCCACGCCTTCCAAAATCTACACGCGCTGCCGGCGACGGTCTCTTTGGGGACTCGCCCGCCGACCAAAAAAACGCTACGCCCGCTCACCAAGCGAACATCGATGGCGCGGCTCGTGGAAACCCCGGTCCGGCTTCGTATGGTGTCGTTATCCGCGACGGGCAGGGCGAGCTTGTCGCCGAGCTTAAGAAATATATCGGCCGGATGACAAACAATGTCGCCGAATACTACGGCCTGATTGCGGCGCTCGATTACGCTGAATCGCATGGCATCCGAGCCTTGCGGGTCGAGAGCGATTCCGAGCTGATGGTCAAGCAGATGCAGGGGCAGTACAAAGTGAAGAGCGAGGATCTGAAGCCGCTTTTTGAGCGCGCGAAGAAAATGTCCATGGGCTTCACATCTTTCCGGATCGATCACGTCTACCGCGAGCAAAACCGCGAAGCGGATGCCCTTGCAAATGAAGCCCTCGATGAAACTTCCGGCGCGCCCAGTGCTCCCGGAGCGCCTGCAAAAGCTGCGGTGGCCGATGCCAAACCCGGCCCGCGGTGGATTCAGGCGCGGTTCCGCAGCGGGATTCTCTATCCGCTGGAAGATATCGATCTTCCCGATGGGACCGAGGTGCAGCTCGTACTGCGTCCACTGAAGCGCCCAGCCCCACAAAAATAGCGCTGGGATTTTTTCGAGTTATTTCAGCGCGTAAGAGCGATAGAGAGTATCGCGTTGCGCGGGAACGAATCCCGCATCGGAGATGATGCGGCGCAGCTCGTTTTCATTGGTGCGGTTTTTCACGCCGGCAGCGAACACGACGTTTTCTTCAATGAGGATGCTGCCGACGTCGTCGGCGCCGAATTGGAGGCCAATCTGGCAAACTTTGATGCCGGGCGTGAGCCAGCTCGACTGGATGTGGTCGATGTTGTCGAGGTACAGGCGGCTCACGGCGAGCGTCTTCAAGTAATCGACAGCGGTCGTTTCCTGCACTTTTTTCCCGAGCGCCGTATTTTCCGCCGCGAACATCCACGGAATGAACGCGGTGAATCCGCCCGTGTCCTCCTGGATGCGGCGCAGACGTTCGAGATGGTTCACGCGGTGCCGCAGCTCTTCGCCGCAGCCGAACATCATCGTCGCGGTCGTGCGCAGGCCAAGGGAGTGCGCTACGCGGTGGACTTCTTCCCAATCGTCGCTGGTACACTTCAGGCGCGCGATTTTTCCGCGAATTTCGTCATCGAGAATTTCCGCTCCGCCCCCGGGGATGGACTGCAGCCCAGCGTCCATCAACCGTTGGATCGTTTCTCGCACGCTCAGTTCGCTCACTTCCGCAATGCACAGAATTTCCGGCGCGGAAAAACAGTGTAGATGCACTTGTGGAAAGCGCGCTTTGAGCGAACGCAGAAGATTTTCGTAATAACCGATTTGCAGGTCAGGGTGCAGCCCACCTTGCAGCAAGATTCCTGTGCCGCCGAGTTCGAGCATCTCTTCGATCTTTTCGTAGATGGTTTCGAAGGAGAGGATGTAGCCGTCTTTTGCGCCAAGCGGCCGGTAAAACGCGCAGAACGAACAGTATTCCGTGCAGAAATTCGTGTAATTGATGTTGCGGTCGATCTGGTAAGTCACCACGCGCGGATCATTCTTCTTCAGTCGCAATTGGTGCGCGGCCATGCCGACGCCTACGAGGTCGTCGGATTGCAGCATGTCGATGGCTTCTTCTTTGGTCAGTCCCACTTTGTTCCTTCGTGTCGCAGCGTTCTTATTCTAGCGAATGCATCATCCTAACTCTAATCGCGTAGCGGCACGAAATATCGCGCCGCTACTTCGCCGAAACCTGGACTGCTTCTTTCGCCACGGTTGCCCATGCAATCTTCTTGTCGCCCGGGATCAAACCCAGTTTTGCGGCTTCGTGGAAATAGCGTCCCAGGCCGCGGCGATTTTCTTCACCGAGAGAAAAATCAATGTTATTGCGTAAGTAGAATTCGAGCGCTTGCTGCGGCAACTCCAGTTCGCGGGACGCCTCTAGACCAATGGCCGCGATCTGACTCAGCCCGAAGTCGCGGGACGCCGAAAAATCCGCCAGCACCTCCGGAGTTGCAACCTCGGGCCTCGCGGCCCACACGGCCATCACCGCGGGCAGACTCGAAAATGTGCGCCATTCGCCGACCACATCATAGACATGAAAAATGTCGGCGCCGGCAATCCCTAGCGTTGCTGCCTGGCATACCGCGCGCCCTTCCAGGCTTACAGCGCTCTTTTTCTCAATGGCGATGGAAAGTCGCAGCGCCGGGTCGCCGATAAGCAGAGCAGCGTCGGCCCTTTCCAGCATCGCGCTCAAATCGGGCTCGCTTTCAGAAAACTCTGGATCGATCTTCCAATGCTCCGCGGCCAAGATTCGCGTTAGCGCCTGCGTGCTGCGGGAACTGCGGTCCAGCGCAATGCTGCGCACATGTTCGATGGGCTTTTTCGCGAGGATCAACAGGCTACGAACCCGATTCTGCGAAGCTATCGCCAAATCCGGCAGAATGACCAATCCCGGGATGCGCTGGTATTCAATCGCCGGAATAATGGCAATGTCCGCCGTCCCCGCACGCAACGCTTCTGCGCATTGTGACGGCACGGTGAACGACAAATCGTACTTCCCGGCCAGCAGCCCGTTTGTAAACCCCCAAACCAGCGGCGCGGTGTTCAAATACTGCACGATCGATATGCGAAGTTTTTGCAATTTCTAGAGTCTCGTGATTTCAACCAAGTATAGCAGAGAGGATTTTCCTCCGCGCCAAGCGTCTTTTGTTGTAAAACGTTCCTTCCATTCGGAGGCGCTGAAAATGCTGAAACGTTCCTGGTGTCTTTTCCTGCTCTGTTCCCTGTGTCTGCCCTTTGCCGGCATCGCCGCCAACCCCGATGCCGCCGAGACGCCGACAATCGCGGCGAAAACCGCGGGCGCACAAACGTTTCCCGGCTATTTCAATCTCTACTGGGACGCCAAGCAAGGCAAGCTGTGGCTCGAAATCGACAAATGGAACACGGAATTTCTTTACCAGAGCGGCCTGCCAGCCGGCGTAGGTTCTAACGACATTGGCCTCGATCGCGGCCAGCTAGGCAAAACGGCTATCGTCCGATTTGAACGCAGCGGCCCCAAAGTTTTGCTCATCGAGGAAAATCTCGGCTATCGCGCTGTGACAAATGACGCCGATGAGCGCCGCGCCGTTCACGATTCCTTCGCAGAGTCGGCCCTTTGGGGCTTCGCGGTTGTCGCGGAGGAGAATTGCGCGCCCGTCGATGCTACCCAGAAGAATTGCCGCGCGCTCGTCGACGCTACCGACTTTTTCCTGCGCGACGCCCACGGCATACCTGCGACGCTTCGCCGCACCAAGCAGGGCTCTTATCACATTGACGCTTCGCGCTGCGCTATCTATCTTCCGCGAACGAACAGCTTTCCGCTCAACACGGAAGTCGAAGCCACGCTCACCTTCGCCGGCGACGAACCCGGTCCTTGGGTGCGCGAGGTCACACCCTCTCCCGAATCCATCACCGTTCGCGAGCATCACTCTTTCGTGCAGCTTCCGCCGCCAGGATACAAGCCGCGCATCTACGATCCGCGCTCCAGTTTTTTCGGTATTTCCTATATGGATTACGCAACGCCGGTCGGCGAACCCATCGTCAAGCGTTTCATTGCGCGCCATCGCCTCGAGAAAAAAGATCCAAACGCTGCCGTCAGCGAGCCGGTAAAGCCCATCGTCTACTATCTCGACCGCGGCGCTCCGGAGCCGATTCGCTCCGCCCTGCTCGAAGGCGCGCGCTGGTGGAACCAGGCGTTTGAAGCCGCCGGGTACAAGAACGCCTTCCGGGTGGAACTCATGCCCGAAGGCGCGGACTTGATGGATTTGCGCTACAACGTTATTCAATGGGTGCATCGCGCCACGCGCGGCTGGTCTTACGGAGCGGCGGTCATCGATCCGCGCACCGGCGAAATCATCAAAGGCCACGTCACGCTCGGCTCGCTTCGCGTGCGGCAGGACTATCTAATCGCCGAAGGCTTGCTAGCTCCCTATGAAAAGGGCAAACCAGTTTCTCCAAGAATGATGCAGATGGCCCTCGCGCGACTACGTCAGCTTGCCGCTCACGAAGTTGGCCACACGCTGGGCCTCATGCACAACTACTCGGCAAGCACCGTCAATCGCTCTTCGGTGATGGACTACCCGCCGCCGCTCGTGAAGCTCGCCGCCGACGGCACGCCCGATCTGTCCGATGCCTACGCCACGGGCATCGGCGATTGGGACAAAGTATCCATCGCTTGGGGTTACAGCGGCTTCGCGCCCGGCACCGACGAACATGCCGCGCTCGATAAAATCCTCAGCGATGCGTTCCGCCGGGGACTTCTCTATCTCACCGACCAGGACGCGCGGCCACCGGGTTCTTCCAGTAGCGTTGCGCATCTTTGGGACAGCGGTTCGAACGCCGTCGACGAACTAAACCGCATCATGCAGGTTCGCGCCGCCGCGCTGAAGCGCTTCGGGGAAAACAATATTCGCGAAGGCGCGCCGCTGGCCACTCTCGAAGACGTCCTCGCGCCTATCTACATGTACCATCGCTATCAGGTGGAAGCCGCCAGCAAGCTCGTGGGCGGAATGGACTACACCTTTGCTTTGCGCGGCGATGGCGAAGTTCCCACAAAAATCGTCGCGCCCACCGAACAGCGCCGAGCTCTTTCTGCTATTCTCGCCACGCTCAAGCCGGAAACGCTCGCCCTTCCGGAATCACTGCTAAAAATCATTCCGCCCCGGCCGCCGGAATATCCCCGGAATCGCGAGGATTTCAAGATTCACACAAGTCCCGCGTTTGACGCGCTCGCTCCCGCAGAATCGGCCGCCCAGCACACGCTGCAATTTCTGTTTAATCCCGAGCGCGCCGCTCGACTCGTCGAGTTCCACGCCCGCAACGCTGATAACCCCGGCCTCGATGAAGTCATCGATGCGGTTCTCAACGCCACCTGGAAGTCGCCTCATCCCGAAGGCTACGACGGAGAAGTTGCCAACGCGGTGGACGATGTGGTCCTGTATGACCTCCTGGCACTAGCGGCAAATGATCGCGCGAGCGACCAAGTCCGCGCCGTTGCCTGGTCTAAGATCAAAGAGTTGTGGGCTTGGCTGAAGTCGCCTTCCGAGCCGGCAAAGGCCACGCCCATCAATGCGCATGTCCTCTATGCGGTACGGCAAATCGATTTGTTTGAGAAGGACCCTAAGCGCATTGACTTGACGCCACCCGTCGAGCCTCCGGACGGCCCGCCCATCGGGAGCATGGGCACCCTCGATTGCGATTGGCAGCCGTGACTCGGAAGTCCGGCTCTTGGCGGAGTAGGAGCGGCCCCGCTACACCTGTCACTTGAGCGAAGACATCTTTGCCGAATTTTTCACTTCGACGAAGGCGATCCCGTTTACGCCGCTGCAGGCGAGCCACAAATTGCCGTCAGGAGTGGCCACCATGTTGCGCACCACGCCTCCGCCCGATGGAATAATCCACGTCTGGAATTTCTCTGTCCTGGGATCAAAGCGCACGACCGTATTTGGCTTGGTGTTCGATTCGCTGTACCAGATGACGTCGCCCACCGCGGTTATACCGTAGGGCCTCGAACGCGGCCCGCCGGGAGATTCCCATTCGGTAATTTTGCCCGTTTTTGGATCAAGGCGTCCCAGGTAGCCGCGCGAATAATCCGAATACCAGATCACATCGTCCGGCGTGATGGCCACGCGCCGCGGATGCGAATCCACATGCGGCAATACATACTCGTGAATCGCCAAAGTGTCCGGATCAAGACTGGCCACCTTGTTGCTCCCAAACTCGACGAAGAAGGGAACGCCTTTCGAGCTCACCACCATGCCGTAGGGATTCGACTTCAGCGTTGGTGAACTGACCACCCTCACTTCGCCCGTCTTCGGATTCAGCCTTCCCACCATGTTCCCGCCTTGCACCGTAAAATAAATGTTGCCGTTCGGCGCAAAGATCAGCGTGTGAGGATCTTTGGCTTGTGGATCGGGCATCGGGTATTCGGTAACATTTCCGGTCTTCGGGTCCAGCTTTCCGATGTAGGCCTTGAAGTTGGCCGTGAACCAGATGTTCCCCTCTTTGTCCGGCACGAGCCCATGCGGGCCGGACCCGGCCGTCTTCAGAGGATATTCCTTGAATTGCTGCGTCTTGGGATCGAACCGCCCCAGCACGTTGGCCATCTGCCCCGTATACCAGACCGAGCCGTCCGGCGCGAATGCCGGATCATGAGGCCGCGACCCTGCTGTTGGCACCTGCCACTCCTTGATCGAGACCTCGACGCTTCCGGGAATCAAGACCGCATCAGGCGCGGGTCGCTCCGGGAAGTTCTTGGCCAGATAGTCTGTCACCGCCGCAATCTGGTCTTTTGGCACCGGCGCGCCGGCGGTCACCATCATGTTTAGGACGGAAGCCCACCCGGGACGGTCGTGGCCAGCGTTGGTCACTGTCGTGAGCGCGTGGCATGAGCCGCACGCTTTCTGGATCGTTTCCTTCCCGTTCCCATCCGGCAATTGAGGCGGCGTCTGAGCCCATCCGGCGACAGCCCAGCACACAAATGCCCCCATCAGTAAAGACGGCAACACGGCCGCAGCGGATAGGCTACTCGGATTATGCGTCGAGTGCGGCTTCTGACTCCCTCGAACTGCCTCGCAACTTAGGCTGCGCATGGGGACCTCCATTTGCGACTCTTTCGAGGCTAATCTACGCCCGTAGGGCTTGCGCGCGCAATCGGCAAGCAGCCAATTTCTTCTAAGTCATGGAAAGCCCTGTCCAGTTCGTGGAAGAAAGAACTGGCACCCGAAAGTTTGGTGCGGTCACCCTCCCTTTTGCAAACTTTGGCCGCGAATTCATCAAACCGATAGGGCCCTTCTTCGTCTATCTAGCAGGGAGGGTTTGTCCATGAAATCGATCATTAGGGTTTGTCTGCTTGTCGCGACAGTAGTCTGTGGATTGTGTGCCCTAGCTGCTTTGGCTGCTGCCCAGAATGCTCCAACTCCTCCAATTCCACCTGCGCCTCCTTCTTTCGAGTCTCTTCTGCCACCTATGCCGCCGACTCCTCCAGCTCTCTTCTATGGAGCGACACCCGCCACTCCGGGCGCGCCCGCGATGCCTGCCATGCCCCCAATGCCTGCGGTTCCTGCTCTACCCGCGCCCCCCGACGAGCCAGCTTGGACAGACGGAGACCATCGTCACTCGATGAGCATGTCGGGGGGCCACCATGAGCCGGCAACGGACTGCTCCGACTTCCATGTTCGATTCGATGATCGCGAAGCCGTCACGGAATCGGAAGAGCGCACGATAACGAAAGCCGATGCGCCCACGCTTCACGTTCGCCCGCACAAAAACGGCGGGGTTCAGGTCCAAGGCTGGGACAAAGACACCTATTCCGTGACGTCCTGCAAGTTCGCCTCGAATGAGGATGGAAGCGCGCAGCGAATTCTCGCGCAAATGACGCTTTCTGTTAAAAACGGAGAGGTCTCGACAAGCGGCCCCAGCGATGACGGCGAATGGGCGATCTACCTGCTGATTCGCGCGCCGAAAGCGTCGGTGATTGATCTCGAGACCGCTAATGGCCCGCTATCTCTTTACAGCGTTGACGGCAAACTGACCGCCCGCGCCACGAACGGTCCCATCACCCTGCGCGATTTTTCCGGAGATGCCGACGTTCAAGCGGCCAATGGCCCCATCACGATCAGCGGAGGCAGCGGAAACGTGCGCATCCACACCGAGAACGGCCCGATCTCCATCAATCTGAAAGGGACGACGTGGAGCGGAACAGGCTTGACCGCCGATGCGCAGAACGGTCCTCTAACGCTTTCCGTTCCTTCCGATTACAAGTCCAGTTTCAGCGTGGAATCGCGGAACTATTCGCCGATGAGCTGCCATGCAAGCATTTGCGACAACGCTCGGAAAACTTGGGACGACAACAATCGCCGCATCGAATACGGCAGCTCCCCGGCCATGATCCGGCTTTCCACCGTCAACGGTCCAGTTTCCGTGCAATCGTCTCGCGACGAAATGTAGCGTCGGTTTTTTGCACGGCTTAACCGTGCGCCGCCAAAGATTTGGCGGCGCACGTTGCTCGTATTTCCCACCGCGTATGCTGCCGGGATGGACGTGCTCCATCCGTTGCGGATAAGATTCACCGCATGATTCCTGAAGCGCGCGTGGCCCAGCCGGTCACCGAATCAGAAGCCGCTTGCCTGGCGCGCGAAATTTTCAGCCTCGATGTCTCCGCCAAATGTCTTCCCGGCGAGTACGACGACAATTTTCATCTCACCTCTGCCGCCGGACGGGAATTTGCCCTGAAAATCATGCATCCAGCGAGGGAGCAGTCTTTCGTCGAGATGCAGTGCCAGGCACTACAACATCTGGCCAGACGCGCGCCCCAACTTTCATTGCCGCGCGTCTGCACAACGCCAAGCGGCGCCGTGTTCACCGTCCGGACGCTCTCAGATGGAACGAAGCGCCTGCTCTGGCTGCTTACCTTTGTTCAGGGAACTGTTCTCGCGAAGGTAAATCCGCACAGTCTTGAGTTACTGCGAAGTCTGGGCCATTTTCTCGGTGAAATGGATGCTGCCCTCGAGGATTTTTCGCATCCGGCCGCGCATCGCGAATTGAAGTGGGATCTCGCTCGCGGCGCCTGGATTCGAGATTATCTGCCGCACATCGGGGATTCCACTCGCCGCGCGCTCGTCGAGCGGGTTCTTGCGCTGTACGAATCGGAAGTGGCTCCCGCGCTGCCGTCGTTGCGTCGCAGCGTCATCCATGGTGACGCCAACGACTACAACGTTCTGGTCGGCCCACCCTGGCCGCAACCGCGAAAAGTGGTCAGTGTGATCGACTTCGGCGACATGCATCATGGTCTTACTATTTCTGAGCTTGCAATCGCCGCCGCCTACGCGATCCTCGGCCCAAAAGATCCGCTTCACGCTGCCAGCGCCGTAATCGCGGGTTATCACCGCGCTTTTCCGTTAGAGGAAGCCGAGATCAAGATTCTCTACGCACTGATCGCGATGCGGCTTGCCGTCAGTGTCACGAATTCTGCTTATCGCAAATCTCTGATCTCCGACGATCCCTACGTGACGATTAGTGAAGCCCCCGCCTGGGATGCGCTCGAGAAGCTTGCCGCGGTTCATCCAAGATTCGCGCACTACACGTTTCGCGATGCCTGCGGTTTGCCCGCAGCGCCGCAAAGCGAAAAAGTGCAGCGATGGCTGGCGTCGAGCGCGAGAAGCGCCGCTTCCGTTCTCGCTCCGGACTTGCGCACAGCCCCAACTGTTGTTTTCGATTTGAGCGTCGGCAGCTTGTTTCTCGGAGCCGATCCAAGCTCCTCAGAGACGCAAAACCTCAGCGATGCCATCTTCGGCAAGCTGAAAAACGCGAATGCTTCGGTGGGTGTCGGCCGCTACAATGAAGCACGCCTCCTCTATACATCGCCGCTTTTTGGGGCGAGTGAAAATCCCACCAATGAGCGCCGCACCGTTCACTTAGGCATCGATTTATTTGCCTCACCCGGCACGCCGATCCACGCTCTGCTTGACGGTGTCGTGCACGCCGTCGCGGTCAATACCGCGCCGCTCGACTACGGGCCACTCGTGATTCTCCGCCACGCAACCGGCGACGGCGTGGAATTTTTCACGCTCTACGGCCACCTCGCGCGAGAAGCCTTTGACGCGCTGCAGCCCGGCCAGCGCGTCGCGCGCGGACAGCAGTTCGCCCGGATCGGTAACGCTCAGGAAAACGGCGGCTGGGCGCCGCACCTTCATTTTCAAATTATCTTGGACTTGCTCGACCACCGTTCCGATTTTCCCGGCGTGGCCCCTGCGTCGCAGCGCGCCGTGTGGACTTCTCTCTCGCCTGATCCAAATTTGCTGCTCGGCATTCCTGCCGAGCGCTTCCCGCCGAAGGAGCGGTATTCCCGAGAGACTCTTTCCGCCCGCCGCGAACTGCTTGGAAAAAACCTCAGTATCTCCTATGAGCAGCCGCTGAAGATTGCCCGCGGATGGATGCAGTATCTCTACGACGACACGGGCCGCGCTTTTCTCGACGTTTACAATAATGTTCCGCTTGTCGGCCACAGCCATCCTCGCGTAGTACGCGCCGTCCAGGAGCAGATAGCCCTTCTTAACACCAACACCCGCTACCTCCACGATAATGTGAACCGCTACGCCGAGCGCCTCACGCATCTTCTCACCGCGCCGCTGAGCGTCTGCTATTTCCTCAACTCCGGCAGCGAAGCGAACGAGCTTGCGCTGCGGCTGGCCCGCGCGCACACCGGCCGCGAAGATGTGATCGTCCTCGAACACGCCTACCACGGCCACACAAACACACTCATCGACATCAGCCCCTACAAATTTGATGGTCCAGGAGGCCGCGGCCGCATGCCGTGGGTCCACGTCGCACCCATCCCCGACGACTATCGCGGCCCTTACCGCCGCGGCGATCCTGAAGCGGGTGGAAAATACGCGCAGCACGTCGCCCAACTCCTCGAGAATATGCACAGGGAAGACCGCCGCGCGGCGGCATACATCGCCGAAACGCTCCCGAGCGTAGCCGGCCAAATCGTTTTTCCGCCGGGATACCTCGCCGAAACCTACAAGCATGTCCGCGCCCGAGGCGGAGTCTGCATCGCCGACGAAGTGCAGGTGGGCTTAGGCCGCCTAGGCACGCACTTCTGGGGATTCGAGACGCAAGGCGCCATCCCGGACATTTTGGTACTCGGCAAACCTATCGGAAACGCGTTCCCGTTAGCGGCCGTTGTCACCACCCAAGAAATCGCCGCAAGCTTCAACAATGGCATGGAGTTCTTCAGCACTTTCGGCGGCAATCCGGTCGCCTGCGCCGCGGGGCTCGCCGTCCTAGACGTGCTCGAAGAGGAGCGTCTCCAGCAAAACGCGTTACAAGTGGGGCGCTATCTGACCGCGCGGCTCAAAGCCCTGCAAGAAAAGCATGTGCTGATCGGCGATGTTCGCGGCGCAGGCCTCTTCCTTGGCCTAGACCTGGTCCTTAATCGTGAAACTCGCGAACCCGCGCCACGCCAAGCTTCTTACGTGGTCAATCGCCTCCGGGAACGCGGCATCCTCACCGGCACCGACGGCCCCCATCACAACGTAATAAAGCTGCGCCCCCCGCTGATTTTCTCCGAAGCCGACGCCGATCTTTTCTTCACGACTCTCGACTCCGTCCTCTCCGAGGACGCCGCCCAACCCAGCTAACCGTTGACTTCCGGATTTTCAGCAAAGTGTTGTTTTAGCAGCAGATACGGCGCGAATCGCCCGCCGCTGTTCCTGCATCTAAGCGCTGAGAGTATCCCTGAGGCTGATCGCAGCATCTACTGTAAGTTAGCGAGAAGGACACACGCCGCGCTCTCTAGCTCTCCCAGCAGCACATTACGGGGTTACAAAGAAAAGATGGCTCGTTCGCTTGTGATCGTTGAGTCGCCTGCAAAGGCGAAAACAATTAATAAGTACCTGGGGCGGAATTTCCTCGTCAAGGCCTCCATTGGCCACGTGATGGACCTGCCCAAGAAGACGATTGGCATTCGTCTGCCCGGCGAGGAAGAAACTAACGGCAAGAAAAAGAAGCGGGCCAAAAAGGGCGCGAAAAAAGTCAAAGAGAAGCCGGTCCGTCCGCCGATCTCCCTCGACGACGAAAAAATATTCGAGCCCACTCTTCAAATTATCGCGGGCAAAGGCAAGATCATCAATGATCTCCGCAAAGCTGCCAACACCGCGGACGCTATCTATCTCGCGGGCGACCCCGATCGCGAAGGCGAAGCCATCTCCGCGCACCTCGCCATGGTTTTGGCCAAGCCCTCCAAGTATCCCGAGCAGGAACCTACGGTCCCGCGCTTCAAGAAAAAGAACGCCAAGCCCGAAGTGGTGGCAGAAGAGCCGAAGGACGAACCCAAAAAAGAAATTCCAGCTATAGATCCCAAGAAAATTTTCCGCGTTACGTTCAACGAGATTACACCCAAAGCCATTCGCGCCGCCTTCGAGCATCCGAGAAAAGTGGACAGCAATCTCGTCGATGCGCAGCAAGCCCGCCGCGTCCTCGACCGCATCGTGGGCTACAAAGTCTCTCCGCTTCTCTGGAATAAAGTCCGTCGCGGTCTTTCTGCTGGGCGTGTGCAAACCGTCGCGTTGCGTCTGATCGTCGAACGCGAACAGGAAATCCGCGCCTTCGTCCCGCAAGAGTATTGGACGATCCACGCCATGCTCGATTCAGGCCAGCCTCCTCTGTTCGAAGCCAAACTCTTCAAGCGCAACGGCGAAGACATCGAAGTCAAAAACCAGGAAGCGGCCGATAAGATTGTCGCCGCGGTAAGCAAAGCAAAATGGCAAGTTGCCAGTGTCACGCAAAGAGAAAAGAAAAGAAATCCGCCTCCACCCTTCACGACGTCAAAGCTGCAGCAGGCCTCCTATAACCGGCTGCGTTATTCGGCAAAGAATACGATGCGAGTGGCTCAGGGCCTTTATGAAGGCGTCGAACTCGGCAGTGAAGGCTCCGTCGCGCTGATCACCTACATGCGCACGGACTCTGTAAACGTTTCGCAGGATGCGCTGGCGCAAGTGCGCGAACTCATCCCTGAAAAATTCGGGTCCGCCTACCTGCCGGAGAAGCCCAATTACTATAAGTCCAAGAAAGACGCGCAAGAGGCGCACGAAGCAGTCCGCCCGACGGATGTGACGCGCACGCCGGAAGACGTCCGCAAGTATCTGAAAGAGGACCAATTCAAGCTGTATCAATTGATTTGGCAGAGGTTCGTGGCCTCCCAAATGATGCCGGCTGTGTTCGATCAAACGACGATCGACATTTCGGCGGCAGACTACACGTTCCGGGCCACGGGAATGGTGCAGAAATTCGCCGGCTATTTGGCCGTGTATCAGGCCGAGGTTGTGGATGTGGCCGACGACGAAAAGAGCGACGAAGGCGAAGGCAATGCGCTTCCTCGCGTAACCGAAGGCCAGACGCTCAAGCTCGACAAAATCCGTCCCGATCAGCACTTTACGCAACCACCGCCCCGTTACAACGATGCGACGCTGGTCAAGGACCTGGAAGAAAAAGGCATCGGGCGTCCTTCGACCTATGCTTCGATCATTTCCGTCATCGTGGAGCGCGAATACGTAACGAAAGAGCAGGGCCGTTTTTCGCCCACCATGCTTGGCGAGCGTGTGAGCCTGCTGCTGGTCAAAAGCTTTGAAGATATTTTCGATGTCACCTTTACGGCTCGTCTCGAAGAAGAGCTCGACGAAATCGAGGAAGGCAAGCTCCCCTGGCGCGAAGCCGTAAAAGAGTTCTGGGAAAAGTTCGTTGTTGATCTCGATCGCGCCGATGATGAAATGCTCTCCTACAAAGCAGGCATCCCCACCGGCAAAAAGTGCGAGAAGTGCGGTGAGGGCGAACTGCTCGAGCGCATCAGCCGCTTAGGCTTCTTTTTGGGCTGTTCGCGCTATCCGGACTGCGATTTTATTCAGGACCTGTCCCCTGCCTTGCCGGACGCCGCACCGGGCGAAATAAAAGTCGAGTATTGCCACAACTGCGGCAAAGAAATGGTCATCAAGGCGGGGAGGTTCGGACCGTTCCTGGCGTGCTCTGCGTATCCGGATTGCCAGACCACGCGCCGCCTTGTCGAGGGCACACGCAAATCCATGCAGCCCGACGAGCTGCTCGACGAAAAATGCACTCTCTGCGGCAACGGCCTCGTCAAAAAACACGGCCGCTTTGGAGAATTCATCGGCTGCACCGGCTACCCGAAGTGCAAATACACGCGCCCCATCACCATGGGCATCAAATGTCCGAAGTGCAAGGAAGGCGAATTCGTCCGCCGCGGCAGCGCCGGAAAAGGCGGTCGCGGCCGCCCGCGCATCTTCTACGGATGCTCGCGCTATCCCGATTGCGATTTTACGACGCCCTTCATGCCCATCGCCGAGCCGTGCCCCAAGTGCGGCGCCCCCTTCATCGTCGAAAAGAAAACCAAAATTGGCATGGTGCACACCTGCTTGCAGGAAGGCTGCGATTGGGAGAAGCTAGCGCCTGAACCAGCACCGCCGCCGCAAGTCCAGCCGGAAGAAGCCACACCCGTTGGCGCCAAGCCGTAATTCATCTCGCAGACGTTTTAGCTTTGCTTTGGCGGGAGAACTTCGTAATTCTCATCTGTCCTCTGGATGACTGGTGAGCCAATTGCGCTCCCTCGACGAAGATAGCTGTCCTATAATCAGTGACGGAGGAATAGCCGAATCCCCCTCGACGCAAAATGAAAACAGCTATCGGCAAGTATCTCGAATACCTTCGCGCAGTGAAGAATTCCTCGCCGCACACCATTTCCAACTACGGCAAGGACCTCGCCCAATTCATCGCCTATCTTTCGCCGCCCGGCCTCGAGCCGCCCGCGCTAACCGCCGTCACGCACAGCACCATCCGCGAATTCGTCGGCTACCTGCACGACCAGCGCCTCCAGAAAAGCTCGATCGCCCGCAAGCTGGCCGCGCTCCGCTCCTTCTTCAAGTACTGCGTACGCGAAGGCCGCTTGCAGGAAAATCCCGCCCGGCTCGTCCCGACTCCCAAGCTGCCCAAACGCATCCCCACTGTTCTCTCCGCCGAAGAGATGAACGGCTTTCTAAATCAACTCGCGGAAATGGACCCCGTGTCGAGCGCCGAAAGCGAACCTCCCAAGAATCGCGCGCGTCCGAACACCGGTGCTTCTCCCGGCAAACTTGCCAAACTCGAACCGGAAGGCCTCCTGCTCCGCCGCGACCGCGCCCTGCTTGAATTGCTCTACGCCGCCGGCCTTCGCGTCAGCGAGCTTACCGGCCTCAACTTATCCGACATCGAGCGAAAAGATCTCATGCTGCGTGTCCGCGGCAAAGGCGACAAAGAACGCATCGTCCCCTACGGCTCGAAAGCCCAGGAAGCGCTCGACAAGTATTGGCCTCTGCGCGAGCAATTGCTTCTCGAAGCCTCCAACAGCCGCGGCCGCCACCGCGATGCCCCTCACACCGAAGCCGTTTTCCTGAATTATGCCGGCCGCCGCCTCACACAACGCTCCGTCGGCCGCATCGTCAAGAAATACGTCCGCCTCGTCAATGTGAACTGGGACCTGCACCCCCACTCCCTCCGCCACGCCTTTGCGACGCATCTCCTCGCCGACGGCGCCGACCTCCGCGCCATTCAAGAGCTCCTCGGCCACCAGTCGCTCTCCACCACGCAAAAGTACACGCACGCCTCCATCCGCCAGCTGATGGACATCTACGACAAAGCTCATCCCCACGCTTGAGCGCTCGCCCTTTTCTAAATCGCGGATTCGACTGTACTCACCCGTCCGTTTTGCGAATCAAAGGAAGCAGGATTAATCTTGTGCGGAAGACAATGGAGGTAGCCGTCCTTGCATCTCAAGAATCTCAAGCTTCCAATCCTATGCATCGCGCTGGCAGGTGGCGCGCTTCTTGGTTTTTCCGGCTCCGCCCGCGCCCAGGATAACTACGAAATCCAGGTCTACAGCTACGACCTCGTCGATCCCGGCCACACCATGGTCGAGCTCCACAGCAATTTCACCATCGACGGCACCAAGACCATCGTCGATGGCGTCTATCCCACCAATCACGCCGAGCACGAAACCGTCGAGATCACCCACGGCTTCACCGACTGGCTCGAAGTCGGCTTCTATATCTTCACTTCGGAGCGCAACGGGCTTGGCGTGCAGTGGGTCGGCGACCATATTCGCCCGCGCATCGCTGTCCCCAAGAAGTGGAAATGCCCCGTCGGCCTCAGCCTCTCCAACGAAATCGGATACCAGCGCCGCCAATTCTCCACTGACACCTGGACCTGGGAAATTCGCCCCATCATCGACAAACAAGTTCGCCGCTGGTATTTCGATTTCAACCCCACCTTCGATCGGTCCTTTCACGGGGAATCCGTCAGCCAGGGATTTGTGTTTTCGCCCAACGCCAAAATCAGCTATGACTTCACGAAGAAAATCACCGGAGGGATCGAGTACTACGGCTCGGTCGGACCAGCCACCGATTTCCTGCCCACGCGCCTTCAGCAGCACCAGATTTTTCCCGCGATAGATCTGAATTTGTCTCCCAAATGGGAGGTGAATTTCGGCCTCGGCGTCGGCATCACCGCCTCGACAGATCACCTCATCGCCAAAATGATTCTCGGCTACCGGTTCGATTTCTGATTTTCAGGGATACACCGGTTTAAATCTCCGGTCCTCTGGCAAGGCCCTGCAAAAACTCTTTCACAATCGCGTTGCACTCTTCGAAAGCATCTTGCTCGCTGTGTGGACTGTGCTTCCCGTTGCCCACAAACTTCATCGTCGCTTGCGGCACAGCCCCACGAACAAGATCCATCTCCCCGGGCTCCGTTCGTGGATCAAGGCTCCCATGCAAAAATAGCGTCGGCACCGCAAGCTCGGCCAGCTGCCCGCCGTACAAATCCTCTTCAGGCCGCTTCACTTGATCCGCAATCCGAAACCAAACGCCGCAATTCCGCCGCAGCACTGCCGGCCACTGCACCTCTCCGTGATCTTCCGCCAGCATCCTCTTCGTCTCTTCTCCCAAATCTTCTGGATTCGCCGCAAATCGCTCAAAGAACGATCGCGATCCCGGCTTTCTCCTCAGAAAATGGAATGCCTCCAGAATCAGACACTCGCAACGCTCTGGCGCCGCCAACCCGGTCATCGTGCTGATAACCGCTCCATCGCTGTGTCCCCACAGCACCGCCCGCTCGATCCCCAGCGCGTCGAGAAACGCCAGAGTCTCCGCCGCCGCCCGCCGGTGAAAGTCCAGCGGCATCTCTCCCGATACTCGCGTCGAGTGCCCATATCCCGTCCGGTCGGGGATCAGTATCCGGTACCCGCTCTGAAGCGCCTCGATCTGCCGATCGAATGGATAGACCCCATACCCCCAACCGCCATGCAGAAATACGAGCGGCCTTCCTCGCCCATATTCCCGGTAATGGACCGTTACAGGACTAATGCCAGGCGCATGTGGCGAGTGCTGCAGCTCGACCGTTGGCACCTACCTCTGCCTTTCCCGCGAACGCCACTCCGCCCTGCCCAATTTCAAGCTGTTCTCCGCTGTTCTCACGCGCGTACCTTACGACACCCGATTCCCCAACTCAAGCCGGCCGGCCCGGACCGCCAACAATAAAAAACGGCTGGCAGCGTTTGCTGCCAGCCGTTCAAGCTTCTCGCTCGAAGATTCTAATTCAATTACCGGTGCCCACCGCCGCCATGGCCTCCGCCACCGCCGTGGAATCCGCCACCACCGTGGAATGCGCCGGCGCTACCGCCGCGAAATCCACCGCCAACGGGTCCGTGGGCCATTGCCCCGCCCCGCGCAGCAAACCCGCCGCGTCCTGCAAACCCGCCGCGTCCTTCAAATCCGCGGCCTGCAAATCCACGTCCACCAAAGCCGCCCCGACCGCCGAAGCCCCCACGGCCCCAGTAGCCTCCACGGAACCCGTGGAACCACGGTCCAGCTCCAATGAACACGCCGCCATAGAACCAATCAGGTCCATAGTAGCCGTAAGGAGCGCAGGCATACGGTGCGTACCCGTAATATCCATACTCGCAAACGGGTGCAGCATAGCCGCCATACACGGGCCCTACTCCGACACCAACTCCAACCCGAACCTGTGCCTGGGACGGCGCGGCTAGCGCGAAAGCGCAAACAGCCAATAACGCCAAATATTTGAAATATCTCATGTTCTTGTCCTCGCTAGATCCGAACTTGCCCTCTAACCGCCTCGGATCTAAGTGCCTTCAGGTGTCTCACTCATTCTGAAGCACCTGTATAGTTTAACTCCGAATCGGCACAAAAGTTGCGGTCAATCCATCGAAGGCCTTTCAGGCCTCTGCCCGCCCCAGCCGCCCGGAACTGGTCCTTCCCAGCGCGTAGGCATACAGCTGCACCTCCCGCAGCAGCGCCGGATGATAGGCCGGGTGCCTGGGGCTGATAATTCCGAGAACGCTCGCGTTCCTTCGTTGACGCCCCACCCGCCTAACCCATATAATTAAAGTTTGTCTTTACAGCTTGGAGGGCAGATGTACGCCGTTATTCAAACCGGGGGTAAGCAGTACCGCGTCGCACCCGGCGACACCATTCGTATCGAGCGCGTCGCGGGCGAAGTCGGCGAAAAAGTGACGTTTGGCAAGGTTCTCGCCGTCCATACCGACGAGAAGAAAATCGTCCTGGGCGGCGACGCCTCGAAAGCCAGCGTGAGCGGCAAGATCGTCTCACAGGGCCGCGCCAAGAAAATCACCGTGCTCAAGTTCAAGAAGGGCAATCAATATAAGATTTCTCGCGGCCACCGTCAGAATTTCACAGCCGTCGAAGTCAGCGATATCAAACTGTAATCTCTCGGAAGCCGGAAGTTTTTCTACTTTGGTTTTCTGAGAAAAATGCTCTTAAAAGAAAAAGGAAATTCGTCATGGCACATAAGAAAGGCGGCGGCTCCTCTACAAACGGCCGCGATTCTCACGGACAGCGGCTCGGCGTAAAGCGTTTCGGGGGCCAGCTCGTCAACGCAGGCACGATTCTCATCCGCCAGCGCGGCACGCGCCACCAGGCGGGCGAAAACGTCGGCCAGGGCAAGGACGACACGCTGTTCGCTCTCGTCACCGGCGTCGTGAAGTTCTCCGACCGGGGCCGCCACGGCCGCTTCATCAGCGTCGAGCCGACCGCTGCCAAGTCCGCCGCCAACTAATTCGCTCGTGCTCTTCAAGGATTCCCCGCCCGGTCCGAGATTGCTGCCGTCCGGTTTTCAATGGACGGCATTTTTCTTCAAGGCGCACTTGTCGAGCGGTCACTGCCCGGAGACGCAGCTCAAAGGCCCGCCCGGAAAGAACTTTTTGTACGCGCTTCGTCCGTGCGCGGGAATGATGGCTAGCTCGGGCAGCTTTTCGTGCAGTTCACTGAGCCGGGCAACGATTTGACTCGCGAGGGCCTCATCATTGTCGCTGTCACGCAGCACCAAGGACTTGCCCACGCGCTCCTCGAAGCCGCGCTCGTCATCGACGGCGTCGCCGACGTAAAACAGGCGCCGGCTGGGCGAGAGGTTCACGAAGATTCCCACGCTCCCAGGTGTATGTCCGCGGAGCGGCACGACAACCACCGATCCATCTTTGTAAAGGTCGGCGCTCTCGTCGAACGATTCGTAAGGCTCCGGATCAAATCGCAAACTGGGTTTGCCGGGCACAGGGAATTTCGAGACGTGCGCGGCAATGGCAAATCCTTTTGCTTCGACGCTCGGATCGTTCGCGAATTGCAGTTCTTCCTGCGACAGAAGAACCGGCACGCGCGGCAAGTCCATCAGCCCGCCCGCGTGATCGAGATGCGCATGAGAAAGGATCACCCAGCGCAATTTTGCAGGGTCTTCCTTCACCCGGCGCAGCAGTTCCGGCAGCGGAATCTTGGGGGTCAGTTGCCCGGCAAGAAATCGGAGCTTGAGCCAGGTTCGGAAAGGATAGTCGCGAATCTCGTCGTTGAAGTGGCTCGAATTGCCTGTATCAATCAGCAAATCGCCGGCCGGGTGCCGCACCAGAATGCCTCCTGCGGTCGAGCCAAAGGAAAAGCTGCTGAATGTTTTGCCCGTCTCAATCCAGCAAGCGGCGAGTCCGGGCAGAGGCGCAATGGAAGGCGCGACAATCGCATGAGGCGCAGCGGGGGGCAAAGTAGTTCGCCGGAAGTAGAGCACATAAAGCGTTGCGCCGATCGCCACAAAAGCGATCACAAAAAGAAGCGCCAGTCGCTTCAGCCATTTGCTCAAGGCAGACATTGTTTTTCCGGGCCCGGCCCCGTTCTTGTAGTTTCGGCTGGCGATGCGGTATCGATCGTTCGCTTATGCTATCGTTTTTAATGGCAGCCGCCTAGCGGCCAGCCTATGTGGAGAGTGATTCTCGTGTTCGTTGATGAAGCAAAAATATTGGTGAAGGCCGGCGACGGCGGCAATGGCTGCGTCGCGTTTCGCCGTGAAAAATACGTTCCACGCGGCGGCCCATCAGGCGGCGACGGCGGCCACGGCGGCAGCATTTATCTCGAAGCGAATCCCAACGACAACACGCTCCTCCGCTACCGCTACAATCGCGAATTCAAAGCCGACCGCGGCCGCCACGGCGAAGGCTCCAACTGCACTGGCCACTCCGGCGGCAATATGATTTTGCAGGTTCCCGTCGGCACGCTCGCTTACGACGAAAAAACCGGCGAAACCATCGCGGATCTTGCCGAACCTGGACAGCGCGTCCTCATCGCGCAAGGCGGACGTGGCGGCCGTGGCAACCAAAATTTCGCCAAGCCCTGGCATCAAGCGCCCCGTGAACACGAGGACGGTTTTCCCGGCGAAGAGCGCCATCTCCGACTCGAACTAAAACTTCTCGCCGACGTTGGCCTCGTCGGCTTTCCGAACGCGGGGAAATCCACGTTGATTTCCGTGATTTCCGCGGCCCGGCCAAAAATTGCGGATTATCCCTTCACCACGCTCGAGCCCAACCTCGGCGTCGTCAACGCTGACGGTGGAACTGGCGGCCACGGCACCGAACTGGGCCGCACCTTTGTCGTCGCCGACTTGCCCGGCCTCATCGAAGGCGCCCATCTAGGCGCCGGCCTTGGCATTCGTTTCCTTCGGCACGTCGAGCGCACCCGCCTCACCGTGCATCTAATCGACACGAGCGACTCCAACGTCGATGACCCCGTTCACTCTTTTCAAGTCATCAACGGCGAACTGGAAGCCTTTAGCCCTTCGCTGGTGGAAAAACCGATGATCGTCGTAGCCACCAAGCTGGACGCCACCACCGATCACACGCGCCTCGATGAGCTTCGTGACTTTTGCAAACAAGGCAACCTCGAATTCCATTCCATTTCCGCTGTCACTGGTGACGGTGTCAAAGACCTCGTCCGTTCCATCGCCGACGCCCTCGACAAAATTCCGCGTCCCGCGCACGAAACTACTTTGGACTTGCCATCGACTTCCGGAGAAATTGACGAGAACGCGCCGGGACACGATTCCCATCCTGCGCCGATCAAGAATTCGTGAGAAAATTAAGCACAGATTCCTCCTGGGAGGCGCATTGACGACAGCGCAGGCGCATCGCACCGCCGCAAAGCATCATCCGCGTCGTATCGCGCTGTTCGGCGGTTCCTTCGACCCGATTCACAACGGCCACCTTGCCGTGGCCCGCGCCGCCGATCGGCGCTTCAATTTCGACGAAATTCATTTCATCCCGGCAAGCCGGCCGCCGCATAAACTCAAGCAGCATCTCGCTCCGTTCCCGCACCGCTTCGCGATGACTTCGCTCGCTTGCTCCGAGCATCCGCATTTCGTTCCCTCGCTCGCCGAAGCCGGCGAAGATTTCAGCGGCACGCAGCTCCATTATTCCATCGACACGGTGCGCTACTTCCGCCACGCCTATAACGGCCATGGCGACCGCATCTTCTTCATCATTGGCGCCGATGCGTTCCTCGACATTCCGGTTTGGAAGGAATACGAAACGCTTCTCGGCCTTTGCGATTTCATCGTCGCCAACCGTCCGGGAATTCGCGCCGAAGCGCTGCGTCTTGTCATTCCCCCGGATCTCATCGGCCGCCGTGGCCTCAAAAAAAATGGAGAAGCACAACCGTCGCAAGTCGTCGCGGAGCTTCAGAATACCAGTGTCTATCTGCTGGAATCGGTTTCCGTTGACGTCTCCGCGACAGACATTCGCCGTCGCGCCAACCGCGGCCAGTCCATTCATGGACTTGTCTCCGTCCGCGTCGAGGAATACATTCTCAAACAAGGCCTATACCGGTGAAATTAGACTCTCTGCCACAAGGCGTCCGTATCGCCGTCGAAGCGGCGCAAAATAAAAAAGCAGCAGGAATCACCGTTCTCGACCTCAGTGGCGTCGGTGCCTTCACGGACTATTTCGTCATCTGCACCGGATTCAGCACGCCGCAAGTGCAAGCCATCTGCAGCGAGGTCGAAGAGCAGCTCGAGAAGCAGCTTCATCGATCGCCGAAGCATCGTGAAGGACGCGGCTCCGCCGAATGGGCGCTGATCGATTTTGGCGGTTTCATCCTGCACGTCTTCAGCGAACAAGCGCGGCGCTATTACGACCTCGAACGCCTGTGGCGCTCCTCGCCGAAGCTTGTGCTTCCCGACGAACCGGGTGTCGCCGCCCGGAACCATTCTTTCGACTCCTTTGACGATTCCCACGCCGCCGGCGAAGCCTATTCCAAATGAGCACGGAGCGATTGCCGTGGATCGCGGAAGACCCCGCCTCGCAGCGTCTCCTCGAACTCGCGCAAAAGGTTGCTGCCGCTGCGACCACACTACTCATCAGCGGCGAAAGCGGAACCGGCAAAGACCATCTGGCGCGCCTCGTCCATGAACTTGGCCCCCGTCGCGACGCTCCTTTTCTGAAAATTGACTGCGCCAGCCTTCCGCCAAATTTGGTGGAGAGCGAACTTTTCGGCCATGAACTCGGCGCGTTCACGGGCGCGGTCGAACGCAAGCTCGGTCGCCTGGAACTTGGCGGAACGGGCACGATCGTTCTCGACGAAGTTGCCGCGCTGACTCCCGGCGCCCAAGGCAAGCTGCTTCGCGTTTTGCAGGAACGCACCTTTGAGCGGCTAGGCGGCACGGAGACACTGCGCATTGAAGCGCGCATCGTGGCCTTAACTAACGTGGATCTGAATGCCGCCGTAGCCAGCGGCCACTTTCGCGAAGACCTTTATTTCCGCTTGAACGTTCTCGCGCTGAGTGTTCCGCCGCTGCGTGAGCGCCGTGCGGACATTTTGCCGCTCGCCGACTATCTGCTAGCGGCGCTGCGCGCGATCCACGGCCACCCCGGCTCACATCTCAACGAAGCTGCTCGCCGCATGCTCGCAACCTACGCGTGGCCCGGCAACGTTCGCGAGCTGCGCAACGCGCTCGAACGCGCCATCGTTTTTTCCCGCGGCGATACCCTCGATCCCACAGATTTTCCCGACAACATTCGCGCAGCGGCTTCCGGCGCCGCCGGTTCCATCGCCGGGCTACGCTCCCTCGAAGAAGTCGAGCGCGAGGTGATCGCCGCCACGCTGGAAGCCACGCACTACAAAATCAGCCGCGCCGCCGAAGCCCTCGGCATCAGCCGCAAAACCCTCCTTGAAAAACGCAAGAAATACGGCCTCAAGTGAAAATCAGGCTGCTCATGCTCGGCAAAACACGCCGCACGGAATTGCGTGCGGTGATCGATGATTACCTTGAGCGCATCAGCCGCCACTCGCCTATCGAAGTTACCGAAGTTCGCGACGGCCCAGCCGCTCTGAAGAAACTCGATGCAGATCGCGCCGCCACGGCAGTGCTGCTTGATGCCCTCGGAAAAAATTTCGATTCCAATGGGTTTGCGAAATGGCTCGGAGAACTTCGCGACCGCGGAACGCGCGAACTCATCTTCGTCTGCGGGGACGCTAACGGTTTCCCGCCCATTGTCCGTGAACGCGTCCCACAAAAAATCTCTCTCAGCGCCATGACCTACTCCCACGAACTGGCGCGCGCCATGCTTGCCGAGCAGCTCTACCGCGCCTTCGCCATCCTCTCCGGCAGCCCCTATCCGAAATAGCCGCGCTGGTGTAAAACGTTACGCACCATGTCCATCCGAATCGTTCCAGACCAGGACCAGCCTTCCGCCGCGATTGAAATATCTCTGGAAACTCCCCTGCCCGATTATGACCTGCTCCAGCTCGACCAGCCTACGCCTCGCGACGTTGACGCCGTTCTTGTTTCGCAGGGTTTTCGCGACCTGGTCGATGATGCGCGCGGCGTTCTGATGGATCTCCTCGCCCACCCTCCCTTCCAGGCCAACTCTCCGGAGCACGCGAATCTGGATTTCACTCACTCCGCTCCACTGGCCCTCGAGCTCACGCAGCTTACCGGCGCAATTTGCCCTGGCGATGACGAGGTCTATCGCCCGGGCCTCTGGATCGTCATCCGCGACCCCCATGCCAAACCAAAAACAACGCTGCCCGCCGCTACGCAGGAACGCATCACCGCCATCGCCGCGGAACTGACCAAGCGTCTCGGGCTTATTTAGTGGTGGAGCGGCACTTTCCCGCATGGTCAACAGCGGCGGCCTGGGAATGCTGGCAGGTGTGGGAGGCGCCATTATCGGCTTTGTGCTCTTGGGTTTAGCCGCGGTGTATATCGTGGACGCGATTGGGCTTCTGAAGGAAGCGAATTGGGCGCGAATCCTGACAATAATCCTGGTTGGGCTGACTTGCTACGTTCCGCCTTCAGCGCGATGAGATCGCTCGGGCAGCTGAATCCGGCAGCTTTGTTTTTCGCGCTCATCATCGCTGCCATCGACGTCTGGATACTGGTCTACCTTTTCAAACCGGACGTGAAGCAAGCGTTTGGCGCCGCGAATTTCTGAAGCCTCCTAAAGAACTGACCTGACAGCGCAGCGGCTTTCCCCGGCTGCTTCCGCCTCGTCTTGACCTTTCTTTTCGCACCCTCCAAACTCTAGACCTTTCCCTGTGTCCCGCGTTTTCTTGAAGGGAAGGAACTCATGCCGGAAGAAAAAGGATTGCTGATTGTTTACACCGGGCCGGGCAAGGGGAAGACGACTTGCGCGCTGGGGACGGCGTTTCGCGCGGTGGGGCAGGGGTTACGCGTGCTGATGGTGCAATTCATCAAAGGGTCGTGGCACTACGGGGAACTTGATGCAGCGAAGATGCTAGGTGACGATAAGTTTGAAATTCGGCCAATGGGCCGCGGATTTGTGAAAATCGGCGGCGCGGAAACCGATCCGGAAGACATCAAACTTGCGCGAGAATGCTGGGAAGCGGGTCGCGACGCAATTTATGGAGGGAAGTACGATCTGGTTGTGCTGGACGAAATCAATTATACGATCAGCTACAAAATGCTGGACGCGAGCGAAGTGGTGGAGGCGCTGAAAAACCGCCCGGAGCGTGTGCACGTGATTTGCACGGGGCGGAACGCGCATCCGCAGCTCGCCGAGTTGGCGGACCTGGTAACGGAGATGCGCGAGGTGAAACACCCGTACACCAAGGGTATACTGGCTCAGCGGGGTATCGACTACTAGCGGCAACGCGGGGAGGGGGCTCCGCGCGGTTTGTGCCGGCTGCAGATTTATTGACGGAAAATACTAGCGGCAGCGTACTGACGAATTTCGACTTTTACCTACACCTATGGCCTGGTTCAAACGCGACAAAAAATCGATCGAGCAGACCACGCCTCCCGAAGAGCGCCGCGTGCGCACGGAGGGGCTGTGGGTCAAGTGCGAGTCCTGCCGCACGATTGTTTTTCGCAAGGACCTGGAAGCCAACCTTTTCGTCTGCCCGAAGTGCCAGTTCCATTTCAAGATGAGCGCGAAGCAGCGGCTGGAAATGCTGCTGGATTCGCGCTGGACGGAACACGATGCGGGAATGACATCGACGGACCCGCTGAAGTTTGTGGACACGAAGCCCTATGCCGCGCGGCTGAAGGAAGCGCGCAAAAAGCTGGGGATGAATGATGCCGTCATTACCGCGGAAGGCAGGCTGAATGGCCGCGGGATCGTGTGCTGCGCGATGGAATTTGGATTTATCGGAGGCTCGATGGGCGCGGTCGTAGGCGAAAAGGTGACACGCGGGATCGAACTGGCGATCGAATCACGCCAGCCGCTTGTTGTGGTTTCGTGTTCCGGCGGCGCGCGCATGATGGAAGGCACTATCAGTCTGATGCAGCTTGCGAAAGTTTCCGCGGCGCTGGCGCGGCTCGACGACGCAAAGGTGCCGTACATCTCGCTGCTCACCGATCCCACCACCGGCGGCGTTACGGCCAGCTTCGCGATGCTTGGGGACATCAATATCGCCGAGCCTGGGGCGCTCATTGGGTTTGCGGGTCCGCGCGTGATCGAGCAGACCATTCGCCAAAAACTTCCCGAGGGATTCCAGCGTTCGGAATTTCTTTTGGAGCATGGATTCCTCGATGCGGTCGTGAATCGCAAAGACCTGAAAGCATTTATCGCCAACTCCTTCGATCTTCTTTTGAGCTGAAATGAATTACGAAGCTGCCGTCCGCTATTTGCTTTCGCTGGGCAGGGAATTGGCGGCGCCAACGCAGGCAGCGGCGGCGAAATTCGACCTCGAAAACATAACGATTCTTGCCGAGCGGCTTGGGCGGCCTGACCGCGCTTATCCTTCGGTGCATGTCGCAGGAACGAATGGCAAGGGCTCTACGGCTGCGTTTCTCGAATCGATTCTGCGTCGCGCGGGTTTTCGGACAGGGCTGAATACTTCACCGCATCTGGAAAAAATCAACGAGCGCATTCGCGTAAACGGTGAAGAGATCAGCGACGAGGCGTTTGCCGAAACGTTTACGCGGATTCAGGCTTTGAATGAAGAGCTGCTTGCGGCGGGAAAACTTCGGGCTCATCCGACGTATTTCGAATGTGTGACGGCGATGGCCTTTGAGTATTTTGCGCGGGCGCGGGCTGAGTTTGCCGTTTTTGAAGTGGGGCTTGGCGGGCGGCTGGACGCGACGAATATATTGGCGCCGGTCGTCTCGGTGATTACGCGCGTGGACTTTGACCACGAAAACTTTCTTGGACATTCGCTTGCGGAAATCGCGGCGGAAAAGGCGGGCATTCTGAAGCCGGGCGTTCCGGTGGTCGTCGCCGAGCAGCGGCCAGAAGCGCTAGAAGTGATTCGTGCTCGCGCCCGCGAGCTTGGCGGCACGGTCATAGAAACTCCCGCTGCGTTCCGCATGGAAAGCGAATGGATGGAGAACGGCTGCAGCCGCGCGCGCGTCGTGGAGGTGGAATCCGGCTGGTCAATGGAGCTTGCGCCGCGGCTTCCGGGGAGATTCCAGATACGAAACAGCCTTAATGCTGTGGCAGCTGCGCGGTACCTAGAAAAGCGCGGGTACCGGATTTCGGATGAGGCGATCCGACAGGGGATCGCCGAAGCGATTTGGCCCGGGCGCCTCGAAAAGGTTCAAACCGAGCCGGGTGTGTATCTGGATGGCGCGCACAATCCCTCGGCGGCGAGAGAGCTTGCCGCCTTTTTAGAACAGAACCTTCGGGGCCGAAAAACTTGGCTGGTGTTTGGCGCGCTGCGCGACAAAGCGGTAGACGAAATTGCAGGCGTTCTTTTTCCGCATGCGGCCGAGGTGGTTTTCACAGAGCCGCGGACGACGCGGGCGATTTCCGCAGCGCAGCTTGCGGAGATCACGTCGCACCACGCCGAGCATTTTACGATTGTGCCCGACGCGGAGAGCGCGCTCGAATACGCGCTTGATCGAGCCGCTCCGCAAGATGCCGTCATAGTTGCGGGGTCGCTGTACCTCGTCGGGCAACTGCGCCACTACTGGAAAAATCGTACGCAGGTCGCCGCACGATAAAAAACACCGTAGAATATGCGACTCGGGTTCCGATACAGTCTTTCCCGACACACTGATTACCTATGGCACAGAAACGCGCGAAAAAGAGAAGCCGCGGCGGGGCGAGTTTCAGTGGGCATCCGCTCGTCGGCGTTATCATGGGGTCCTCTTCGGATTGGGAGACGATGGAGCACGCCGTCGTCACGCTCCAGGAACTGGGCGTGCCACATGAAACGCGCGTGGTTTCCGCTCACCGCACGCCGGACTTGCTTTTTGAATATGCTGGGAGTGCGGAGAGGCGCGGCATCGAGGTCATTATCGCTGGCGCGGGCGGTGCGGCACATCTGCCCGGGATGACGGCTTCAAAGACGGTGCTGCCGGTGCTCGGCGTTCCGGTGGAATCGAAAGCATTGAAGGGGCTCGATTCGCTTCTCTCAATCACGCAGATGCCGGGGGGCATTCCGGTGGGCACGCTAGCGATAGGCAAGGCCGGGGCGATCAACGCCGCGCTGCTCGCCGCCGCGATTCTTGGCAACAAGTACCCGTACATTCGCGAGGCGCTTCGCAACTTCCGCGGCGACCAAACGCGGCGCGTGCTGGCAAACCCCGATCCATCCGTGGCGGTTCTCTCTCTCAAAAATGGGCCGACGAATCTCACGAAAAAGAGGAACAGAGCGTGAGCATCGGGATCCTCGGCGGCGGGCAGCTTGGTTACATGCTGGCCCTTGCGGGATATCCGCTTGGGATGCGGTTCCGTTTTCTCGACCCGTCACCGGAAGCGCCCGTGGGACGGATTGCTCCGCGAGTCACGGGAGACTTTACGGATCGAACGGCGCTCGAGAAATTCGCACACGGGCTCGAAGTGGTGACCTACGAGTTTGAGAACGTGCCAGTGGACGCGGTGCAACATCTGGCCAAGAAGGTGGCCGTTTTTCCGCCTCCGGGGGCGCTCGAGACCGCTCAGGACCGCCTCAAAGAAAAGCAGCTGTTCGAGAAGCTGGGAATCGCCACGACGGAATTCGCCTCCGTGCCGGTCGCCTACGACATCGATGTGGCGATAAAAAAAGTGGGGCTCCCGGCAGTGGTCAAGACCCGGCGGATGGGCTACGACGGGAAAGGACAATGGGTTCTCAGGACGGCAGAGGACGTAAAGGCCGCTAAGGACGCTTTGCCCAAACAACCGTGTATTGCGGAGAAGTTTGTCAGTTTCACGCGGGAGCTGTCCGTGATTGCGGTGCGGGGCAAAGCGGGAGAGACGGCGTTCTACCCGCTGGTGGAAAATCACCATCGGAACGGGATACTGAGGCTTTCTCTGGCTCCGGCGCCAACGGTCAGTGCGGAGATACAGAACGCCGCCGAGGATGCGGCGCGCAAGGTGCTCGAAGCGCTGAACTATGTCGGCGTGCTGGCGATTGAGTTTTTTGAATGCGAAGGAAAACTGCTGGCGAATGAGATGGCTCCGCGGGTCCATAATTCTGGGCATTGGACAATCGAGGGAGCGGTGACGAGCCAGTTTGAGAACCATCTGCGGGCCATTTGCGGTCTGCCCTTGGGTGCGGCCACCACCATCGGAGCTTCCGCGATGATCAATCTCATCGGGGAAGTCCCCGAATCCGCGAAGGTTCTGGCTATCCCGTCCGCCCATCTCCATCTTTATGGCAAGGAGCCGCGAAACGGCCGGAAACTCGGCCATGTGACGCTTCGAGCGCCTTCCTTCGAGCATCTCCTAAGCCGTTTTTCCAGCCTTCCTGCCTTTTTCCAGCGGCCTGAATTCTGCCTGGACGCGCGTGGCACAAAGAGGGTGCCTCCTGTGGCCTAATTGATCTCAAGGTGCGCCAGGAGCGGCGAAAGCGGGTAGTGTCAGCTTCCAGTTACGTTAATCAGGCGTCGGTCCTAATTCTAAACCTCGTTGGCTTCGGTCAACGATGGTGGGGCCAACGACCCAAATCACTGCCCACGGCGCAAACCCCGGTGCCGAAGACCGAGCCATAGGGGTCGACTTTTATCGAGCCTCCCCCTTCCCCTATTTCTTACCTGTGCAATGCGCAGGGAGAAGGAGGCTCGGCGACCCGGTGCGCGTTGCTAAGGTCTGTCGCTCTTGGCGGACGAGCTCTGCGCACCGCTTTCCGGTTCCGGGTTTGTCGGCTTCATTGCCACTACTTCATAGTCCCGCGACTTCTTATCTCCGTCCGGACACTTGACGGTCATGTGGTCGTTCTTGATTTTGAACACAACTTCCTTCCCGACCGGCAAAACCGCCGCATGCTTCTTATCCTTGGGCTGGATTTCGTACTCCATGTCGTCGGTGCGCAGCAAGTAGCGCGGGCAGAGCTTCTCATCGGAGTTCATATGCGTAATACCGACGGACGCCCAAATGCTACCCAAGCCGGTCACGCCTTTCTGCTTGGCACCGCAGGGGACGGCGTCCATTTTTTCGAGCATGGCCCGATCGGGCTCATTCTTCTTTTTGTCCTTGTCAGCCCTGCTGGGAACCGCGGCGGCCACGACGATAGCGAGAACGAAAAGGCTCTTGAATCTCATAAAACCTCCTAAGCGTGGATCTGGGCCCAACTGTACTTGCAGCCGAGTTCATGTCCGGAACCGAACGACTGCGCGATTACAAAGAATCCCAACACTCGCAGGATTGGAAGGCCAGTTTAGCGGCCTTCCAACCTCGAGTGCTGTTGAGCGTTACTGATTCGGTTTGGGCTTGGCCGCCGGCGGCTTCACGGATTGGCCATTGGTTGTGCTGAAGGGCTGGGATGCTTTGACGAAGCCATCAGGGTCGGACATCAAGTTTTCGCGAACGTCGGGATTCGAATTCAGGTATTCCTTGAGTTCGGGATGGCCGTCCATGAAGTTCTGGTCCTTAACCAAAGAAGGATTTCTGGAGAGCTGCTCCGCGATGTCGGCGTGGCCACCGAGGAACTCTCCAAAGTGCCGGTGAGTGATGTCGTGATTGGTGTCCGTGTGGCGGCCGTCACGATCGCGGTCCATGCCATCTTCGGGGCGATCGTAGCGAGCTTCCTCCTGCATGAAGCCGTTCGGATCCTGTTTGATTGCCTCGCGAACCTCTGGATGGTCCTGCAGATAAGTTTGCAGAGCCGGATGGTTCTTTACGAACTCCCGATTATCCACGAGAGAAGGATCTTTCCGGAGCTGCTCGGAAATTTCCCGATGGCTATCGAGGAAGTGATCGAAATTTGCCAGTTCCGCGCGGTTGGCGTCGCGGTCGCGATTGTCTTCACGGCGGTCGAGGCGATTTTCCTCCTGCAGGAAGGCGTTCGGGTTTTGCCGCAATTGCTCACGAACTGCGGGATGGTCCTCGAGATAGGTTTGCAGCGCCGGGTGGTTGGTCACAAATCCCCGGTCATCGACAAGCGAGGGGTTCTTGCGAACTTGTTCGGCAATTTCCCGATGGCTGTCGAGGAAGCGGTCGAAGTTCGTTAGTTCCGCGCGGTTGGCGTCGCGGTCGCGATTGTCATCGCGGCGGTCGAGACGGTCTTCGGCGCGCATGACGGCGTCGGGGTTTTGCCGGATCGCTTCGCGAACCGCAGGATGGTCCTGCAGGTAGGTCTGGAGCGCCGGATGGTTGGTTAGGAATTCTCGGTTATCCGCAAGAGAAGGATCTTTCTTAAGTTGATCGGCGATTTCGCGATGGCTGTCCAGAAACCGGTCGAAGGTTGCCAGTTCTTCGCGGTTGGCGTCGCGATCTTGAACCGGCCTCGTGTCCTGGGCGGGAGCAGACTGTGCGGCCGCAGGCTTGCATGGGTAGAAGCAGGCGGTCAGTGCTAGGAGCGCTAGCCCCGCGTTACGGTATCGTATTTTTTTCATACAGCTCTCCTGGGTGAATGTGTCACCCACGCAGAGAGATGCAATGGCTGTGCCAAGCCCCTCCTGAAAAACGGAAGTTGTGGCCATTCAGCACGTTATGGAAGAGAGCGAGAACCATTTGCGCCTGACGGCGTGGAAATTCGACACCCAAGGCAGAAAATCGTTATACCGGGAAGGCCCTACAGGGAATCGCTTACCCGCGCAGATAAGCGAAATTTCCATGTTGCATTCGTATCGCAACTTTGCGCGTCGACGTCGACAAATAAACTCGCTAAATCTATAACCTCGAAAGCTTTTCTGGCTTGCGGAATAAAAAGCGTCTGCGACGTTACATGCTCGGCGTGCTTGGAGGGAGACGATGCATGTGGAGTGACGCGGAGGTTCCATCTGCCTGTGTAGTCATTATCGGAAACTACCCCCACCCGAAAGCCGGCTGGGTTGCCGCACTCTCCGGCGAATGCTACGATTTGGGATTCCATGAGCCCCGAAACTCCCAACCGGCCCCGTGTGGGGATCCCCTGGCGAACGTCGGAAGAAGAAGCCCAAGCCAATCGTCCGAAGATCGCCGATTACGAGGAAGCGGTGCGCAAGGCGGGGGGCGAACCAGTACTCATCCCACTAAATGACGGAAAACAGCAGCAGCACCTGATAGCCAATATGGATGGCTTCGTATTACCGGGGAGCCCTGCGGACGTCGAGCCGGCCGAATATGGAGCGGTGAATCAAGGTATGTCCGCGCCTGCTGACTTGCCGCGCGAGCAGGCTGACCGGGCCATCCTCGCGCACGCTTTTGCCGAGAGGAAACCTGTTCTGGCCATCTGCTACGGTTGCCAGCTTTTGAATGTTTACCTGGGAGGGACGCTGATTCAGGACCTGCGTTCGGAGCTTGGCACTGCTATACCACACCGGAAGAAGGACCTGTTGCCGGAGCCGAAGGACGACCCTATTCATGGGGCAAAGTTCGCGCCGGAGAGCCGGCTAGCGGATTTGGCGGAGGGGGAGCGGGCGAAGATTAATAGTTCGCACCATCAGGCCATCCTGAAGCCGGGGAAGAGTCTGCGCGTGACGGCGCATTCGACGGATGGAATTATTGAAGGCGTGGAATGGACCGGCGATGCGAACTGGGTCGTGGGCGTTCAGTGGCATCCGGAGCGCATGTTTGGGGATGTTTTCTCCGAACGGTTGTTCCGTGATTTCGTGGCCGCGGCGCGTGGGGCGGTTGTGCAAAAGGCGTAGCGGCTCGTATTTCGATTTTCGTTTTTCAAATCGTTGGGGGGCTGGATGATTTCACTGGCAGGCAAGGCGGCACTGATCACGGGGGGGTCGCGGGGAATCGGGGCAGCGGCCGTCAAACTCTTTGCGCAGGCCGGCGCGGACGTGATTTTCAGTTACAACAAGGCGAAGGATGCCGCGTTGCTGGTCGAGCAAGAAGCGAAGAAGCACGGAACACGCGTCGAAGCATTTAAGGCCGACGCGGGCCGCCACGCGGACAACCAAAAGCTGGTGGAGCAGTGCATTGCGCGGCTCGGCCGATTGGATATTGTGGTGGCCAACGCGGGAATCTGGAATATCGAGGACCTGCCCATCGAGAAAATGAGCGAGAAGCAGTGGGATGAAATGATGCGAGTGAATTTGAAAAGCGTGTACTCGATCATTCATTTCAGCGTGCCGCAGATGATCAAACAGAAGTCGGGGAAGATTATTCCGATCACCTCGACGGCGGGGCAGCGCGGGGAGTCCTTCCACACACATTATGGCGCGAGCAAAGGCGGGGCCATCAGCCTCGTCAAAGGGCTGGCTGTTGAGCTTGCGCGGCACAACATACTTGTGAATTCGGTCGCGCCTGGATGGGTGGCCACGGACATGTCTAATCCCGTCATTCAGACGAAAGCAGGAGCAAAGGCGGTTGCCGCGGCGATCCCGCTCGGACGGCCCGCCACGGCAGAGGAAATCGCGGGGCCGATTCTATTTCTGGCTTCGGATCTGGCCAACTTCCTCACTGGAGAGATCATCAATGTAAATGGAGGTTCGGTCTTGTGCGGTTGAAGCTCGTCCAGATTGTAGTTGCGGCTTTGGTTGCAGTTGCGGCATTTGCGCCGCGCGCTGCTGCGCAGAATCCGGACAGCATGATGCCGGAGGATAGCGCCGCAAAGGCCAAACAGATTCTGAGAGATCTGATTAATGCCCGCGGCGGAGCCGGTTACACCGAAGCGCGCGAAGGCGAATGCCACGGCAACCGCGCCCAATTTGGCCACAATGGCGCCATCACCGGATATGTCGGGTTCACGGATTTTCGCCAGTACCCGGACAAAGAGCGGCTGGAATATACGGCGAAGAGCCACAACCTGAAGAGCATCATTAATACGGTGATCGGAGTGGAAGGCTTGGACTGGTCGCACGCGGGCATTATCATCGCGGTGTATAATGGCGATCGAGGGTGGACTTTGGATCGCAGCGGCATCACCGAATTGCCGGTTACCTCGATTTCGGAATTTCAGGAGCAGGTTAAACGGAATATCGACAACGTGCTGAGAGTGCGGCTGAAGGAGCCGGGCTGGACGTACCGCTTTGGCGGCAGCGACACGGTGGATTTGAAGGAAGTGGATTGGGTGGAGCTGACCGACAGCGAGGAGCGGGCGTTTCGGCTCGCCGTGGATCACAACACGCACCTCTTGGTGCGCAGCGTCGTGACCACCAACAACGAAGAGACCCGCGAACGCGACGATGACGTCACCATCTATACGAACTACCAGCTGAAAGATACGGTATGGACGCCGATGCAAGTCACCAAAGACCACAACGGCCGGCGCGCTTCGCAGTTTTTTTACGATACCTGCAGATATAATCCTGGGTTTCCCAGCGACTTTTTTGATAAGACTTCTCTCTCGAAGCAAGGCGGCGATGCGACCATCAAGAAAAGTAAGAATGGCGCAAGCAACTAGCGCCCTGTGAATCCCGCCTTTCCGTTTGCTTTAAACATACCGAACAAACGATGACGGATGGTGTCGCGACGGCCCGAATGCGGTGTAAGGCGGAAGGGCGACTTTGCGCTAAGGATTGAGGTCTGCTTCGGACGCTTTTGTTAGACTGACAGCCCTCGATGGATCTCACTCCTCGACAGCAGCTTGCGCTGCAATCCATTTGCGATACGTTCGCGCCTGCCTCGACACAGGACGGCTGGCCCTCGGCCTGCGGACTCGGTATTCCAGCAGCGATTGCGAAGGCGCTCGATTTTAATCCCCGTTCTCGCGAGCGAGCGCAGTTCTTGCAACTGCTCGATCTTTGGGATTCGCATCTCCATAGTTTGCTTACCGCAGGGCGGTGGTCTGCGTTCTCCTCACTTCCGATGGAAGCGCGAATACGTGTTTTGCTTTCCTGGGCAGACAGCGGCATTAGCCGGCGGCGCGGTGCTTTTCAAGCTTTGCGGAAAGCGATTGGCTTTCTTTACGTCATGTTGCCCGGCGCGAATGGCGCGTCGAGTCCGGTTTGGAAGAAATTCGGTTATCCGGGACCGCTTGGTCCACAACAGGCTAAACCTCGCGCGTTAAGGCCGATTGTTCCTGAGAAAGATACCGAATTATCTTGCGGCGTTTGCGTTGTCGGTTCGGGGGCGGGTGGAAGCGTGGCGGCAGCGGTTCTGGCTGCGGCTGGCAAGGACGTGATTGTGCTCGAAGCCGGCGCCTATTACGACGATTCTGATTTTGATGGCGCGGAGCTTGGCGGGTTTCAGCGGCTTTATTTGGAAGGTGGGTTTGCGGCAACGGCTGATCAGAGTGTAGGGCTTTTGGCAGGCGAGTGCCTGGGCGGCGGGACAGTGATCAATTACTGCACATCGTTTCGAACGCCAGAAGACGTGCGTCATGAATGGGCTGCCGCGGGTGTGCCGTGGTTTAAAAGCGAAGAGTACACCAGCAGTCTCGATGCCGTATGCGCGCGGCTTTCTGTGAACCTTGATCACAATCGCGTTTCTGCACGCGAACAAGTTCTGCAGCGCGGGCTGAACGCTCTCGGATGGCACTCGGCGGCCATGCCGCGCAATGTTGTGGGTTGCGAGCAGGGCAAGGTGTGCGGCTACTGCGGATACGGCTGCTCGCTAGGAGCAAAACAATCCAGCACGAAAACCTGGTTGGGCGACGCGCAGGCTGCGGGGGCTCGATTGGTGACCGAGACACGAGCGATCTACGTGCGAATCGAAGCCGGCGCCGCGAGCGGTGTGGAAGGTCGGTCGCGGAATGGTTGCCGGGTCAAGATTCGGTGCAAGGCGGTAGTCGTGGCCTGCGGCGCCATTCACACGCCAGCGCTGCTGCTTCGCTCCGGCCTGCGGAACGAGAATATTGGGAAACATCTCTACCTGCATCCTGTTTCCAATGTTTCGGGAGTGTTTGAAGAAGAGATTCGTCCATGGGAAGGGACGATGCAGGCGATCTATTCGGACGAACACCGCTTTCTGACGGGAAATTACGGCGTGAAATATGAAACTACGGCGTTGCAGCCGGTTATCGCGGTGGCTGTTTTGCCTTGGCGCGAGCCGGAACACTACCGTTCCTTGCTTGGGAAATTATCAAACACCGTGGCGATTGGTGTTTTGCTCCGCGACCGCGATGGCGGCCGGATCAGTCTCGATCGCGAGGGCAACCCCGTTGCCCACTACGCATTGTCGGCGTTCGACCGGGCGCACTTACGCCGGGGATTTGTCGGCGCTGCTCGGATACTTGAGGCCGCCGGTGCCCGGCTCATTTTTTCGCCTCATGCGAAGTGGTGCGCCTACGAGCCTGGGTGCAACGGTTCGCTGGATTCCTTCACAAATACAATGGATGCAGCGGGCTGGGACCCGGGCCGACTGGCGCTCTTTTCGTTTCACATTATGGGAAGCGCGCGGCTTGGCGGCTCGGCGAAATCGTCCGCTGTCAATCCTGCTGGCGAAACCTGGGAAGCTCGCAATATCTTTGTGATGGACGGGTCGTCGTTCCCGAGCGCCTCGGGAGTGAATCCCATGATTTCGATCGAGGCGATCGCCCGCCGGAATGCTATGGCGCTGGCGGATCGCCCTGGGATATAAGCGTCTTGTTTATAGCGGGATAGCGGAAACGGGGGAGCAAGCGCGAGGGCGGAACCTCCCTGATTGACCGATGGATCAAGAAAGTTGCTTCGAGCCCTTCTGCTAATTTATCGAGGGCGACAGCGGAAGTACTGACATTAACTAGTGCTATGGTTACCAGGATTTGGGTACGCCTGAACTATGGGATTTTGTTGATAAAATGTAATAGTCTTAGTAGGTTGGGCGTGCTCTGAGGCAGTCGCCGGAGTGGGTCTGACGGGTGTCCGTCCCAAAATGAAACTGAACGCCAACTTCGTGTCCCCGCGTCGAAGCCCACGAAATGGCTTTAGCCTGGTGGAGCTCGTACTTTCCCTGGCCGTGCTCCTGGTCATTACAACTTTGGCCATACCTGTGGTTGTGCGTTCGCTGCAGACCTACCAGCTCAATTCCACGGCTTCGCAGTTGGCGGGGATGCTCAAGTTCACAAAGTTCGACGCCATTCGCCAGAACACGCATGTGAGTTTCCAGATCGTTCAGAGCGGCACAAATTGGATCGTGTGGGCGGATTCAAATGGCGACAACATACCGGACGGGGCTGAGCCGCAAATGGTGATTCCGATTGCCGGGAATGACACGCTACTACCGCAGAGCTCCGTGCCGAGTCCAAGTCCAATTGCCACTACCTTGGGTTCAGGCGGGAACACGCTGCCGTGGACGGTTCAGTCGGGGTCCAATGCCAGCGTCATGTTCGACCAACGGGGAGTCGTCGTGTCCGGTGCTGGGGGCGCTGTGGTCTCGACAGTCTACGCACTTTACCTCGGCAATCCCAACGACCCGAATGCTGGTTACCGCGCAGTGATAACGCTGCCTTCCGGCGCAGTGCAGGTGTGGACTTCCTCTTCGGCCGGGAATTGGCAGCGCATCAGTTGATCCATTTTGCAGGATAGGGTGATGAAGAGTCGGCACAACCGCGAGAGGCGCAGGAGGGCACGGAGGAATCAGCGCGGATTCACGCTAACGGAAGTACTTATCGCCATTGTCATTTTGCTCGTGGGCATCGTTGCGGTCGCGCAGCTGGTGCCGGCCTCGATCAGTTCCAACTCGACGAATCGCAACGACTCTTCCGCCTTGGTGTTTGCGCAGCGGCAGATGGACCAATTCCTGAACCAGCCGCTCAACAATACGGCCTTCATCGAAACGATCGACTCGCAGACTTTCACGTGCAATCTCGGCGACCCGACACAGCCAAACGTGATGCTGGGTAGCAACTACGCTTTGTTCTATAACCAGCTTGTGATCGATTTTAGCCAGACCCCGCCGGTGACGAACTACAGCTTCATCTACCATGATCCGAACGATCCAGCGGAAGTGAATTACGACGTTCGTTGGGCGGTGTACACGACGACCAACAACGGCGCAGTTACCTCGAAGCGATTCATCCTCGGAGCAAGGAAAAAAGGCGGCAACGGAATTTACAATCCGGTGACTCTCGATACGATACTTGACAAATGAAACGCGCGGCTCACAATCGCAAGGAACACGGCTTCTCGCTGATCGAAATGATGATCGCAGCGGTAATTTTCATTTTGCTGTGCGGCGCCGCGTTCGCGCTTCTCTCCGTGGCGCAACAGCGCTACCAGACGGAATCCCAGGTCTTGAATTCCTTCCAGGAGGCGCGATTCGGTTTGGACGAGATTGTTCGAGACGTAAACGGTTCCGGTTATCCCCCACAAAACCAGTTCTCGATCTTGCCCAATACTCCGAACCCGACTAATTACGCGATCACGCCGGTTGCGTGGTCCAGCGGCTATCCCAACTCGCCCTGCCAGATAGGGACGGGCGGTGGCGGGACTTGCAACACACCGGGGGATTTTGATTTGATCATCGAACGGGACGTGGACCCCTGGCGGCACGATGGGGTCGAATGGACCCGCTATCAGCTCAGCAACAACATATTGTCTCGCAGCCAGACTTACAAGGTGGCTGGCGGCGCGGACCCTGCCTCGACCACGCAGAGCTCATTCGTTCCCTATGTTCAAAACGTGATGAACAACGCTTCGTCCGCCCAGATTGCGCAATTCCAGGCAGCTTACCCGAGCATGTTTCCCGGAGGGAATCCGGTGCCGGTTTTCAGCTATACCTGTTACACGCCCTTTGGGCCGCAGCTGTGCGCTTCGGCGGGATCCTACAATTCGCCTATCAATGTGACGGACGTGGAGATTACCCTGATCGTGATGGCGCCCACGCAGGATGCGCAAACGGGCCTGCCGAGACTCATCGAATTGCATGGAAGAGGCCACAGCCTGAACCCGGCTCAGCAGTAAAAGCGGCGTCCGCGGGGGCAAAGAACGAGAATGAACAAAGAGTCCAAAGCGCGCCGCAGCCCGGAAAGAGGAATCGCCCTGCTGATTGCGATTTTTGTTTTGCTGTTGATCAGCGTGGTGGCGATCGCTTTGCTGGTTTCTTCCGGTACGGAAACAGCGCTTGGCACAAACTATCGGGCCTCTTCGACGGTGTACTATGCCGCTCTTGCAGGACTGGAGGAAGCCCGCGGACGATTGCTTCCGAAGAATCCGAACTACTTTGGCGCCTCGATTGTTTCGCCGACCACCCAGTTTCCTTTGGGACAAACGCTCTACGTTTTAAATCGCTTGTCGGGCGATAACATCGTCCCGTGGGACTCCAGCAATCAGTATTATGACAACGAGTACGGGTCAGAATTTTACCCTCTGTCGGCGGCGACGGCGACTCATGATCCCCCTGTTTATTCGGTCTGGGACTATTCAAATAGTCCGAGCATCCCAGGACCGATCTATAAATGGGTGCGAATCACTGCCGCAACCGAGCAATCTCTTTACCTCGACGTAGACTCCGACGGCCTTTACGATGACAGCATACCGATCTATTACGATCCGGCTCAGGTGGATTCTCACGGCAATCCGGCGCCCAGCCTGATTAAGACGGTTAGTCCACCATCAACTGCCGTGCAGGTGCTCGAAATCACCGCGCTTGCCTACTTGCCCAACGGCAGCAAGAAAGTCTTGCAGTACCTTGTTGCCCCCACGACGCTGAGTCTCACTTTTCCCGCCGCGCTGACATTGGATGGATTCTCCGATGCTTTCAGCGGCCCGAATAATCCGGTATTCCAGGTATCGGGAAACAGCGATAACCACGATCCCGTTTGCGGTGTGGAGCCCTACCCGGTGTTGGCCGTCTACGTTCCTGATCACCCAGACCGCAGCGTCGTCGACGGCGGCATACCAGGAGGCATGGATGGGAACTACACCGGTACGGGATCTACGCCGAGCGTAGGCATCCATGGCCTTGCCGCAAATCTGCAAACGACGCAAAGTCTCAACCAAATCGCTCAGACCATCACGCAAAATGCGGATGTCGTTCTCACCGGCCCGGTGGACCAGAATAGTTTGCCTCCGGCGATGTCCAACGTGAATCCCATGACTATCGCGGTCCAGGGCAACTTCACGCTTTCTGGAGGCTTCACAGGGTACGGGGTGCTGCTGGTGACGGGTACTTTCACCTATGATTCGTACTCCAATTGGGACGGAATCGTTCTCGTTGTCGGGCAGGGGATTGTGAACGGACAGTCCAGCGGCTCTCCCCCCTACGGGCAAAGCACCATCAGCGGAGCGATGCTTGTCGCACAAACTCTCAACCCGGATCTCACTCTCAGAGCTACACTAGGGCCCGCCACTTTCAACGGTAATAATCAGGTGCAGGGCTTCGGCATAAACTACAACTGCTCCTGGATTCAGAATGTACAAACGGCTTGGACATACAAGGTTTTGTCTTTCCACGAAATTCCACAGTAGAGACAGGAATCACGATGAATCTAAGCAAGCCCTTCCAGAAACCAGGCGCGGCCACTATCGCTCTCGCCCTGACATTTCTCTTCACGCAAATGAAATGTGCGGCCTGGCCCTTGCTTCAGCAGGAACAGCAACAATCGCAATCCCAGCAGCAGACGCCTCCTCCTCCAACACCACCGGAAAATGCGCAACCTGCATCCCAGCCAACGCCGCCGGCCGTTAAGCAGAAAAAAGTCTGGACGGAAGAAGATGTGATCTCGCTGCGAACGCCCGCCGACAATTATCAGGTAGAGAAAGAGGCCAAGGAAGCGGCCGTCAAGGAGGCTGCCCTTCGGGCAGCCGCAAACCCTCGAAAGCAACCGACACTGGATTCTAAACTTCCGGCAACTGCGGAAGAGACCGAGAAGATGCTAAAAGAGACGCAGCAGTATATTCAGGAAGAAACGGATGCGCTCGACAAATTGCATAAGGACCTTCTGGATGCTCCGACCGAGCAGCAGGCGCAGAAGCAGGAAGAAATAGATCGCGTGAACCGACTTCTCGAGGCATCACAAAGAGATTTGAAGGCCCTGCAGGAACATCTTCAGACGTTTCACGAAAAGCCTCAAGGAGAGGCTCCGCCGGTAGCGCCACAACCGCCCCCGCCTGGCAGTTGAGGAACATCAAACGAAAGAAGCAGGGAGCTATGGTCTTTCCTGGCCCATTGTTGCTTCGCATGGCTTGGCCCTGCCCCACCGCTGTATAATGATTGGATGCGTACCAGTCAGGGAAGCGCGCAGATGCATGGCACTACGGTTTTGTGCGTGCGCAAGGACAATAAGGCGGTGCTGATCGCCGATGGACAGGTGACTATGGGCGATCACGTGATGAAGCACACGGCGCGGAAGACGCGCCGGCTTTACAACGACAAAGTGATCGCGGGGTTTGCCGGGTCCACCGCCGATGCCATTTCGCTGTTCGAGCGATTCGAGGGCAAGCTCCAGGAACATTCGGGAAATTTGCAGAAGGGCGCCGTCGAACTTGCCAAGGAATGGCGTAAGGATCGCGCGCTGCGGCATCTGGAGGCGTTGCTGATTGTCGCGGACGCGAAGGCCACATTTCTGCTTTCCGGCAACGGCGACGTCATCGAGCCGGATGATGGATTGTGCGCGATCGGCTCCGGCGGGACCTATGCGCTGGCCGCGGCACGGGCCATGCTCAAGCATTCGAAGCTTGGCGCAAAAGACTTGGCCATGGAAGCAATGCGTATCGCCAGCGAGATTTGCATTTATACGAACGCGAACTTTACAGTCGAAGAACTCTAGGGGGAGGGCGATAATACGCCTATCCTGTTTCGCGCATCAAAAAGATGCTCACACAAAGAGATTGAGAACAACGGAAACGCAAACAAAGAGATCCGAAACAAGAGGGTTCGACACCAAGGGATTGGACATTTCATGGCCAGCAAGACCGATAAGGAAATTGTTTTTGTGCCGGGCGGCAACGGCGCCGCGCCCGTAGAAGAGGAACAGCTTCTTCCCGCTCTCGACGACATGACGCCGCGCGAGATTGTCGTGGAGCTCGACAAATACATCGTCGGGCAAAACGCGGCTAAGCGCGCTGTGGCGGTGGCTTTGCGCAATCGCGTCCGCAGGCAAAAACTTCCGCCGGAAATCGCCGAGGACGTCCTTCCCAAGAATATTTTGATGATTGGGCCGACGGGCGTCGGTAAAACGGAAATCGCGCGGCGTCTCGCGCGTCTGGCAGGCTGCCCGTTCGTCAAAGTGGAAGCTTCGAAATACACGGAAGTCGGCTATGTGGGGCGCGACGTGGAATCGATGGTGCGCGATCTCGTCGAGACTTCCATCGACATGGTTCGCGAAGAGAAACTCGATGAAGTCGCCGACCGCGCGGAGCAGGCCGCGGAGGAGCGCGTTCTGGATCTATTGCTACCTCCGTCTCCTCCGCCTGTAGCCGGCACAAGCGAAATGGAAGCCGCGGCGCAGCGGGAGCAGTCACAGCGCACGCGCGAAAAGCTGCGCACGCAGCTTCGAGAGGGCAAACTCGATCAGCGCATGGTGGATCTTGAAGTGCGCGAACGGTCCATGCCTTCGTTCGAGATCATTTCCAATCAGGGCGTCGAGGACATGGACGTCAATATGAAGGACATGTTCTCCAACCTTTCCGGTCTTTTCGGGCAGCAAAAGAAAAAGCGCAAGATGTCCATAGCGGACGCTTTCGAATATTTGATTCAAGAGGAAGAAAACAAGCTGCTGGACATGGACCAGGTGACGCGCATTGCCGTCGAGCGCGCCGAGCAGATGGGCATCATCTTCATAGATGAGATCGACAAAGTCGCCGGACGCGAATCCGGGCACGGACCGGATGTTTCCCGAGAGGGCGTACAAAGGGACATTCTGCCGATCATCGAAGGCACGACCGTCAATACGCGCTACGGCATGATACGCACGGACCACATTTTGTTCATCGCGGCGGGCGCGTTTCACGTCACGAAACCGTCGGATCTCATCCCCGAGCTGCAAGGGCGCTTGCCGATTCGGGTGGAGCTGCAATCGCTGAAGGAAGAAGATTTCATTCGCATTCTCACGGAGCCGAAAAACGCGCTCATCAAGCAGTACATCGCGCTATTGGAGACCGAAGGCGTCAAGCTGAACTTTACCGAAGATGCGGTTGCAGCTATCGCGCGCTTTGCCACCAGCGTGAACGAGTCCACCGAAAACATCGGAGCGCGGCGGCTCCATACCATCCTCGAGAAGGTTCTCGATGAACTTTCCTTCGAAGCCCCGGACTTGAAGAAAAAGAATGTGAAAGTGGATGCTGCCTACGTGACCAAACAGCTTGCGGACATCGTCAAGAATCAGGATTTGAGCCGTTATATCCTGTAAACTCCGAAAATCGAAAATGGGAATCCGAAACTTGCGGAAGCCTGCAGCGCGCCTCATGGAACTTGCACGGCTCGTGAGTTGTTCTTTTTTTGTTTCGGCGTTCGCACTTTTATTTGCCGCTGGATGTGGCGCGCCCGGCGAGCCTACTCCGCCTGCTCCGCCCGTTCCCGTTGCAATTGCCGATCTTTCCGCGCATCAGGCCGGGGATGGCGTGCAACTGATATTCACGTTGCCCGCGAAGACCATCACTGGCGATCATCTGGAATCGCTGCCGGCGGTGGAAATTGTTCGAGGCGCACCGAAGCCCGATGGATCGCCGGACGCGAAGACCTTCCGGGTCGTTTACACGGTTCCGGGTTCGCTGGTAGAAAATTACGTCTCCGAAGGTCACGTAAAAATCATTGACCCCGTGGCGCCAGCGGAAACTCGCGCTCACCCCGGGGGCAGCTTCGTCTATGTAGTCCGGACGCGAGCCTCGAAGAAACGGGCTTCGGGGGATTCCAACGCCGTTTCCGTCCGTGTGTATCCTGTGCCGGAGCCTATTACAAACCTTGCGGCGCGTGTCACCGAACCCGCCGTTGAATTGAGCTGGACGGCTCCCACCCATACGTCCGGCGGCGATCCGCTCAGCGGGTTTTCCGGCTATCGAATTTATCGCGGCGAGCTCGACCCCGCCTCGGCTGAAGCCGCGGCAACGGATTTCTCCAAAACCAAATGGAAATCGCCGCTGGCTTTGCTCGCCCCCTCGGACGAGAACAGTTACCGCGACACGCTCTTCGATTTTGGCAAAACCTACGCGTACATTGTCAGAAGTGTTGTGCTCGTCGAAGGTAGCGCACTCGAGTCCGGGGATTCCGTCCCATCGATCGTTACGCCGCGCGACACTTTTCCTCCTGCCGCACCACAAAACCTGGTTGCCGCCGTGCTTTCCGGCGCCACCCCTGGTTCCGTGCTCGTGGACCTTTCGTGGTCCATAAACCTTGAAACCGACCTTGCCGGCTACCGCGTCTATCGAAGTGAGGAGCAGGACACACGCGGCGTGGTGATCACGCCGGAGCTATTGCTTGCACCAGCGTATCGTGATACGTCTGTAGAGCCCGGCCACCGCTACTGGTATTCAGTAACTGCCGTCGATCGTGCTGGCAATGAGAGTGAGACCAGCACGGCCGTTGCGGTTGGTGTCGCGAAACCTTCTCCGTAGCCCCGGGTTTTACACAGCATCCAGCTTGGGAGCGCGCTGCATGATGACCGTTCGTGCCCACTTGCCCGCGTACGGATCGTTCCACGTTTTACGGAACGCCTCGGTCCGCACGGGTGTCTACGTTGGGATCATTCTCTCGATCGTATTCAGCGGATGGGTGATCGTAGCCAATCGTTTTCCGCTTCTAGATCGCTTTGCAATGGTGCGCAATTTGGCGGCGGTAACTCTTCTTGGCCTCATCGCTTTGATTCCGGTTATCCGATTCTGGCGCCTGCCGGGTAATTTGCTGGCTTCGAGCCTGGTCGCGTGGACGCTTTTTAGCCTGACTTATCGCGTGCTTTGTATGGGTTTCACGGGCCTTGCGGAGCGTTTCAGCGCCGTTCAGATTTTCATGCTCGGCGCCGTCCTGTACATGCTCGTGGTTACTCTTTCCTGGATATGGACAATCATCCAGCGCGCTCGCGCGTCGGATCAATCACATCCTAATCATCATCCGAGCTGATGCCGAATGAAATTCTGCCGATTTTCTCCCATTGGTTTTTCCTCCATACAGCCCGCTTCCGCGCTTTATGGACTGATCGAGGGCGACCGCGTCCGCGATATCTCCGGGCCGCCGTGGAGTGCATGGTCGCACGGCGCGCGAAGCTGGCCCGCCGCTGAGGTTCGTTTGCTCGCTCCGGTCGAGCCCGGAAAGATCGTTTGCGTCGGGCGCAACTACGCGGCGCACGCCGCGGAACTCGGCAACGAGGTGCCCAAGGAGCCTCTCATCTTTCTTAAGCCTCCTTCCTCGATCATCGGTCCCGGCGAGCCGATCGTTCTTACGCCGCAGTCCCAGCGCGTAGAACACGAAGGCGAGCTGGCGCTGATAGTTGGCAGGCGCTGTTCACACCTCGAAGACAGCGACGATGCGCTCTCCTATCTTTTCGGCTACAGCTGTCTTAACGACGTGACTGCGCGCGACCTGCAAAAGAGTGACGTGCAGTTTACGCGCGCGAAGGGCTTCGATACTTTTTGTCCTGTCGGTCCGCACATCGAGACGGAGCTCAACCCAGCGGAGGTCTTGGTAGAGACACACGTCAACGGAGCTAGCCGCCAGTCCGGGCGCACCTCGCTGATGACTTACCCGGTTGCGTTTCTGGTGCGCTGGATTTCCCGCGTGATGACTCTTTTTCCCGGAGATTTGATTGCCACAGGCACGCCCGCAGGCGTCGGGCCGCTCGTAGCCGGGGACGTCGTCGAGATCAGCGTCAGCGGTGTTGGCGTGTTGCGCAATCCAGTGCAAGCCCCGCACACGTAGTTTCGCGACGGCGCCGCTCTTTCGGTAAAATACACACCTGTGGGGCGAATCCGGCGGACGGCTTTTTTGCGTGCCGCCAGATTCACGGTGTCGCCGAGCGAGTGCCCGTCAGTCGACAATTTACTTGCACCTATGGAGATCTTCAGTTGAAAGCTTTGTTCGCAGACTGGAAACTTGTTCTGGCAATGGCCGGAGCGGCCATTGCGGCGATCTTGATGATCGCCTATGCTTTTTTTCGACCGGCCGAAGAGCCCGAGGACGTGGAGCGCCGGCGGCGCCTGCACTTGAATCAAATCGGGCGAATTGCGGAGGGTCAGGTCGTCGAGTTGGCGGAACATCCTCCCGAGCCGCGCGAAGTGCAAAGAAAGCTTTTCGGTTCGCGTGCCCAGCCCGTCGTGGATTTGAGGCCCAGGCACCTCGTAACCTACAGCTACGCGATTTCCGGTGTCACTTATCACACGGCGCAGGACATTACCGGCCTTGAAGGGCAGATCCGTTTCGAGCGGCTTGTAGCGGGCCAGCCTGCCAGCGTGAAATACGATCCCTCGAATCCGAGCGATTCAATACTCGTTGCGGACGATTGGTCTGGTTTGCGCTGAGTTGCGAAACCCTTCTGCTGATCTTGGAGTCTCTTGCGGCAAGCCCGGAAGCGTCATAGCCGATGTTTGAAGCTGACTTTCCCGCGCCGCCAGAGCATTCTGATTTACGCGCGGTTGCGCTATCCTTCCACCTGCGGCTTCGATGCGCCGCGCCAATCCGATGAAGATGATCCTTGCCTCAATTCTGACGACCGTTCTCATCGTGGCCATGACTCTCGGGGCGATGTTCATTCTGGTGCAAGCCACGGACTACGTCACATCACGAGAGTCGCCGCTACAACGCGCGGCGGCGATTTGTGCGGAGCTGCTTCTCGGCGTCGTCCTTCTGCTTGGCACGGTTTGGCTTGCCACACATCTTGCCGTTCGGATCTTTGCCAAAGAGGAAGTAGATGCTCCCGGAGGAAAGCTTGCCTGAAAGAGACGCCACAGCGAGCGCGAAGGAAAAACATCACAATCGTATGGAAGAGCTGCGCCGCCAGTCCGCGGAAGCGGAAGCAGGCGGTGGCCCCGAACGCCGCCAGCGACAACACCAAGCCGGCAAACTCGACGCGCGCGAACGGATAAATCTGCTTCTCGATGAAGGCACCTTCGAGGAGCTGGACAAATTTGTGCGCCACGGCTGCGTGGATTTTGGGATGCAGGAGCAGCGCCCTCCCGGCGATGGGTTCGTTACCGGTTTTGGCCGCATCGATGGCCGGCTCGTTTACGTTTTTGCGCAGGACTTCACCGTTTTTGGAGGTTCGCTCTCTGAGGCCAACGCGCGCAAGATTTGCAAGATCATGGATCTGGCCATGTGCGCTGGCGCGCCCGTCATCGGGCTGAATGATTCTGGAGGCGCGCGGATTCAGGAAGGGGTCGCTTCGCTTGCCGGTTATGCCGACATTTTTTTGCGGAACACCCTTGCCAGCGGCGTGATTCCGCAGATCAGCGCCATCATGGGTCCCTGCGCGGGGGGAGCGGTCTATTCGCCTGCGATTACCGATTTCATTTTCATGACGCGCGAGACTTCCTACATGTTCGTCACCGGGCCCGACGTGATCAAGACCGTTACACACGAGGAAGTCACGAAACAGGAGCTCGGCGGCGCGATGACCCACAACGAAAAGAGCGGCGTGGCGCACTTTGTCTCCGCGGACGACGCTGATTGCCTGGCAATGATTCGCGAACTGCTGAGTTTCCTCCCTTCGAACAATGTGGACGATCCGCCGCGCCGCCAATCCTCGGATTCGCCGGAGCGCTGCGAAGAATCCTTGAACTCGCTCGTTCCGGATGAACCGCAAAAACCGTATGACATCAAAGACGCCATTCACGCCATCGTCGATGACGGCTACTTATTTGAGGTCCACGAGCACTTCGCAAAGAATATCGTGGTGGGCTTTGCGCGTCTCGACGGCCGCCCTGTGGGCATCGTCGCCAATCAGCCGGCGTTTCTCGCGGGCGTTCTCGATATAAATGCCTCGCTCAAGGGCGCCCGTTTTGTCCGCTTCTGCGACGCCTTCAATATTCCGCTTATTACGTTTGAAGATGTTCCCGGCTTCCTGCCCGGCACTCAGCAGGAGTTCGGCGGCATCATTAAGCATGGAGCGAAATTGCTTTTCGCGTTCGCAGAAGCGACCGTGCCCAAGATCACGGTCATCACGCGCAAGGCCTACGGCGGCGCCTATTGCGTCATGGCCAGCAAGCACATTCGGACGGATGCCAACTTTGCCTGGCCTTCCGCAGAAATCGCGGTGATGGGGCCAGAGGGTGCGGTGAACATCGTCTACAAACGTGAACTGGACAAAGCGCCTGAGTCCGACCGCGAACGGCTCCGTCAGGAGAAAATCGCCGAGTTTCGCGACCGCTTCGCGAACCCGTTCGTTGCCGCGGAAAAAGGTTACATCGATGCCATCATCGAACCTTCCGCAACTCGTCCCCGCATCATTACCGCGCTCCGCGCCCTGGAAAACAAGCGCGACACCAATCCCCGCAAAAAACACGGGAACATCCCTCTTTGAACAGGGCTAAGCTTCCTCAGGAGTACTCTGTTCAAGCTGCACGCCGCCTTTTGCGGGGACTCCCCGCGTCTGCTGCCCCCTCAAGCAATTGGACACTCCCGGCGCGCTCGCGGCTTGGCGGCGATACCCCTCGTGCTAGAATCCCGGAGCAACACCATAAGGTCCATGTTCCGTAAAATCCTGATTGCCAATCGCGGCGAAATCGCCGTGCGCATCTTGCGCGCCTGCCGCGAGCTGGGCATTCGCTGTGTCGCGGTTTTTAGCGAGGTTGACCGCAAATCGCTTCACGTTCGCCTAGCTGATGAGGCTTATCCCATCGGACCCGCGCCTTCGCGCGAAAGTTATCTTTGCATTGAAAAAATAATTGACGTCGCACGCCGCTCGGGTTGCGATGCGATCCATCCTGGCTACGGTTTCCTTGCAGAAAACGCGGCGCTCCCGCGGGCGTGCACGGAAGCGGGCATCACCTTCATCGGGCCGAGCGCCGAAGCCATGGAAGCTCTCGGCTCGAAAACGGCCGGGCGCCAGCTCGCTCGCCGCTCCGATGTGCCGACCGTTCCGGGCGCAAACGATCCCATCGAGAATCCCGATGACGCCCAGGCCCTCTCGCAAAACATGGGTTATCCGGTTTTGCTAAAGGCGGTAGCTGGCGGCGGCGGAAAAGGCATGCGCGTCGTCACTCGCGACGCCGAATTTGCGCCTGCCTGGCGCGATGCTTCTTCCGAAGCCCTGAATGCGTTCGGCGATGCGCGGCTGTATCTTGAAAAATATCTCGAAAGACCGCGCCACATTGAAATTCAGATTCTCGCGGATTCCCACGGACGCGTTGTTTCTCTCGGCGAGCGCGAATGTTCGGTTCAGCGGCGGCACCAAAAAGTGATTGAAGAAGCTCCTTCGCTCGTCATCACGCCGGAATTGCGCAAGAAAATGGGTGATGCAGCCGTCCGTCTTGCGCGCGCTGGTGGTTATGTTAACGCCGGAACCGTGGAATTTCTCGTCGATGCTCATCTCAATTTTTATTTTCTGGAAGTGAACACGCGTCTTCAAGTCGAGCACCCGGTTACCGAGCAAGTCACCGGGCTTGATTTGGTCAAGCTGCAAATTGCCATCGCCGCAGGCCATCGACTTCCTTTCGCTTGGGAGACCATCACGCCACGCGGGCATGCCATGGAAGTCCGCCTGTACGCCGAGGACCCCGACAACAATTTTTTTCCATCGCCCGGAAAAATTCTTTCGCGCCAAGCCCCCAGCGGCCCTGGCATTCGCCTCGATGAAGGAGTCTACGAAGGCTGGACTGTCCCGATGGACTACGATCCGCTCTTGAGCAAGTTGATCGCCTGGGGCAACAGCCGCGAAGAGACCATCGCCCGGCTACGTCGTGCTCTCGAGGAGTACACCGTAACCGGTATCAAGACCAACACCGGCCTTTTCCGGCGCATTCTGGCCGAGCCGGATTTTCTTCGTGGCGAAATCCACACCAAGTGGCTCGACGAATTGCTTCAACGCGCGCCCTCGCCGGCGAACCTTCCGGGTGAGAATTCAAAGCCCGACCGCGCTGCCGATGCTGCCGCCATTGCCGCGGCTCTCTGGCACGCGAATCGGACGAAAAAATCTTCGGGCCAGGCTTCTGCAGGCCAGGATAGCTCTCTATCCTCCCGTTGGAAACAAGAAGGCCGGCGCCAACAACTGGACCGCCTGCCATGAACTTCGAAGTCCGGCTCACTGGTTCATTCGGGAAGAAAGTTCAGATTGTTGAGCTCGAACACGTTGCGGACCGCTGGAAAATCATGCTCGACGGTCAACCTGTCGATGCCGACGCCGTGGAAATCTCGCCTAACACGCTATCGCTTCTTCTCGAGGGCCAATCTTACGAGGTTCGCCTCTCCCCATCAGCCGATGGTGTGTTGAAGATCCAGACCGGCTTGCAGGAGTTCACTGCGGAGGTTGCCGACCCTCGTGCGTGGCGCGGCCGCAGGCACGGCACACTCGAGGCGGAAGGCCGCCAGCAAGTTGTCGCTCCCATGCCTGGAAAAGTCATTCGCGTCCTCGTCAAAGCGGGAGAGCAGGTGGAAGCCGGCCAGGGTTTGCTCGTTGTGGAAGCGATGAAGATGCAAAATGAGATTCGTTCGCCAAAGAGCGGCGCAGTTGATCGCCTGCACGTCAAAGAAGGCCAGCTCGTCAACGCCGGGGATGTGCTCGCCTGGGTGGAATAGTTGAGATTCGCGATGTGGAGAGAAAAGGGAGCTAGTGTCCGGATGACTTAGCAGGGAAATCCGTCTTCGCCGCATCTGGCAGCTTGCCCGCTGCTTCTATCACTTGTTGCGCCAGATAGTTCGTCACGCGCGCATCGTCCCGGGCAATCGTCAGGTACGCGGCGCGCAACAATTGCTCTTTGTGGCTGCGCAGCGTGTCGCGAATCGTTTGCTGCACTTGCTGGTCGGAAATGCTGCGCTGCCCGGGCGACTCGCGCGAGATGAGCTTCAAAATCACGATGCGCGGGCCTTCCTTCGACTGAATCGGAAGCGGCGGGCTGACCTGCCCCGGCTTCATTCCCAGCACAATCTTTTTCAGGGTCGCATCCGACTGGTTCAGCGCCGATTCCGGCACGTACCCCAGGTCTCCGCCCATGGCCGAGGAGTTCATGTCCTCGGAGTAATCCATCGCAAGTTGCGCGAAGTCGGCGCCGCTATTCAGCTTGTCCTCAAGCATCTTTACCTTGCGCTCGGCTTCGACTTCATTCGTCGCGTCGTCATTCTTGAGATTGCGGATTTGCGGTTCTTTTCTGGGGGTCACGACGATTTCGGAGATTCTGTAGCGTGGTTCCACGACGTTGAATTGCGCTTTATTCGCGTTATAGGTGTCGAGCACGTCCTGATCGGTGATGGATATTTTCGCCACCACCTCGCGGTTCAGCAGCTTGGTGATGGAAAGTTGCCTGCGCAGGTCGCGTTTTATATCGTCCACGGAAACGCCGCGATCCTTCAGCTGTCTCTGGAACTCGTCTTCGGTGTAAGGGCTTTTCATCTCGGTGAATTTGTCTTCCACTTCACCGTCGCTCGCTTCTAGATTCAGCTTCTTGGCCCGCTCAAGCAGAATCTCGTTGTTGATCAGCTCGTCCAGAACATTCAGCTTCAGCGACAAAGCCTCTTCCTGCGAAGGTTCCTGCCCCTCGGGATTTACGCGCGTCCGATAGTATTTGTCGACGTCATCCCGCTTGATCTCTTGCCCATTCACCACCGCCCACACGTCCGGCGAGGGCTGCGCTTTTTGCTTGCAGCCAGCCCCCATGGCGAGCGCGATAACCATTACGGGCAAGAACGCGGCGGCGCGCTCAGCGGATTTCCTGGAAGCACACAGGCGCACAGCCGCGCTCATTTTGGCAAGCGAGGGGTTCAAGGTGTGGTGCTCAGGCCGCTTTCTTGACGCGGCCCTCGCGGATGCAGGCCGTGCAAACTCGAACATGTTTCCTCGCGCCGTCCACCAACGCGTGGACGCGCTTCAGGTTCGGATTCCACCGTCTACGCCTTGTATTATTTGCGTGACTGATAACGTTGCCAAAATGCGGCCCTTTGCCGCAAAGTTCACACTTCAGTGCCATTGTTCTTCCTACCAGGCTGTCTAGTGCAGCCGTAAATTTGCTCTGAGAAATTGCAAGACTGAGCATTCCATTCTAACAGACGCTCTTTCTCCAGCAAAGCTAGCCTTTTGCCGGCGGACACTAAGCTTAGCAGTGTATTGAGAGCACGAGCCCTTTCGTCTCGCCCTCGAGCGAAATCCCGGTCTAGAGACCTCCCTCGGAACCGGCTAGGCAAGCTCGTTCCGGGCCGAAACATCCTCTCTCCAAGCGGGTTTATCTACAGGGGATTCGATATGTTTTCCTTCTTTTTCCATCTGGCAGATGGCCCTCTGGAGAGGCCAGAAAGGAGGCGGGAAGGGGCCGCAACCTTCCTTAAGCTCCAGGCATCCCATTATTGTCGTAGGTCTTTATTTTTCAATAGTTTACGTAGGAAGTACCTGTCCTTTAGGGCGGGCTCGGAAATGCCTAAAGCACTATTAGTCCCGCCCCTACAGGCTTCGCTCGATTCTCTCTGGCCCGGTTAAAATAGTAGCTTAAGCCTTCGGCTGAAAGGAACCGATCCGATTGCCAAACTTGGCCCCAAACCGTGTTTACAGCGCATCCGCTAGGGACCTGGCTGGGTGGGGAGTAATCCTCAGCCGGTTGGTGGCGGTCCTGGTTCTGCTGTTTACCTGCTTGCCTTCTCGACCGGCCTACGCGGATGTGGGTGTCCTCCTCAACGAGTCCCTAGATACCAGTGTGGCCCGAATTACGGGTTCGGGCCACAGCGCCGTCTATTTTTCGCGCATCTGCCCTGAATCGCCCGTAAAGCTTCGCCTGTGCCGCGCTGACGAACAAGGTTCCGTCATGAGCAACTACACGACTCTGGGGGAAGACCAGCCCTTTGAGTGGAATATTGTTCCTTTGTCTGTCTATCTGTACGGAGTTGAGGACCCGCAAAACCGGCCGCTCTTTGGCTCGCAAAAAATCAAGCACGCTCTCGAGGAAAGATACCGCACGAATTTTTTGGCTGGTTACTGTGACAGTCCTACGTGCCGTACGAGCAACAAAGCCGAATGGCGCGAAATGGTCGGTGCCACGCTGGAGCGCAGCATCTACATTTTCATTGTCGAAACGTCCGTCGAGCAGGACCGCGCGCTCATCGCCGAATTCAACTCGCTGCCCAACCAGAACCACTTTAATGGCGTCACGCAAAATTGTGCTACGTTCTCGCGCCGCGTCATTAATACCTATTATCCCCACGCCACGCGGGCCGACTATCTGAACGACTTCGGCTTGATCACTCCGAAAGCCATCGCCCGTTCCTTTACGCACTTCGGCGAACGCCATCCGGAAGCACATCTCCGCGTTCTTCATTTCGCGCAGCTGCCTGGCACCATCAAGCGCAGCACCGAATGCCGCAACGGAACCGAGCAGTTGTATCACTCCAAGAAACTGCTGGTGCCCATGATCCTTTTTGCCAACCACGAACTGCCCTTCATGGCCGCTTCTTACCTGCTTACTGGGCGGTTCAACGCCGAGCACGAATTAGAACAGCATCCCACCGCCGAAGCGTCGGATATCAAGCTGGAAATCCGCGAAGCGAAGGCCGAGAACGATGTCTCACGCGAAGAGCAACTCGAGGCAGTGTTCAATCGCGAAAGCGCGCAGCTCGTGGGCACCGCCGAGGAATGGAAACAATATCACGAGGCACTTGGTTCCCTCACAAACGATGCCATCAGCCGCGAAATTATTCCCAACTACGATTTTCTCGGCCGTCTTTATAAGCATCTTGATCGTGCCGGTACGCTTACCGTCGATCCCAACGGGACCCTTTGGCTGGATCTCTCGCAAGGCGGCAAGCCGTCGAAACTTGGGCTAAGCGCAAGCAATATTTTTGCTTCTGGCAGCGATTCCCAGTGGGCCTACGCCCTGACCCTTGCGCGTGCCGATCATTACCTGAAAAGTCCCAAGCATAGCCGCGAGATCATGCCGGATTTCAAGAAGGATTGGGCTCTCCTCGAGGCAGCTCGCACCTTTAGCTCGACTTCTACGGCAGCTAACGACACTTTTTTGCCTGGCAATGCACGCTCCACAGCCTTCTCCTTTAGCCCACTTCAGTAATCCCTTGTCGTCCTGCCCTTCGAGCGAGTCCTGTGAGTACTAAAGCATTTCTCCCATCTCGTCCGTGCTCACGTACCATTCTCTCCCATTTCGATTTTGGGTAACTTTAGGCTTGTTTCGCTCATCAGTAATGATGTAGTTTCCCTGTCGCGGTGCAGCGAATGCATCCCTCGTTCCGGGTATTGTTTTTGCTTTTATCTTTGGTCCTCGTCTCCGGTGAGGCGAGTTCGAAAGCCCCCGCTACCCCTGCAGGTACTTCCTCCGTTTCACCCGTTATCGTGATTGGGTTTGTGGGTGGATTTGTTCGCCATGATGACCGCGTTCACACCGAAGTCCAGCTCGTGAAGCGCCTGCGCGAAGAATACGTTTCGTCTCTGTTCGTCGAAACGTTTGAGAATCACCGCGGCAAAGATGCTCACCAGGCGGTTCTGCACCTTCTCGATGCCAACACCGATGGAAAACTATCGCCCGAAGAGAAAGAGAATGCGCACATCATTATTTTTGGGCACAGTTGGGGCGCCTCTGAGACAGTCGAGCTCGCGCGCCAACTGGAAAAAGACGGTATCCCCGTGGTTCTCACAATCCAGGTCGATAGCGTCTCCAAAATGGGCGAGAATGACGCAGTCATTCCCGCAAATGTCGCCCAGGCCGCTAATTTTTATCAACTCGATGGAATGCTGCACGGCCAGCCCCAAATTCGCGCCGCCAATCCCGCACGCACTCGCATCCTCGGCAATTTCCGCTCAGACTACAAAGCGAAGCCACTGAGCTGCGGCCAGTACCCGTGGTGGGACCGCGTTTTCATGAAGCCCCACATCCAGATCGAGTGTGATCCGGCCGTCTGGAACCAGGTCGAATCCCTGATTCGCTCGAACCTCTCTCTGGAAGCCCGGCTCCCGCAGGGCGGCGAAATCAATTCCGCCGCTTCGCCCTTTAAGTAGACGCCCCGCCCTTTTAATCTTGCAGCTGCAAATTTTGATAACCGCCGCTGGAGCTCACACGTCCATTAGGGGTGTAACATTCTCTGCCGAGACGTTTCTGAGGAGGCCCTATGAAACGCCGCGAATTTCTCCTTCGTTCCGCCTGCGCTGCGGGAGCCGCCTGGCTCGATTCCGCAGCGTTCCCCCAGCGCGCTCGTGCCTTAACGCTCAAGCCTCTCCCGCGCAAATTTAGCGCGTCGGACACCGTCACCCTCGGCAAGACGGGCATCCAAACCAGCCGGCTGGCCATGGGAACTGGCACTGTCGGCTCCGGCCATCATTCTCACCAGACCGCTCTCGGAATCCAGGGCCTATCCGATCTTCTGCTCAACGGCTACGACCACGGCCTCCGCTTTTTCGATTCTGCCGACTCTTACGGCAGCCATCCCCACGTCGCCGAAGCTCTGAAGCACGTTCCGCGCGACAAGGTCACCGTCCTCACCAAAACCTGGGCGCGAGACGCTGGCTCCGCACGCGCCGATCTCGAGCGCTTCCGCCGCGAACTCGGCAGCGACCACATCGACATCTGCCTGATGCACTGCCTCACCGAACCTGACTGGACGGAGCGCTACAAAGGCGTGATGGACGTCCTCTCTGAGGCCAAGCGAAAAGGCATTATCCGTGCCCACGGATGCTCGTGCCATTCCATTGAAGCTCTCCGCGCTGCCGCCATGTCTTCTTGGGTCGAGGTCCACCTGGTGCGCATCAATCCCATCGGCGCGCTCATGGATTCCGATCCCGACACCGTCGTGAGCGTGATCAAGGAAATGCGCGCGAGGGGGAAGGGCATTATCGGCATGAAAATTCTGGGGCAGGGCGCTCTACGCGACCGCCAAGACGAAGCTTTGAATTTCGCCCTGGGCCTGAATCTTCTCGACGCCTTCACCATTGGCGCCGAAAGCAAATCCGAGCAAGAAGACTTAATTCGCCGTATCGCCGCCGCCTAACAAATTATCGTGCAGGGTAAAGTTGTCATCCCGAGCTTAGCGAGGGATCTGCTTTTGTTTTGTTCGCCCCCAGGTTCAGCGCGCGCTCGCGCGACCTAAGTCTCCAACCCAATCAACCGCATCAATTCCAAGGCATTGCTCTTCTCCACTACTCCCTCGCGCAACCGGTAATCAAACTTCATCTTCCCGTCTGCCACCTGGTCCTCAAAATGCATATTCCGCAAGACATTCCCCACCGCCGCCGCAATTTCCGTCAAAGCCAAATCGTGCGTCGTCACAATCCCAATCGCCCGCCGCTTCAGCAACCCTTGAATCAACCCTTCCGCACCGATTCGGCGGTCTTTCGAATTCGTTCCCTCCAGCAATTCATCAAACAAAAACACCATCGGCACAGCGCCATTCGCAGCGTCGAACACTTTTCGGATATGAAGAATCTCCGTGAAAAAACTCGACCGCCCCTCCTGGAGCGAGTCGGTACTTCGAATCCGCGTTCCAATCCTAAGCGGCGTCAAACGCAACCGCTTTCCGCGAATCGGCGCTCCAGCCATCGCTAGCACGGTATTACTTCCTACTACTCGTAAAAACGTGCTCTTCCCGGACATATTCGATCCGCTCACCAGCAAAACACGCGTCTCGGCATCAAGCCGCACGCTATTTCGCACGCATTTCTCCGCGGCAATCAGCGGGTGCCCCAATTCCTCGCCGCCAAAAAATCCCACTCCCTCTGGCGCGCCCACAAATTCAGGAAACGGATCCGCGGGATGTTCATACGAATACGTCGCCAGCGAGAGCAGCGCCTCCATCTCGCCCGTCAACTCCGCCCACCGCCGCATTTTGGCGCCCCAGCGACGCCGCCAAGCCTCCGCCGCCATCCCCACTTGTACGCTATAGAGAAACGGCAGCTCGGCCATCTTCGCAAGCACACCGTCGCTGGCGTCGATCCAATAAACGATTCGCGCGAACCTTCGAATCGCCGCCGACGCCGGCTCGTTCCCCTGCTTCAATTCCGCGGCCAAGGCCTGCAAACGCACCGCCGCAAACGGCTCCCGCTCCAGCCGCTCCAGAATCTCAGAAAAAAGAAGCAGCCCCTCCGCGTTGCAATCCACACCCTCGATCACCGTGTGCGCCTTTCTGCGCAGCCACCCAAGCACAAGGGCTTCTATCACGAATATGCTCAACAGCGGCCAAAGCGTCGCCGTCCGAAAGTAATAGATAATCCCGGCCGCCGCCCCCATCGCCAGCCCCGCCATTACTCCGCGCCACATCGCGCCGCCAGGTAAAATCGATTGCCGCTCCGCCCACTCCATCATCGATTCCGGATTCAAACGCGCCCGCAAATCCTCTCCGGTCACCGCCAAATCCTCGCGCAAATCCAATTTTTCCCGCAGCTCCTCAATCAATTTCTGCCGCTCCAGAATCGCCCCAATCTCCGATCCTTCGCTCAGCCAACTCGCCAGCTGCCTCTCGCCCATCGGCAATCGTGCTGTCGAAAGCAATTCGAACAAGCACCCGCGCCCAAACAGATCCAAGTCTTCTGCATACACATGATTCGCATCGCGAAACCGCTCTCCCGTCTGTCCCGTTCCTGCCCAACGATCCTCAATCCGCGCAATCCCCTTGCGATAAAACTCTGCCGCCGTGTTCGCCCGCTCCTTAGCCCGCAAAACGCGTCCATGCGAAATCGTCAGCAATAAATACGCCGCCGCCGGCGCAATCAACCAATACGCCGGCACGGAATGCTTCGCCAAGACAATCCACACCAGCGCCAATTCTGCCGCAATCACCGCCAACTTCGCGTATCCCACGTGCATGTGCACGCGGTCTCTCTCCGAAATCCCCTTAAGGTATTTATCCAGCCGCTTCTCGTACTCTGCCTTTGGCTCAGCCACATTTCCTCTCAACACATCCTGCCCGCCGCACGTCTCGCCGTCTGTCGAGTTTATCTCTTCCGCCCCCTCCCAGCACCCATCCTCATTCCTCCCCGCTCCCCGCAGGGGCAGGGTTAGCCGTGCCGGTCATCTCGCGCCGCGCCCAGCTTTTCACGGCACTCCGTCGACTTCCGTCACAATGTGAATGACAAAAATGGTACGCTCCCTTTCGTGCCGTGCACTCTGCCCATGGCCCGAAACGCATTAGGCCCGCTAGCCGGAGCAGCCTCGTGCGGGGTCGTGGCCTGGCTTATTGCGAGCTCCCTGCTGATAGCGCCCGCTTCGCTCGCCGCACGCCAATCCGGAGACCTCGCGAGACAGCCGAAGAACCGAAGCTTGAGTTGGAACCCTCCCGCGTTGGACTCGCCTGTCCGTTCTCTTGCTTTGTCGCCGCGCTGCGAGCTTGCCAAGGTGCTCGCGCAGGCTGGCGCGCGCGAGAGTGAGCAGGTAGCCAATCTTCAAAACTTCACGGCGCAGGAAAAGATCGAGTATAGGACCTCCGACGTCGAGAACATCGTCCGAGATGGCGGTTCCGAATCGTTTGAATATATTGTTGTCTTCCAGCAATCACCAGGGGGTCTAGTCTTTGAAGAGAAACGGAACCCCACGCACGGAAGCAGCTTGTCCAGCGCCGCGACGCAGGACATGGGACTGCCGGAGATGGTCCTGATCTTCCTGCCCAACATGCAGGACGATTACGAAATGAGTTGTGAAGGCGCGGTCCAGAGGAGTGGCCAGCTTACCTGGGTGATCCGTTTCCAGCAGCGCAAGGATAAGCCAAGCCGGTCATACTCTTTCCGCGTCAACAATGTCGTCTATCCCGTCGGGCTTAAGGGACGCGCCTGGATCGCGTCCGACTCCGGTGACGTCGTGCACATGGAGACGGGGCTAATGGAGGGAGTCCCGGCCGTGAGAGTGCGGAATTCGTATCTTTCGATTGACTATGCCCCGGTCCAATTCCAGGCGCAGCCTGTAAAAATATGGCTGCCTAAGCTCGTCGACAGCTTTCATGACTTTGGCGACCACCGCACCATCGTCTATCACACCTTCACCGATTTCCTGCTGTTCTTGGTCCAGACCGACCAGAAGATCGAAAAGCCGAAGCAACCCTGACCTTTCGGACGTTGGTCCTCTTTCGACGCGCCTCCGTTGCGGCGCACATTGACTTGCGGTTTGGTCTATCAAAGGACCGCGGAAATTGAATTTTCCACAGATTTCCACACCCTTATCCTTCCGTTAACCTCCCCGCCAACTCTTTTTTATACCGCAGCTTCCGCCTCATTCTTTCGAATTAGCCCGCTCCGTTCGAATGACTGCTTAGTTCAGATTTTCACCCAGCTCCATTCCTTCGTGTACGGCACGCGGCTCATGCGGTATCCGGACTTCACACCGGTAACCACATGATCGCTCCAGTTAAATCCGACTCCGGCTTTTGGATCGTAAAGCCCCGGCTCTTCGGAGAAGCACATGTTCTTCTTCAGAACGGTGTAGTCGCCGAGCGACATGTACGGAGGCTGATGCCCTTCCGAGCCTTCTCCGTGCGCCGGCCGGTGATAAATGTAGTCCTCTACGCCCTGCGCAACCTGGTATTTGTGAATCTCGTACGCCACGCTCGAGCACGTTGCGCCTTCCTTCTGCAATTCCACTTGCATGTCGCACGTGTGCTGGCTCACTTCCCAAAGTTTTCGCATGTGCGCATCGAACTCGCCCGCGTTATCCGCGAGGATGTACATGCGGTAGTTTTCTCCGCCGTGGCCGCCGATATAGGCATCGCCATCGACTTGCAGCGGCATGCTGCGCTGGATGCGGTTGAACCGCGGCTGATTCGGATGTGGATACGCGCACAGCCGGCCCACACGACAGTCAATCTCGACGCCCGCCGCCACGCCGTGATGCGGCAAGCCGCCGGCAAGATCCAAATCCGCGAGCAGCACATTGTTAATCCAGAATGTGCTCGCGAAGGCCACTTCGTAATCCGTTACATCCGTTCCGTAAGTCAAAATGTAATCACGCGCATAGGCATGCGCCCGGTCAAAATACGTATACGCGCGCCGCGTCAGCGCAAGTTCCTCGGGCGTTTTTATTTCGCGCATATCGAGGAGCGTGTCGCTAACGTCGACCCACTTCACTTTCGGCAGAACCTTCTTGGCCGTCGCCAGCTCATCGGCGTAGAGCTTCCCGTCAATGCCGATTTTATTTCCCTGCACTCCCTTGGCCTTGATTCCTTCGAGAAGCATCTGAAACAGATCCACGGTCTTCCCTTGGGCGACCTTCCCTTGTTCCGGAAATCCGCCCTCGGCGTGCTTTGTATCGAAATACTCCCAGCCGCCGCCAAACCACCAGCCTTTCACCAGGTCACGGTCCAGCGCCGGATAGAGAAACCACGGGTCCGCATCATCTTTATTCATAAAGACGACCTGCGGCCGCTCCGTATGTGTGTGCCAGTAGCCCGTCAAATAGATAATGTTGAGCTGATCGCGCGCGACAAACGCGTGAATATCTTTTTGCGCCAATTGCTCCTTGAAGCGAGCTACCGTCTGTTTGTTCCACTCCAGCGGCAGCCGGTCGACCTTCGCCGGTTCCGGCGGCCCTTCCTCGCCGGGAGCCGGGCCGAGCAAAAGTTTTTCGCTGGCGCCGGTGCTGCGCCTCTTCACGATTTCCGCCAGCGATCCGCCCGACCCCTCTGTCTGCATGCCGTCAATCTTGTCCATGCGGCGAAACAAGCCGCCGCCCAGCAGCGCAAGACTCCCGGATTTCAAAATATCCCGGCGATTCCGATTCATCTTTCCTCCATGGTTCTTCGCGTTTTTTCCTCTTAAGCTCGCTCAAACTATTTTTGCCCGGTGACTTCCGCCCATTCGCGCTCGCCACGTTCCAGCAACGCCGGCAAATCTTCCCGCAACAAAAATCTCTCGTGCATCAATTTCATCGCCGCTTCCGCGAATCTGCCCATGTACTCGTCGCGCGAAGCGTATCGTTCCGTAACCGAGAGCCGCGGATCGCTTGTTTTTGCTCGCTCGGCCGCTGTTTTCGCGAACGGAATGAACGAACCATAAAAGCTGAGCCGCAAATCGCCGAGACCGATTCCCGGATCCCGCAGGTTCCATCCGGTGTACGTGGCCAGCGGAACTTGCAGTTCCGGCAAACTCACGCCTCCCATATCGTTGCCGTTGGCGTCGGATTGCGGCACCAGGACGGCGAAGGGTTTGCCGACTTTGGGAGGCTCGATGCTGACGATTCCGTTTTTCCATTCTGAACCAAAGTCCAGATGGTAGGCGAGACTCACTTCGTGTGGCTTATGGACCCCCGGAATGTTTGGGAAAGCCGATTTGCTCAGGGGCACGAGCGTAGCATCCGCGATTTTCGGATATGTGCTCGCAGGAGGTGGCGTGCCGTCCTTCACCCACTGGTCCATGTCCGTGATCAGTGCGCGCCAATACCACTGAATGGGGTTCGGATTGTACCGTTGCTGCGCATTGGAATCCGGCGAGCCCGGATTGCTTTTCTCGGGCGGAAATGGCGCCGAAAAATGCTGCAACCCCGCAAGAAAGTAGACGCGCGTGCTGTCGCTAATTGCGGCGTCGCTCAAACCATCCGGCGAAGTGTGGACCAAGGACGCCGCGCGTCCCCAGTATTCGTAGGAAGTATTTGTCAGAAAAAGCTTCGGCGCGTTCTTGGATTTGATCGAAGCGTCAAGGAAACCAGCAGTCTCGCCGCTTTCGGGATCGGTTTCTGGAAGGTCGGTAAACGGGAAGAGGTCAGTGGGGAAGAAAATGCTGGAGAGCGGCTGAGCGTCGCGCGAAGGCTGCGCAAACCGATGATTGAAACTGCCGCGTCCTGCGCCGGCGACGTGAGCAATGACGCCATCCATCACCTGGCGGCCTTGCTCGTCGGCATTGAAATCCTGGTAAAGAAAATGCCGGAGAAAACGCCCGCTCTGCGAAATGCCAACACCGTAAACGCGCTTCACGGGAGCCGTCGCTTGCGGATCATATTTCAAAAAGGAAAGAAAATCGCGCACTGCAGCGAGACCAAGCCCCACAACGGCAGGGTCTTTCGCCTCATAGACGACTTCATAAATCTTTCCGGCCTGGAATCCGCCGTCGAGATGAATGAAATGGGGATCGGCGGTAAGCTTGCCGTCGGCGGTGTGCGCAAAACTCCATTGGCTGCGCGGAATCGTTTGTCGCTTGCCATCGGGTGTATCGCGCACGGTCAAAACATTCTTCGCGCTCGCTGGGTCATCGACGGGATAGCTTTTTCCTCCCGTCGGTCCGAGCAGAGAATGGCCCAGTGGCATGTCGTCCACTCTTTGTGCCGGCGTAAAATCCGAACGTACCAGGCCGCGAATTTCTTTTCCTCCCGGGTCGTGAGCAACAGGAGCGAACAACTTGAGGCGATCGCCTTCATCGGGCACGTCAAATTGCCAGCCGACCCAAGCAACGGTGTAGCCTTCGCGCAGAAGGAATCCGTCCCCGTATTCACCGTCCGGAGTGGAGGGAGTATAGCCGTTCACAAGGTGCAGAATTCCTTTTCCGCCGCGGTTGGAAACCTCGAAGAGGACGGCGTTGTTTCCTTTGTTCATGTCCTTGGGTTTCAGGAGATAGAGGTCAGCGGAGAATTCGACTTCGCCCTGCGCGTTGCGCGGCGCCTTGTCGAGGTCGACGATCAGCTTGTTGTGAAGATTGTCCGGATTCACAGCGAAATAAACGCTGCCAACAATTTTCTCGTAGGCTCCGGCCAATCCGAACGCACGGCCATCCAAAACGTCAGTGCGAGAAAGAATCTTGACGCGCGTGACATGCGCGTCAGCGCCACCAGTACAGAACACGAAGATGACAAACGACAAAATCCAACCGGCACGGGCGCGCAAAAGATGCATGGGCAGCCTCCAATGAGGAGACAGCATACATCACTGTTTGCCGAAACCAATTCCGCTGATGCAGATTTTGTACATCGAGGTCCGATCGAATCGAAGCCGCACGACGCTGAGCTTGGCGGGATCGAACGCCGGGCATTTATCTTTGCAGATCATCTCAAACCCGGAAAACGGGGCGCGCACGGATTGGAAAACGGCTTCCCAATCCTGGTTGTATGCCGCGTCACTCACTACGTCGAGCTTCGCGAGTTTTTCCTTGAATGGCGGCGGAATGGCCATGAAGCGGCTTGCGGGAGCGCTGACCGTCACTCCGTCGGTCGTCAGCAATTCAATGGTGAAATCCGGCGATTCGCGCCCATTCTTTTTGGACTTGTCTTCTTCCTTTTTCTTTTCTTCGGCTTTTTTCTTGTCTTTGTCGTCGTCTTTTTTCTTGCCGGGGAGCGAAACGTCCTCGTCCATCGGCGCGACAGAAAGTTCGAGGGTCGAGTTTGCCGACAAATGCCAATTCGCCGCGGCGTTTGCCGGCAGTGTCAGCGTATAGGTCGCCGGTGGCGCTTCTTTGGCGCGGTTCCAGCCGAGAAAAACGCCGTTGTAGCCGCGATCGCCGTCGCGATACGGAATTTTGCCCTCGCTCCACACGGTAAAATGTTCACCTTCGATGCGGCCGCCCGGCGCCGTTGTCGTGGTGAGATCGGCGTCCTCGTTGAACGCGGCCAGCGGAACGTAGGAAGCGTCTCGATAGCGATTGAAGAAGATCGTGTCGGGCAGCCATGCGCGAGCGACGCGCCAATCCTGGAAAAGCGGAACGTATTCGCGATGATCCTTGAGCGTCGCTTCGAGAAACGCGGAGATATAAGTTTTAGAGATGCGGCGCTGCTCTTCGCCGGGCATCAGCGGTTTGAGATTGAGCAGCCAGCCAAGCGGCTTGCCAGCATCGTCGCGGCCCCAGACGGTATTGAATTGACCGTGATTCGCGCGATAGGCATAAATCTCGGCTTTGAACCACGGCCCGGGCTGCGTATAACGCACTTGATCCCATTGGCGGCTGCCGTCGAACGAGGAAACATCCATGTCATGCGCGCCCTGCAGCGTGAGATAGCTGACGTCTTCGATCCAGCGAGGCTGGCCGGCAGGTTTGTACTGGCCGTCGGCGGGCGCGATGGCAACGACGGCTCTGATTGAGAAGCCGTAATCAAATTTTATGTTGGCGTCTTCGGGAGCGTACTTCATGCGATTGAAAGCCGCCGCCGTGGCCGCGGCTTCGCCGCCCCGCGAGTGGCCCATCAGCGCGATGCGCGACATATCTACTTTGCCGTGGAATGGATTCCCTTCGGCCTGATTCCATTCCTTCCAGAGTTTCAGATGTTCGAGCAGCATCCAGCCGCGAACGGCTTGCTGCTTGGGCGGATCGTGGAAGAGGCCGCTGTTCAGAAAATTTTCATCGATAGAGGCGAGGATGATGCCGCGGCTCGCGAGCAGTTCGCCGAGGTACTCATATCCAGGATCGGAGAAAGCCGCCATGTTGTGATTTCCATGGACAATGAGAGCCAGCGGGAAGGGGCCCGGGCCTTCCGGATACCAGACGCGCGCGTTCAGCGGGAGCTTATCGATATCGAAGCCCCAATATTTTTTGCGCGACCAGCGCTTCCAGCCGCCGAAATCCTTGAAGAAGTCGGAGGAGTCCACCGTGTGAGTCTTAATCGCGACGCTGGGACCATATTCGGGGCGGCGAATGTCGTTGCCGACGCCGTAAAAAAGTTTCAGCACGCGGAACGGCCCCGGGGCAGACGGATCCGGCGCGGACAGTTTTAGAGGCATGGAGTCGGCCGGCGGCCTCCAGGTGATGAGCTTTTCCATGGAGCCTGCGTGAGCGAACAGCCAGACAAAATAGACATTGCCCGCAAGAGCAAGCACGAAAAGCAGTGAAACAATGATCTTCTTGCTGAGCGCGGCCTGGCTGAAGTTGCCCCAGAAAAAAGTCGCGATCGTGGCGCCAAGAATTCCCGCGGCGAGGCCCATCAGAATCGCCATGAAAATGCCCAATTCCGGTGGTCCCCATAACGTCATGATGACCAAGCAGGAGCCGACGATGACTCCGGTCGGATAGCGCGGCAATTTACGAGCAATGCTGAGGAGCAACATCACGAGAAGAGCGACCAAGGGAATGAAGATGGCAGCGAAGAGGATGCAAAATACGAAATCAAAAACATAACCAAAACCACTCTGAATGTAGAGGCCGCCTATGACGACGCAAATCGCAGCGGCAGCAAGCGTGCCCCACACGCCGCCGCGGCGCGCTTCGGGGCCTGGCCGGATCGCAGCCCACTGCGCAGAGCACCAGTCGCGTAGCCTGCGCCACCAGGATTTGTTGTCCGGATGCGGCGAGGAATTCGGAGGAACAGCTGTGGCCGATGGAACTGCCAAATCGTCGATTGCCATGAATTACTCCCGCGACGTGGGTTAGGAGTTGCGAGCCGACGGCATTGTACATGGAGTTGAGTTTTGTGGGGCCGCTGAGGCGCAACTCAAACGTTTTAGACTGCGTTGGGCAGCGAAGGTCTGATGCCCAAGGTGGAAAACTCCAGCTTTGCTGGAGAAGCGGTAGCGAAAGTTTCCAGTATCAGCGCGCCGGCTTTATTGATTATGGGACATGCCTGCCATGTGGTGGACTGTGGGCTTGCGGCGAAGCGCGGCCATGGAGGCATCATCCGCGGGGACGAAATAGCCGACGACAATGCCCATGGCGCCGTCACGCAAGAGTTTGCCGGAGGTATTGTCGTAAGCGGCCGTGACTTTGAGGACGTCGCCGGCGGCAAACTTGTAGCCGCCACGATCGAGGAACAGCACGGTTGGCATGCTGAGGAGTTCGCCCTGGTCGTCGACTTTGGCGTCGAGGGTGGCGACTGTTTCTTTGCGCGTGGCATCCTCAAGGGTGAGTTGTTTTGCGTAGTCGTGCATGTGGCCGCCAACTCCTAGCAGTACGCCGGCATATTTCACAGTGACGGTCCCGGTTTGTTCGGTTCTGCCGGGCGGCAAATCGTAGGCCGAGTTTCCGCAGGATTTTACGTCCATCCAGGTGGGGTAGACGCTTCTCAGCTGCGTGCCGTAGGCGGCTGCTTGATAGGGAATGGTCACTTCGAGATAGACCTTGTCGTACGAAGTGTCGGTGGGGTTGTAGACCATCGTCTCGATGCGGATTTTGTCGCCCATTTGCACGCGATAACCGTAGCCGGGAACTTCGGCCCAGTTGGTGAGCTCGCCGCCGGCGCCGAAAATGTGCTCCTCCTTGTTGGGGCAGAGAAAATCGGCGCGGTTTTCGTTCCAGAAAGCAGTGTGATGAAGGACGCGGCCAGGGACTTCGTTGCCGCCGGCGTCGACCAGTTTTGGAGAATACCCGAGGAGCCAGCCGTCGACAGGGATTTGCCAGATCAGATCGGGAGGCTGCGGCATTTTCATGTGACTGGTGTGCGCGGGCAAATTCATAGGGCCGATGCGAACGACGATGGTGTGGCCGTCGATCTTTTGTTCGAGCTCGACGCCTTTGGCTATGGCGTGGCGCATGCCGCCTTGCATAAAATCACCATGCTGCATGTGGTCCATGTCCGGCGGGGCGCCGGCGGGCTTGTCCTGGGCTAGAAGAGAGCTGGTGATGAGCAGGCTGGCGAAGAAAAGATTCATTGTTCGCATGGTCGTACCCTCGTGCGTTTCCTAAGAACCGCACACTTTCATCATAGCTCTATCCTGGTTCGAAGGGCGCTTGTGTGGAGTGTCAGATGAAGCGCATGGAATTCTTGGGGAGAAACGATAAAATCCGGGATTACAAGAGACGGGTATTTGCAGCCATTGGAGCAAGCTCGAAAATGAGGCACTGCCGATACGGTTGGAGGGTGTGGTGATTCGAAGAATAGTTCGGGGCGCGATGTGGTTGACTGGGATTGCAGTGGCCGTGATTATTTGTTGTTTGGCGGCAACCCCCGAAACGAAGAAGGAAGCGGACACGAACCCGCGGGCCGTGCAGCAGGACGGATTTACCATGGTGGGCATCGCTGTGCGAACGAGCAATGCCGAGCAAATGACGCCGGAGCGGCCGATCGGCAAACAGTGGGAGCGGTTATTTAAGGAAAGTGTGCTGGCGGCGATTCCGAATAAGGCGGACGCGAACATCGTGGCCTTGTACACCGAGTATGCGAGCGACAAGGACGGGGAGTACACCTACGTGTTGGGGGCGCGTGTGACGAAAGTGGAGAGCGTGCCAGCGGGGATGGTCGCGAAGAATGTGCCTGCCGGGCGATATGCCCTGTTCACCTCGGAAAGAGGGGCGGTGCAAAAAGTCGTGGTGGACATGTGGCAAAAAGTTTGGGCAACGCCAAAGAGCGCGTTGGGCGGTGATCGAACTTACAAATCGGATTACGAGGTATACGATCAGCGGGCGCAGAATCCAGCCGATGCGGTGGTCGATTTGTATGTGGCAGTGAGGTAGAAGCGTCGCGGGGTCGCTAGGCTTGCGCTTCGACACGAAGCTGCTGGGCGGTTAGAAATTCAAGAATGGCGTGGTGAGCTGCGGCTGGCTGGTCGGTCTCGAAAATGTGGCTGGCATGGGGGATTAGCACGAGTTTAGCGCCTGGAATTTTTTCAGCGATCAAGCGGGCGTTCGCCGCGGGAACGAGACGGTCGGTTTCGCCGTGAACGACCAGCGTCGGCGCCGAAATTTGCGCGATCCGGCTATAGGATTCCCAGCCAAAAATTCCCTCGAGCTGGCCCATATATCCTTGCGGGGTGGGATACCACTTCATGCGAATAGCCATGTCTTCGTCGATGCGTTCGCGCGGCGTGGCAGGGTCGTAGATGAAAGGGATGATGGCTTCCTTGGCCTCTTCGGGCGTGACATCGCGGCGCAGAAGAACCTGCAGAGCTTCCGGTTCGGCCTGCACGGCATGATGACCGCCGACAGCCGTGCATCCCAGAATCAGCGAGCGCACGCGGCCGGGGTATTGCAGCGCAAATTCCTGTGCAATCATGCCGCCCATGGAAACGCCGAAGACGTGAGCGCTTTCTACGCCTCTGGCATCCAGAACGGCAGCCGCATCGCTCGCCATCAACGCGATGGAATAGACGCCGGGAGGCGCATCGCTTTGGCCAACGCCGCGATTGTCGAGAGCGATAGTGCGAAAGCGCTCGGCGAGAATCGGGCGGCTGCGATGCCACATGTAGGATGGATAGCTGAGGCCCATGATGAGCAACAGAGGTTCGCCGGAACCTCGTTCATCCCAATAGAGTTTGGCGTTTTTATTTTCGGCGAAGGGCATGAAAACTCCTCGTCTAGCCGACGCCAGCGGTTACGAGTTCGCTGGTTTCGGACCTTTCCGAAAGCGCGGCTACGCGGATTTCGCAGAGACACCGGCGGAATCAATCACCATGGAGGCGATGCGCTCGCGATGGAAGGTAGCGTCGCCGAATGCTGTTTCTGATGCCTTTGCGCGGCGGTAATAGAGATGAACGTCGTTTTCCCAGGTGAAGCCCATGCCGCCGTGAATTTGGATGCCGCGGTTGCCAACGGTGCGAGCGGCGTCGCTGGCGTACATTTTTGCAATGGAGACAGCCGTGGCTGCGTCGGGCGAGTTCTCTTCGAGCGCCCAGCCGGCGTAATACACGGCCGAACGGGAGCTTTCGGTTTCGAGATACATGTCCGCACACTGGTGCTGGACAGCTTGAAACATTCCGATAGGTTTGCCGAACTGTTTGCGAGTCTTGGCGTATTCGACGGTGATATCGAGCGTGCGCTGCATGCCGCCGACGAGTTCCGCGGCCAGGGCGGCAGTGGCGATATCGAAAGCGCGCGGGAGGTCCTTGCCGGAAGCGATTTTCTCCGCGGGAGTATCGCGAAATTCGACGGAGTAGATCTTGCGCGTCAGATCCATTCCGCCCATGGGTGATATTTTCATGCCGTGAGCCTTCGCGTGGACCAGGAAGACGCCGTTGCTGGCCACAACGAGGAGAAAGTCGGCGACGGCGGCGTCAGAAACGAAGAATTTTTCGCCGGTGAGGTTTCCATTGGTGGCGCTCAGCTGGATGTCGCGGGGGTTCCAGCTCGCTGGGGCTTCAAGAATGGCGACGGTGGCGCGAGCTTCTCCGCGACTGATCGGGGCGAGATACTGTTTCTTGTGAGCGGGAGTGGCCACGGCATCGAGCACGGAGCCGGCAAGGACGACTGTCGAGAAGAACGGTCCAGGCAAGAGCGCGCGCCCGGACTCTTCCATCAACAGCATGAGCTCGACTTTACCTAGACCAACGCCGCCATACTCTTCGGGAAAGATGATCCCGGTATAGCCCTGCTCCGTGAGTTTGGACCACAGGGCGGCGTCGTAGGCCGTGTCCGTTTCCATGAGTCGCCGCATTTCGGAGCTGGGGCATTCGCCGGCGAAAAATTTGCGGGCACTGTTTTTCAGAAATTCCTGGCTTTCGCTGAGGCCGAATTGCATGTCGTGTCCTTTTCTTGGCTTTCTGCTTCTGAAACTAGTAACTTCTGGGCAGACCGAGAACGAAATGGCCGATGATGTTGCGCTGGACTTCGGATGTGCCAGCCTCGATGGTGTTTCCGCGAGTTCGCAGATAGGCGTAAGACCAAAGTCCATTGTCGATGGCGTGGGCATCGCCTGCCATGAGCTGGCCGAACGAACCGAGAATTTCCTGGGCGATTTGCTGGAGGCGCTGGTTGAGCTCGCTCCAGAAAATTTTCTGGATGGAGCCTTCAGGGCCGGGAACGCCGGTTGCACTGATGCGGCTGAAGGCGCGCATCTGATTGAAGCGCATGATCTCGATTTCGGCGCTGCATTGCGCGAGCTTCTGCCGGATGATTGGGTCTTCGGAGGCCGGGCGGCCATCGCGCTGGGTGGTACGCGCGAGTTCGATGAGACGCGTGATGTAACGTTTGAAAATCAGATGCAGGCGCGCACCGTACGAGCCGCGCTCGTACATGAGCGTGCTCATTGCGACATTCCAGCCGTCATTCACTTTGCCGAGGACATTTTCAGCGGGCACGCGGACATCCCGAAAAAAAAGCTCGTTGAATTCGGATTCGCCGGTCATTTGACGGAGAGGACGAACTTCGACGCCGGGTGATTTCATGTCCACAAGCAGAACGGTGAGCCCCTTGTGCTTTGTGGCGCCCGAGTCAGTGCGAACGACGAGTTCGCACCAGTTGCCGACCCAGCCATAACTGGTCCAGACTTTTTGGCCGTTCACGACGTAGTGGTCGCCGTCGAGGTGCGCTTCGGTCTGCAATCCCGCGAGATCAGAACCGGCATTCGGCTCTGAGAAGCCCTGGCACCAAATTTCCTCGGCGCTCAGGATTTTCGGAATGTAACGTTTTTTTTGCGCTTCGGTTCCATAGGCGATGATGGTAGGGCCAATGAGCCCCAAGCCGAGCGAGTTGGCCATGGGCGGAGCTTCGACGCGAGCCATCTCTTCCCAGAAGATCGCCTGCTGCATCAGCGTGGCGCTGCGGCCGCCATATTCTTTGGGCCAGGAAACGGCGGCCCATCGGCCTTCTTGGAGCTTTCGCTGCCAGTCGCGCAGGTAGGGAAATGACTCTTCCATGGGCTTTTCGCGCCACTCGTCCCAGTCCTTCGGGACATGGGAAGCAAGCCAGACACGAAGTTCGTCGCGAAAGGCCAGTTCGTCGGTGGTCAGGTTCAAATCCATAGAGGAGACTCCTTCTCTTCGGGCCAGCTAGAGAGCGCGTTGCTTCCGGGCCGATTCGAGATCGTTCCAGGGCTTGCGGACAATGTGAGAGTATATATCATATGTTACAAACTAACGATATGTTCCAGGCAGGCGCAAGCTCCCGGGCAGAACCCGCGCGAAACAGGGCTGATCCGTTCAGTGCTGGTTAAACTCGAAGAACGGATTGCCGCAAAAAAAACCAAAATGGCAATCCGCCGTGAGTTGATCAAACGGGCGAAGATACGGGCTCGGTTCAAACTCGATATAGGCTGGGGGAGTAGGAACGATGGTGCCCTGTGTCGTAACGTAAAGGTTAAATGCCGGCCCTAGCGCTGTCGCGGCGTTGTTCAAGTCGCTGGCATCGACGTTCCGCCATTTTCCCGTATCCAAGCGGGCGATGAGTGTTTCCACGGCGGCGATGGTTTCCGCCGGCGTGAAAGCGCAATGACCCGCTCGCGAGACAAACGTGCGGCGCAAGAACTCTCCGTTTCCCGCCTCATCGACAACTTGTTTGTAGGCACTTTCGTTCTCGACCACAACCAATCCATCGCCGGTGGTATGCAGCGTCAGAACCGGAATTTGGATGCGGCCATCAAAAATAATGTTGTTTTCCAGGTACCGAACGGCTGCGGGGTCGGCGCTGATTCGCGCGGTCTCATTCAGCATTTGAAGGTCGGCGTCCAGATCGAGACCTGCCTGCTGGTAGAGCGCATGCACTTGGTCCCTCCCTATCGAGCGATCCAACTGTCTGCGGTAATCGACTCCGGTGTTCCAGGAGACGTTCCCCTGTGCCCGCGCCTCAAGCTCCGCGCGAAACGCAAAGACAAACGGAAAGTCCACTTCCGAATCCCAGAGAAACTGGTTTGCCTCTTGACCGGCAAAATCAGTTGGCACGGGCTCCGGAGACAAGGGCGTAAACCAGCCAGGCAAGTCGGCCAGCGCGCCAGCCAAGGCTATCCGCGCTTGGCCTTGGAGGGTAGCCTGGGCTTCCCTAAGCGCGACCTCCGCGATGTCGAGATTTGCGACCGGGTCGGCAATATTAACGACTTGCAGGCCGCTTCCAGGCGCAACGAGCGTTTTGAAAGCGAACTCGGAATCCAGCGCGGTGTTCCACGTAGCTACGCCGCCCGAAAGCACACCACACATGGGCAGAGCGGCGTCAAAGGTTTCCGGGTTGCGCTGGATGAGGCCAGCGGTAATGATTCCCCCAAGCGAGTGTCCCCAAGCGATGGTGCGTTTCGGGTGCCCGACCATTTTCTTGAACTGTTCGAGGACCGCGATTTGGTCGGGCAGCGCTTGTTGGATGGCCCAGCCGGTAGTGGCGTAGGAAGAGCCAGCCAATGCGTACCCGCTGGAGAGCATGAAGAATCGCGTGAAGGGATCACCGACATCCTGCGCCGGGTTCGCGCTGCCTGGCGTCACGTAACCATGGCTATAGAGAAACAAGGTGCCGTTCCAATTTGCAGGCACTTCGATCAAGTAGGTTGCGCCGTCTGGAAGAGCTCCTGGAAGTGTGGTGACCCCCGCCTGCGCGCGAGCGCTGCCTGCAATGGAAAAAAGAAGCATTGCTACTGAGACTGAGAAAAAGATTGCCTCCTTCGTTTTTTGCCACATGTCAGATTCCTCCTACATGGAAAAGTCGAAATATCCCTTGGTACTGGCGGCAAGAAAAAGATCTGGACATCGGCTCGCCGCTCGGAGGCCCGGCTTCGCGGGCGGCATGCTATCGGATGCCGCCGTGGGCTGGTCTCCTCGTCATTAGAACGTAAGGCGCAGGCCTAGCTGAATTTCACGCTTCGGGAAATCGGAAGTGAAGCCAAGCGGCTGGCTCGGAGAGAGGGCTGCGCTCCCGTGCACGTTGAAAGTGGTATTCCCGAGCCCGGGGGGACAGGCGGGACACGCTGTATTGTCAGCCGGATTAGAGGGAAGACCGAACAGCGGGCTCACCTCATTGTTCACACTCGCATAGTTGGTGTGGTTGGCGATATTGAAGCTCTCCGCGGTAAATAGCAATTTGGTCCTTTCGCCAAGTTTGTGCTGCCAAGTGAGGCGCATATCGAGATTGACGAAATCCGGGCCGATTCCCGTGTCACGACCGGCGCCGATGGGACGTTCGTTGGTGGTGTGATTGTCACCGTTCACTTCGCCGCCAGCCAGGAGATTGAAAGGGTGACCACTGTTGTAGGTGAAAATGGGAGCCAGCTGAAAGCCAGCGAGAATGGGGTTTTTCCAGGGGCTGTCAAACACGCCGGCCAGGACGACCTTGTGGCGCTGGTCGAATTCGGAAAGCGCACGATCGAGGCCAAGGTTGGTCGGATCCTGAGGTCCGTAGTCGCTGTTGAAATCCGTCGTCGTGTCGAAGCCTTTGCTGTAAGTGTAGTTGCCAAACACCGTGAAGTGATCGCTGAAACGTTTCTTGACTTCCAGGATTCCAGCCTGGTAAACGGCGGAACCAGCGGAAGTGTACTGATTGTTCTGAACGATGAAGGGATTCACAAAGCAAGCGAAGCCTTGACTGGCGTCGCAGGGCAAGCCTTCCGCGCCACCGAGCGGATCGGCCCCACCAGCGGTGGTGTTCCAGTTCCGATAGGAAAAGTTCTTGCCATTGGCCAATGTCACGGTGCTCATCGAAGCGGGAAGGAGATTGGTGTCAATGGCCACGGGAAGGCCGATGGTGTGAGAATAGATGTAACTCGCGGAGATCGAGAATCCAGGAGCAATTTCGCGCTCAATTCCGAACTCAGCCTGCTGAGAGTAGGGGGACCTAAAGTTGCGTTGGTCGGTAAAAATCACCTGCAGCGGGGAGAGTGGCCCGCTGTTGGTAACATTCAGTCCGAACTGGGACAGCCCGCCCGCCCCACCCGTGCCACCATTGGGCGTAATGCAAGCATAGCTTCCCGGTGGCGGCGTCGTGCAGCTGATAGCACCCTGAGCGAAGAGAGTCTGGAAAACTGTCGGGGCATTCAGTGCGGGGTTGCCGCCAGGCACTCCGGTGATCGGAACGATATAGATCGAGATCTCGCGGTTGCAGGGACTTGATCCGTTGCCTGGGAAAAGGCCGAAAGCACCGGTCATTCCGCAGATGGTGTCCAGGTTATTCACTTGTCCGGCGGATGTCGAGTTGGCTACCGAGCTTTTATTCGCGTTTAAGACTCCCAGGGAATAATCAACGTCGGGAATCTGGGCGTAGATTGGCGAGTAAAAGATCCCATATCCGCCGCGAACCACCGTTTTGTGATCTTTAAAGGGGTCCCAGGCGAACGACACACGGGGGGCAAAATCCTTCGTGTAGGTGCTCAGGGGAGCGAATTGGGAGTCAAGTTCGTAGCGAAGACCGTAGTTCAGCGTGAAATTGGGCGCGATCTTCCAAGAATCCTGCCAGTATGCCGACGTAAATGGCCTTGTATAGTAGGGGTAGGTAGGATCGCCGAAGCCTTGTTGGAAAACCTGCGGTAGGCCAAAGGACGCCGCTTGCAACGGATCGATGGCGGGGAGCAGGGGCGTTATTAGATCTCCGGGGAGCGAGCCAAAGATGAAGCGGCCCGGGAAGAAGGTATGTGATTCCGTGTGATTGCCGCGCAGTAGCTCGGAACCTCCCATTTTCATGGTGTGGTGCCCGCGGATCAGAGTGAAGTTGTCGCCGATTTCATATCTGCGAGTAATCGTAAAGTTCGGTATAAAGATGCTCGTTCCCAGATTATTCACAACGCCGGGGATCTGCAGTCCGACTTCTCCAGGTTCGTTCGGAATGACGTTTAGGGTGGCATAATCAAACTGAAAAATGGCTTCGTTCTGCGCCGTGGCGCTGAACTGGTGGTACCAGGCGGCAAGCGCGTTGTTGTCGTAGTCGTGGATCGAACTGCCGGCCGAAAACGCGGTGAGCGATTGCACGTCGGGATTTTCCTCGAGATCGTGTCCAAATCTGTAGGTGGCAGTCATCTGGTTCGAGTCGCTGAAACGATGATCGAAGCGGCCAGACGCCAAGTACTCCCGTGTGCCGTAATCGAACAGACCGCCGTTTGTCTCCAACTCGTTCAAGAGAAACGCCTGCAATGGACTCGAGGCCGGGTTTAGAGTCAAAGCCCCGTTCAGGACGGCCGCACAAACCGGTCCAGGCAAAGTCGTCATGCCAGTAAAAGGCGGAGGCAATTGACTGGCGACGGCAGTGCCGACAGGGCCGCTCAAGCAACCGACCTCTCCTGGGTTTGCCGCTACCGTGGCAAGAGCAGCCTGCTGTGTGGAGTTCGGACGAAGGACACCCGTGTTCGTCAGGATGGGGACGGCATTCTGAGAGTCTTGCCGCAATCCTTCGAAGGAGAGGAACAGGAAGGACTTGTCTTTCTTGATCGGGAATCCCACAGCGCCGCCATACTGATATCGGCTTAGAGAATTCTTGGTCGGGTGCCCCACGCTATCTGGTTGGGTTGGATCGAAGGTCTGGCCAGGCTGCAACGCCTGCGTGATGGCAAACGGATCAGCGGCGTCCATCGCATCATTTCGGAAATACCCGAAAAGACTTCCGTGTATCTCGTTTGTGCCGGATTTGGACACGATATTAATCGTGGCGCCGCTCGCTCCGCCGAGTTCAGCCGTATAGTTGCTGCGATTGACCTGAAACTCCTGCACGCCGTCCTGGCTCAGGGTGAGACGCACGCCGCCGGCGTCGTCATTGGCTTCTCCACCGTCCACCGTGACGCTGTTGCCGCGGCCGTTACTGCCATAAAACGAAAGGCCACTCTGCGGCGTTTGTTTCACTCGATAGTCCTGGTCCGAGGCCAAGCGTGTGGAATTCGAGACTCCGGGAGCCAGGAGCGTGAATGTTAGATAATCGCGCCGGTCGATGGGCAGGTTGGCGATATCCTCCTGGGTCAGCGTGTCAGCCTGGCTCCCCCTCTCGGTTTCCACCACGGGAAGATCTCCTCTTACTTCCACCTGTGCCGTGGCCGACGCCATCTGCAGGTGAAAATCCAGGATTAACGTCTGTCCAATGCTGACGACCACGTCCTTACGGATTTCCTTCTGAAAGCCAGCGATCTCCACGGTCACGCTGTACACGGACGGAGGAAGCCCGGTCAGACGGTACTCGCCCTCGGTCTCTGTCACTGCCGTGCGCCGGACCCCTTTCTCGGGATCTTCGGCCGTCACCGTCGCCTTTGGAACGGTCGCTCCCGTGGGGTCTGAGACCGTGCCGCGGATCTCTCCCGATGTAGCCACACCCTGCGCGTGCGCTGTGTTGTTTGGAGAAAACAAGAATGCCAAGGACAGCAATGCGCCAGCAAGAAAAGTTGCCCTCATAAATCCTCCTGGTTCAGCGAACACTTCGCGGAACTTTTGCCGAGATCGTCCACCTAAGCCTGCTTCGCACCGTAGGTCTTCGACCAGGCCGGGCTCGAAACGCAATTACCCGGCCGGGCACCCATTTCTGCCAGCTTTGCTGATGTTCATAGAGCCACTACGAGAGACCCCTATTCAGTCCCAGGAATTTGAAGACTCCATGCCCCGACGTACTATCCAAAATTATGATTGTCCGTATCACATAATATTGACTAACGTCAAGTTGAAACCGTAAGTGCGCCATAAGGGTAATGGAGGAAGGGTCAATCTATCCTGTGCCCGGACTCCTGGAAGGAGTTCTGTATGCGACTCGGGCGGTCCGCGTAGAAAGGAACCGACTCTTTGGCCAGGTCCCCAACGTCGGGGTTCCGTTCAGCGGGGCAGGAGTACTATCCGGCCGGAAACTTGTCCGCGCCGCAGCTGCTCCAGGACTTCGTTGACTTGCGCGAGTGGCCGAGCGGTTGTCTGACAGCGAAGTTTTCCAGCAACCGCCATTGCCAGAACCTGCCGCAAGTCCTCCCGCGTACCGACGGATGATGCTTGGATGCGCACCTCTGTCGCTGCCATCATGATTGGCGGGAAGCACAGCGGCTCCGCGGGCAGGCCGACCACGAGGAGCGTCCCCGCTGGCCTAACGCAGGGAAACGCCGTGTCATAGGCCGCTTTTGCGGCCGATGTCACCAGCGCTATATGAGCTCCGCCCGCTTGCCGCATCTGCTTGACAACATTTACGCTGGCAGAGTTCAACGTGGCCGATGCGCCCAACGTTTTCGCATGAGCGAGTTTTTCGTCAGAGACATCAATGGCCGTGACAGTCGCTCCCAGATCGAGCCCAATTTGCACTGCCAAATGCCCCAAGCCTCCGACGCCGAAGACCGCCAAACGTTGCCCTGGCTGAATTCTCGCATGTTTCAACGCGCGATAGACGGTCACTCCCGCACAGAAAAGAGGCGCGGCGGCGGCCGAGGAGAGCCCATCGGGAATCTTCGTAGCATGGCTCGCGGGAACCTTCACGAACTCCGCGTATCCGCCGTCCACGGTGACACCGGTAATTTTCTGTCTGGTGCAAAGGTTCTCGTTGCCTTCGCGGCAGAAGTCGCATTCGCCGCACGTCCAGTACACCCACGGAACGCCAACGCGGTCGCCGACTTCCAAATGATGGACGGACGCGCCTTTTTCCGCGACGCGGCCGGCGATTTCGTGGCCGAGGATCAGAGGCCGCTTGGTGATAGGGACAAGCTGAGGCCAATCGCCATCAGCCACGTGCAAGTCCGAATGGCAGACGCCGCAAGCTTCCACCTCGATGAGCACGTCTTGCGCGTCGGGATAGGGTTGCGCAACGTCTTCGATGCTCAGCGGCGTTTTGAACTCGCGAAGGATGGCTGCTTTCATTGCGCCCACTTTAGCGGTTTCAGGAAGCGTGACTCACGGTTTTCGCACAAGCGAATGGGACTCCTTTGCTTTTGATGCAATCGGAAGGGAATCTCTTTTTTGTTTTAAGGCTTGGCCCCACGCAAAAAAAACTCGACGGCGTTGCGCACCCGCTCGGTAAGTTTGTGAGGCCCGGTAAGATCGACGGCCCACTGCCGGACAACGGTATTGAAAAGCCCCTCCATGAATTCAGCCAAGTGCACGACGGGAAAATCGCGGGTGATCTCGCCGTTCTTTTGACCCTCTGCGATTATTTCGCGCAGCAGACTCACCGTTGCCGCCTCGGCTCCGCGCAGCTCCGGCGAACGCACCGGATCCATCGCGCCCGCGAGAATCACGGCCTGCCAAAGCGGACGCCCTACTTCGGTCGTGTTCCCCAGGGTTTCATAAAATCGCCGTAAACGTTGTTCTGTCGTCGCTTTGATGGACAGCTCGGACTTGAGGCTTTCGGCTTGGCGGGCAAACGCACGGCGGCCTACCTCGCGCAATACCGCATCTTTACTGGGAAAATAACGGAAAAATGTGGGCTGGCTGATTTCTAAAGTGTGCACAATATCGTCGATGCGCGTGTTCTCATAGCCGCGCTGGCGAAAAAGATGCAGGGCTGTTTCCACGATCTGCTGGCGAAGCCTGGCCTTCTTGCGCTCGCGAAGACCGGCTGTCGGTTCCTTCCCGGAACTGGAATGTCCGCGCCTTCTCTTCGTAGTCTCGCCCTCATCGGCATTCGCAATCATTGGCGAATGAGAATGTCTCGCGGCACTCTTTGCGCGGCGCATGAAATGTTTCCTCCTCGATGGGGCGCCGCTCCGGCGGTGCGGCATGTATTTCGATAGTCGCGCTAACATTATAGTGACTAACGCCAAGTTGCAAGCCCCGCGATAAATGGCCATGAAAGAAAGATAGGTTTCCGGCGCAATTTGAGGCACAGCGAAAAACGATCGGGGATGCACAGCCGCCAAAATTGTCCTAAACTATTACAGTCGCGATGATGGGCGTGTAGCTCAGCTGGGAGAGCGCGTGCTTTGCAAGCATGAGGTCGCAGGTTCGATCCCTGTCACGTCCACCAACTAT
>DATMKS010000042.1:0-49789 GCA_035571045.1 Verrucomicrobiia bacterium
GCTCCGTTCCGCGGCAGCCAAACCCCCAGGGGAAAGAACAACACCAAGAGAATTCCCGTTCATCTCTGATCTCTTCTTCCTCGCCCTTCTGCTCATTAATTAAGAGTACTAAACCTGTCTCAGAGATGTTGGCACGGAGGGGGACCTTGGACTCTTTCACCATTGCACATGTTTCTGACGTCCATCTGGGCAATGATTTCTTCTGGCGCAGCACTTACCGCCGCCGATGGTATCGCAACACTGAAGACCCGAAGCTTCTTGAAGGCCTTCAAAATGCCCTGAGGAAAATAAAGCCAGCCTACGTGGTGCTTTCCGGTGACATCGTTAATAAGTGCCGGACAGGCAATTTTCGACCCGCAGCGGAGAAACTTCGGAAGCTGTTCGCTGACGCCGGCATCAGCGTCAAGGACCAAGTACTAGTGATTCCCGGAAACCATGACGTGCGGCTGTTTCCGAGGAGCGACGAAGTCTTTCAACGTCTCAAAGAATTTCACTATTTTCTAAAAGAGTTCTTCTCTGAGGAAAATGTTCGGGCGCGCAAGTCCTTCTTCAGGATTGTAGATCCCGGTCGCAAGCTGGTGTTCTATTGCTTAGATTCGACCCTGAAAGTGCACAAGGGAGTCGCCGAAGGTGAGGTAGGAATAGCCCAGCGAGACTGGCTACGTGAGGAAAACGAGGAGCTCAAGAAGCTTCGCCCCGATTTCGACACCTTTGTGAAGATCGGCGTGGTTCATCACCATCCACATCCAATCGAAGCGGGAGGCCAGGAACAGTTCATGCAGCTGCTGGATGCCAGACGTGTGATTAACCTTTTCCAGGAGGTGGAGATTAATATCGTCCTTCACGGGCACAAGCACTTCCCTCATTCCCTGAAGCATTACTACGACGAAGGACGCCACTACACTGTTCTAGGTGCTGGTACCGCAACTTGCCCGGTGGTGGAAGAGCAAAGCGGAGAGGGAAACAATTTCAACGTGTTAACGATATTCCCCACCGCGAATTTGCTCGAGGTACAACGCTGGAAGGCCAACAATGACAAGGAGTACGTTCCTTATTTTCCCGAACCCCAGCAGTTTCCACTCTTTAAGCCGAGTGACAAGGGATACAAAATGGAGGAGTTTCGCGCCATCACCCGTGTTGTGGATATGGAGGGAACGTTCTCAGTCACTCATAAGCGGCTCCGGCTCGTGGTGGACAGCCCCGGTCGCGAACTGCGCAACATCGCCTTTGGCATGAGCTCCGCGCCGAACGGTGAGATCCTGGATTTCGAATACGATCACGCCTCCATAGCCAGTGTCAAATATGAGAATAAGTTAAAAACGATCTACGAGGGGCAGTTGGTACTACACCAAGTTCTTCGACAGCGCGCCGATCCCATCGACCTCTGGTTCACCTGCACCGTGCGAGGCAGTCTCTGCATGCAACGCGCGAAGTACACCGAATATTATCCGGGAAAAATCGAGCCGATTGAGAGCGTTGACATACACGTGGTTCACCCCTGCGATTTGCTTACATTGGTAGTGGAGTTCCCAAAGAATTACCGGGTTGAGCCGCGTCCGGCAATGCAAGATCAAAATAGCTCGGAATTTGACCTGAAGAGTCATCCGCACCAGTTTCGGAAGGATGCTACTGACAATTCCTATACGCTGACGGTTCATAAACCAAAGCTCCACCATATTTACAGGATTGTCTGGGAAGTGCTTTAATGTTAATGAGTTACGGTTACTATTGACAAGCGGCAGGGAAGGCGCTAGGATTGGTAGCTATGAAAGGCATAGTGATCGTCACTTAGCCGTTCGCAAGTTTCCCATTCGTGAAGGTGTACGCCTGAAGTGTGCCCCAAAGCAGGTCTGTTGATATCCAGCCTATTTTCGTCGATTTAAAGTAAGAGCTCCAATTTCTTTACTTCCCAGCAGTCGAATCACCGCCTTCCCATTATTCTCGCGTAATCAACATCCAAATCGGTGGGAATAAAAGTGGCTCAGCATATTCTCAACCCACAATAAGCGGGCGTCGCAAGCTGTGTCTCTTCGACGATTCGTCGCTTCTCTTCAATCGATCGCCGCCGTCTTGTTTCTCGCTTGAGTATCCCCTCAAGGTTGGCCTGCTCGGATGTGTCCACTTATCCCTCGTGGACACTTATCGATGTGCCCACATCGGGCAGCGTCCTTATTTTCTCTCAATTCGTCTAGACGGTTCTCACCAGCCGCTTACTGTTTCCCTACCTTGAGGATTTTATGAAACCAGTCTTGACCGCATTGCGTTCCCGCATTTGTGTCGGAAGTTCTGAAACTTTGGCTTCTCAAACTTGCCAGTGCCCCCAGTGCAAACGAACCATCTGCTTGATGTGGCCTGAATACGTCCTGCACATTCCGTTGCATCGAGTCATTTCGCTAGATTGCCCCGATTGCGCGACTCCGTTTTTCACTCATCGCGAAAGTCCTAGTTCCAATGTCTGATGGCGAATGGCGATTCCCGCACGCGGTTGTAAATCAACTCAGCTAGCTTCACCGTGCTTTATCCGAAGGGAAGCGTCGGCCAATGCAGTTTCTTCTTGTGGGGAGTGTCGTTCCGGCCTTTTCTGCCAAGACTCATATAGGCCAGCATCTTATCGAGGTAGACGCGATGGGTCTTGTTCAGCGGCTTCGACTGTAAATTCTCGAAGGTTTCATCACTCAATTTGAATTAGACCATGCGCGGCAAGCGGCTTCATACGGCGTGCGCGGAAACAATTCGAATCACGTCGCTGTAAATTATTGTTAGTGCTAAGGAAATAAAAAGAGGAGGCGGGCCAGGTCGTCCCGCCTCCTCAGATCCCCTTTCGGGGATGTCCGGCCAGCCTGACGGAGGGCGGCCAGCCGGTCGTGTGTTGGCCTATCTATTAATCCCGGTTTAAGGAAAAAAGTTCCTGTAAAAATACAAAAAAGTGACAAAATCTGTGTCGCAGAGCGAACACCGAGGTTCGTGTGCCTAGCCTATGAGCCGTCCATCTCACTTAAGTCCAGATAATATATTGCGTTTTCTACAAGTTACGAGAGATTCCGTGTCGGCGAATGAAATCGGGGCGGCTTTACGTGTGGGAAAGAACGCCCGCAAGGCCTTATTTAACCTGTTGGTTAAATTAAAGAGGCGCGGGGCCATCGAGGAATTGCCGGGGGGGCGGTACCGTCTCGCGGGGCGTAAAGGGAAGGAAGAAGCCGGGTACCCTACGGCTGCCCCAAGCGGGAGCGGCAAGGCGGAGTCTGCGGGAATTGGTTCGTCGGGGAGCGGGCGGGGGATGGCAGACGCCCGTTCAGAGCCAGCGGCCCGCGATGAATTGAAAGGACGGCTCGTTCTGCATCACGACGGTTATGGCTTCGTGGTGCCGGATGTGCCGATGCCGCAGCTGGATGGAGACGTGTTTATTCCACGAGACGCGGTGGAAGATGCGATGCATGGCGATCATGTGTTGGCTCGATTACAGCGGGTGAGCGAATCCCGCGGACGGGATTTCCGAGTCGCGGGCTCGCGCGGTGGCGGGCAGCGTGCGGAAGGGCGGATCGTGCGCGTGCTCGGGCGTGCACACGCTTCGGTAGTGGGATTGTTTCGGTATGGGCCGCGGGGAAATGTGGTGCTGCCTTACGACAACCGAATTCAGCATGAGATTGAGATTCCTCCTGGAGATGAGCTGACGTCGGCGCTGCGCGCAAAATTGGGAGTGGCAGAAGCTAAGGACGGCGGCGCGCGCGGTCGGCGGTCGCCGCACTTGCCTGAACTCGACGGCGCGGTCGTGAATGTGGAGTTGCTGCGTTATCCGCGCGGGGGAGCGGCGCCAACGGGACGCGTGATGGAAATTCTTGGTCGGCCTGGCGATCTTGGCGTGGATATTGAGATCATCATTCGCAAACACCATTTGCCGCACGAATTTTCTCCCGGCGTCATGCAAGAAGCGGAGCGGCGGGCTGAGCCCGTGAGCGACGTTGAACGCGAGGGACGGCACGATTTTCGTCATCTGCCGATTGTGACGATCGATGGTGAGACGGCCCGCGATTTTGACGATGCAGTTTACGTGGAGCGGCGCGCGGACGGCGGCTGGAGCCTGCAGGTGCACATTGCGGACGTGGCGCACTACGTTCGAACGGGGACGGCGCTCGATCAGGAAGCGCGGCTGCGCGGCACTTCGGTGTACTTTCCGGATCGCGCGGTGCCGATGCTGCCGGAAGCACTTTCAAACGGGATGTGTTCGCTGAAGCCGCGCGAGGAACGGCTGGTGATGAGCGCGCTGATGGAGTTCGACGCTGCGGGCAACGTGCAAAGCGCGCAGATGACATCGGGCTTGATTCGCTCCGCTGAGCGAATGACGTACACGGATGTAAACAAGGTGATCGAAGGCGACGCGGATGCAACGGTGCGGTACGCGGGGCTCGCTCGACATTTTCGCGACATGAAGGAACTTGCCTTGCTGCTCAACAAGCGGCGCAATGAGCACGGCTCGATCGATTTTGATTTGCCGGAGCCGGTGATCGAATTCGACGAGCAGCAGCGCATGACCAACATCGTTCGCAGCGAACGCAACATCGCGCACCGGCTGATTGAAGAGTTTATGCTGGCGGCGAATCGCGCGGTGGATGGTTACCTGCTGAAACGAGGGATTGCGGCTTTGCATCGCGTCCATGAAAAGCCTGACGCGCGCAAGGTTTTGGAGTTCGAGGAGCTAGCGCAAGCGTTTGGCTATTCGCTGGGCGTTGCGGATTTGCATCAGCGCGAAATTGCCGTGCGGCACGGGCGCGTACCCGCGCCGGCAAAAGCAGGGCGGCCGGATTCCTACGGGCACGGACGCGAGCGCGGCATGAAAGTGGCGCTGCCGGGTTCCACAGAGCTGCGGATTACGCCGCAACACTATCAAAGACTGCTTCGCAAATTAGCTGGGAAACCGGAAGAGCGTATCGTGTCTTACCTGATGCTGCGCTCGCTGAAACAAGCGCGCTACGCGGCCGAGCCGCTTGGGCATTTCGCGCTGGGATTCGATGAATATACGCATTTCACTTCGCCGATACGGCGGTATCCCGATTTGATTGTGCATCGCCTGTTGAAATGGGCGTTGGAGCATCCGCATACGGCTTCGCCCATGGCAAGCCATGCCGCTCGCGGCGTGGAAGCGACGCTCTATTCGGAGACGCAGCTTGAGGAAATTGCATCGGAAACTTCAGAAGCGGAGCGCCGCGCCAACGGGGCCGAGCGCGAACTAATGGATTGGAAGACGGCGCAATTCATGGAAGCGCATCTCGGCGAGGAATACGAAGCGCTGATTATTTCGGTGCAGAAGTTTGGATGTTTTGTTGAGTTGTTTGAGGTATTTGTCGAGGGTTTGCTGCCTGTCAACGCGCTCGAGGATGCCGCCGGCGGGCGCGTCGTTTTCCGCGAACGCGATCACGCCATGGTAGCGCTGTCTGGAGGCGAAGGCCGGCGTAGTGCGCCCGGATCGCGTCGTGGACGCGGCGCAAAACCCAAAGAACTTGCTTGGCATCTAGGCGACCGCGTGCGTGTCCGCGCCGAACGGATCGACCCGATGCGCCGCCGCGTCGAGTTCGCTATCGCCGACGGCGTGTAGAGCCCGAAAAGCGAAAACAACACTAGCCTGTCGGCTGCGTCTCGAGGCTTGGCCGCTCTTCCACATCTGCTATCCTTTAATGCTGGCCAAATAGGCCGGAGCAGCCGGACTGCCCCGTAAGAGAGGATTGATCATCGTGAGTACGTCTACAGCTTCAGAGCGCGCCGTGAAGCGCGTCCACAATTTTAATGCCGGGCCGGGGGCTTTGCCGCTTCCTGTGCTCGAGCGGATTAGAGAGGAGCTGCTTGATTGGCGCGGGAGCGGCATGTCCGTGATGGAGATGAGCCACCGCTCGCCGGAATTCGAGAGCATTATTGCGGCGGCGGAAGCGGGTTTGCGCAAGCACCTTGCGATTCCTGACGACTACGCGGTGCTCTTTTTGCAGGGCGGCGGGAGCATGCAGTTCACGATGGCGCCCATGAACCTTTGCTTGCCAGGAAAGCCCGTCGACCTGATTCACACGGGGACGTGGACGGCGAAGGCGCTCGGCGAATTGAAGAAAGGCATCCTGCACAACGTCGCAGCGTCCACGGAAGCCGACAAGTTCGCGCGTCTTCCTCTGAAGGACGAGATCAAATACTCGCCGGACGCTTCTTACGTGCATATGTGCACGAACAACACCATTGAAGGTACGCAGTGGACAGATCTGCCGGAGACCGACAGTGTGCCGCTCGTCGCGGATATGTCTTCGGATATCGCTTCGCGGCCGATCGAGGTGAAGAAATTCGGGCTCATCTTTGCGGGCGCGCAAAAAAATCTCGGGCCAAGCGGTGTGACTGTTGTGATTGTACGGAAAGACCTCGCCGAGCGCGCGGACAAGAATCTGCCCACGCTTCTGCAATACCGCACGCATATCAAGGAAAAATCGCTGTACCATACGCCGCCGACGTTCGCGGTTTACATCGTCGGGCTGGTGATGGAATGGATCGACGCGGAAGGCGGGATCACCGCGATCGAAAAGCGCAACAACACCAAGGCAAAGCTTCTCTACGACACGATCGAAGCAAGTAAAGGCTTCTACCGTTGTCCGGTTGAAATGTCTTCGCGCTCGAAAATGAATGTGGTCTTCCGCGTCGCCGGCGGCAACGAAGACATCGAGAAACAATTCGCCGCGGAAGCCGCCGAAGCGGGCCTCGTTGGCACGCCCGGCCACCGGTCGGTGGGCGGGATGCGCGTGTCACTCTATAACGCCGTTACCATTGCCTCCGTCGAAGCGCTTACCTGCTTCATGCACGAGTTCCAGCGCACTCGCGGTTAGTCGCGACAAGGCCCTTCGAGCGTAAACAAGCCCCGCCCCTGGGGATTTCTTCGTGCTGGGCGCTTTCCATCCCGGCTGCGGGCAGCTCCTCCAGGAACACTTCTTTCCCCTTGCGCTTCGACAAGAGTGAGCGTAATGTCTCTTGTCGAAGCGACAGGGGAATGGACTGATGGCGCAAAAGAGAATTGAACTCCCGCAGGGGACGCTCGATCTGCTTATCCTTCGCACGCTGGCGCTGGAGCCGCAGCATGGGTGGGCGATTTCCGAGCGCATCCAGCAGATTTCAAGCGATGTTCTGCTGATCCAGCAGGGCTCGCTGTATCCGGCCCTGCACCGGCTGGAGAGGCGCGGCTGGATCAAAGCGAAATGGGGCACGTCAGAAAACAACCGGCGCGCTAAATATTACGAACTCACCAAAACCGGGCGCAAACAGCTCGAACTGGAGAAAGATACCTGGAAAAAACTGGCGACGGCGGTCGCCCAGATTCTGGAGACGGCGTAGGAGGCCTCGGTGTTCAACGATCTATTGTTCCGTCTTCGTTCGCTGTTCCGGCGCGACGCGGTCGAATCCGAAGCGGACGCTGAGCTGCGCTTCCATTTCGATCAACAAGTTGAGAAGTACCTAAATTCGGGGCTCACGCGTGAAGAAGCCATGCGCCGCACTCGCCTCGAATTCGGCGGGCACGAACAGCTCAAGGAAGAGATCCGCGACGCGCGCGGCGTGAATCTCATCGAGACGCTCGTTCAAGATATTCGCTACGGTCTGCGAATTCTCGGGCGCACTCCGATGATCTCTTCGGTTGCGGTGCTCTCGCTGGCGCTCGGTATCGGCGCCAACACGGCAATCTTCAGCTTGATCGATACGGTCATGCTGCGAATGCTTCCGGTGGAAAAGCCCGATGAACTGACGCAGGTGCGGATTCAAGATCCGAGGTCGCCGAATGACGAAGCCGACCCCACATTCACAAATCCGCTGTGGGAAGAGCTCCGGAATCGCCAGGACTTTTACTCCGGTATTTTCGCGTGGAACTTGACGCAATTCGATCTTGCGCAAGGCGGCGCCGTCCGTGATGTAAACGGTATGTTTGCGAGCGGAGAATATTTCCGGACTCTGGGTATCCGCCCCGCCGCCGGCCGCTTGATCACGTCAGAAGACGACAAGCGCGGCTGCTCCGGCGTTGCCGTATTGAGCTACGGTTTTTGGCAGGATCATTTTGGCGGGGCAGAGAGCGCCGTGGGCAGCACGCTCTCTCTCGACAATCACATCTTCCATGTGATCGGCGTAAGCGCTCCGGGATTCTTCGGCTTGGAGGTGGGCAACAAATTTGACGTCGCCGTTCCAGTGTGCGCGGCGGAAATTTTCGACGGGCCAAAATCGCGGCTGGACGGCCGCTCCTGGTGGTGGCTGAACGTGGCGGGCCGGAGCAAGCTTGACGTAAGTCCCGAGCAATTGAAGGCGAGGCTTGCCGTAGTTTCGCCGCTGGTCTTTCGGGCAGCGTTGCCGCAGGACTGGGAGACCAAAGATCAGCAAGCTTTTCTAAAACGGTCGTTCGAGCCCACCGCCGCCGCGACCGGCACTTCCTATCTCCGCCAGCAATTCACACGACCGCTCCACATACTGATGGGAGTTGTGGGACTAGTGCTGCTGATCACGTGCGCCAATATCGCAAGCCTGATGCTTGCCCGGGCGTCCGCCCGGCACAAGGAAATCGCCGTGCGCAAAGCTTTGGGCGCTTCGCGGGCGCGGTTGATTCGTCAATTGCTGACCGAATGCGTGCTGCTGTCCACGGCCGGCGCGATGTTCGGCATGCTCTTTGCCCGTTGGGGGAGTTCGCTTCTGGTTCGCTATATCTCGACGAGAGATAACACAGTTTTCCTCGATCTGTCCTTCGACTGGCGAATTTTGAGCTTCGCGGCTGGCGTCGCGGTCTTCACGGGAATCCTCTTTGGCGTGCTGCCGGCGTTTCGCTCTACGCGCGTGTCGCTGACTTCCGCGATGAAAGGGAGCCAAGCAACGGACATCGAAAGCCGGGCCAGGTTCCGACCGGGAAGATGGATTGTCGCCTCGCAAGTGGCGTTGTCGCTCGTGCTGCTAGTGGCCAGTGGGCTGTTTCTGCGCAGCCTGGTGAAACTCGTCACGATGGACGTCGGTTTCGACAGGAACAACGTTCTTATCGTTCGCGCGAATCTGCACAATCTGAAAGTGGCGCCGGAGCAACAGCCTAGGATGTTTGATGAAATCGAGAGCCGGTTGCGCACGCTTCCCGGCGTGGTATCTGCGAGCCGGTCCGTGATGACTCCGGTCAGCAATTACGTTTGGAACAGTGACCTTGAGGTGGATGCGCCAAATGCGCCGACAGGCGATGCCGCACTCGCGTTCTTCAACTTTGTCTCGCCTGGTTACTTAGGAACCGTACGCACGCCGCTCCTCGCCGGCCGCAACTTTAACGAGGGCGACACCGAGACCGCCCCTCGCATCGCCATCGTCAATGAAACCCTGGCGCGAAAATTCTTCCCGAACGGAGATGCACTCGGGAAGTATTTCCGAATTCACGCGGATCCAGGCAAGCCGGAACCGCCCATCCAAATTGTAGGACTGGCGAAAGATGCCAAATACGGATCGCTGCGCGAGGAAGCTCATGCCACCGCATATTTTCCCATCGCGCAAGTAACGGAGCCTGTGGAAGAACAGGTGTTCGAGCTGCGAACGGCAATGCGTCCATCGGCCCTTGTGCCCTCCGTCGAGGAGGCCGTCGGAAGTGTGAGCAAAGCGGTTCCGCTCGAGTTTCACACTCTCGCCGAGCAAGTGGCCGATTCTCTGGTGCAGGAACGGCTGCTCGCGACGCTTTCCACTTTCTTCGGCGCTCTGGCCTTATCGCTGGCGATGATTGGACTCTACGGCGCCTTAAGTTACCTGGTGGCGCAACGCCAGCGTGAATTCGGGATTCGCATGGCGCTGGGTGCGCCGCGAGATTCCATACTTCGGCTCGTGATGCGCGATGTAGTCATCGTACTTGCCGGTGGATTGACGGTGGGGGCCGGCCTCGCCTTAGCAACCGTCGGTGTGTTGCAAAAAATGTTGTTTGGGCTTGCGCCTCATGACGCTTTCACGTTTATTGCCGCGATTGGCGTGCTTTCGGCCGTCGCAGTGGTCGCCGGTTACATGCCCGCACGCCGTGCGACTCGCGTCGATCCGATGGTGGCTTTGCGTTACGAGTAGAACGACGTTGGCCGCGCAATCTTTGCGGATGAATGGAGTGTTGGATCGCGATGCTGAATGAACTGTTGTTTCGTCTACGCGCGCTGTTTCGGCGCGATGAGGTGGAAGCTGAAATGGACGAGGAACTGCGTTCGCATTTCGAGAACCAAGTCGAAAAACTTGTCGCCTCCGGCCTGCCACGAGATGAGGCCACGAGGCGCGCCCGCCTGCAATTCGGGGGCTACGAACAGCTGAAAGAAGAGTGCCGCGACGCTCGCGGAGTGAATTTCATCGAGACACTTCTCCGCGACGTGCGGTTCGGTTTCCGAGCCATGAAGCGCAGTCCAGGATTGACCCTCGTGGCCATCTTATCTCTCGCTCTCGGGATCGGAGCGAACACGGCCGTGTTTAGTTTGCTCAACACACTCTTGCTCAAGTCTCTGCCCGTGCTGGAGCCTTCGAAGCTGGTTTTGTTCGGGGCCGGCAGCTGGGGTGGAAGCCAGGATACGCTGCCGGATCGCAGCTGGGAGTTGTTCTCCTATCCCTTCTACCGCGAAATCAGCAAACAGAATGCTGTCTATGCCGGCGTCACCGCCGTCCACAGCGTCGAGTTCAGCACGCATGGCGGGGTCGACGGCGGCAGTGCGGAGCTGCTGAAGGCTGATCTCGTTTCAGGAACTTTTTTCTCGGTATTGGGCGTAAAGCCGCTTCTCGGCCGCGTGCTCAATGAGGCCGATGATCGAACGCCGGGCGCTGCCCCTGTCGCCGTGGCGAGCTATTCCTGGTGGAAGCGGCGGTTTGGAATGAATCCTTCCGTGCTCGGAAAGACCTTTCGGTTCGAATCAACGGTTTACACGATAGTCGGCGTGGCCCCGCCAGGATTCTTCGGCACGAGCGTGGGACAGCAACCCGACCTGTGGATCCCGCTGTCCATGGAAAAGGAAATCTCCCCTGGATGGAACGGGCTCAACGACAAATTCTTCCAATCGCTCTATATCATTGCTCGGCTCAAGCCAGGTGTCACCGTCGAACAGGCTTCCGCCGATACCAATTTTCTTTTCAAGCAAATTCTGCGCAGCGAATACGTGAGTGCGCAGCCCACTCCGAAGGAGCTGGCGGCGATTCAACACGCCCGGATTGATCTCGCGTCAGCAGCAAGAGGGCTCTCGAATCTTCGGATCCAATACTCGCTCTCTCTGGAAATTCTGATGGCCGTTTCCGGACTCGTGCTGCTGATCGCCTGCGCCAATATTGCGAATCTGTTGCTGGCGCGGGGAACGGCCCGTTCGCGCGAATTTGCTGTTCGAGCGGCGCTGGGCGCGAGCCGGCTGCGGCTGTCCTTGCAACTCGTGACAGAAAGTTTTCTTTTCGCACTATTCGGCGCCGGGCTGGGAGTGGCATTGGCCTGGCGAGCCGGGGATTTTCTCCTTGGAATGGCCACCGGCAGCACGGGGCACGCGCCGCTCTCCGTCACGCCCGATCTTCGCGTGCTCCTGTTCTCACTCCTTCTCACCCTATTCACGGTAGTGCTATTCGGAATGGCTCCCGCGATTCGCTCGACGCAGTTTCAGCTGACGTCTTCTCTGAAGGACGGCCGCGGCGCGGCGCCGGCTCAAGCGAAAAGTCCGTTATCGAGAGCACTGCTCGTTTTGCAGATCGCACTTTCTCTCGTCTTGCTGGCCGGCGCGGGACTCTTCTTGCGCACACTGCTGAACTTCGCGCATGTCGATACCGGCTTTGAAAAGCAAAACGTCCTTGTCTTCCAGCTTGACGAGTACGCGGCGGGTTACGAGCCGGACGCGCGCCTCGGAAACCTGCTCAACCAAATCGAGGAGCGCGTAGGCGCCGTTCGAGGAGTACGGGCCGCGAGCTTCTCCCTGTTCACCTTCAACCAGGGAGAATGGTCTAACGACGTCACGCTCGAAGGAATTTCAAGAAACTCGGAAAACAGCGAGGAAGTCTTGATGAACCGGGTGGGCGCGGGCTATTTTGCGGCTTTCGGTTTGCCGGTGCTCTCCGGCCGCACCTTCACTCTTCAAGACAACGAGAGGGGGCCAAAGGTTGCGGTGATCAACGAAACCATGGCGCGCCGGTTCTTCCCCGGAGAATCTCCGATCGGTCGCCATTTTGGTTTTGGCGATGACCCGACACACAGCGGGGACTACGAGATCATTGGAATCGTGAAGAACGCAAAGTATGAGTCGCTTCGGGAGCGTCAGCATCCGGCAGCGTATTTCCCTCATTCGCAAAATGTGACCTACCTTCCGAATCTCGAAGTCCGCTTCTCCGGAGATGCCGCTCAGATCACACCGCAAGTGCGGCAAGCAATCGAAGAGGTGACACGAGATGTCCCGATAGGCGAGGTCTCGACGTTGGAGGAGGAGGTCGACAATTCCGTTTCCAAATATAGGCTGGTCGCCCAGCTCTCAGCCTTCTTCGGGTTGCTGGCCGTTTTTCTGGTCTGCATCGGCATTTATGGATTGTTTTCTTATACCGTCGCTCGCCGCACGAATGAAATTGGCATTCGCATGGCCCTCGGAGCCAAACCATCGGAAATTATGGAAATGGTGTTGAGGGAGGGTGCGCTCTTGACCTTTCTCGGACTGATGATTGGACTCTCTGTCTCGCTGGGCTTGACGCGTCTTCTCTCTTCGTTTCTGTTCGACGTTCGCCCTAACGACCCCCTAACCTTCGCGCTCGCCACAATCTTTTTGGTCTTAGTTTCGCTCATGGCCTGTTACATTCCGGCGCGGCGCGCGACTCGCGTCGATCCCATTGTCGCTCTTCGATACGAATAAATCCGCGGCATAAAAAAGCGCACAGAAACTGCACTTTAGGGGCAGCTCCTGCGCGCGTTGACCTCGTCCAGATCAGGGGTAGCGTGGTCAGGTTTTACGACTTACAAGACCGCGGCGACTGCCAAACTACGCGGAAGTCGTACAAGACATGGCATATTGTGGGTTAGGTTGCGGGTTGGAAAAAGTCCACAGACTCTGGGGCAGCCCCGCCTTCGTTTCCCAGAACCCCGTTCTGGCCAACTTTAAGTTTGCCGACCATCCACCCGGAATCAATATGGTGTCACAGGGAAAGACCGATGTATCATTCGACATCTAGCCCGCGTACGTCACGTTCACGGTGCGAGGAATTATCGGGACCGAGGCGCGGACCTTCCGAGATTGGGTCATCTACACGTACACGAGATCCCATGGCAGATTGGCAAATGCGCGAAAAGCGGCCGCTCCGAGGACCTCGGCCAGAGCCACCGGGGCCAGCGCTGAAAAACTACATCACCCCCGCCGGGTTCCAGCGGCTGAAAGACGAGCATCTGTTCCTACTGAGTCGCGAGCGGCCTGCGGTGGTGGAGGTCGTAGCTTGGGCTGCTAGTAACGGAGACCGCAGTGAAAACGCCGACTACCTCTACGGCAAGCGACGGTTAGGCCAGATCGATTCGCGGATTCGCTTTCTCACGAAACGCATTGACACGGCCGTGGTCGTCGATCCTGCCGCTCCGCGGCCGGGGGCAGCCGCTGCGCGCGTCTTCTTCGGCGCGACCGTGACCTACAAGGACGCTGCCGGCCTCGACCACGTCGTCTCGATCGTAGGCATCGACGAGGTGGACCTCGACCGCGGCTACATCAGCTGGCGCTCGCCTCTCGCCAATGCGCTGATGAAGGCGAGCCCCGGCGACCGCGTGAACCTGCGCGCGCCAGCAAAGACGGAGCATCTCGAGATCATCGAGGTCGAGTACGCGCCGATTCCGATAGATCCTTTCCGCGAACCGCTAGGAGCACAGTCGACGCCCAAGGTCGAACGCTCCTAGACCAGGCCACCCGACTCTGAGCGTTCCCCAGATCCTTGTCGTTTTTGCACATTGTGTCGTCCGGAGCTGGACAGCGAAACGTTTGCAATAACTGCTCGGCGATCCGTACAGTCAAATTATCTTATGTCCGGCGATTCTGACGGGCAAACCAGAAGTTATTCCAATAAACTCGACTGCACCATTACTTCCGGGCTGCCTACAAACCGCTCGTTGCCCGTGTGCCTAAGGACAGCAGAGTTCAGCTCAGGGTAGCCTGTCGAAAAAGAGATAAAGGGCGGCAATCCGGCCGTCGCGGGCAATAATGAAGTCAGTCCCGGCGTAAGCTGGTGCCTCACCAGGGCGGCCTGCTACCCGTCGAAACCGCGCCTCATCCTCACCCGTATTAATCGGATCAAGATAGATGTGCAGGTTCGATATTCGGCCATCTCGAAACTTGAAGACGTTGCAGAAACGCCCGCCAGGAGTTTTGTCGCCTGCCCACGGCTTACCAGACATTCTGCCGTGTGAAATGCCTTCGACGATGAGGTAGTCGGCTGAAGGAATGAACGTCAAACGGTCCTAATCGTGTTGAATGTATTCCAAGGCTCCCTCGAATCCTTTCACCATTTCAAGAAACGAGTTCCGTCCAAATCCAAATCAGAATTTCGGGAAATAGACTTCGGCATCTTCCTGGAACAGTTCAACGATGTCTGGGCGTGCCTGGTCGGCTCGCATGAAACATACGCGAGCGACCTTGATCTTCTCTTGGTCGTCTGACAGGCTTTGATGCCCGGCCGCGGCCTCTGATTCACGATTTTACGAATTGCAGGTCCAGCGTGATGGTGACTTCCTCTCCGACCAGGATGCCGCCCGTTTCCAGCGCCGTATTCCAGATCAGGCCGTAGTCCTTGCGGTTGATCTTTGTCGTGGCCGAGACGCCAATCCGGGTATTGCCCCACGGATCTTTGGCAGGAGGTGTCGGGCCTTCCACGTGGAACCGCACCGTATGGGTGACTCCATGAATCGTTAGTTGGCCTTCCACGGCATGCTCGTCCTGGTTCTTCGGAATGATGCCGGTTGATTTGAAGGAAAGAGTCGGGAATTTTTCCACCTCGAAGAAGTCCGCGCTCTTCAAGTGTGCGTCGCGTTGCGCGTCGTGTGTGTTTACGGACGCCGCGTCGATGGTGACCGCAACCTTTGACTTGGTCACATCTCCTTCGTGGCGCTCCAGCGTGCCGGAAACGCCTGAGAACTGGCCCTTCACATTCGAAATCATCATGTGCTTGACCTTGAACTCGGCAATGGAGTGCGCCGGATCAATGGTCCAGGTGGTTACCGCGTTTTGTGGTGCAGTAGCTGTAGTTGCTGTCGTCATGGTATCGGCTCCTTTCGCCTCATTTGGATTAGATGCGTTACCACGATATTCGTTACAACGAATAGTACAGAAAAAAATTAAGGTTCGCGGCGGGCGACGCGGAGCAATTCACAAAGAGCCTTGAGCCGCTCACGCCCCAGGTGGCCGAGTTGTTTCTGGTGCCCTTCTTGCACGGGCCTGTCAAGCCGGTCCAGCATCTTCAGTCCTTCCGGCGTAATCCGGGCAAGGACCATGCGCCGGTCCTTGGAGTCGCGCCATCTCGCAATGAGACCCCGCTTCTCCAATCGATCCAGCAGCCGCGTGATGTCTGGATCCCGAGTGATCATGCGTTGCCCGATTTCGCCGCACGGCAGGCCTTCCAGTGCACCACGCAAGATGCGCAGCACGTTGTACTGCGTCGGCGATAGCTGCTCGGCTTTCAGCAGAGGCACCAGCCCGCGGCTTAGCTGGTCCGTCGTGCGGAGCAGCTCCAAGAATGCGGCCTCCTCGGGACATGCCTCCCGCCGAACCTTCCTAGCCTGTTGAACTCCCGTTTTCATACCTCCAAACGATACTCGTTACAACGATATATGTCAATCGCATTGCTCTTGCCGTCGCGTTTCTTTTTTAATGTCCACTAGTGGTAGCCCGTCGTCCGTCAAGAATTAGTGACAAGAGTGAGATCACTGCCTACTAGCTAGCCCATTACCAATCCGCCCAATCGCTCCAACCTGTCCATACATTATTACGCTCCATCGCTCCGAAAAAGCCACGAAGAGGATCCATGATCAAAAAATCCATCTTCGCCGAGTGACTCAGGGAGCACTCCAGGTACACCGATAAGACTCCAATCTTCCGGGTTCTGGGCGAGTCTCACGGGCAAACCAGAAGCTATCAATCAGGTCCTGCCCATCGTGAGATATAGGAAGAGCCTTTAGGCGCACTTTCGCGAATCTCCACTGGGCCATTACAAATTCGGATGGTTGCAGGGTTTGCCGAAGTTATTGAAAGAGAACAAACTTTGGTTGCAGAGGGCAGATTTGAACTGACCGCCTAGGGATCACCCGGGTATCTGTTATAATGATACCATGCACCAGACAAAATCAACCTTACTCGCATTTGATCAGTATTTGGCCGAGAGACGGCTTCAGTTCCATGCGGTAGTGATTGGTGGCGCCGCGCTTAATTTGCTAGGCGTTGTGTCTCGCTTGACGAAGGATTGCGACATTCTGCATCCGGAAATCCCGAACGAGATTGCCGAGGCCTCGCGTGGCTTTGCCATTAAGGTCCGGGCCAAGGGAGGCACGCTTCAAGACAGCTGGCTGAACAATGGGCCGAGTTCGCTTGCAAGTCACCTTCTGCCGCGATGAGAGGAGCGCCTCCAAACCGTTTTTGCCGGCACGGCCATTCATCTCCGTTGTCTCGGCCGAGAGGATCTGCTCTGCGCAAAACTTTTCGCCCTTTGCGATCGCGGTATAGATCTGGGAGACTGCCTCGCGCTCGCGCCGAAGATCAGCGAACTGGAGAATGTGCTTCCATGGCTGGAGCGACAGGATGCTAACCCTGACTGGCCAGATCATGTTCGCGACGTTTGCTGATCTTCGAAGGAGGCTCGGTCATGGCATTTAGCAGGGCTCTTGCCCCCTCTCCACTTGTTCGGCCGGACGAACTCACCTCACGCATGGTTGGAATCGGCATGAACTTCGCGGCGCCCCCCGTTCTCGAGCCGAATATCGAGGACACAATCCTGTTCGCAAGCATAGAGGGCATCGAAAAATATGACCTGCGGGTTCTAGCAGTGCTGCTTACCTGGTTTGGCATACATGCAGCTTGGGTTAATGCTGACCGGCTGACGAAATTGGCTGCTGCGCAAGGCTCGCCGCGGGTTAGAGCGTTCTGGTCCGCTGTCGCGCGCTGGCAGAAGAGCGATCGACGTTTCGCTCGTCTTGCCAGCTTGTATCTCGAACCGCGGTTAGACTTAATTGAAACGGGTACAGAATTTCAAGTGAAGCGTCATGGTGAAGATTCTCGTTTTGAAGGTAGTGTGATCCGCGTAGCTGCGAATGTACTTCGAGAGCGAGTTACCGATGTATTACAGCCCGTGGACCTGGCACGGCGTCATCACGCCTATCGCTGCCGGGTAATGATGGGACCCGGTTACCGGGCTGATATGTGGGCTGCCCTCGGAGAGGAACCAACCCTCTCTGCAGCGGCCTTAGCGAGGAGGACGTACGGCTCTTTTGCAACGGCTTGGCATGTCCGGCGTGATTTTGCTCTCCTGTCACGGACTTTGTCTCCAGGCTCCAAGCTCCTCCGAACATACCGTTCGAAGCACATAGAGAATCAAGAGTAATTGGATAGCTCACGGATACCTGCGTGCGCTTTGCGTTTTGAGCTAGCCGTGACGGGCCATCCGGAAGTACCCCATTTGAGTAACTACTGCATAGAAATCCCCCGTCGCCGTGGCTTCTGGTTCGAGGTAGTTTTGGTCTCATTCCGGTTTGGGAGAAACGCACCTCAGACACGGTGGACTTGAACCACCAACCTCGCCTTTATCAGTTTCAGATTACGCCAGGTCGAAGAGCAGAACTTCCGCGTTATCGATGCCGGCCAGCTCGACGGTCTTTTCCGCTGAGATGGCTGCGCCATCGCCCTCTTCGAGCTTTGTGCCGTTCAGCTTCACGCTGCCACGAGCGACTTGTACGTAGGCGTGGCGCTCCGGCTTGAGCTCGTGCTTCACGGCTTCGCCCTTGCCGAGCACCGTCGCATACAGCTCGTTGTGTTGGCGGATTTTCACCGAGCCATCACGTCCATCCGCCGAAGCGACCAGCCGCAGCTTGCCGCGCTTTTCGTCTTCACCAAACGTTTTCTGGCCGTAGACGGGCTTCAGGCCCTTCTCTTCCGGAAACATCCAGATTTGCAGCAGGTGCACGGGCTCGGTCTTCGACGCATTAAACTCACTGTGCGTCACGCCGGAGCCTGCGCTCATGTACTGCACGTCGCCGGGGCGGATCACGGAACCGGTGCCCATGCTGTCGCGGTGCTCGAGCGCACCTTCGAGCACGTAGGTGACGATCTCCATGTCGCGGTGCGGGTGCGTGGGGAAGCCCTCGCCGGGCGCAACTCGATCATCGTTCAGCACGCGCAGCGTGCGGAAGTGCACATGCTTTGGGTCGTAGTAGTCGGCAAACGAAAACGTGAAATAAGTATCCAGCCAGCCGTGGTTGAAATGCCCGCGGTCCTGGCTTTTGCGGATATCGATCATGGTCCACCTCCAGGTTTGACGGGAAGATAATACTCGTTATCACGACTATTGTCAAGAGGCACATCTTGGCGGTCGTTCTTTCCGGCCAGCTGCCTCCCTCCTTTTTCCACAACCCTTACATCTCCTTGCAGTTACGGGTACTTGCGTCCCATTCCCGGAGGCCTCCCTTTGGTGTAGAGTGGGGAAGTAAGAGGCTTTTGCTGTTTCTGAGGACCGCCATGGATTCCGCAACTACGGCAACGCAAACGAAAAAAACTGAGGAGGCCTCCGCTTCCCGCGAATCGCTCACCATCACCGACAACCGCACCGGAAAGAGCTACGAAATCCCCATAAAAAACGGTGCCATCCGCGCCATGGACTTGCGGCAAATCAAGGTGGATCCCGCCGAATTCGGGATGATGAGCTACGACCCCGCCTACAACAATACTGCGTCCTGCATCAGTAAAATCACTTACATTGACGGCGACGCCGGCATCCTGCGCTACCGCGGCTACCCCATCGAGGATCTCGCGGAAAAAAGCACCTACCTCGAAACCGCGTATCTGCTGCTTCACGGAGAATTGCCAACTGAGGCGCAGCTGAAGGAATGGACGTACAGCGTCACGCATCACACCTTTATCCACGAAAGCATCAAGAAGTTCCTGGACGGGTTTCACTACGACGCGCATCCGATGGGGATGATGATTTCGACGATCGCGGCGCTTTCGACCTTCTACAACGATGCCAAGGACATTTTTAACGCCGAATCGCGCCGCAAGCAGACCTACCGACTCGTCGGCAAGATGCCCACGATTGCAGCGTTCTCCTACCGCCATACTTTGGGGATGCCTTTCGTCTATCCCGACAACGAGCTCAGCTATCCCGGCAATTTTCTGAACATGCTGTTCCGCACCACAGAGGCGAAGTACCGACCGAATCCCACGCTCGAGCACGCTCTCGATGTGCTCTTCATCCTCCATGCGGATCATGAGCAGAACTGTTCGACCAACACCATCCGCGGCGTTGGAAGCTCGCACGTCGACCCTTACTCGGCCACGGCGGCGGCCATCGCCGCACTTTACGGCCCGCTCCACGGCGGCGCCAACGAAGAAGTGCTCCACATGCTTCTGGAGATCGGCTCAGTACAGAAGGTCCCAGAATTCATCAAACGCGTGAAGGCTGGCGAGGTCAAACTCATGGGCTTCGGCCACCGCGTTTACAAGCACTACGATCCCCGCGCCCGCATCATCAAGAAAGTGGCCTACGAAGTTTTTGAGCTGATGGGCAAGAATCCGCTGCTGGAGATTGCCCTCGAGTGCGAACGTATCGCTCTCGAAGACGAATACTTCATCAAGCGCAAGCTTTATCCCAACGTGGACTTCTACACCGGCCTGATCTACCAGTCCATGGGCTTCCCGATTTCGATGTTCCCGGTGCTCTTTGCGATTCCGCGCACGTCCGGCTGGATCTCCCAATGGGAAGAGATGCTCCTCGATCCGGAACAGAAAATCGCCCGGCCGCGGCAAATCTATCTTGGCCACGATACGCGCCAATACGTCCCCATGGACCAGCGGAGCTGACGCCCAATCCAAAACAAAAATGGGCCCTTACTATACATGTTCGGTATCATCACGATTAAGTACCTATTGGTACTTTATTGTTCGACAATCAGCCCGCGCCGCGTATAGTTGACCGAAAGAGGTGGTATGTCACAGACCCCGAATACGACTGGGACTCCGGCGGTGCGCCGCCGCAGCCAGCGTGTGCTGATGCAAGTCGCCGTCCGCGTTCGCGGAAAGGACTCGCAGGGCCATGCGTTCGATGAAGAAACCGAGACGCTGGCCATCAACGCGCATGGCGCTTTAATCCTGGTGAACGCACGTGTGACCAGCGGCAGCAAAATAATGATGCAGCACAAGCGCACACAGGAAGAACAAGAGTGTCACGTGGTTTTTCTCGGCCCCGTACGCGGAGGGAAAGCCGAGATTGGTCTGGAGTTTTCAGAACCGCGCCCCACCTTCTGGCGCGTTGCGTTTCCTCCCGAAGACTGGTCGTCGAAGCATCCCGATGCTCGTCCAATCTCCCTCTCACGCACGGAGAAATCGTAGTTTCTAGTATCCCGGCTCAGGTTTATTCTTCGCTCTTTGTGAACCAGGCAAGAGGACCAGGTTCGGGGCGACTCATTCGGAGCGCAGACAGACGATTGGTTCGATGCGTGCCGCATGTCTAGCAGGAATATAAACGGCGAGCAGTGCAACGAGCGTCAGCAAGAGAGAAATGGCGCCGAAGGTTGCGGGGTCCGCCGCATTGATGCCAAAGAGCAAGCTGCGCATCAGCCTAGTAAAAACCAAAGCCGCGGCCAAACCGATGGCGACACCGGATCCCGCGAGCGTCATTCCCTTGAACACCACAAGCTTCAGGATTTCGTGCTGCGTGGCGCCCAAGGCCATGCGGATACCGATTTCACGTCTCCCCTGGTTAACGAGAAAGGCCATCACGCCGTAGATCCCGATGGTCGCGAGCGTCAGAGCGGCTCCTGCGAGGAGCCCAAGCAAAATCATGGAAAATCTGCGCCGAGCCAGCGATTCTGTCACACGTTCGTCCATGGTTCGGACGGAATACATAGGAAGGTCCGGATCAATGGCGTTAAGTTGCTGCCTGATCGCCTGCGAAAACGCGGACGGTTCGCCACGGCTGCGCAAGACCAGTGTCATGGCGCGAACGGGATACTGCGTTTGCGCCAGATAAAAAGCAATACGAGGATCTGAATCGAGCGATTCGTGTTTCACGCGGCCGACTACGCCCACAACCGTCAGCCACGGCTCCTCGGATTCCACCATGTGAATGCGCTTGCCAACGGCGTCCTGCCCGGGCCAAAGCTGTTCCGCCATGAATTCGTCAACAATCACGACCGGCGTTTTCCCTCTGACGTCTTCCGCGTTAAAAAAACGGCCGCTGCGCAGCGGAATTTCCATCGCTTGAAAATACAAGCCGCCGACGACACGCGCGTCAGCATTCAGAAACTTCTCGCCTGGGAGCTGCGTTCTTCCTTCGACGGTGATCGGCGTCCACGCAAATGCCTGGCTGAGAGGGAGAGCAGTGGTGCCTCCTGAGGCCACAGCGCCGGGAATTTGTTCGAGCGCGGTCCACAGCTGACGATAGGTATTCTCGATGGTCTGCTTGTCGCCATACCTCTGACCATTGAGCGCGAGTTCGAACGTCAGCACATTTCTCGGATTGAAGCCCGGCGCGACGTTCTCTAAGCGCACGAAACTGCCGATCAGTAGGCCCGCAGCAATCAGAAGCACCGCGGACAGGGCGAGTTCCGATACCACTAACAATCGCTTCATGTTGTTGCCGCGCCCCCACACGGCGCTCGCTCCCGATGAGCCTCGGTTCGCTTCCTTCAACGCGATGTTCAAATCGACACGGGATACGCGCAGGGCTGGTGCCAGCCCGAAAAGAATTCCCGAAAAAATGGAAAGTAGTAGTGTGAAGAGCAAGACGCGGCCGTCAATGCCGACTTCCGCCAGCCGCGGGATGCTTTTTGTGCCCAAAGAGTGGATGAGGTTCATGCTCGCCAGGCACAAAATCACGCCCAACGCGCCTCCCATCAGGCTCAGCAACACGCTTTCCGTCAGCAGTTGACGAAGGATGCGGCCCCGGCTGGCCCCAAGCGCCACGCGCACTGCGATTTCCTGCTGCCGCGCCACCGCACGAGAGAGCAAAAGATTCGCCACATTCGCGCACGCGATCAGCAGCACAAGTCCGACCGCGCTTAACAAAACCAGCAAGGCTCGACGCACATCGCCTACGACTTGCTCCAGCAGCGGCACAATTCCAAATGTCAGCCCGCCATTCGGCGGATAGGATTCCGGATAATCACGCCGGAGGCGCGCGGTGAGTGCATCCATCTCTGCTTCGGCATGCACGAGCGACACTCCCGGCCTCAGCTTCCCCACGATGTTGTAGTCTTCGTGCGTGCGAACTCCCGCGGCCTTCGGCCCCAGCGGAAATGGCAGAAAGACGTCTGGCTGTTCCGGACCGTAGAGTGTCGGCAATACTTCATGCGGCAATGTAAAGTCGTGCGGCAGTATTCCCACTACTTGGTAAGTTTGGCCGTTGATGGTGATTGACTTCCCCAGTACGCCTAGATCGCTGCCATAGCGCCGCACCCACATCCCATCGCTCAAAACTGCCGTAGCCGGACGATCAGGCAGGTCCTCATCCGGCAGAAAGAGCCGTCCCGCGGCCGCCTTCGCGCCGAGCATGGGAAGAAGATTCGACGACACTCGCACGGTTCCGACGCGTTCCGGTTCGCCTTCGCCGGTCAGATTATCGTTGCTGCCGGAAGCGATGGCGACTTCCTCAAAACCGTGATGTCCGTTCTTGATGTCGAGATACTGTGCGGTGGAAAACCAATCCTGCAAAATGTCCAAGCCCGGCGAACGATTCCAGAGAATCACCAGCCGGCTTGCATCTTTATAGGGAAGTGGCCGCAGAAGGAGTGCATTGGCAATGCTGAAAATCGACGTATTCGCTCCAATGCCGATGGCCAGCGACAAGACGGCCGCCAGCGTGAATCCGGGGTTCTTGGCGAACGCCCGAATCGCAAAGCGAAGATCCTGAGCGAGCAAGTTCATGGCAAACTGGCCCCATCCTAGCACGATGAATCAACAGGGAAGACTTGGACGCGGAAAAATGAATCTCCTCTCCCGCTTGGCGTAACATCGAGAGGGTGCCATTCGTCAGAGAGAAAGAGAGGCCGTCGAATGCTCCAGAGAATCGCGAGTTTATGAAAAGCGCGTTGCGCAAAGCCGCGATGTCTCTTCTGCTGATCGTGCTGATGGCGCTGGCGACGCGATTGGCGTTCGCACGGTATGAGGTGAGGCAAATTTCCCCGCAGGCCCTGAGCATCATTCCATTTCAGACCGAAACCGGACATATCGCCTACTCCATTGCGAGCGGAAAGGGATTCTCTTCACCCTTTCAAAAAGATACCGGTCCAACCGCCTGGCTCGCCCCGGTCTACCCGTGTCTCCTGGCGGCAATTTTCAAGGTGTTTGGCATCTACTCGCTCCACTCTTTTTTTGCGGCGCTTTCTCTCAACATTCTGTTTTCCGCGGGTGCATGCGTTCCGATTTTTTCTGCGGGCAAGCGCATCGCTGGCGTTGGCGTCGCCAGCGCCGCCGCGTGGCTCTGGGCTCTTTTCCCCAACGCCATCATCATCCCTTTCGAATGGATCTGGGACACGTCCCTATCCGCGCTCTTGGTCGCAACCCTGCTGTGGGCCACGCTTGAATTGGCGGAATCGCGGCGCGTCCGCGAGTGGTGCCTCTACGGACTCTTGTGGGGCTTCGCGCTGCTCACTAACCCCGCCGTCGCTTTGCTTTTCCCCGTTTTGCTTCTATGGGCCGTGTACCGCTCTCGCGGTCACCATCGCGCGGCAAACTCAATTCTCAGGCCGCTGCTCGCCGCCGCCATCGCGGCTCTCTGTTGCTTGCCCTGGACCATTCGCAACTACGTTCAATTTCATAAACTCATCCCGCTGCGTTCGAATTTTGCCTTCGAGTTGTACATCGGGAACAACGAAAACTACGACGATCAGCACAAATTCCGCCCCGGTGCCATTACCCAGGACCGTGAAATTCTGCGCTATGTGCGGATGGGCGAGACCGCGTTCATGGAAGAAGAAAAACGAAAAGCGGTCGCTTTTATCGTGTCGCATCCACGTATCGAGGTCTGGCTCGCTGCACAGAGATTCGTGGACTTCTGGGTGGGAACGGCAACTCCGCTGGCGGCGTTTCGCCAAGCCGATTCGCTTTGGCTCCGCTTAATACTGCTGTCGAACGATGCTGCGCCGATCTCGGCTCTTTTCGGAGTCGTCGTCCTTCTGGCCACGAAAAATGCGTACGCGTTGCCTGTTGTCGCTATTCCCGTGATTTTTCCGTTGCTTTATTACGTGACGCACACCTCGCTCCGTTACCGCCATCCCATCGATCCGGTCGTCCTTCTTCTCTCCGCCATCGGCGTCGACGGGCTGTGGCGCTGGCTGGCGCCGAAGAGACGTAATCGAGAACCCGCGCCGGTCGTCGGCTCCTAGTACAAATGAAAATAGCCGCCCTGCTGCACGAGCCGGACGGGCACGCCAAACAGTGACGATAGATGCTCCGCCGTCAGGATTTCCCGTTTGGAGCCGTCCAGCAAAATCCGCCCCTCTCGCAAAAGCACCACACGATCAATTTCCGGAATGATTTCAGCGACGTGGTGAGTCACCAGCAGAATGCCCAGCCCGCTCTGCGCGAGCTCTCTCATCGTATCGCGCAGTTGAAATTGCGCCGCGATGTCCAGAGCGTTGCTGGGCTCATCGAACAAGAGCGTTTGCGGATCGTGGACCAGTGCGCGTGCGATCAGCGTCCGCTTGGCTTCGCCCGAAGACATTTGCGAAACAGCGCGGCCGGCGAGATGTGCGATTCCCAGCCGCTCAAGCGTTGCTTCCGCACGTGCCAAATGGTCAGGGTCAGGATGATGGTGGGGAAAGATGCGCGTACTGCTGAAAAATCCGGAAAGCACCACGTCGCGTCCGGTAGCATCGGTGGTGCAAGAAGCCAGTAGGTCGGGCGAAACGATCCCCAGCAGCGAACGCAGCTCGAAGATATTCCAGCGTTCGCGCCCGAGAATGGAGATCGAAGATCCTTCCCGGGCCACGGGATAGCACTCGCGCGTGATGGTTTTGATCAGCGTGGATTTTCCGCAGCCATTGGGTCCGAGGATGCAAACGTGTTCGCCCGCCTCGATGCGAAGCGAAACGCCTTCGAGCGCAGGCCGTTCAGCGGACTCTCCGCGCACCACAGTGACGTTTTGCAAAGCCAGGAGTGGCGGCGGCGTGGTCATCTCGGATGCATCGAAAACGGGAACTATATCTTAACCAGGCGGAAATAAGAGATAAGGAACTAAGAAAACTCGAAGCCCGCCTGTTCCCGATCGAGCGCCTGTAGTTACCGAGCGAAGGGCCAGAGAAGCGACTGGCACTCAGTACAGGTAACTGATAAAACGTAAAAGTGCCCGGGAATCCAAAACCCTTTGGCGGAGCATCATAATGGGCTGGATGGCGGTGATTATGCCTAGATACAAAGCCAAAGTGGCACTATTTAGCTTAAGTATCCTGTTTTGGGGCTTTCCAGCTCTGGCCTTGCCCCAGTCTCAAGATCCCCCGGTCTCTGCTGGAACGGATACCAGCATGCCGGGCCCCCTGCCAACCGGGCCATCCGCGCATGGGCGTTTGCCTGAGCCAAAGTCGCCGGGAAGCATCAACGGAATTGTCCTTGATTCAGCAGGAGCCGTCGTTGTCGGAGCCCGCGTGAAGCTTACAAGGGAAGATCCCTCCTCAGTCCAAGAAGTGGGATCGGATGACGATGGACAATTTTCCTTTGCCAATATCACTCCCGGACCGTTCCTTCTCACCATTACGCTGACTGGTTTCGCGCCGAAAACATTCTCGGGAGTCCTGAATGCGGGAGAGGTTTACACCGTTCCACAAACGTCCCTGGCTATTGCTACCGCTGTCACCGAGGTTCGCGTCGTTCCCAACCTGACCGCAGAAGCGCAAGTAGAGATTAGGGAAGAAGAGAAGCAGCGTGTGCTCGGCGTCATTCCAAATTTCTATGTCAGCTACGTCCCCAATGCGGCTCCTCTCACTCCGAGGCAAAAGTTCGAGCTCGCGTGGAAGACGACGGTGGATCCAGTCACCTTCGGGCTGAATGGAGCCATCGCGGGAATTCAGCAGGCACAGAATGATTTCCCTGGATATGGACAGGGCGCACAAGGTTTCGCCAAACGATACGGCGCATCCTATGCGGACCTTGCCACAGACACGTTTATTGGCGGCGCCATACTGCCGTCGCTCTTGAAACAGGATCCGCGCTATTTCTACAAGGGAAGCGGCAGCAAGCGCTCACGCTTTTTCTATGCTGTGGCCAATGCCGTGATTTGCAAAGGCGACGATGGGCACTGGCAGGCGAATTACTCAGGCATCCTCGGAAGCCTCGCCGCAGGCGGTATCTCGAACCTCTACTATCCGGCGCAAGACCGCAACGGCGCGGCACTAACGTTCGAAAACGCGCTCATCGAGATTGGCGAAACAGCGGCAGCCAATCTTCTTCAGGAATTCGTCGTCCGAAGGCTTACGCCCGGCGCTTCTAGCCACCAAGCCGTCGAACCCTAAACCAGGGACAAGACCGCTACCGCGAGATGTCGAGTACCCTCGGTGCCAGTAAGCCTGGGACCGTATACTTGGGTTTCTACCAGAAAAATCGCCCTGGCTTCGCGACAAAACAGGGGCTTCCTTGCGCCTACTGAACAGCTCACTCTGCCGATTCGACAAGAGCGTTAGAAAAGTCATATCACAAGAATTTACCGCGACAAGCATAAGCCACAGAGACGGACAGGGAAATCTGCCTGTCTAATACAGGACAGTCCTGCTGTCCACGCCGTGCCAGAGTTTCTGGGATGTCGATGCCCTTGGTGGAACAAGTCATCCTGCTGGTTATTGGAACGCCGCCGGCGGGTCCCTGGATCATCCCAGAGATCCGGGAGCGAAACCGGAATGCCGGCAGTCGAATGTTGATGCCGGCGCTCGTACACCGCATGTCCGGATGCTGCAACCGAGCAGCGCGAAATGCGGAGCAAGGACGATGAAGAGCACCCGGCGAGAGATGCTAGCCGTCGGAGGTACGACGCTTTTGGCTGTGGCTGCCGGACGAAGTGGCCTGGACTTCGGCAGCGGCTTCGGAAGCACGGAAATTCCAGAAGATTTAGCGAAGTGGAAATTTTCCCAGCCTCTGCGGGTTCCTCCCGTACTCAGTCCCGTTCGAATCGACGCGAAAACAGACTACTACGAGATCGCACAAAAAGAAGCGGACGTGGAACTCCTGCCGGAGATACACACGCGGATATGGGGCTACGAAGGGAAGTTCCCAGGGCCAACCATCAAGGCGCGCCGGGGCCGGCGAACGGTCGTGCGCCAAACGAATCAACTGCATCGCGAAACGGTCGTGCACTTGCACGGCGGAGTGACGGAAACAGATTCCGACGGCTTTCCGACCGACATGATCATGCCGGGCGAATCGAGATCGTATGTGTATTCGAACGAAGGGCGAGGCGCGACGCTTTGGTACCACGATCACGCGATGGATCACACGGCGCAGAACATGTACATGGGCCTGGCGGGGCTGTACATCATTGAGGATGAGAGCGAGGCCGGCCTGAAATTGCCAAGCGCCGAATATGACATCCCGCTGATTGTTCAGGACCGCTCCTTCGGCGCAGACGGCAACTTTGTTTATCGCGCGGGGCGAGGTGGCCGGATGGGCGCGCACGGAACCGTGGTGCTCGTCAACGGCGTACCCTGGCCGCGCTTGGAGGTAGCCAAGCGGAAGTATCGCTTCCGCCTATTGAACGCGTCCAACGCCACCGTTTTCGAGCCTGCGCTTGGAAATGGACGGCCGTTGATTCAGATTGCAACGGAGGGCGGATTACTTTCGACGCCGATCGAGTGTCCGAGTATTCCGCTCGCGATGGCGGAGAGAACAGACGTGATCGTCGATTTTTCGGAATATCCCGTTGGCACACGGATTGTTTTGAGCAACCTCAGCGGCAAAGGGCCGCAAAGCGAAATCATGCGATTCGATGTCGCGCGCGAGGCGCACGACGAAAATCCAATTCCCAAAAAGCTCAGCAACATGGAATCGCTCGACCCGAAACTTGCCGTGCGGACACGAGTATTTGAATTTGGGGTCTCGGTCGAGCTCAAAATCCCTCCGCTCACCTGGACGATTAATGGCAAAGAATTCAATCCAAAGGCGAGCCTGGCGCAAGTGGAATATGGTCAGGTGGAGATTTGGCATCTGAAGAACCGAAAGTTTGGCTCCCTGGAGATGATCCATCCGGTGCACATCCATTTGGTCAATTTCCAGATTCTCGAACGGAACGGAAAAGCGCCGAAGCCGTGGGAGCGGGGCTGGAAAGACACTGTTTCGCTGGACAACGGCGAAGAGGTGAAGCTCATCATGAGGTTCGAGGGCTACCGTGGCCGCTATCTGATGCACTGCCACAATCTAGAGCATGAGGATCACAGCATGATGGCGCGGTTCGATGTTGTCTAACCATGGAAGCACTTTGAATTCGTAGAAATGTGTGAGAGCGCGTGACCCGTCGGTTCTTGACCAAGAAATAATAAGGAGGTGAAAACCGCGGGGTTCTCACCTCCCGGGGTGGGGTGGGGTGTTACAGGACAATCCCTAGGCGGCCTTGCAGCCCTGCCCTGCCAGGCAGGTCTGCGGCCTCACTCGCTGATTCAATTGCGTAAGAGACTCACCACCAAAGGGCTTGCCTTGGGGGCTTTGTAGCACTGCGTCACGCAGGTGTCAACGGCAAAAGCAATCCGCCTCTAGAAAATTCATGGTGTCCGGAATTCAGCTTGGTAGAGATGCGATTTTTACGCTATCCAGGATCTCCCGGACCATGCGGCTCAGATTCGAAGGGCTATAAGGCTTTCGCAGATACCGCCCAGTGGTCTCCAAACCTCTCGATTCCTGCGAATAGCCGCTCGTGAAGAGTATGGGCAGCTTTCCGAACCGCTCCACAAGTTTTGCGGCGGCCTCCTGGCCTCCCAGCTTAGGCATGACCAGGTCCAGTATCGCTAGCGCCGGTGTTTCGCTTTCGCACAGCCGCAACGCTTCCTCTCCGTCTACGGCGGAAAGTACGCGGTAGCCCAGATTGACGAGCGTTTGTCTAGCCATCTCCCGGATAGCGTCATGATCTTCGGCGAGAAGCAGCGTCTCCGTCCCGCGCGCTTCCGCAAAAGATGCCGCCCGCGTCCGGGCTGGCGACTGCTCGGAGAGGTGACCCGATGCAACGGGGAGGTAGGCTCGGAAAAGAGTGCCCTGTCCCACCTCGCTGTACACGTGGATGAATCCTCCGTGCTGTTTGACGATTCCATAAGCCGTCGCCAGGCCCATGCCGCTATTCTTGCCGGGCTCCTTACCGGAAAAAAACGGCTCGAACACGTGCTCGCGCATTTCTGCGTCCATGCCAGCGCCGGTGTCCGAGACCGACAGCACGGCGTACCGGCCCGGTGTCACGTACGGGTAAAACCTGCAGTAGGATTCGTCGATATCGGCCATCTCTGTTTCAATCAGCAGCCTGCCTCCCTGGGGCATGGCGTCCCGCGCATTCAGGCAGAGATTCATCAGCACCTGCTCGATCTGGGCTGGATCGGCCTTCAGCGGATCGAGCGGCGCGTTGATCACCTTGAGTTCGATATCTTTGCGGATGACCTTGTCCAGAAAGCTGGTCAGATCGCTGGTTACAGCGTTCAGGTCCACGCTACGGGGCTGCAGAATCTGACGGCGCGCAAAGGCGAGCAGTTCCCGGGTCAAAGCAGCGGCACGCTCAGCCTGCTCCCGAATACGCGCGAAGCGTTCCGCAATTTGAGGATAGCTCCGGGCTTGATCGAACCCCAGCTCGGCCCAACCGAGGATGGCTCCGACGACATTGTTGAAATCGTGAGCTATGCCCCCGGCAAGCTGGCCGATGGCCTCAAACTTTTGCGACTCGTGCAGCTGCCGCTCCATGGCGCGCAGCGCGGTTACATCCTCGGCCATCACTTCGGTCGAGGCCATCAAGTCCTGAACGGAAAGTCCGCGCAGATGTAGCCGCACGACGACCATCCCGCCATCGCGCCGGCGCCACTCGGTCTCCGCGCTGTGTACTTGGCCCTCCTCTCGGCAGCCAGCCATGCATTCCGCGTAATGAGCCGGATAGCGAAATACGTCGCGCACCATCAAGGGCGGGCTCAACTCCTCCGCGGTCTCACACCCCAGTATTAGCAGAAGCGCAGGATTCGGATCGAGGAAGGAGCCCTCCGGGGAAATGCGAAAAATGCCGTAAACAGAGTGCTCCACCAGTTGGCGGTTGCGGGCTTCGGACAGCGAGAGCGCTGCTTCCACCCTTTTGCGCTCTGTGATTTCCAAGACTACAACGCTGATGGCGACAATCACTCCGGTGTCAGCACGAAGCGGGTGAAAGCTGGCCAACCAAGTGCGCAGTGCTCCGGATTGGGAATGAGTCGCGCCCTGTATTTCCACATTGAAAATCGACTCCCCGCGAGAAAACACACGTCGCAAGTAGGGCTCGACGGCCTTCGCAACGTCGGGATTCACGTCCCGCGTCATCAGGCCTGCGTGCCGCTCTGCCGCGAGTCCGTTGAAGCGCGCGAGCTGCTCATTCACCCGTAGATAGCGCAAGTCGGGGCCGTAAACGGCAAGACCAATCGGGGCGGTTCGATAGATCTGTTCGAGCTCTGCAAATTGCTCGCGGGCGCGCGCTTCGCTCTCCGCAAGCGCCTGGTGCGCGCGCGCATTTTCGTCTCGAAGACTCTTCTCTTCGAGCGCGCGTTTCAGCGCCGAAGGAAGTCGCTTCAAATGCTCCTTCAGAATGCAATCGCTCACTCCCTGCTTAATGCATTCGACGGCGGCTTCCTCCCCGAGCGCGCCCGTCATTAGCAGAAACGGAATATCCTTTCCCTTGTCGCGCAGTTCTTTCAGCGCGTCGAGCCCCGTCCAGTTCGGCAGACGGTAGTCTGCCAAGACGGCGTCAAATTTTCCGCCTTCGAGTGCCGCCAGGAATTCCTCCCGGTCTTGGGCCATCGTACATTCCACGTCGAATCCCGAGGCCCTCAGTTCCAGCAGCGCTAGCTCTTGATCCTCTATCACGTTTTCGAGAATGAGCAGGCGCAACGGCGTCGTATTTTCGGGCCGGCGCAACTCTTCGAGCAGTATAGGTTTCATTCGCCCCTCTCAACCGGCTTGCCGCTACCCACCAACGCGGGCGGCATCGGGTGCACGAAGCTTTCGAGTCTAACCGCGCCTGTCACTCGAACCTTGCTTCCCCGAATTTGACTGCCCTCTTCATGAAAACCTGCTAGCGCTCCATTCGGCTGTCTTGCCGCGTACCGGCTTGGCTCAGAGCCACTTCGGCCTGCCTTAGTTCGGACTCCACGACATCGAGAAATGCAGCGAAAGACCTCGGGTCGTTGGCGCCCCAATAACCTACACTCAAACGCAACATCAGCGGACCCCACGGTTGACGGCTCTGGTTGTGTATGGCCAGACGCGATTCCACGCGCTGGCGAAGTACCGAGGCGCTGGGTTCCGCGGCGTCGACGGCCAGCGCCGCGAACTGCGCATCACCCAGCCTCCCGAGAAAATCGCTGCGCCGGAAGCAACTCCCCACTAGTTCGGCCGTCTCGCGAACTGCCAGCTCGCACCCGAGGGAACCCAGCTCCTCGTGAAGCGAGGCATAATTTTCGATTAGCGCGCAGAGAAGAATCAGTGTGCCCCCGGAGCGCGTCGCCATCTCCATCGTCCGGGCCCCGAGCGTAGTGAACCCGTCCCGGTTGTACAATCCCGTTAGCTTGTCCCGAAGAAGATCGGCAAGGCCTTCCACGGTATTGCGCTCAAGTGCGGTCCGCAACACGCGCTCGAGGGTGTGTGTGTCCATGAAGCCCTTCAGGAGATAGTCGATCGCCCCCTCCGAGATGCTGCGCGCGGCATAGCTCTTATCGGCGATATCGGCAAAAACGATGAGCGGAATACCTGGGGCGGCGCGATGTACGCGGCGCACAGCATCCAGGGGATCCGGCTTGCCAAGAGAAAGATCAAGAAAGATGGTTTCCGGTGCGGCGAGTTCTATCGTCGCAAGCAGAGTCGACACTGTCGAGACGACACTCAATTCCAATGTGCTGTCGGGCCCCGGATACAACAGCCTCAGGGAATCGGCGGCTTCGCCTGTTCCGCTCTCCGCCAGCAACACGCGAAATTTCTTTCCACTCATGCGTCGAACCTCCCCTCGCGGATTGCCCACGCCGCGTGCGAAAAAAAGAGAACCGCACGGAACCCGGCGAAAGTTCGCCCAATGCGAATCTTCATCGTGAGACAACTTTTGGCGAGACTGAAGAGGGCAGTCCTCGAGAATCTAAACTTCCAGACGGGGAACTTCTATGAAGGGGTAGAGCTATTTTGGCGCAGCCGCGGGAAGAGTCAATAGACCTTCGCTCAGGGGACACGGAAGTGCCACTGCCAGTCGCGGCGGGATATTCCGACCCGCTAAGTGCAAAGACTGAGGCCCAGGGGCGTTATTTTGACGCCCCGGCGAGACTCGCCCGTTCGGGAACGAAAATCTCGTCGATTTTCTCCGCGAGCACAAAATCGTAATCGCTGATGCCTTTTACGCTGTGCGTGGTGAGGTCGATCACCACTTTGTTCCAGACGTTGAACCACTCTGGATGGTGGTTCATGGCTTCGGCAACTAGAGCGACGCGCGTCATATTGCCGAAGGCCGCCACAAAATCCTTGCAAGTGTATTCCCGGTGCAGCTTGCCATGGACGATTTTCCAGTCGGGCAACTTAGAAACGAGAGTCTGTATTTCGGCGTCAGTCAATTTTTTCGCTGGCATGATGTAGTCCTCCAGAAGCGCGGGTGAGGGGCAACCTCCATTATGTGCCGCGCAGCATTCATCAGCAAGATTCGGGAGGCGGCGATCAACTGGGCATGTGGCTGTCAGGCGGACCGTGCGCGTTGGCCGTTGAATGCCTGCGCAAATTCCATTATCGTAGAGGTTTCTTTTGCGGCAAAAATACGCCGTGTGTGCCGCGCTCTACAATGGACGGGGGAAATCGTGAAAAAGAAGATTCGAGTGATTCAATACGGCATTGGGCCCATCGGCGCTTCGATCGCTCGCCTGATGCGCGAGAAGCAGGCCATTGAAATTATCGGCGCCATTGACACCGACCCCGCAAAAGTGGGCCGCGACCTCGGCGAAGTGACCGGCGCGACGGATGCGCCATGGGGCGTGAAAGTTTCCGCCGACGCCAAAGAAGTGCTCGAACAAGCCGCCGATGTCGTGATCCATTCGACCTCGTCCTCCCTTCCGAAAGTGATGGAGCAGTTGCTCGCGTGCCTCGAAGCAGAGTCGTGCATCGTTTCCACTTGCGAAGAGCTGTCCTATCCGCTGCGGACCTACCCTGAACTCTCAGCGCAACTGGACAAAGCCGCCAAGGACTGGGGCGTAGCGCTGGTCGGAACGGGAGTAAACCCCGGTTTTGTGATGGACAAGCTGGTCATTACGCTCGCGGCGGTTTCGCAGCGCATCGAGCACGCCAAGGCGGTGCGCATCGTCGATGGCGGCAAACGCCGGTTGCCCTTGCAGAAGAAAATCGGCGCGGGCATGACGGAAGAGGAATTTCGCTCGCAGGTGAAAGCCGGCGTGATCAAGCATGTCGGCTTGCCCGAGTCCGTCGCGATGATTGCGGACAGCTTGAACCTGCCGGTGGATGAGATTACGGAAACGATTGAGCCGAAGATCGCTCGCGAGCGTGTCGAGACCGAATATTTGACCGTCGAAGCGGGACAAGCTGCGGGAGTGCATCAAATCGCGCGCGGCGTTGGCGGCGGAAAAGAACTTGTCTACCTCGAGCTGCAAATGTACGTCGGCGCAAAGGATCCCGCCGATACGATTGCCTTGAAAGGCCATCCGAACATCAGCATCGTGATTCCCGGCGGAACGCACGGAGACGTTGCGACTGCGTCCGTGGTGGTCAACTCGATTCCTGTGATTTTAGACGCTCCGGCGGGCTTGCGAACGGCGCGCGACCTGCCGATAGGGTTCTTCTCACCGAATGCCAGACCGTGAAGCTCACGGATAGCGCTGCCGGATTTTCACCGTCCGGTCGAGTTCATCGTACACTTCCAGAATTTTTAGCTGCAGGTCTTTGTCGATCGCGCCGGCATTGAGAAATTCGCGGACTTCTAGCCGGGCGGCGCTGGATTGCTGGCCCCCGATGAAAGCGTTAAGCCAGCCGAGAACGAAAAAAATCTTGCGCTCGCGCTTGATTTGAGGCAAACCGTCGAGCGCGGGCTTCAAGTAGGGCAGCGTCAGCTCCGATTGATTCCAGTGGTTGAACGCGCCGAGGCTCTGTTCGATCCAATCTTCGGGGCGGGATGGGTTGCGGAGATAGTCCTCGAAATATTTTTGTTTCGAGGCGCCGTCCGGACGAGCGGCTTCGGCCACATAGGCGTATTTCTGGCCGTCGCCGCTGCTGTCGCGTTTTTGTTCGGCGGCGAGCAAAGCATCGGCCTCGGGGTCGTTGAGCGCGATTAACGACGTGACCATGGTCCAGCGATCGAGAGGGCGAAGCTCGACGCCAGGGATAGCGAGTTTGCCGCTGAGAAGATCTTTCAGTTGGGCACGCCCTTCTGGACTCTCCGCAATGGCGCGAAGCCCGCGAAACCACGCGATGCGAAAATCCTGCTCTTTGGAATGGAGCATGCGTTCTGAGGCCAGCGTTTCGGCCCGCCGCGCGATTTGCGTGCGCGTAGCTTCGCTTACGTAGCGGTGCAGGCCGGTCGTGACGTGGCCGATAAGACTTTCCGCAAGCGCTTCATCGGTTTCGTCGGGCAGAAGCCGGAGCGCGAATTCCAGGTAATCACGCGGAGCAATATCCCCTTCGCGAACGGAATCCCACAGCGAGCCCCAAAGCAGCGTGCGCTCGAAGACATCACCGACCGTCGGCAAACGGTCGATGACGGCTTTGCGGCTGCGCTCATCAAGCAGAAAGCGGCCGTACGCATAATCCTGATCATTCAGAAAAACGTATTGCGGGCATGGCTTGCCGAGAGCATCCGGCAGATCAGATTTTTCACGGTCGAGTTGCGCGCGCAGAGCGAGAGGACCGCGATCCGGATAGGCGAACTCGGCTTCCATGGCGATTGGCCAAATGCCGCCCTCGCCGAGAACGTCATGCTGCGTCAACGTGAAATGATCGATGCGATTTTCTGCATCGCACGACCACGCCACAACCACTTCCGGCATGCCGCGATGACGAATCCACATCGCTGCCCAAGCCTCAAGTGATCTCCCGGAGACTCGTTCGAACGCGTGGACCAGATCGCCCCACTCCGCATTGGCATAGGCATGCTCCTTGAGATAAAGGCGCAGCCCGTCGCGAAACTTTTCTTCGCCCAGAACGAACGCCAGCTGCTTGATCACGCCGGGAGCTTTCGAATAAACGATGGCTCCGTAAGCAGACTTCGCGTCCTTGAGATTGGCGATGTCCTGGTAGATCGGAGTAGTGCCAAGAGTCGAGTCGATGGAATAAGCCGCGGGCTTGATGGACTGATAAAACCGCTTCCACACATGGTCGTCAGGCGCGATAGAAGCGAGCGCCTGATACGCCATGTATTGCGCAAAGCCTTCCTTCAGCCAGAGATCATCGAACCAGCGCATGGTGGTGAAATCGCCAAACCATTGATGCGTGAGCTCGTGAAGCAAGAGAATGTCGCGATTGAGGTGATCGCTGTGCGTGGGCGCGCTGCGGAAGAGCACGGACTCTTCCCGGAGAAAGGTAGCCCCGGCGTGCTCCATGCCTCCATAAGCAAAGCCCGGGATCAGGACGAGGTCGTACTTCGGAAACGGGAAAGGCTCGGCGAAAAATTTAGAGAGATAGTCGATGCCTTGTGCGGTGATTTGCTGCACTTCGGCGGCTTCCGTTTCGGCTTTGCTGAGCTTGGACTGGCGAACATAAAGTCCGGGGAGTCCGGCCGTTTCGTGAACTTTGCGGAACGGCCCAGCGGCGAAGGCAAACAGATACGTGCTGATGGGACGCGTCTCGGAAAAAATCGTGAGGCGCTGCCCCACTTCCGCCGGAGATTGGGATTCGATGGGTGTGTTCGAAAGGGGCGTCCAGTTTTCAGGAGCCGTAAGTTCGAGATGGAAACGGCCTTTGAGGTCGGGCTGATCGAAGCAGGGGAACGCCATTTCCGCGTCCATGGGGACAAAGAGCGTGTAGAGATATTCGGTGTTGTCGTCTTTGTCGTCAAAGCGCGTGATGGCTTTCCCAGCGGTAGCGACGGGAGCGCTGAAATCCATGCTCACGGCATTTTCGCCGGGATGAATAGCGCCCGCGGGAAGCTCGATGTGGCCATTTTCGATTTTTGCCGGGATCCGTGCGCCATTGACCGCAAGATTTGTTACCGCCCCTTCGCGAAAATCCAGAAGGACGAGCGCGGAGGAGATGGACCGGAATTGCAGGTCTTCATGGCCCGAAACAGTTGCCCTGCGGGGAATGAGCGTGAACCGCAGATGGTAGCGAACCTCCGAAAGTTGCCCGGCGCGTTGCCGGGCGAGTTCGCGGGGAATACCGTCGGGTGGGGGCGCGGCCTCGAAACTGCCAGCGGTCAAAAATGCGAGGAGAACCAGAAGTCGGCGCATGGAATGAAGGAATCTACACGATGGATCGACTCGCGGGAAGAGCTGAATTGAGCAGCGCGTGGTCGGCCGGAGTATGATGCTAGGCTGGTGTTGCCGCGCGGGAACGCGCGAATGTGCAAGCGGCGCGGCTGCGTATGGATTTCATTCCTTCAGGGGCAATCATGAAGAAATCTGTTTTGGCTTTCCTCATCGCGCTAGCAGCGTGCTTGTTTGCTTCAGAGAGGGCTGTCTCTCAAGCGGCGTCTCCCCAGGCGGCGAAAAGCACAGAGGTGGCACGCTGGGAGCGAGAGGCTCGGAGCGTCACGATCACCCGGGACGATTGGGGCATCGCCCACATTCACGGCAAGACGGACGCCGACGCCGTCTTCGGCATGATTTACGCGCAAGCGGAAGACGACTTCAACCGCGTCGAGACCAACTACATCAATGCGATGGGGCGCCTGGCTGAGGCGGAAGGCGCAGCAAAAATCTATCAGGATTTGCGGATGAAGCTTTTTATCGATCCCGAGACGCTGAAGAAGGAATACGCGGCGAGCCCGGAATGGCTGAAGAAACTGATGAACGCGTTCGCCGATGGTTTGAACTTCTACCTTGCCAAGCATCCTGAAGTGAAGCCGAGAGTCATCGAGCGGTTCGAACCGTGGATGGCGCTGAGCTTCACCGAAGGCAGCATCGGCGGGGACATCGAGCGCGTGAACCTAGCGCAGCTTGAGGCCTTCTACGGCAAGGTTGCCTTAAGCAGTGGTGCCTCGTTGGAGGACGACGAAACGGAAGAGCCGAGGGGGTCGAACGGGATGGCCATAGCGCCTTCGAACACCGCGGATCATCATTCTTTGCTTCTCATCAATCCGCATACGTCGTTTTTCTTCCGTTCCGAATTGCAAATGGACAGCGACGAGGGGCTGGACGCGTACGGCGCCGTGACCTGGGGGCAATTTTTCGTCTACCAGGGATTCAACGACCGGGCCGGGTGGATGCATACCTCGAGCGGAGTGAACGCCATCAGCTGGTATCAGGTAGCTGTGGAAAAAAAGGGCGACAGGTTTTTTTATAAGTACGGGAAAGAGGAGCGGCACGTCGAGGCGAGAGAAATTACGGTGCCGTACAAAACCGCGGACGGGTTGGCCGAAAAGAAATTCACGGTCTACCGCACGCTCCAAGGGCCCGTGGTAGCGGAGAAGGACGGCAAATGGTTGACCATCCGTTTGATGGAAGAGCACGCGAAGGCTCTGACGCAGTCCTACACACGCACGAAAGCCAAAGACTACAAATCTTTCCGGCAAACGATGGAGCTGCACACCAACTCTTCGAACAACACCATTTTTGCGGACGCCGACGGCGACATCGCCTACTTCCACGGAAATTTTATTCCGCGGCGCGACCTAAGCTTTGATTGGACGAAACCGGTCGACGGGAACAATCCGGCGACGGAGTGGAGGGGCTTGCTCTCCATCGATGAAACACCGCATCTGCTGAACCCGAAGAGTGGATGGCTCTACAACTCCAACAATTGGCCATGGTCCGCCGCAGGGCCAAGCAGCCCGAAGAAAGAAGATTTCCCCGTTTATGTGGAGGCCGGCGGAGAATCCGCCCGAGGATTGCACGCCATTCGCGTTCTAGAAGACAAAAAAGATTTCACCGTCGACTCGCTCGCTGCCGCCGCGTATGACAGTTATCTGACGTGGTTTGAGAAACCGGTCCCGTGCTTGATAAAGGCGTGGGACGACTTAGGCGCGGACAATCCCTTGAAAACGAAATTGGCCGGGCAAATTGGCGTGCTGCGCGGATGGGATTTGCGTTGGGGAGCGGCATCCGTACCTACTTCTTTGGCCGTGTTTTGGGGCGAAGACATTCAAAAGCGCGTTGGCCCCGAGGCCAGAAAAGCGGGCATCTACATGAGCGACTACATCTGCACGAAAGCGCCCCCGGATTTGCTGCTGCAATCCCTTTCCGATGCCTCTGACAAACTCACAGCGGATTTCGGCGCCTGGAAAACCCCGTGGGGCGACATCAATCGCTTCCAGCGGCTCACCGGTGGCATCGTTCAGCCCTTCAACGATGCGGGGCCGAGCATTCCTGTGGGCTTCACCTCTGCAGTGTGGGGCTCGCTGGCGTCCTTCGGGGCACACGCGTACCCGGGGACGAAAAAGTGGTATGGCACAAGCGGAAACAGCTTCGTTGCGGTAGTCGAGTTTGGCGAGAAAGTGCGGGCCAGAGCCGTTACCGCCGGCGGTGAGAGCGGCAATCTGTCATCGCCACACTTCAACGACGAGGCCCAACGCTACAGCACTGGGGATTTGCGCGAGGTGTATTTTTATCCCGCGCAGCTCGAGGGACATACGGAGCGGCAATACCATCCAGGAAATTAAGTCAGTCCGAAGGAGCCGCCCTTAACATCGAATCGTTTTTCGTTTTTGCCCGGCGCGGCCGGCCGCTTCTATTTTCTCGATGCAGGCCGTAGCGACCGGCACTTTGCACGCCGTCTCGCCCATTTCCACCGAAATCGTGCCAATCTGGCGGGCCGCCGCCTTTGCTTGTTTCGAAAGAGGCTTCACGAAGGTTCCAACGGCAATCACAAAACCGTTCATCGTGTAGCGCACGCGGTTTTGGGCACTTTCGATTCCTTTTACAACAGTGCCCAGAAGACCCTCGATCTCCCTAAGGTCCAAAGAGTCGTCAGGTTTCGTACCAACCAGCCCGGAATAGGTGCACCAGCCCGAGGAAGCGACGTGCTCCTTCTTCGATTTAATCCATTCGATCGCCAAATCGCGCGCTTGAGCATTTTCCACCGTCACCCACGGCACCGTATATTCGGCAATCATTTGCAAATTCGCGGCCCCTTCGGCCCAGGCGGTCAATTCTTTTGGCGTCATCTTCGAGCCGTCTGCAACCATCCCGGCAAGGTACATCGCATCCATGTTTCCCGTTTTGTAAAGTTCAGAAGCGAGTGCCTGCTGCCCTTTGATTGTTTTTGCGATGACTTTGAGGTCCGCGACGCTCACTCCAAACATATTGTCCGTGACCATGCCGTGGCGCGCGTATATCTTGCGCGTTTGTGCGCTGCCTTTCTTTTTTAGTTCGGCCAGGATGGAGGCAACGGTAGCCATGATTTCGTCCTTGTCAAAACTGCGAGATGTCAGTCTTCAGCCCGGGAATGATACCGCGGCAGCCAGCACTGGCGGAAACCGGCGCCTAAACTGGCTTCATGTCCTTGCCGCTGATCTGCAAATCGAAACCGTTGGGATCCTTGATATGAAAACTGTTCTCCGTATCGGGGCGCGGATTAAGCCCGCGACGCTCCAATTCCGCCTTCACGGCATCCTTGTTCCACGTCTCGATCGTGTACGCGATATGGTCGATGCGCGGCGGCGTGCTCCCTTGCGGGGCGTTGCGAGGAATCACAAATGTATTCGTGTCGCCGAGAATCAGGTTGCACTGGGTGCCTGTGTCGGCGGCGACCTTCATACCCAGCAAATCCGCGTAGAAGTCGCGCGTCTTGGCGTAGTCATTGACCTGGTAGGAGATGTGGTTGACGGCGACCGTTCTGAATCCATTCGAGTTTTCGGCAGACGCTGCTGTTGTCTCCGCCGAAACTGCCGCCACCACGGCAATGCTTTTGATCAGTTGGCGCCGCGTCATCCTGCCGCGATCGAAATCGTCTAGTAGTTTAGCAATGATGCTTTCCATTTTGTCCTCCACAAAACCTGCCAACTGCACCGGCCACTCGGATTGGGACGATCTATTTTGTTGGCACGCTTTCTTCCAGTTTCACATTGGAAAAGATCGCGGTTTCGAGCGTTGTGGCCACGTGCGAACATACCCCGAGACCAACGTAGAAAGGCTCTTGCAAAGTTACATATTCAACCGGGCCGGAAGGTTTTAACTCCTCGCCCGGCTTCCCAAAGTACATCGTGAAGCGGCTGCCTTTTCGAACGATTCGCAAGCGCGACGGCCCATCCTCGGCGGCTACGATTTGATAAGTCTGCTCGTTCGGCGCGCCGCGAAATTGCAGCGAAGTGAGTCCATTGCCGTGGGACACGGCGTCCGCATACGGCGAGCTGGGATCGAGGCTCTGGCGGACAATGAGCACAGCCTTGCGATGTTCCGCGGCGCTCGTGCCCACCCACTGAATATCGGCGCTTAGAGTGAGGTCGCCCGAAGCTTTTTTCCAGACGAAATAGAAGGCGTCCGTGGCGGCCCACATGTTGGCGCCGCCTCCGGTGATGCGATATTCGCCTTTGGCAGCATCGTATTGGGCTTTGCAACCCGGCGGCGTTTGTCCGACCCTGCCTTCATTCGTGAAGACTCCCAAATCATTCGCTTGCGGCAAGGCCACAGCTACGCCGAGTGTCATAATGGCCGAGCATACGCATGCAGCCAAGAATGAGTTTCTTCTTAGCATCATTTCTAAAGCCTCCCCCTGCTTGAATCGCTCGCCGAATTAGACGCGCAGAAAATCCACACATCAATATTTATGCTTTCGCTCGCGCGCAGTAGCGGAAGCGAGAAAGCATTCTATATCAACCTCGGAACTGCGGACCGAAGAGCTGTAGGACTTAGGCAGGAACGGCGTCTGGAAGGGTGGACTTCTTCGCGGCGCGCTTGTTCGCGTACAAAGCTTGATCGGCGGCAGCCAGCATGCCCTCCGGCTGGTCGCCGGATGCATATTCCTTCCAGCCAACCGAATACTTGATGGGAAATTTCCGACCCTCCCAAGCCAGTTCGAGAGGCCCCAGCCGGTTCAGAACAAGCCGCAATTGCTCGTGATTGCATTCGGGTAGAATCAGCAGGAATTCGTCGCCTCCCATTCGAACGGCGAGGTCCCCTCCTCGAACGGCCCGATTGAGGGCGGCGGCAAACTCCTGAAGCACCAAATCCCCGGCGGGGTGCCCGTACGTGTCATTGATATGCTTGAACTCGTCCAGGTCCAGGAGCACCACAGTAAGCGGGTGGCCTTTGCGCGCAGAGCGCGCCACCTCCGCAACGAGCCGCTGTTCGGCAAACCTGCGGTTATAGAGCCCGGTCAAGGCGTCAACCATGGCAAGCTCGCGCAAGATCATCGAGTGATGCTGCTTTTCTGCAAGCTGCCGCCGCAGCCGCTTGATCAACACTTGCTGGTAAATGGTGTAGACGTTGAATAGAACGATAAGCGCCACCAGGCCAAAAACTGCCTCGGTGGCCTTGATCCTGAAGAGCGGTGTGGCTCCCTGCGAAAGCGAAGGCAGAGTAAAGGAAATCAGCGCTCCGGTCAGGAGCAGGATGACAAAAATTGAGTTAGCCCAGACCCACCAATCCCTCTTCTCGATTTTCCGCAGGTTATCGGCGATCTCCTGATCGCTGGTCGTTCCGAGGGGCGGGCTTCCCAAGTTCTTTTGGATGTCCATGAGAGGAGCTGGATAACTAACGGTTACCCACCACCCTAAAGTGAGCCCCTGTGGCGGTCAATGGTATTTGCAGAAATTGCGGCCGGAAGTTACTTACGCGTTAACGAATTCCCCGGGAGCGAAGCCCAGGAGGAAAAGGGCAGGCGCTTCCCCCTGGTGACAGAAAGCAGCCTCCACTGGCCCCACGCGCAGTACCTGTCCCCTGGTACGGGCGTCCTATAGGGGGACACATCCGGTGCGGGCAGACTAATCCTCGAAGAAAAAGCCATGACCGCCGTCTTCATACTCGTGCTCTCGATGTTGGCTCTGATTCAGTTCGCCATCAGCCAGTGGCGAATGATTTGGCTGACAACCGCCAACCAGCCTCTTTCCGAATCTCTGTGCGCAGCGACTGGTATAGAGGCGGAAACCATCGGCCCCAACGATTTTGGCAAACTACTCGGGCTTTGCGACGAAATGTCTCCACGCCTGAAAATGGGCACGCCTTGGCTGCGTGAAGTCAGAGGCTATTATTCCGTTGTGGCAAAGCTCGAGAAGGGCTGCCGGTCGATCCAACCCGCCGTCTCGGCCTGGGCTTCCAGGGAAATGAAAACCTGTTCACGCTATGTCGCCGTGCTCCTCGATCAGAATCTTTCTCTCGATCTCGACCAGCGCGCCGCAGTTCGTTCCCTCTAGTAAGGGCAAACCAGCGTGCCCCGGTAAGCGCCGCCCTTCTTTCCTTATAAATCATTGATAGTAAATAACTTATATATTAAGCGGGGCGATCCCAGAACTTCATCACAGCCGCATAGTCCAAATCCTCTTTCGCCGCTGCTTTCACCGCAGAATAAGTGGTGTACGCAGCCGCAGCTGCCGGTAGCGTCACCCCAGCCTCCCTGGCAAGGTCCAGAGCCAATCCCACGTCCTTGTGCATCAGCCGCAAAGGAAAGCTGGGTGGGTACTCGCGCTTCAGCAGGAGCGGGGCTTTGACATCCAGCACAGCCGCGCGCGCCATGCTGGATTGCATCACCTCCACGAGCTTTTCGCCCTCGAGTCCCGCTGCTTCCACTAGGGCTAGTGCCTCCGCAAGAGCATCCACTTGCAGCGCCAGAATCAGGTTCATTGCCAGTTTGATGGTTTGCCCGGCTCCATTCGGTCCGAGGTGGAACCACCGCTTGCCCATCACCTTCAAGACCGGCTCAACGTCCTTTAGCACTTGGCCATCGCCGCCCACCATAAAAACCAACTCCCCTTTTTCCGCCCCCCAGGTGCCGCCCGTCACTGGGGCGTCCAAAAACGCCACATGGCGCTCTTCGCAAGCTCCCGCAATCTTTCGGGCGAGAACAGGCGAAACCGTACTCGAATCAATGTAAATGCTGCCAGGACGAAGGGCCGAAAGAGTGCCAGAATTTTGTGCCGATCCGGAGCCGCCCCAAAGGATCCCCTCTAGAGCAGGCGGATCGCTGACGATAGTGATCAGCACGTCAGAAGTAGCGGCCACTTCCTCAGGCGACTGAGCGAGCTTTGCGCCAGCAGCTACAAGCGATTCGGCGCGCGAGGCGGTCCGGTTCCAGACTGTCAGCGAATAACCCGCCTTCAATAGATTCAAGCCCATCGGCCGGCCCATCAAGCCGAGCCCAATCAAGCCGATTTTGGACCCGGGACCGAGGTTTCGGGTAGGGCTGACATCGGCTCCCGGGCCAACTTTCACTCCGATGCTGGTCTTTGGGCGGTCGTCGGAACTCACGAAAAGCCTCCTCCGCGCGAGGGCCGACACGGGCCCATCGTGGCGAAAATGTAGGGTGTACAGCGCGTCGATTGTAACCGAATCTCAGAGCCACAGTCCCGCGAAGGGCGAACGAAGGCGGAGGGCGTTAAGCGGTCTTGGGACGATTCTGCAAGGGTAGGATTGCGGGCGCGCCGCCGGAAGGGCTGGGGTTGGCAGTTTTCTGTGCTTTGCTGTCTGGGGAGGAAGACGACTCTTCAGCGCTCGGAGCCGCGGCCGGCTCGGGCGAATGGGCGTTAGCCGCCGAGGCGGCATCTTGAGAGGGGTCGGGTTTCTCTTCCAGCCGAACGATGTATTGGTAAGGAATTTCCCAGCGAAAATGCTTTTCCTTGCCACGCTGCTCGAAATGCTGCTCAAGAAAGATGGAGCGGCCCGAATCCGCCACAAATGTGCCGGACGCGGGCAAAAGGATGTCTCCGGCGCGATATTGAACTTCAACTCTGCGCCCAAGAAAGGCTGAGTAGCGGGCCATACTGTACTCAGTTTCCGAACTGGCTAGTAACATCGTCAATGGTACGGAAGGACTCCCCCGAGAAACGTGTGGAAAAGCTGAGGAGCGCGGGCAACCCGCTCAACGGCGAAAAATCTTTACGGAACCGTGGCTGAAATCCGGGAGCGCATCGGATTGCAGATAATTTTTCGCCGCCGAATCGGCTTTCAGATAGGCATCCCAGAAGGCAAGAGAAGCAGCATTGGTGTAGCCCAGAATCGAGTCGCCTTCTGAAGCGTGCGCTGGAAGGAGTGTCCTCGCGTTGATGAATGACATGTGATTCGCGCCTTGAATGAAAACGTGATACTTCGCTCCAGGCTGGCTGCGCTCGAACGGAATCTTTTTCCAGTCCGGGCCTTGATTGCCCGCGCCCAAGTCGAGAGACCCGGTCATGCTCAAAAGCGGCAACGTGAGACGATCCCAGGAATGATCGGTAAGTCCAAATTCGCCCGGCCCCTGTGGAGACAGCAAAAGCACCGCTCGCACGCGCGGATCGGTGAAGTTCGTGGCGGGATGTCCGGGGAGATCGACGAGCGCCCCGGCAATGGCATCCGCAGTGAACGCCCCCATCGAGTGACCGCCAACGCCGATATGCTCTCGATCGATCTTGCCGGCCAGCGCTGGAATCCGCTTTTCGAACACAGGCAACGAATCTAGAACAAACGAAATGTCCTGCGGGCGGCTTTGCCAAAGCGCCGGTTTTTTCAGCGCTTCGCTGACTGCTTTCAAAAAGTTGATGTCTTCCTCGCCGCTATTACGCCGCTGCAAGGTGGAATCATCGTGCGTAGGCTGAATCGTGACGTAACCATAAGTAGCCCAGTGCCGCGTCAAAGCCTCGCAGCAGGATTGCGAACCGCCTGCCCCATGCGAAAACACGATAACGGGGTAGGAGCCTGGCTCTTTCGGATAAAAAACCCGGACATGAAGATCTTTGCCGCGCTTCGCGTCGTGAAGAACTATGTCCGGCACTTCCGTAACCGCGTGCGGGCCTTCAGCCAGCTTGTAAGCCCCGCTATTCACTGGGTTTGGTGAGGAGGTCGCAGCGGCGCTTTCCGGCAGCCGGTCACCGTGTCGATCCGAAATTGAAGATAGCGACGCACTATAGAACGGAGAGGATTCGGTTTTTAGCGGGGCGGAAATCGGCGCCTGCGGTGCGGATTTGGGAAGCGTAAAACCGGTGCCGCCGGTCGGGCGAGTGATAACGTAGGCCGCCACGCCGCTCAGCAGCGGAATCAGGATCGCGTTGGAAATGCGCCGGCGCAAGCGGCGACGCCGCATGTGGTCACGGGGAAGAGAGAGAAAGGTCCGGTGATGGTGTGCCGTAGCGGGCATTCGATGAGCCAGATTTGCATGAGTTCCTGTGGACGCTTGCCTAAACCCAACGTCGTCGAGGAAGTTGCTCGCCCCTTGCCGGAGCGCCGAGAAGTGTTCCGGAGGAGAGAGCTTGGGAACCGCGCGCAGCGAACGAGACATCGGACACCCCTTCGCACATTTGAATGACGCCTTCCAGAACCATGGGCTGGGGGAGTTGCTCTGAACAAAAGCTGGTTACTTGGTAAAGAAGCGGCAGCTCTACTCTAGCAAAAAAAGACGGGTTGTTCCACGCGCAGCTTACGAACGTCAGGAATCGTATGGCCGTTTACCTCAAAGAAAATTGCCGCTTCCCGGCTTGACACAATTTCCCTCTCATTGTTAACTCCCAGCTGCGAGGGGGTCCTCACTCATGAAATGCAAGCTTTACGTGCCCGCATTGACTTTTGCTGCCGCTCTTTTCTCGGTCCACCCGGCCGTGCTCGAAGCGCAAGAATCGTCACACAAACTCTCGGTGATGGATGAATTTCAAATCCAGCTCCCCACCGATCCCCAAATTTCGCCCGACGGCAAAAAAATCGTCTATGTGCGTCGCTTCGCCGATCCCATGACCGACCGCCGCTACTCCAATCTTTGGATCGTCAATGCCGACGGCACCGACCATCGCCCGCTCACCACCGGCAGCCACAATGACGCTTCCCCGCGCTGGTCTCCCGATGGCGCGCGTCTCGCCTATCTCTCTGACACCGATGGCAAGCAGCAAATCTATGTTCGCTGGATGGACTCCGGTCAAACCGCGCGCATCACCAACCTCGATCAATCTCCCGATGCCATCGAATGGTCCCCCGACGGCAAGATGCTTTCCTTCTCCTCGCTCGTTCTCGGCAAAGGTCCGCACCTCGCCGATCTTCCCGCGCCGCCTGCAGGAGCCAAGTGGGCCGAACCCGCCACGATGTACGATCGCCTGGTCTATCGCTTCAACGGCGCCGGCTACCTGAAGCCCGGCTTCATGCAAATCTTCGTGGTTTCTGCCGAAGGCGGCGCTCCACGCCAAATCACCAACGGCAATTTTCCCAACGGAGGCAACGAATACGGACCCAGCCGCGCTACCTGGACACCCGATGGAAAATTTCTCCTCGTCTCCGCCAATCGCCATCCCGAATCCGACCACGAGGTTTTCGACACCGAAATCTACGAATTCAGCGTCGCCGACGGCTCTCTTCGCGCGCTCACCAATCGCAAAGGTCCCGATAACAATCCTGCTATCTCTCCCGACGGCAAATGGATCGCTTACACCGGCTTCGACGACCGCCTCCAAGGCCACCAAACCACCAAGCTCTATCTAATGAAGCGCGACGGCACAGGCTCCCATTCCATCTCCGACAAACTCGACTTCGACATTCAGAGTCCGGTCTGGGCCGCCGACAACAGCGGCGTCTATTTTCAATACAACGATCATGGGGACACAAAAATCGGTTTCCTCTCTCCCGATGGCGCTTCCAAAAAAATTGCTGATCACGTCTCCTCCTCAACCAGCGCCTACGGCGGCGGTTCTTTCTCCGTCGCTCACGCCGGACCCATCGCCTTTACCTACGGCCGCACCGACATCCCCGGCGACGTGGCCGTCAGCAACATGGGCGCCATGAAAGTACTCACTACTCTCAATCAGGAATTACTCGAACAAAAAAAACCTGGCCATGTCGAGGAAATCATCTACGATTCCTCCAAAGACCAGCGCAAGATTCAAGGCTGGATCGTCGAACCGCCTGATTTCGATCCCTCGAAAAAATATCCTCTCATTCTCGAAATTCACGGCGGCCCTTTTGGCGATTACGGCGACCGCTTCGACTTCGAAAAACAGGTCTGGGCTTCCATGGGCTATGTCGTCCTCTACACCAACCCCCGCGGCAGCACCAGCTATGGCGAGGAATTCGCTAACCTCATACACCACGCCTATCCCGGCGACGATTTCGCCGACCTCAATAGCGGCGTCGACGCTGTGATCGCCAAGGGCTACATCGACACCAACAATCTCTTCGTCACTGGCGGCAGCGGTGGCGGCGTCCTCACCGCCTGGACTATCGAGCACACGGAGCGCTTCCGCGCCGCCGCTTGCCTCTATCCCGTCATCAACTGGTACAGCTTCGTTCTCACCACCGACATCCCCTGGACCGCAAAATACTGGTTCCCCGGCAATCCCTGGGACAACACCGACCAGTACATGCAGCGCTCGCTCACAAATCTAGTCGCCAAAATCAAAACGCCCACGCTGGTGATGACCGGCGAAGCCGACTTCCGCACCCCCATCTCCGAAGCCGAACAGTTCTACGCATCCCTGAAACTACTCAACATCGACGCGATCCTCGTCCGCGTCCCCGAAGAGCCCCACGGCATCGGCCGCCGCCCCAGCCATCACATCGCCAAAATGCTGTACGTCGCCGGCTGGTTCCAACAACACAAGGCAACCAACTAGATGCCGTCGGGAGAAAATTGTGAGGTTCGCTAGCTTCGAGGGGCGGAGCTTGCCCCGCCCTCCAGACTTCAAGCTGCGCTCTGCCTTTCCTCTCTTCCTCATTTATCTTGGGTTTAGGTCAAGGCCTGTATAGATAATCCCGCCCAATCTCAATCCAGGGCGAAGCCTCTCAGGAGAGAAACACAATGCGTAAGAATTTTGCTTTCCTCATCGCAGTCGGGTCCCTCTCCGTCGCGATGATCCTCTCGGGCGTTCTATTCTCCCGCGCCGCTGCTCCAGCTCCAGGCCCCTCCGGCTATCACGTAGTCAAAACCGTCTCCATCCCAGGAGATGAAGGTTGGGACTATCTCAACGTCGACTCCGCCGCCCGCCGCGTTTACATTTCCCACGGCTCCCACGTCGTCGTGATGAACGCCGACACCTACGCCGTCGAAGGCGACGTCCCCGACACCCAAGGCGTGCACGGCATCGCGCTCGCTTCCGACCTTGGCCGCGGCTTCGTCAGCGCCGGTCGCGCCAACACCGCCGTCATCTTCGATCTCGGGTCCCTCAAGACTCTCGGCACCGTAAAAACCGACGGCAACCCCGACGCCATCGTCTACGACGCCGTCACGAAGCGCGTCTTCACTCTCAACGGACGGGGGCAAAACACCACTGCCATCAACGGCGCCGACGGCACGGTCGCCGGCACTCTCGCTCTCGGCGGCAAACCCGAATTCGCCGCAGCCGATGGCCAAGGCAGCATCTACGTCAACATCGAAGACAAAAACGAGCTCGTCCAGTTCGACGCTCAAAAACTCACCGAAACCCACCGCTGGCCGCTGGCCCCCTGCAAATCTCCCTCCGGCCTCTCGATGGATCTCAAAAATCGCCGGCTCTTCTCCGTTTGCGATGAAAAAGTCATGGCCGTAGTGAATGCCGACACCGGCGCAGTGGTCGCGACCCCCACCATTTGTGATGGCCCCGACGCCTCAGCCTTCGATCCATCGACGGGCTTCGCTTTTGCTTCCTGCGGCGACGGCAATCTAACCGTCGTCCACGAAGATTCCCCCGACAAATTCAGCGTCGTCGAAAACGTTTCCACCAAGCGCAGCGCCCGCACCATGGGCCTCGACCTGAAAACCCACACTATTTTTCTTCCTTCCGCGGAATTTGATGCTCCAGCTGCCGGAGAGCGCCGCGGCAAGATGAAGCCCGGCTCCTTCGCCATCGTAGTCGTCGGCAAGTAGCCCAAAAAAGCCGGCGCCCATCAGGCGCACGCCACAAGCCTACCCGCAATATAAAAGCGTCCCGGCGAATTTCCTCACCGGGACGCTTTTGATTTTTCTATTTTTGAAATACGTTAGTTCGAGGGCACCACTCCAACGTTGTGCACTCCCGAGAACACGGACATCCCCGTCCCCGCCGTCTGCGGCAGCCACCACATCTTGCGCAGCATGGGGTACCGGCTCGTCATCATCCGCCGTCCAATGAAATCCATCACCAGTGGGCTCACCTGCGTCGCCGCATACATCGCTCCAGAGTGCGAAAATGGCCGCAGGAAGGGATTCGATTCCACCCCATATCCACTCGAAACCGCCCGCCGCGTCGACCA
>DATMKS010000043.1:0-6642 GCA_035571045.1 Verrucomicrobiia bacterium
AGCCTGCCGGTGGTGGCCCAAGTGGCGACGCGGATCGCCGTCATGCGCGCGGGCAAATTCGTTGAGGTCGCCCCGGCGGAGCAAGTCCTTCACGCGCCTGTAGATGCGTATACCCGCGAGTTGCTGGCCGCCGTCCCGGCCCTGCCCGCGCGCTAGATCGCCTCGTCCTCCTGGGGCCCGGACGCACCCTCAGCCCGACGATGCTGGCCAGGTCGTCCTGACAACCTCGGTCCGAATAGGCTAGAATCCGCACATTGAAATATTTGGGTAGGGCCCTGCGTAAAGTCTTAACAGAGTGTAATACGCAACCTAGTGGTGGAGGATTTTCCGATGGCAACGACAACTGCCGTTTCCCCGGCTGCGCCAGAGCCGCAGCCGCAGATGAGCGCGATCAGCCGCATCTTCGGCGTCTTGTTTTCGCCGCAGAAAACGTTTGAAGATATTGTCAGAAAGCCCGGATGGGGCTTAGCTATCGCTCTGCTGACACTCTTGAGCCTTGCCGTCAGTTTTGGCATCAATCAGCGGATCAACTGGCGCGAATTCATGAGCCAGCAAATCGAGAAAAGTCCCCAGGCGGCCCAACTCTCAGCGGAACAGAAGGAGCAGCGGATCGAAGGCGGTGCCAAATTCACGCCGATGTTCACGTATGCGGTTGGTCTGTTAGGTCCAATCATCGGCGCGCTCGTTTTCGCTCTAGTGATGTGGGGGGCTTACGCGCTTCTTGGCGGCGTCAGCACGAATTTCACGACGGCAATGGCGATAACTTCGCACGCATTCATGACTGGGCTCATCAGCAGCCCTCTCTTTTTACTGGTGCTCTATCTGAAGGCGCCTGGGACCGTCGACTTGGAAAATCCGGTGGCCACGAATATCGCGGCCGTTTTGCCCGAGGATTCGGCCAAATGGCTTGTGGCGCTCTCGAAATCATTTGACATCTTTACTTTCTGGACGCTAATTCTCATCGCCATCGGATTTGCGGTTATGAACCCGAAAAAGCTCAAGGGCGGGAAGCCTTATATGATTGCCTTCGGCGTGTGGGCGGCTTACGTGGTGTGCCGGGTGGGAATTGCGTTTGTCTTCTCCTGATACACTCGCAGGGTGAGTTTTTCATTTGAAGTAACAAAAACCGACCCGAGCGGCGCACGTCGCGGTGTTTTGCACACCCCGCACGGGGCGGTCGAGACGCCTTGCTTCATGCCGGTGGGTACGCAGGCGACGGTGAAGGGCCTGCGCAACGAGGCGCTCGAAGAGTTGGGCGCCGAGATCCTTCTCTCTAATACCTATCATTTGTACTTGCGTCCAGGGCACGAGGCCGTCGAGAGGCTCGGTGGCTTGCACCGGTTCATGTCCTGGCCGCACGCGATTCTTACCGACTCGGGCGGCTTCCAGGTGTTCAGTCTCGCCGCATTGCGCAAAGTTACCGACGAAGGCGTGCGCTTTCGCTCGCATCTGGACGGCTCGGAGCACCTGCTCACGCCGGAAAAAGCCGTGGAAATTCAGCTGGCCCTCGGCTCGGATATCGCCATGGTGCTGGATGAGTGCATTGAAACCCCTGCGCCGCGCGAGAAAGCCGAAGCGGCGGTTAAGCGCACCGCCGCATGGGCCGAGCGCGCGCGAAAATTTTTCCTCGACGAAGCGCGCCGAAACAACGAAGTTCTGCAATGGCAATTTGGCATCGTGCAAGGCGCTACCTTCGCCGATCTGCGCCGCGCGAGCGCCGAGCAACTCCTCGAATTGGATTTCGCCGGATACGCCGTCGGCGGACTCGCCGTCGGCGAACCGCATGCCGTAACTTGCGAAATGACCGCCGAAGTCACCGCGCTTCTCCCGCGCGATCGTCCGCGCTATCTGATGGGCGTCGGCAAGCCCGAGCAAATCGCAGACTACGTCGCGCTCGGCATCGACATGATGGACTGCGTGCTCCCAACGCGCGCCGCGCGCCACGCCTGCCTCTACACGAGCGGAGGCCGCGTGCTCATCAAGAACGCGCGTTACGCCATGGATCAGCGGCCGCCCGATCCGAACTGCTCCTGCTCGGTTTGCCGGCGCTATACGCGCGCATATCTTCGTCATCTTTTCGCTGCCGGAGAACTCACTGCGGCAATCCTGGCCACCCACCACAATGTCCACTTTTACCTTGACTTAATGAGACAAATCCGCGAGGCTATCGAGTTTGGGAACCTAGCGAATTTCTCATCTGAGATGCACGCGCGCTATGCTGTAGGCCCGGCCTGAACGTTGGACCGGAATAGCGTCCGAGATTCTTCAAGTGCGGCCCGGCTTGGCCGAGGCTGACCTGCGCGGCAACACGAGCAGAGAATCCGGCGGGCTGTGAGAGCGGGCAGCTGGTACCCGCCGGGCTGATTCTATCTTCGGTGACGCTGGACTGGCCCGAAATTGGTGAAAGGAACGATGCAGCTCTTGACGATCATGGCGGCAATTTTCTTTCAAGCTTCAGGACCGGCGAGCCTTCTCGGGAATCCTCTTGTAATGATGGTCGTGGTGATGGCCATTTTCTACGTGATGCTGATTCTACCGCAGCAGCGGCAGCGCAAAAAAATGCAGGCAATGATCGCCGCGCTCAAGTCCGGCGACAAGGTTGTGACCAACAGCGGCATCTACGGCACCATCAATGGCATTGACGGCGATACAGTCATCCTTAAAATTGCCGACCAGGTAAAAATCCGCATCGCGCGCTCGGCGATTGCACAGGTGGAGGCATCGGAAGATGCGAAATAAACCCGCCTGCGGCCGGAGCGCGCGCTCAACTCTCTGACCATGAACCCCAATCTGAAGTGGAAATTCGTTTTCATCGTTCTTGTCATTCTCGGCTGCATCTACGGCCTCGTGGGGCTGCCCACCTTTCCTACGTCCGGGGCGCAGCTGAAAGATAACTTCTCTCACCAGATCAAGCTCGGCCTCGATCTGCAGGGTGGCACGCACCTCGTTCTGCAAGTGCAGACGCAGGAAGCCATCGCGCAAGACACCGACCAGATGGTCGAGCGCATCACGAGCTGGCTGCGCAGCAAAAACATTCACTACGATGAAGTGCGCCGAGTGGACGACACGCACATCCTTGTGCGCAGCGTGGATTCCGCGCGGCTTGCGGAATTTCGCGACTATATCAGCCAGCAATTTTCAAACTTCTGGGATATGTCGCCCGCCGCCGGCGATCCTTCCGGTTACACGCTGACTCTTCGGGGCGCGGCCATCGCCCAGATTCAAGAAACAACCATGACGCTGTCGCTCGAAACCATCGATCGGCGCATCAATGCGCTGGGTCTCACGGAGCCCACGATTCAGCTTCGAGGCGGGCAAAACAGCAACGAAATCCTTGTGCAATTGCCCGGCGAGGGCGACCCTACACGCGCCAAGGGTGTCATTCAACAGGGTGGCCAGCTCGAACTGACGCTCCTTGAGGATCCCGTCGTCTACACTTCAGAAACCGACGCTTTGAGCAAGCATAGCGGGGTGTTACCCGCCGGCACGGAACTATTGCCGGGAAGAGCGGATACCCGGTCCAATGCTGCGGCTTCACCCGAGGGTGAGGGATGGTATATCGTGAGCCGCGCGCCAATCGTCACGGGCCGCGACCTTCGCAGCGCCACGGAAAATCGCAACACCAACAACCCCGGCCAATGGGTTGTAGACTTTACGCTTTCTGCCGAGGCCGCTCGGCGGTTCGGACCCTTCACGCAGCAGAATATCGGCCGGCAAATGCCTATCGTGCTCGACCATCGCGTCTATTCCGCTCCGACCATTAATGCACGCATCGATGATTCCGGAATGATCGAGGGCAATTTCAGCCAGGAATCCGCTCATGATCTGTCGCTCGTGCTGAGCGCTGGAGCTCTTCCGGCATCGATCAAATATCTCGAAGAGCGCACCGTTGGCCCGTCGCTGGGCGCGGACTCTATCCGCCACGGCGTGCAGGCCTCGGTGCTGAGCTTGCTGGTGGTCATGATTTTCATGCTGTTCTATTACCGGCTTTCGGGTGGTAACGCGGTTCTCGCTCTCATTCTGAACTTGGTCATCCTGCTTGCAGCGTTGGCTTTTTTCGGCGCTGTACTCACTCTGCCGGGTATTGCTGGCGTGATTCTAACTATTGGCATGGGTGTGGATTCCAACGTTCTCGTTTTCGAGCGCATTCGTGAGGAGTTGCGCAATGGCAAGTCTGCGGCTTCGGCTGTAGATGCGGGATTCGACAAAGCCTTCCTCACGATTATCGATACGCACGTTACTACCGTAGTCTCCGCTTTTTTTCTGTTTCTGTTCGGGACTGGGCCGATTCGCGGGTTTGCCATTACCCTGACGATCGGTTTGATTGCCAACGTGTTCACCGCCATCTATGTATCCAAGACGATTTTCCAGTATCACCTGGCCAAGATGGACCGCCAGGGTGAATTAAGCATCTAGGCTGTACTAGGACGTATAGGGCCAATGGCTCTTGAGCGGGAAACGAGAGAGTCATAGCAATCTTCTCCAACTGCCCATAGGGTAGAGGGAGAAGAGGCGGGAACTTATCCATGGATGTTGGAGTCTAAAGAAGGGAAGTAAAAAGCCGTATGATCGAGCTATTCAAAGAGCCCAACATCGACTGGATGGGCAAAGCCAAGTATTTCTATGCCCTTAGCGGCATTTTGCTCATCGCCGGCTGGACTTCCGTCTTTCTGCACGGCGGCCTTCGTTACAGCATCGATTTCAAAGGCGGCACCAATGTGGACGTCCGCTTTGCTCAGCCCCCTAACGTCGACAAGATCCGGAACGGCTTAAACGCGCAAGGTCTTGGCAATAGTGAAATCCAGTCGGTAAGTGACATCACCAACCCCAACTCGAATGAAGTGCTCATTTTCGTCGAACAGAAGAACCAGGGGGACGAAGCCGGTGATGCCAGCAAGATCCAGGTCATAAATGCACTAAACGCGATCTACGGGGTAACCAACTCTTCGAAGCCCGATCTCAATTCCGCCACGCCTTCCACTCTCGCCGTTTTCCTCACGCAACACGATCCACTTCTGCTTTCGACGAATGCCGGCGACCGTTATCAGCAACTCGCAAAAAAGATCTTGGATTATCGGGACACGAACAGCCAAGGCGTGCTCACCAGTTTCGATGGTCTCTCGAAAGTAGATGGCGTTACCCCCGGCGTTCTTTCCGTCTTAAAAGATAACTACGCTCTGGGATCCTTCGCGATTCGGGGTGCGGAGATTGTCGGCCCCAAAGTGGGTGGCGAGCTGCGCCGCCAGGCTATCGTTGTTACCCTCTATGCTTTAGGGGGCATGCTGTTATATATTGCCTTTCGATTCGAGTGGGTCTACGGGGCAGCCGCGGTCCTTGCCGTGTTTCACGACGTTTTGATTACCCTGGGCTTTTTCTCGCTGTTGCATTTCGAGATTTCGCTGACGGTTATCGCGGCGCTTCTCACATTGGTTGGCTATTCGATGAACGACACCATCGTCATCTTCGACCGCATCCGAGAGAACAATCGTTTGCTGCGCCGTGAGCCGTTTCCGGGCGTCGTCAACAAATCCATCAACCAGACGCTTTCCCGGACGATACTAACCAGTGGATTGACTTTCCTTACCGTGCTCGTTCTGTTCCTGATGGGCGGCCAGGTGCTTCGTGCATTCTCCTTTGCTCTGGTGGTGGGGATTGTGGTAGGAACGTACTCCAGTTTTGGTATTGCTGCACCGCTTGTGGTCGCCTGGAATCGCTGGCGCGGCCAAAAAGGGGTCGCAGTTGGCACCGGACCCGCAGCCGGAAACAAAACCCGCGGAAGCGAGGGCGTCGCAGGGCGTCTAGCTCCTTCGGGGAGGAGGTAGGAATTATGTTTGAAGATATGGTGCTTTCAGGCGAGACGAAGCGGACGAACAAGCCATGGACGGTCGTTCTGTCCATGGTTGTGCAAGCCGTTCTCGTTGGCATCCTGATCCTCATTCCGCTGATCTACACAGAAGCGCTGCCGAAGACGATGATGGCGACCATGCTCACTGCTCCACCGCCACCGCCTCCGCCGCCTCCCCCGCCGCCTCCGGCGGCGGTCGTTCACGTCAAGCCGCAAGTCCATCTGATGGACGCCGGCAAACTCGTGCAGCCGAAAGCTATTCCGAAGGATGTAAAGATTATTAAGGAAGACGCGCCTGATATGGATGCCGGTGTACAAGGCGGCGTGCCTGGCGGCGTGCCGGGTGGTTCCATGGGCGGCGTGATTGGCGGCGTCATCGGTGGAATGGGCGGAGCTCCGCCACCGCCTCGGCCGACGCAAACGCGCATCAAGCAGGGCGGCCAGGTACAGGCGGCGATGATCATCAACAGAGTTCAGCCGATGTATCCCCCGCTGGCTCGGCAGACGCGCATCTCAGGCACGGTGCGGCTGCACGCGATTATCGGCAAGGATGGCTCGGTGCAGCAACTCGAAGTCATCTCCGGGCATCCACTGCTGGTACAATCCGCGCTCGATGCGGTGCGGCAGTGGCGCTATCGGCCGACGCTCCTCAACGGCGAGCCGGTCGAAGTCGACACCACGATCGACGTGATTTTCTCTCTGAACCAGTAAGCGGTCTGGCGTGCCGGTCGTGGGACAGGCGCGCTGGTCCGGGCGGCAAAGCTTGGCAAACTCTCGCGTTGGCCCCGGGAGACTCG
>DATMKS010000044.1:0-97855 GCA_035571045.1 Verrucomicrobiia bacterium
GCTGCCAACGTCGCCGATGACGTCGTTCTTTAAGGGGCGGAGATTCGGAGCGATGCGGGCGTCTTCAAAAATCTTGGCGCTGAAGCCGGGAGGCGCGGGGAAAGTGCGCGAGACGATCGGCAACATGCGAGCGATGTCGGCACTGGCCTGTTCCATAGTGACGCCGGGTTCTAAGCGAGCGAGACTTTCAAAGCTGAAATTGCCGAGATTGACTTTGTTGCGGTCGAACTGAAAAGGAAGAAGCACGGAGGGATCGTTCCAATCGAGAAAATGAAAGCGTTCGGGAAGGACGCCGATGATCTGGCGGGGCTTGCCATCGAGGTCGATGGACTGACGGATGACGGAGCTGGAGCCGCCAAATTTCTTTTTCCAAAAGCCGTAGGTGATCATGACGGTTTCGGGCGAGCCGGCAGTATCATCCTGGCGAGTAAAGGAGCGGCCGAGGATGGGGGGAATGCCGAGAAGGGGAATGATGCCGTCGGTGACATCTATGGCTTCGAGGCGTTCCGGTTCGGCGAGGCCTGTAACGCTGACGGCATCGTGGCTATACATGCCGATGTCCTGAAAGGATTGATTTTGTTCGCGATAGATGAAGTAGTTCGAGGGAGCCATGTTGAGGTCGGTGATGTTGATGCCTGGGGCGGAATGCCAGACGCCGACGAGCTCGTTGGCCTTGGGGTAGGGGAGAGGCTTAAGGAGGATGCCTTCAAGAACGCTGAAAACGACGGTGTTGCCGCCAACACCGGCGGCGAGGGTGATGAGCGTGATGATGGTAAAGAGGGGAGCGCGAGCCAGGCGACGAAAGACTTGCTTCAGGTGCGTCAAGAAGGACTTCATGAACGGCCCCCCCCATGGCTGTGCCAGTAAGGGACGAAGAGCGGCAGAGCCTTCACTAGGTTATACGAAGAACAGGGATGGAAGTTCCAGATACTTCGGGTTTAGGGAAATGAACCCGGAATCGCTTGCGTAATTGGGGGTAGATACCGACGCTAGCAGGGCGGCAAATGGTTTGCGGAACGGGCGCTGCGGTGTAGACTCGCGGGAAGGTAGCAGAGAAGCCGCTGGTAATGCCTGAGGAGGAGTGGGACGCGATGGGACAATCGATCCCTTTTGGACAACATATCGCCAGGCCGCCGATCTCGGCGCGGGTTGTCGCCGGGGCGCGGGTGGAGTCTGTTCCTTGGCCGATTTGGTGCATGGTGGCGGGAATCGTGAGCGGGATGATCGGCGGGCCATGGGACATTTCGTGGCATATGTCGATTGGGCGGGATACGTTCTGGACGCCTGCGCACATCCTGATTCAGTTGACGGGCGTGTTGGTTGGAATCGCGTGCGCCTACATGATTTTGACGGCAACGTTTGGGCATGATGCAGCGACGCAAGACGCGTCGGTGAAGATTTGGGGATTTCGCGGGCCGCTGGGAGCGTTCATAGCGGTGTGGGGCTGCATCGCGATGCTGACGTCGGCGCCGTTCGACAATTGGTGGCACAACGCGTACGGGTTAGACGTGAAGATTTTGAGCCCACCGCATACCTTGCTGTCGCTGGGTTCGCTGGCGATCAAGATTGGGTTGATGGCGCTGCTGGCGGCGTTGATGAGCCGAGCGACAGAAAGCGTGCGACGGACACTTGGGTTTCTATTGCTTTATATCGGGGCGAGTTGCGTCGCGCAGATGGGAACGATTCTGACGTCGAGCACTTGGCCGACCGAAATGCATCAGGCAGCGTGCTATCTCGCCGTGGCGATTGCGATTCCGGCTGTTCTGATTGCGCCGGCGTGGGGATCGCAGTGGAAGTGGGGATGCACGGGCGTTGCTGGGATTTATACGATCATTTTGCTCACTTTTGAATGGGTACTGCCGCTGTTTCCAGCCGAGCCGAAGCTGGGCCCGGTCTATCAACACATCACGCACTTGGTACCGCTGCATTTTCCCTTGCTGATTATTGTCCCCGCGATTGTGCTGGACCTTTTGTGGCGTAAGACGAGCGAGTGGGGAAGGTGGAAGCTGGCGGCGGTGACCGGGCCGGTCTTTGTGTTGAGTTTTTGGGCCGCGCAGTGGCCGTTCGCGGATTTTCTGATGACGCCGGCGGCACGGAACCGTGTTTTTGGCATGGGGTATTTTGCGTATTTCGATCCGGCGACGATTCTTTACGATCCTTACCAACTTAATGCGAGCGAACCCCGAGCTGTATTTGCGCGGCTGATGGCCATGGCGCTCGTCTTTAGCGTGATTACCGCGCGCTTGGGATTTGCGTGGGGAGATTGGATGCGGCGGATGAAGCGGTGACGAGAAAAAAAAGAGATAGCGAAACGCAGAGACACAGCGGTCACAGAGAAGAGGGAAAGATTGTGGGGCAGCACAATTGCGTAGGACGAGGACAATGACGATCGGACTGGGGAGATACATGCGGCGACGGACATTCGGGAGTATCGCGATCGCTTTGCTGGCGGCGGTTTCTGTTGGCGCGCATGTTGGGAGTCCGGATGTGTTCTTTGAGGGGGATGCGGGGCCGTATCACCTTTTTGTGACGGTGCGCGTGCCGCAAGTGATTCCGGGGATTGCAGAAATTGAAGTACGAAGCGCTTCGAATGACGTGGATAAGATTGAGATTGTGCCCATGCGGTTGAGCGGGGCCGGGTCAAACTTTCCACCGACGCCGGACGTGGCGGAACGGTCAAAGCAGGATGCGCAATTTTTTACGGGAAGCTTGTGGTTGATGGAGTCCGGGGCGCTGAAGGTACGGGTTTCGGCGGAGGGAACGAAAGGCAAAGGAGAGCTTGCTGTACCTGTGCCTGCGTTTGCGCAGAGAACTCTGCCGATGGAGCGGTCGCTCAGCGGGTTGCTGGGGTTTTTGATGGTGTTTCTGGCGGTGGGGCTGGTGTTTATCGCGGGAGCGGCGGCGCGCGAAGGAAATCTGGAGCCGGGAGAAACGCCGCCCTACGCGAGGAAGCGTCGCGCCAGGATCGTTATGGCGCTCACGGCGGTGATCGTGGTGGGAATCCTCTATTTGGGGAAGGCGTGGTGGGGCGAGGAGGCTTCGAATTACAAGAGAGGGGTCAGTTTTTTCAAGCCGCCGGAAGCGGAGACGAAACTCGCAAATGGAAATCGGCTGGTAATTCAAGCCCAGGGGCAAGATCCGGAATGGTCAAAAAGAGTGAACATGGAAGACGTAATCCCCGATCACAATCATTTGATGCATCTGTTTTTGATCAGCGCGCCGGGAATGGAACGCATGTGGCATTTGCATCCGGAACGAGAAGACAGCAAGTTTGTGGACGATTTGCCAGACATGCCGGCGGGGCACTACGAAATTTTTGCGGATGTGGTGGATAAAGCGGGATTTCCGTGGACTTTGGTGGGACAAGTGGACTTGCCTCAGATCCATGGAAACCCGATGGTTGGGGATGATTCGAGTTGGACGGGGACGGCCTTGACCGCGCAGTCGGGGGATGTGAGCGTTGCGCAGCTTGCGGACGGTGGGCGAATTGTTTGGGAGAAGGGAAGCGGGCCGCTGGTAGCGAACACGGCGATGGTTTTCAAGTTCAGAGTCGAAGATAAGGACGGGAACCCGGCGAAGGACATGCAGCAGTACATGGGAATGGCAGGCCACGCGGAGTTCGTGAGCTCGGACATGAGCGTGTTTGCGCATATTCACCCGGCGGGATCGGCTTCGATGGCTGCGCTGGAATTGGCGAACGGGGCGCCGAAAGGAACCTGCGGGATTACAGAGCAATGCGTGATGCCGGCTGGGATGACGATGCCCATGCCCGCCCCGGTGTCCGCGGAAGTTAGCTTTCCATATGGCTTTCCCAAAGTTGGCGAGTACAGAATTTTTGTGCAGGTCAAACGCGCCGGGCAAGTCGAGACTGGCGTCTTCGACGCCCGGGTTCAGTAACCCAAGTTAATTAAGCGAAGTTGTCCACCAAGCCAGCGGCATCATGTCGCGCTGTCTGCCGGAGCTAAGCTGCGCGCAACGGTAACTCCTGAGGGGGGATCCATGAAGCGCGCAGGATATTCCTTCGCTCTTGGTGTGTTTTTACTGCCGCCGCTGGCTGCGGCCCCTCTCGCCTGTGAGCGCAAGAGCTTTCCAACCTTCCGCCGATTACATCCGAAGATCTGGCGTTGAAGGATAACCCTAGGGCGAAGGGATCGGCGGCGATGATTCTCTATTGCACCGTGGACACCGACAACCGGAATGGAACCGAAACAGAGTCCTTCCGGATCAAGGTGTTTCAGGGCGATGGAAAAAAGTACGCCGACGTCGAAATTCCGTATTCCGACAAAGAGACGCGACGGCCGCCAGGCCGCTGTTCGGGTTGCAGAGCCGCCAAATCCCAATTGACTTGGAATGCCAAGCTTTCGCAGTAGGCTCCGCAGATCGTGATACAGTTTTCTTCCAACAGATCGTCGTGCGGATAGTCCGGGAGGAATCAGTGGCGTATCGGGATTTGCGGGAGTTCGTCCAGAAACTGGAGAAGGAGGGCGAACTGAAGCGGATTCGCCCAGAGGTGGACCCGGTTCTGGAGATTTCGGAAGTGATGCAGCGCGTGGCGCGGGACAAGGATCGTCTGCCGGACGGCGTTGGTCCGGCCTTGCTGTTTGAGAAGCCGAAAGGCTCGCGCGTGCCACTGCTGGTGAACACGTTTGGAAGCGTGCGACGGATGGCGCTGGCGTTTGAAGTGGGTCAATTGGACGAGGTGGCGGCGCGGATTCAGGGTTTTCTGAAAATGGAGACGCCGCAAGGACTGTTCGACAAGATCAAGATGTTGCCGAAGCTGGCTGAGCTGGGATCATTTTTCCCGAAGAGCGTGAAGACGGGCGCGTGCAAGGAAGTGATGCATCACGGAAAAGACGTGAACCTTTTTGATTTTCCGATTTTGAAATGCTGGCCGCAGGATGGCGGGCGGTTTATCACCTTTCCGCTCGTGTTTACGAAGAATCCGGAGACGGGGAAGCGCAACGTCGGAATGTACCGGATGCAGGTTTACGACGAACGCACCACGGGCATGCATTGGCAAACGCAGAAGCACGGTGCGGAGCATTTCCGGCGCGCGCGGGCGAAAAATCCGGAAGGGCGCATCGCTGTGAGCGTGGCGATTGGCGCGGACCCCGCGACGGCGCTCTCCGGGATGCTGCCGATTCCGCCGGACCTGGATGAAATGATGTTTGCGGGATTTTTGCGGCGCGAGCCCGTGGAAATGGTAACGTGCGAGACGAACGATCTGGAAGTGCCCGCGAACGCGGAAATCGTACTGGAAGGCTACGTCAATCTAAATGAGCTGCGGACGGAAGGTCCGTTCGGGGACCATACGGGATTTTATTCGCTGGAAGGCGAGTACCCCGTCTTTCACGTGGAGTGTGTAACGCACAAGAAGGATCCCATCTATCTGACCACGGTCGTAGGGCCGCCGCCGCAAGAAGACTATTACATGGGGTACGCCGTAGAGCGGGTTTTTCTGCCGGTGATGAAGATGCAGTATCCGGAAATCGCCGATGTGGCGATGCCGGCGGAAGGGATTTTTCACAATTTGATGATTGTGGCGATTCGGAAGTCGTATCCGGGGCACGCGCGGAAAATCATGAACGCGATATGGTCGCTGGGGCAGGCGATGTTCACGAAGGTCATTGTGGTTGTGGACCATGACGTGGACGTGCACAACTACGGCGAAGTCGTGTGGAAAGCATTGTGCGCGCTCGATCCTGAAAGAGACGTACAGTTTTCGCTGGGCCCCGTGGATACGCTGGACCATGCGCAGAGAATGCAGGACTACGGCTCGAAAATGGGAATCGACGCAACGCGCAAGTGGGAAACGGAAGGATTCACCCGGCCGTGGCCGGATGAAATCAAGATGGATGAAGGAACCCGCGTACGCATCGCTGCGATTTGGAAAACGCTGCAACTGTGATTTTTAATGGAGCAGAAGCGGACGGCTGCCTACAAAGGATAACCGTCCTAACGGACAGGCAGAAAGCGTAAAATTCTACAATTAGTTGTGGTTATCGGTGTAGTCAAGCACAATTCGTAGTAGGAACAACCCCCAATACCCAAGAACTGCCTAAGAATAGGGGTAGTTTTAAGGCAACTGCGGTAGAGAATCCCTTGACGCTCTGAGCTTTTCAATGGGATAAACCTTGCACGGGCCGCACCTCGAAATATCCGCAGCGCTAGTTGGGGTGCCCTTGACGGTGGTGGGGTTGGCGTGAGTTCGGGCGCCGGGGTGACGTTCCTCGTGATTGAATCGCGTGAAGTGATGAATGTAAGACAAGCGTCGCAGTATCTGGGGATTTCCCCGGATACCCTGTACCGTTACATCACGGAAGGCGAAATTCCCGCATTTAAACTCGGTAATCGTTGGAAACTGCGTAAGACGATTCTGGACCGCTGGATGGAACGGAAAATGAGCCAGGCGCATGCGAGGCGCCGATAGTTTGCCGACAGTGAAGGCGAAAGAGGCCGCGATATGTTGGGAATGGGCAAAAAATCAAGGCAGCTAGTAGGGCTGGACATCGGCTCAAGCTCGATCAAGGCAGTGGAGCTGAAGTCGACGAAAGCCGGCTACGAGCTTGTGAGCTTTGGTATGGAATCGTTGGCTCAGGACACGGTCGTGGATGGCGCGATCATGGATGCGCCGCAAGTGGCCAACGCGATCAGCAAGATATTCGATGCGCAACGCGTGAAGACGAAGAATGTGGCGACCTCAGTTTCGGGACACTCGGTGATCGTAAAGAGAGTGCCGCTTCCGTTGATGACCGAGGAAGAGTTGTACGACCGCATTCCTTCGGAAGCCAGCCAGCACATTCCGTTCGATATAGCCGACGTGAATTTGAGCTACCAGCTGCTGGAGTCGATGGACGCGCAGATGGACGTCCTGCTGGTGGCGGTGAAGAAGGATAAGATTCTAAATCACACGAACGTACTGGCGCAGGCAGGCAAGACGCCGGTGGTGGTGGACATCGATGCGTTTGGTTTGCAGAACTGCTTTGAAGTGAACTACGAACCCGACGCCGGACAGACCGTCGCGCTGCTGAATATCGGCGCGAGCGTCATGAACATCAATATCGTCCGCGGCGGAGTGCCGCTGTTTACGCGCGACGTCAGCGTCGGCGGCAACCAGTACACCGACGCGCTGCAAAAGGAATTGGATTTGAGCTTCGAGGATGCGGAGCGCCTGAAGAAGGGCGATACCCTTCCGAGCGTGACCGATGAGCAGAAGCAACAGATTCTGCGTAGCGTCTCTGACATTCTGACTCTGGAAATCCAGAAAACGTTCGATTTCTTCCGGGCGACGGCGAGCGGAGAGAATATTCAGCGCATCGTCGTGGCAGGCGGAACGGCGCGGGTTCCCGGGCTGGTGGATTTGCTCCGGGAAGAGTTCGCGATGCCCGTCGAGGAACTGAACCCTTTCCGGAAAGTGCTCGTCAATCCCAGCCGGCACAGCGATGACCAAATCCGTGAGATGTCGCCGCGGCTGGCCATAGCCGTGGGTCTGGCACTGAGGAGCTTTGACTAACCATGATCCGCATAAACCTTCTCGGACAAATTAGGCCAAAAGCTTCGCGACGGCCGGTGGATACGGGAGCGGCGCTTCCTGTCCTCTTTATTGGTGCAGGCTTGGTTCTCGGCGTTCTGGTTCTTGGATTCCTCTACTACTCGTGGCAACAGCAGCTCAGTACCGAGAACGGCAAGATCAAGACTTTGCAGGCGCAAAAGACGGACCTCGAAAACATTAAGCAGCAGGTGGAAGCATTTGATAAGCAGAAGCAAGTTTTGCAGCAGAGAGTTACGACGATTGAACAACTGCAACGCGACCGGACGGGCGGCCAGGATTTGCTCGACATGGTGGCGAATACGGTTTCGCGGACGGAGAATCTTTGGCTGACCACGATGACGCGCAAGGGCACGAGCCTGACAATTGAAGGTTCGTCGGCTTCCGTCAACGCGGTGGCGAATTTCATTACGGCTCTAAAGCGATCGGGGTATTTCCAGAAAGTGGAAATCAAGGAAACGAAGCAGGACGATAAGACTACGGCAGTGCAGACGTTCAATTTCCAGTTGTCCGCGGAAATCACTCCGCCGCAAATAGTTTCAGCTCCACCAACGCAGGCGAAGCCGGCGAACGTGCCGACGAAAGCCGCGCCTAGCGCGACTCCGGCCAAGAAGGGATAAGGGACGACCATGGCCAATCCGTTTCGAGACATGTCGGTGTTCATGCAGGGGCTGGTGGCAGTGGCCATCGCGGTGGTGGTGCTTCTTCTGGGAGTTTACATTCCGCTTTCTCCAGTGGCCCAAGAACGAGATGCCGTTGACAAGGCCGTTCAACAGCGGTCCACGCTGAATACCGAAGTGCAGCAATTGCAGGTTTACAGACAGCGCTATGGCGAACTGAAGCAGCAGATGGATGCTCTTTCGAAACAACTGGATACGTTGAAAACCATCGTTCCGGAAGAGAAAGAGACCGATGAGTTCATCCGGTTGCTCCAAGGAGCGGCCGCCGCGTCCAACGTGCAGCTCCGTCGGCTGACAGCGCAGGCGATTGTGCCGAGAGAATTTCACTATGAAATGCCGTTCGAAGTGCAGGCGGACGGGCCGTACTTTAATCTGATGGACTTTTTTGGGCGGTTGGGCCGCCTTTCCAGAATTATCAACGTGGGTGATTTGGAGTTTGCGGATCCCGACAAGTCCAAGGGCACGAAGTATCCCATACGGCCTGGGACGACGGTATCTGCAATATTTACGGCAACGACTTTCTTTACTAAGCCAGCTGATGCGGGTGCAGCCCCTGGAGCACCGGGGGCGAAGTCCGCAGTCAAGCCGGCGGGGAAATAACCCTTGAGCGGGAATGAGCGATCTATGCGTTCAGCACTAACTCTCGTACTAGGGATTTTGCTCGCGGCAGCCGCACCTGGGCTGCGTGCGCAAGCCACTCCGGCTGCGCCGCAACCAGGAAAATCAGCACCGGCGGCGAAGAAGCCCGCGGCAAAGCCCGCAAGCAACAAAGTGGCGAGGGCTCCCAAGCCCGCCAAGCCTGTCGAAGAAGCGGTGAATCCAGACGCGCCGAAGGAAGGCGAGGACAAGGCTGCACGGCGTGATCCGTTCGAGTCCTTGGTGGCGCGCCAGCAGGCGCAGAAGAATGCGACGGCCGCACTTCCTCCTGGCAAAGCGGGGCTACAAGTGAGCACCCTGAGGCTGGATGGCATTGTGAAAGCGCCGAACGGCATGATTGCCGTGGTAACTAATCCGCAGGCGCGGACCTATTTTCTCCGTGAAGGCGATCAGTTATACGACGGACGCGTGGAAAAGATTGCGATGGATGGCGTTTCGTTCCATGAAATCGGGAAAGATGCGTTTGGCAAGCCCGTGGAGCGCCAAGTAAACAAGAGAATTTACTCCAGTGCAGGAGAACAGCAATGAAGACGAATTGGTCCGCCTTTCGGGGCGGCTTCCTGATCCTTTCGAGCGCAGTGCTGGGGGCAAGCCCGTTGCTGGCTCAGACGCAGGAGCCTGCCGGCGCGACCGCGGCATCCTCGGTAATCTCGAGCGTAGCGATAACGCAAGCACCGCAACGTGCAAGTGTGCGCGTCGACGGCGAAGGCCGGCTCGATGCCCACGTCTCGCGTATGCAGAATCCCGAGCGCTTGGTGCTGGATTTCTCCGGCGCGCGACTTGCCGTGGATAGAACGGTTATCCCTGGCGTATCAGAACCCGTTCGCGACGTGCGTCTCGGACAGTACCGGCCGAATGTTGCCCGCGTGGTTGTCGACCTAACCGGCGTGTCGCCTTATCAGATTTCACATGAAGGAACGGCGGTGGTGGTGCTGTTTGAAGCGCAGCCTGAAGCTCCTAGTGCAGGGCCTTCGAATCCCCAGACCGTGACTTCAGAGGAAGAACCAAAGCCGCGCGCTGCATTCGAATACAGCGCAGCAACTCCACATGCCGGCGCGCGTTCCTCGAACTCCTTACGGATTCCTGCTCCTCGCTTCGCATTGCCCGGCGAACTGACCCAGCCCTCACTCACCCTAGCCTCCTTTGGCGGGGCGAATGAGCCAGCGCGTCCGGCAACGGCGCAAGATGCGGCACAGCAGGCAGTCCAGGCTTCGAATGCGGCGGCCAACAAGATGGCAGCCGCATCGTCTCAGTCGAACCAGTCGCAGGCATCGGCTCCTCCGGCGGCAGTGGGGAGGTACACGGGAGAGCCGATTTCGGTAAACCTCAAAGACGTTGATCTGCGCGACTTTTTCCGGCTGATTCACGAAATCAGCGGGTTGAACGTAGTTCTCGACCCCGCGGTAAAGGGGACACTGACGATCGTTCTGGATGAAGTACCGTGGGATCAGGCTCTGGACATCGTTCTCCAGAACAACGGCCTCGACAAGCAACTCAACGGAAACGTATTGCGCATCGCCACCCGTACCACTTTGAAGAGTGAAGCGGAGACCCAGCGTGACCTCGAAAAGGCGCAGGCCGAGGCTATTGCTCCCGTGACGGTGACCCGCGTTTTGAGCTATGCAAAGGCCGCAACGATGAAGGACACGCTGAAGAAATTCCTCAGCGCACGCGGCGATATCCTTTCGGATGACCGGTCGAACCAGATTATCATCCGCGACATTCCTTCGGTCATTCCGACTATCGACAATCTTCTCCACCAGCTTGACCGCAAGTCGCAGCAGGTGGAAATCGAAGCGCGCGTAATTTCGGCTTCCCGTGCGTTCTCGCGAGACATCGGCACGGAACTCGGCTTCTCTGGCGCGAGCACGACTACCCATAACCAGAACACATTTTACGGTGCGCCCCAAGTAGGCGTAAGCCCGGGTCCAGTCAACTCGACACCTCCGCCTCCACTCATCACAGTTCCTACGAATACCAGCGGTGGTGGCCCCGCGAACGGTATTCCGCTGGCAACCAGCTTGGCCGCGGGTGTTCCAACGAGCGGCGCAGGCTACTCCTTCAGGTCGGCGAACTTCGCTCTGGACTTCTTCATTACGGCCGCGGAAGCCAAGGGCGTGGGCAAATTGCTCTCAAAGCCGCGCATCGTGACGCAGAATAACGAGAAGGCAGTTATCAAGCAGGGCGTCAAGTTGCCCATTCAGACGACGATCAACAACACGATTTCCGTGCAGTTCATCGACGCCGTGTTGCAGCTGGAAGTCACGCCGCAGATCACGATCGAAGGCACGATCTTCATGGACGTGCTTGTCGAGAACACGCAGATCGATCAAGGTATTCCACGAGTGCAAGGCATTCCGGCCCTGGACACGCAGTCCGCTCAGACCAAAGTGCTGGTTCCGGACGGCGGCACGGTCGTAATTGGCGGCATTATCGTCAACACACAGAACGTGAATATCCAGGAAGTTCCCATCGTCGGGAGCTTGCCGCTGATCGGCAATCTCTTCAAGCGGACAACGGTCTCTATCCAATCGCAGGAGCTGCTGTTCTTCCTGACGCCGAGAATCATCCCCGGGTAATTCCCCCAGGCTATCCTGGGTTGCTATGTAATGCGGTACCGGCAATAACCTGGAGTCTAGATTAGAAACGGCCGTCCTCTTAGGCGTGTCTGCGCAATCGAGTCGCAGAAACTGCCAAAAGAAGGCGGCCTTCTTGTTAGCAGGCTGCTCTTCCTTCCGGTTCCAGTCCGAAACTTACCGACATGCTGCGAGGAGCGTTTCGGCTTGGAAGTGTGGCGGTTCGAGGGCATAGACGCCGAGGTCACGCGTCGGTGTCCGCTCGGTAAGCTCCTGGCACTCAACAACACGCGCCGCTTGGCCCTGCCTGCCGACAGCTGGGTAGACAATGTTCCTGCGGCAGCTACGTGTCTTTGCAAGCTTCGGGAGGGCTCTACATGCAGGCGCCGACCTGCGATGGCGCTATGGCCAACAACCGAAGAGGCAATCCCAAGGGGGGCCCAAGTGCGCCATCTGAGGATAGCAGCGCAAGAAAAAAACGGCTGCGGCCATCAATAAGAAGAGGCTGATGCGCATACCAAAAACGCGCGCGGGCAAGCTGCGCAAAGCGACAGCGATGGCCACTCCGAGGACCATCACACAGGGATAATAGTAGTAGTAATAGAGGCCGCTCTGCGGAGTAACTGCCCACTGCAGGAAATTCGCGGCGAAGAGCAGCAGCACCAACGCTTCGGGCACTGCCATGGCCTTCCAGAAGCGTCGCAGGCAGAGGGCCAGCGCCAGCAGACCGGTCCAGGCGACAAACGGATTGCCGACCAGGTAGGACAAGGAACGCTGCGGATTCAAGTTCAGGGGCCAAGACCACCAGGGAGAGATGAGGAACGGATTGGTGACCGTAGTCCGGTTGAAGTGCCACATAAAAATATTGATCGCCGCCACCTCGTGAAGGCTGAACGGTATGTGGATGAGCCGGCAGAGCGGCCAAAAGACGAGGCTATAAGCCACGACGGGCGCAACGATCAAACCGAGAAGGAGAAAGGGAATCCCTACCTGTGCAACGTTGCTGGCGTAATCCGAAAGGGAAGGATTAGACGTCGCAAGTCGGGTACGCGAAACCAGCAGCAGGGCACTGGCGACCAGAACGTACACGGCAAGCGTATCGATAGCATTCCATTTACAAGCACCTGCAAGCCCCGCCAAAACTCCTGCCAGGCAGACAAGGAGCTTCCGCGTGCCTCGTCCCACATCCAAAGCAAGAGCTCCCGTGAAGGCCACCAGACTCCACATTAGGAAAAACATCAGGAATACGTCCACGGTCGCGATGCGCGACATTACAAACAGGAAATTATTGAAAAGAGCCAGCCCAGCCGCCAGGAAGGATAAGTTTGTGTCCTGGAGCAGCAGGAAGGTCCAGAAATAAACCGCGGCAATGGTCAAAGCGCCGCATACGGCACCGGCGATCCGCCACCCAAAGGAGTTGTCCCCGGCGGCCATCATACCCATCGCCATGATGAGCTTGCCCAGGGGAGGTTTCGCAAGGGGTGGAGCATGAGGTTCGGGATTCGGTACGCCCTGGATAAGGGCCCTCGCTTCGGGAACAAAATAGCCCTCGTCAAAAAACATTGCTTTGGGCCTTCCGAGACCCGGCAACAAAATCGCCAGAGCGGCCAAAGCGAAAAGAGCAGCGGTCGCTATATGTCGACGGGTAGGGTGCGCCCCAGGAGCGGTCCTTTCGGAGCGAGGTCCCACAGACAGCGCATCCGGAGACAGCGCGGCGCCACCGCTTTCCACGGAGAAGGTTGCAGTTGTTGAGGGAGTGGCGGCGCGTACTTTCCGGTCAAGAACCGACATTGAATTATCTTAGCGGGGACGAAGAAAAGCGGCTCCAGTGGCTTGCTCAGTCTGTGCATAATGAGCCACTGTACTTCGAGGCAGAGCTCCACAGGCAGTGCGCGCGGCGCGACAAATCCGGGTTAAACTGGTGCGGGGGATCGTTGAAACTGCGGTCTTCCAGCTGCATTTATGACCTCTCCCTTCAAAATTCGGCGGAAAGCTCTCGACCAGCTCATTTCAAACGCGAAGCTGGACGCACTGGTGATTACTCATCCGGCCAATTGGTATTACTTGACCGGGTTTACCGGGGAAGCGGGAGTGCTCATTGTAAGCGAAGGCGTGGCGACCCTGATAACGGACGGACGATTCACGACGCAAGTGCGACAGGAAACGACTTCTGTCCGGTTAATCGAACAGAAAGGCTCCTTAATGGAGTCCACAGGGCGCCTGCTGCGAGAAAAAGCCAGCAAGCGGGTGGGGTTTGACCCGGCGCAGACTTCGGTGGGGCAGTTGCAGCTCTTGCGAAAGGCGGCTGGGGCTCGCACCAAATGGATTTCCGCACCTGGGCTGCTCGGAATCCTCAGAGCTCGAAAAGAGCCCTCCGAACTCGCTCGCATGCGTCAGGCGGCCATCCTGGCAGGGGACGTTCTTACGGGCGCGATAAATCTGCTGAAGCCTGGCGTCATGGAGAACGAGATCGCCGCGGAGATTGAATACCAGATGAGGAAGCGCGGCGCTTCCGGCCCGGCGTTTGAGACTATCGTGGCATTTGGCGATCGTTCCGCATTGCCGCATGCGCGTCCCACCGCCAAGCGACTGAGGAAAAATGAGTTGGTGGTACTAGACCTGGGTGCTATACTCGCGCACTATTGCAGCGACATCACGCGGACGGTGCACGTTGGCAAGGCTCCTGCGCGTGTGAAACAATGGTACAGGGCGGTCCTGGAAGCGCAGATCGCGGCGATCGCGGCGGTAAGGGCCGGTGCGAGCTGTGGGGATGTGGATGCCGCTGCGCGGCAGGTTTTGGCCGGTCACAAGCTGGACCGGCTTTTCACGCATAGCACGGGGCACGGACTGGGCCTGGAAGTTCACGAGGAGCCGCGGGTGGCGCGCGGACAAAAAGCACGGCTGGAACCGGGATTCGTGGTCACGATTGAACCTGGGGTTTACATGGCGGGCGTCGGAGGCATTCGCATAGAAGATGACGTTGCCGTGCACTCAGGGAATACTGAAGTACTGACCCGCATACCGCGGGATCTCATCGAGCTTTGACACAGGCATGAAACGAAAACAGCCCTCAAAACCAAAAGAAAGCTCTTCCATCGCGAGTCCAGAGGTCCAGCAAATCGAGCAACTCCTCCGCTTTATGAGCGAGCACAACCTGGAGGAGTTCGAGTATTCGCGGGGTGACTTACGGATAAGGCTGAAGAAGCCGTCGGCGGGCGTGCCCGTTTACTCACGGCCCATGGGAGTGCCGGAAATTATAGTTCCTGGAGCAGCACCGGAGAGGGCATCGGCTGCCTCCCAGAGCGCGCTAGCGGCGCCGGAGCCGAGAACGGGCGAGGACCTGCATCTGGTCAAGTCGCCGATCGTTGGGACGTATTACGAGGCCCCGAGCCCGGGTGCCGAAGCCTTTGTGAAGATAGGCGCGCATGTCGAGTCCGGTCAGACCCTGTGCATTGTTGAAGCGATGAAGTTAATGAACGAAATCGAGTCGGACGAAAGCGGCGAACTGATTCGCATTTTTGTCGAAAACGGGCAGCCGGTGGAATACGGCCAGCCACTCTTCGGCATCCGTCCCAGCCGGAAGAGGTAGCCGGCGCCCGAAGCCATGTTCCAGAAAATCCTAGTAGCCAATCGCGGGGAAATCGCGCTGCGGGTCATCTGTGCCTGCAAAGAACTGGGGATTTCCACCGTCGCGGTGTATTCCGAGGCCGATCGGAATTCGCTGCACGTGCGCTTTGCGGACGAGGCAGTGTGCATCGGGCCGCCGCGCAGCAGCGAAAGTTACCTGAACATACCGCAGGTCATCAGCGCCGCGGAAATCACTAACGTGGATGCCATCCATCCCGGGTATGGGTTCCTTTCGGAAAACGCCAATTTTGCCAAGGTCTGCGAAGCCTCGGAGATCACCTTTATAGGCCCGACTCCGGAAGTGATCGAAATGATGGGAGAGAAGGATCGTGCTCGCCGTGAAATGAAGTCGTTGGGCGTGGCCACGGTACCGGGTAGCGATGGTGTTATCGAGGGCGAGGAAGAGCTCGCCAAAGAAGCCAAGAAAATCGGCTTTCCACTGATTATCAAAGCTTCCGCAGGTGGAGGCGGCCGCGGGATGCGCGTCGTGCACAAGCAGGAAGAGCTCCTGAATGCTTACGAAACGGCGCGCAGCGAAGCGCAGCAGGCCTTCGGCACGCCTGACGTGTATGCAGAGAAGTTCATCGAACGCCCGCGGCACATCGAATTTCAAGTGCTGGGAGACCAACACGGCAAGGTCATCCACCTCGGCGAACGGGAGTGTAGCATCCAACGCCGGCACCAGAAGTTGGTGGAGGAATCGCCGTCGCCAGTGATGGACGCCAAGCGGAGGAAAGACCTGGGTGCGAAGGTCGTCAGGGCGCTGGAGAAAGTTGGATATACGAACGCCGGCACCGTGGAATTCTTGATGGATGAAGACGGGTCGATCTATTTTATTGAAATGAATGCGCGCATCCAGGTCGAACACCCGGTGACAGAATTGGTAACCGGAGTGGACCTGATCAAAGCGCAGATTCGGATTGCGGCGGGCGAGGGGATGGACGACGCTGTCGGTGAGATGAATTTCTCCGGGCACGCCATCGAGTGCCGCATCAATGCCGAAGACCCCGAGACGTTCGTGCCGTCAGCAGGACGCATCACGACCTTTCAGGCCCCGGGCGGGACAGGCGTTCGTGTGGATTCGGCGGCTTATGCCGATGCTGTGATTCCGCCTTACTACGATTCGATGATCGCGAAATTGATTGTGAAGGGTCGCGACCGGGCCGAAGCCATTGGGCGGATGAAGCGCGCCCTGGAAATGTTCGTCATCGAGGGCATCAAGACTTCGATTCCTCTGCACCGGCGGATTCTGGCTGACGCGGACTTTGCCGCCGGGCGCTTTGACACCCACTTCATCGAAAGATTGCTCGGGACAAACGGAAAATAAGTTTCCATGCGCCTTGTCCTCCCTAGGCTGTATGTGATACTAGACGCAGCGTTGATTACTTCCTCCGAAAGAGATTGCGCCCTGAGCCTCGCCGAAGCTGGAGTGCGTCTGCTCCAGTACCGGAACAAGTTGGCCACATCGCGTCAATTTCTTAAATTCTCGCGCGAATTAGCCGAGGCGCTGGGACCTCACGGCGTGACCTTTTTCGTGAACGACCGTCCCGATGTCGCGTTTCTCGCGGGGGCCAGTGGCGTGCACGTCGGCCAAGAAGATCTGGATGTCGAACAGGCGAGGCAGGTGGCGGGCCAGAACAAGCTGGTCGGCATTTCGACGCATAATCTCGAGCAATTTCAGCGTGCGGCGGCGAGTTCGGCGGATTACATTGCCGTTGGACCTATTTTCGGCACATCGAGCAAAGCCAATCCGGATCCCGTTGTCGGCTTGGATTTCCTGCGCAAAGTGCGTCCGCTTTCGGATAAGCCCGTTGTTGCCATCGGCGGAATCTCGCCAGAGCGTGCGGCAGCGGTTATCGAAGCGGGGGCCGACTCGGTTGCTGTAATTAGTGGGATTTTGAGCGCGGCCGATCCGGGGCAGCGCGCGCGGCAATACATCGAGACACTGGAATCCGCGAAACACGCGGGCGGCGGTCCGAGGAACCTTCCGAATGGCTGACCGCAACCAACCGCTTCCAGAAAGCGCAACAAAAAATGAGCCCGGCTTTGTGCGCGCTATCGGATTGTTCGACGGCACAATGATTGTGGTCGGCTCGATGATCGGCTCCGGGATATTCATTGTCGCGGCGGACATTTCGCGGCAGACGGGTTCGCCTGGTGGTTTGCTGCTGACTTGGGTTTTGACGGGATTGCTCACCGTGTCGGCGGCGCTATCGTATGGCGAGCTTGCCGCGATGTTTCCGCGCGCGGGCGGGCAATACATTTACTTGCGCGAGGCGTATTCGCCGCTGTGGGGATTTTTGTACGGCTGGACGCTGTTTCTTGTGATCCAGACGGGGACTATTGCGGCAGTCGCGGTGGGGTTTGCGCGGTACCTCGGAGTATTGTTTCCCTCTATTTCGCCGAATACTTGGGTTGTTCCGCCAATCGCGTTGGGATCACGGCTGGCGATAAGTCTTTCCATCCAGCAACTCGTCGGCGTGCTGATGATCGTGTTGCTCACCTTTTTGAATACTCAAGGTGTGCGCCTCGGCAAACTGATACAGAATGTGTTTACCAGCGCAAAGACTTTGTCGCTCGTCGGCCTGATCATTCTTGGGATTTTTGTAGGAAAAAACGCGGGCGCCATGACGGAGAATTTCTCGCATTTCTGGGCCATTCGCGGCTCCGTGCCGATCGAACCTGGCGCGAATTTCCTGCGAGGCTGGGTGCCGACAATCACGGCGGCGAGCGGGGTAATTGGCTTGATTGTGGCGTATGGAGTGGCGCAGGTCGGTTCGCTTTTTTCGGCAGATGCCTGGAACAATATCGGGTTTACCGCGGCGGAAGTGAAAAACCCCAAGCGTGATGTGGCGCTTTCGATGGCGTTTGGTACCTGCATCGTTATCACGCTCTATTGCCTGGCAAATCTCGCGTATTTGTTTGTTCTGCCGCTCGTTCAAATCCAGACAGCGCCGGATGATCGCGTCGCAACAGCAGCTCTCAGCGCGATTTTTGGCGCGCCTGGAGCGGCGATCATGGCGGTGGCTATCGTAATTTCGACGTTTGGTTGCAATAACGGGCTGATCCTCGCGGGTGCTCGCGTTTCCTACGCCATGGCACGCGACGGGCTTTTCTTCAAGTCAACGGGCAAGCTGAGCCAGAAAGGCGTCCCGCAGAGTGCGCTGATCTTTCAGGGCATCTGGGTCATCGTGCTGATACTTCTGCGCACGCGTCGCGTTGATGCCTCGGGGGCAGTCACGTTCGGCAACTTGTACAGCGATTTGCTGAACTACGTAGTTTTCGCGGTGTTGCTGTTCTACGTGTTGACGATCATGGGGATTTTTGTGTTGCGCCGTAAGCGGCCCGGAGCGGAGCGGCCTTATCGCGCCTTTGGCTATCCATTTGTACCTCTGCTCTATATCGTTGCCGCGACGACCATCATGATCGTGCTGCTTCTTTACCAGACGCAGACCGCGGGTGGCGGCTTGATCATCGTGCTGCTTGGGCTGCCGGTGTATTGGCTGTGGTCGAGGCGCTCGGTTCCGGCGGCGCAGGCCAAGGACTAAATTTTGAAATTTTCTTGTAGGGGCGCAGCATGCTGCGCCCCTACAATGTGCAAGTCCAATTTGGCATTATATCGGTGCAGCCGAAGCCGGGTGCCGACCCGCTAAAGGAGGAGTTGGATGGCCAACCCCTTGTTCGCGACGAAGTCGATGACCACGCTGATGAAGGAAGCGGGGGAGACGGGAGAGCGCAGCCTCAAGCGGGCTCTAGGCCCGGTGAACTTGGTCACGCTGGGCATCGGGGCCATTATCGGGGCGGGCATATTCGTGATGACGGGCTCCGCCGCGTCGCTGTACGCAGGGCCGTCGATCATGCTGTCGTACGTGCTCGCGGGAATCGGCTGCGTGTTCGCCGGGCTGTGTTACGCGGAGTTTGCGTCGATGATTCCCATTGCCGGCTCTGCCTATACATACGGCTACGCTACGCTGGGTGAAATTGTTGCCTGGATCATTGGCTGGGATTTGATTTTGGAATACGCTTTCGGCGCCGCAACGGTGGCCAGCGGATGGAGCAGCACGCTGGTAGCTTTTCTTCAGGACTACGGCATCAGCTTGCCTCCGCAAATCTGCGATGTCCCGGGAGCGAAGTGGGTGCTGTACCAGGGGCACTGGACACCGCTGAATACGCTATCGATGAGCATGGAGCAGGCCACGGGGCTGCCAATGGTGACGGCCAAGTTTAACCTGATTGCTTTTCTCGCGATGCTCGCGGTTACCGTGCTTCTCATCATCGGAATCAAGGAGTCAGCGAACTTCAACACGGGTGTGGTTTTCGTGAAGCTGGTCGCGGTTTTCGTGTTTATCGCGGTGGCCGGCGCGTTTGTTCTGAAAAACCCCGGAATTGCACATGCCAACTGGAAAGTCTTTATTCCGCCAAACGCTGGGTACTTCGGGGCGTTTGGGTGGTCGGGCATATTACGCGGTGCAGGGGTGGTTTTCTTCGCATACATCGGATTCGATGCCGTGTCGACTGCGGCGCAGGAGGCAAAAAATCCGCAGAGGGACATGCCGATCGGCATCCTTGGATCGCTGATTGTTTGTACGATTTTGTACTTGCTGGTGTCCGGTTTGCTGACGGCCACCGTACATTACTCGCGGTTGAACGTTGGCGCTCCCGTTTCACTGGCGATGCGCGAGACCGGTGTGCGCTGGGGAAGCTACGTGGTGAACGCCGGAGCGCTGGCGGGGTTGAGCACGGTGATGCTGGTGATGATGCTCGGGCAGTCGCGCGTGTTCTACTCGATGGCCAACGACGGCTTGTTGTGGAAGTGGGCGGGAGACATTCACCCACGTTTCCGCACGCCCTGGAAGTCCACCGCAATTGTTGGAATTTGCGTCGCGTTCGTGGGGGCGTTGGTTCCGATCGGTGATCTCGGACAGCTTGTCAGCATCGGTACGCTGCTGGCTTTCGTGATCGTGTGCGCGGGTGTGTGGATACTGCGGGTGCGGCGGCCGGAACTCGTGCGGCCATTTAAGACGCCCTTGGTTCCCCTCGTGCCCATTCTGGGCATGATAGTGTCGCTCGGGTTGATGGCGGGTCTAAAGGCTGTCACCTGGATACGATTGGTTGTCTGGCTCATCATCGGCATGGTGATCTATTTCACCTACAGCGTGAAACACAGCAAGGTGCGGAATTCCGCGCAATGATGGAAATGGCCTCCCGCCCACCCGGGCTATTCAGGGAACCGTGAAGATTCGGCAGGTTCCTGCGATGCCCGGTTTGGGGACCCGCCTCGATGGAATGCCGGCTACACTTCCTTTCGGTCCAAAGGGGTTCTTCAGGTAAAGTAGTGTTTCTCTCGATTACCCGATGACTGCCCTGTCTGTGAACTTCCGAAACGCCTGGCGCCGCCTTTCGCGGATCGATGTTCTTGCAATCCTGCTGATCCTCGGGGGCGGGGTCTGCGCCCTTTTGGATCTAAGCGGAGGGCTGGCCAGTTTCCTGAAATTTCTCGCAATCGTTGCAGCCGTTTACGCAGTGTTCCGGTTTGCCGCGTGGTGGCGCACGCGGTTGCTGTGGAGCCTGCGAAACCGCTTGATCGTGGCGTATCTGTTCATCGCGGTCGTTCCAATCCTTCTGATCCTGACGCTCGTGGTTCTTGCCGGGCAGATCCTGTACTCGCAACTTGGCGCCTACCTCCTTTACGACGACATCCATCGGCGCATCGCGATGATGACTGACATTACGGAGCACATAGCCGCCGCGCATCGAACGCTGCCAAAGGGTATTTCCGAGGAGGATTCGGAGCGCGTGCTTGCTGCGCAGTCCCACATGGTTCACGATTTAGAGCTCCCCGGATTAAGCATTGATTTTTCGAACGACCCCTCGTTGCTGAAAAAGGTTGCGGGCGCGGGCAAGAACGCTTTCTCGGGTTTGGTTGAGGAGGGCGACACCCTTTACTTGATGAGTCTCAGGGAGATGCCAGAAGCACAAGGCGTCCGCGTGGTTACGCTGCGCGTTCCGGTCACCCCCGAATTCTTGGCATTAATTGCGCCGGACCTCGGTGCGATTCAGCTCAATCTGACGCGGCGTTTCGAGGGCGGCACACGGCAGGGAATTCTTTACACTTCCGGAGACATACAGTACGAGACCACCCGACGAATTCCTGCGCGCAATAGGTTTCTGCACCCGGCATCTCATTGGATTGTTGACCCCGCGGTCACGGGCTTTTCTCGGCTTGACGCAGTCTATGTAGGCGGTGGAGGAATGTATGATCCACGACGGCCTGTGCTTGTAACCTTCAATGCCCGGCCTTCGCGGTTGAACGCGCGGATCTTTTCCTCATTAGGCGAGCTGAGCGGTTCCTTCGCGATCCTTTTTGTGGCCATAAGCATCGTATTTCTCCTAATCGAGATCGCAGCCTTGATCACGGGAATCGTGATGACGCGGCGCATCACCAAGGCGGTGAGCGATCTCCACCTGGCGACAAAATACGTGAAGAACCAGGATTGGACGCATCGTGTGCGAATCGAGCGCAGGGACCAGCTTGGGGACCTCGGTGAATCGTTCAATGATATGACGGGCTCGATGAGTGGTTTGCTGGAAGAATCCAAAAAACGGCAACGACTGGAAAATGAACTTTCCATTGCGAGCGAGGTACAGAACCAGCTTTTTCCGCAGAAGATGCCGTCGGTTGGCGGAGTCGAGCTGGAAGCGATTTGCAAAGCTGCGCGCACGGTCAGCGGCGACTACTATGATTTTATTCAGCTCAGCTCTACACATCTGGCTATTGCGCTGGCAGATATTTCGGGGAAGGGAATATCGGCGGCCCTCTTGATGGCCAGCTTGCAGGCGGCGCTGCGCAGCCAGCTTCTGGCGGGTGGCAGTGAGCAGATGAGCACTGCGGAACTGGTCGCGCGCCTGAATATGCACATGGTGCGAAATACCGCCGATGATCGGTTTGCGACATTTTTCATCGCCGTATATGACAGTGCGACGCGTACCCTGCGCTATACGAATGCCGGTCATTTGCCAGGATTCCTCATTTCCAACGGCACGTCGAAGCACCTGGACAAAGGGGGAATGGTTCTCGGCGTAGTGGAAGACTATGTGTACGAGGAAGGTTCCGTGAAAGTCCCTCCGAACGCGCTGCTCGTGCAATACAGCGACGGATTGGTCGAGCCAGAAAACGTGTACGGTGAGGAATTCGGTATCCGGCGATTGCAGGAGGCGGCAATTCGAGTGCAGAGTTCTACACCCCGGGTGGTGGGTCAGTCGCTGATGGTCGCGGCAGAAGAGTGGGCGGGCACGCCGGAACAGGCTGACGATATGACAGTGATAGTCGCGAGACTTCGGTAGACGTCGCAATCGGGGATGCGCGTTGGAACTGTACGCAGGCGCTACGGTAGTGCCGCTTTTGCGAGTGGGCTATACTGACTAGCTTTCCCTAATCGTGGATGAGGAGAAGAATGTCGTTGGTTAATCGCGTGGCGCTCATCACTGGAGGAAGCCGCGGAATTGGGCGGGGGATCGCTGTCCGACTGGCGCAAGAGGGTGCGCGCATCGCGATCTCTTATCGTTCCAACAAGACGGCCGCGCAGCAGGCGCTTCGGCAACTGCAGGCGAGCGGTGCGGATTGTGTTGCCGTGGAAACGGACGTCACCGATGCGGCGAAGGCGGGGCAGTTAGTCGAAACCGTGGCGGACCGTTATGGCCGGATCGATATCCTTGTAAACAATGTGGGTGGTTTTCGATGGGGGACTCTCGCGGAATCGTCGCTGGAGGATTGGGAAGGCATCTTTACGTCGAATTTATCGACGGTTCTCTATGTTAGCCGGGCAGCATTGCCACATATGCGGAAGGGGCGCTGGGGCCGCATCGTTAACCTGGGAGCAGTGGGCGCAGAGCGGGCTTTTGGACAGGCGAAGATTTCCGCGTATGCCGCGGCCAAGGCCGCGGTCGTAGCGCTGTCGCGTTCGCTGGCGCTCGAAGAAGCGAAGAACGGGATCACCGTAAACGTCGTAAATCCTTCAAGTATCGACGAGAAAGAGCTGACGCTTAGCGAGGCGCGGCGGATTCGCGACGCGCGATTTCCTATCGGACGTCCGCCGACGGTTGAGGATGTGGCCGCGGCTGTGGCGTTTTTTGTGTCGGACGAGGCGGAATACGTGACCGGCCAAGTGGTGAACGTCAGCGGCGGATGGATGCTCTGACATGGATGCTAAAGAAAGCGTCCCAGCCATCCGCGCGTGAATTCTATTCTATGAAAGCCCTTACCGCAGCCGAGATGCGCGAAGTCGACGGGCTTACGACCCAGGTATTTGGGATTCCCGGTTCACAATTAATGGAGAACGCGGGAAGGGCCGTCGCGTGCGCCGTCTGGCGGCGAATTGCGGGCCGCGGCGTTGACGGAGAGGTGTGCGTGACTGTGCTGTGCGGCAAGGGAAACAACGGAGGGGACGGATTTGTCGTTGCGCGCCATTTGAAGGATCACAAACTCGCAACGCGCGTGGTTCTGTTCGGGAAAAAGGAAGATGTTCCTGGAGACGCCGGGAAAAATCTGAGGAGATGGCTGGAAGCCGGTGGAGAAGTTGAGGTCGTGGCAGAGGAGTCGGATTGGGAGCAGGCGTGGCGTGGAGTGCGCGAGTCACACGTGATTGTGGATGCGATGCTCGGGACGGGGCTGAAAGGGGCCGCGAGCGGCGCGATTGCCGCGGCCATAGTGGACGTGAATAAAAGTTCGCACAAGGCGACGGGAAGCTGGCCCGCGCTGATTCTGGCGGTGGATACGCCTTCGGGATTGCCTTCCGATGGAGCGGTTCCGGATGGGCCCGTGCTGGCAGCCCACTGGACGACGACCTTTACTGCGCCGAAGGTAGGGCAACTGACGGGTGCGGGGGCGGAAGCGTGTGGAACACTGGAAGTGGTCCGCATTGGTTCGCCGGCGAAACTGATTGAAGAAACCGGGAAGGGTACAGTTCGCTGGGCAGGGTTGGACGAGTTTGCTGGAATGCCGCTGGTGCGGGCAGCGGATTCGCACAAGGGAACCTTCGGACACGCCGTGATTGTGGCCGGCTCGCGCGGAAAATCGGGAGCCGCCGTGCTTGCGGGATACGCGTGTTTGCGCGCAGGCGCGGGATTGACGACGATTGCCACGCCGGATGAGGTTCAACCAGTGGTGGCGGGGGCTTATGCCGAGTACATGACAGAGCCGCTGCTGTCGACCAAGACAGGAGGAATCGCGGCCGCGAACGCTTCGTCGGGACGAATCGCGAAGCTGCTGGAGGACAAGGCGGTCGTGGCGATTGGGCCCGGGATTGGGACGCATGTGGAAACGCGAATGGTGGTGCAACAGCTGGTGCGCGAGGCGTCGCTTCCGATTATTCTGGATGCGGATGGATTGAATTGCTTTGACGGTGAGGCATTTAAGCTGGGGCAGCGAAAAACTCAATTTCTCGGGGTAACGCCGCATCCTGGAGAAATGGCTCGGCTTCTGGGCGTGAAAAACTTGGACGTGCAAAGCGATCGCCTGAAGGCGGCGACGGAAGCAGCCAAAAAATGGAAGGCCCATGTGATTTTGAAGGGCTACCACACGATTCTTGCTGCTCCAGATGGACGTGTTTTCGTCAATACGACCGGTGGGCCGAGCCTGGCGAAAGGCGGAACGGGAGACGTGCTGACGGGAGTACTTGCGGCGCTAACGGCACAATTTGGTACAGCGGACTGGCTGCGCGTCCTGGCGCTGGGGGTTTTTCTGCACGGAACGGCCGGAGACCTGCTCTCGCGCCAGGAGGATCCCTCCGGCATTCTTGCCCATCAGGTCGCAGAGACAATTCCAGGGGCGCGGGAGTGGATGCTGAAGGAGATTCAATTCGGTGGCTGAGGAGATTGTTACGCAATCATCCGAGGAAACGACGGCATGGGGGCGGGAATTCGCAAACAAGCTCAACGCGCCGGTTCTGGTGCTCCTGACTGGGGACTTGGGAAGCGGGAAGACTACGCTGACAAAAGGGATCGTCGCCGGCCTGGGGGCGGCCAGCGAAGACGAAGTTACGAGTCCCACTTTTACGCTTGTTCACGTCTACGGAAAGGCGGCCAAGGTTTATCACGCTGATTTGTATCGCATCGAAAGCTTCCACGATTTTGAGACGCTGGGCCTGGAAGATGTGTTTGCCAAACCGGCCGTGTTGATTTTGGAATGGTCGGAGCGGTTTCCGCTCGAGTCGCCATGGCCGCAGGTACGCATTCGGCTGGAACATCGCGGCGGAGACGCTCGGCGTATCTCCGTTCTGTAGCGCTGCTCTGCAACCTTTGTCTCGCTTTGCCGTCTAACTCCCGTGTTTCTTTACGCTTGCAGCATGGTCCTTACTAATTCGTTACCGAAGCGGGCAGTTCTGTTGCGGCAGCTGGCCCACACTGCTAGCTTGGTGAGAACCCCTTCGGGTGGAGTGTGCATGGCGGGCGAGACTCTCACACTAGGCGTGACAGAAGCGACGCGGATCGAACTGAAGAGCTATAACGTCACGATCCCCATGGGGTCGTTGTCCATCGGCGTGGACAATATCCATCACGATGTATTCCTTAGCCCGAAGTTTGTCCAAGCAGCGCGCGACTATTTGTTCGATTTGATTCGGCAAAGCACCAGCGCCACGTATTTTTCCGGCATCGAGCTGCGCAACACAAAGAGCCTGGACAATACCGCGTTCCGCAAGCTGCTGACCGACCTGTTGCAGAGCGCGCTGACTCAAGCGAAGTACTACAAGAACATTGAGATCGACCTCGTTTTCCGACTTGGCTTGCTGAAATTCCTTACGCAGGAACTGACCAATCAATTCGCCAACCTGATTCTCGAAGGGAAGGAATGGGTTCGCCAGCGAGGCGAATACTTCGAGCGCAGCCAGCAAGCGCACGTGATTAAGGCGCGGCTTTCGGAGCTGCAATCGGCGCGGCGGAAAGTTATCCGCGGTGTAGGACAGCAAGTTGCGCAGATGTTGGCTGACATTGAGGACAGCGTCATTGCCAAAACGCGACGGGCGCTCTTCGGCGACGATTTTGCGCCGCTATATGACCTACTGAAAAACCGCCTGATTTTTCTCGACGGGGGAAAAGACGACGTTTTCTTTTTGGAGCACTACGTGTTGCTGGGGAATTATGCGCGTGACCCGGACCGCTTCGAAGCCATGGATGCACTCTTTCAGGAATTTATTTGCGAAGCTGGACTCACGATCGGCCAGGACCCGGCGTTCACCGAGGCGAATCAGGCGCACAATGCTTTGCTCGAGCAAGCCGCTGGAATGCGTTCTGAGATTGCCAGCCTGGAAGAACAGCGCGAAAACATCCGCAAGAAACTGGAACGCGGCGAGAGCTTTTTTAACAAATTTCTGAATTCCACCGATCCCTCGGATTTGAAAGCTTCTCTCAGCGACATTGAAATGCGGCTGAAACACCAGGAAGTGAAACTCGAGGAGATGGGGCCGCAGATTGACGCGGCGAAGCAAAAACTCGATTTTTATAACAAAGACTATAAAGGACGGCTCGGCGATTACCTGAATGATCCGGAGAACGCCAAGCGGCTTTTCGACGCATCCGCGGGCGACACCGAAACTACGGAAAAAGCGCGGCTGCTAGCGCAACTCGTCGATCGCTTGGAACAGCACGACGTACTCTATCATGTGCTTGCGAGTTACGAAATTCGTCCAATCGCCAAGGATTATTGCCCTCCGGTTCACTTGCAGCAACTGCGGAAGGCGCTTGTTTCGAAAGACGAACTGAAGCAGGTCGAACAAGTCCTTAAACATGTTCCTGCGAAGCAGCTTTCCCTAAAGCCTGTCGAGGAATTGTCGCGGAAGATTCGCAAGTATTCGCGGGAGGAAATGCAGGGCCTCGTGCTGCGGTTCGCGACGGATTTTCTGCGTTTGCGGCGTGACCTTCACGACGCGGAACACTTGACGACCTGCATGGAGCGCGTTCATCTGGTGACCACGGAGCAAGCCCGTGAACTTTCCCGGCTGAATAATAAGCTCTACGAGTGCGTGCTTCAGGAAGAAGCCAAGCTTCAAGAGGACCAAGTCGTTTCGCACGTGATCATCAAAGCTGACGTCCGCGGTTCGACCCGGATGACCCAAGACCTGCTGGCGCGCGGGCTGAGCCCGGCTTCTCACTTCAGTTTGAACCTGCACGAGCCTGTGAAGAAATTGCTGGATCGTTTCGGGGCAAAGAAAGTATTCATCGAAGGCGATGCCGTGATTCTAGCCATCTTTGAAACGGAGTCGACACGCACCTACGCCCGGGCCGTGGCCAAAGCCTGCATTCTCTCGCGCCAGATCCTCGCGGTATGTAATTCGTATAACGACCGGGCTGCGGCAAGCGATCTCCCCGCGCTTGAGCTGGGTCTTGGCGTGGCGTTTCAGGGATCGGCGCCCACGTATTGGACGGATGGCGACTCGAAGATCATGATCTCGAAAGCGCTGAACCTGTCGGATCGGCTTTCCGGTTGCGCGAAACTGGCGAAGCGCATGCTTTCGGGACAGAAGACCCACTTCTGCGTTTACCAGTTCCTGACGGCGATGGAAGGGGCATCCGCCGAGGAATTGGATGAATTCCTCGTTCGCTATAACTTGAACGGCATCGAGCTGAATGAAGAAGGATTTCAGAAATTATCAGAAGAGATTTCGCTCGATTCTGTCGAAACAAAATTGGAAATGCCGTGGGGCAAAGAAAACGTCACGCTGCATTATGGCGAAGTGCCGATGGGAGAGTCCGTGGAATTGCTCGTTCTGCGCAAAAGCCTGGCACGCGAACTCCTTCCCGACGGCAAAATCGGCGCGGCGTCCTCGCATCCTTACTACGAAGTGTGCACCAGCCCGAAACTGTACGACCTGGTCGCGGCGTTGATCCGCACGAAGGCCGCAGCCGTCACAAATGAAACTGTCCGCGCCTGACCCCTATACTCTCAATGGAAGCGAAAGGGGCCGGTGATCTTCCCGGCCTAGAAAGCCTATTTAACCGGACCGCAGCACGGCGCGCAATAGCCCCGCTCAGCGCAAGACATCGGTTTACACGGCCTTTTCTTCGTTTGCCGCGTTGCTGTTCGGCGTATGATGGCGCATCATTCCGCATGTGGTTGGCACCCTCCTTGAGGCAGCAGATACGGCAGATACTTACCACGAATAGTTATACGCGCACCTCAGTATTGCCAATTTGCACAAAGCACGGGGTCGCATCTCGAAAACGATTAGCAGCACAGCAGCACTAAGCGCGACGGAGGCGTCGTCGAAGGAAGCCCGCATCCAGTAAAACATTTTGTTATGATGCAGTTACAGACAACGGAAGCGAAAGGGGTCCGGTGATCTTCCCGGCCTTCAAAGCCGGCGATTCGGTCCTTCGCGGGTCGAATGGTGGGTTCGACTCCCACACGCTTCCGCCAACTTACTTGCTGTCAATGACTTACATCGCATTTCCTGTTCCAATTGGCACATTTGTGCCGATTGGAGCACTTTCGCCAGTGTTTATGCGGGGTTTTCGCACTTCTTCGGCGATTCGCCGATGGAGCGATTTGCAATCCGTTCCATCGAATTGCGCTGGGATTGCGGGATCATATGGGCATAAATCCTGAGCGTTGTGCGCACATCAGCGTTACGAAGTCAGCGAAACGGCCTTGGCCAGCTTACCCCCTGCCGACATTCTGTAGAGCAGGAACTTCACGCGGTCTCCCCGTAGCTCCGCCGCGTAGTGTCAGCAGCGCCGCCCGATTACAGAGCAACGCTGCGGCTGGCTCTTTGACAATCATATTGCAACGCAAGGGCTGGGAAATTTGGTCCAGGATTTGGACAGAAACAAAAGCGAAGGGAATTCCTCGAAGAACAGTCTCGTGTTCACAGAGTTCCGCAGGCAGCGTTCGCGGCCCGCGTCCTTGTGAGTTCACGCGGGGCTGGCGGAGCTCGGATTTAGCAGACTGTCGATAGCTTCCACCAACGGCCTCATTCCATCAGGCTTCGAAAGCACCATGTCAACACCAATCGCGGAAGTCATATACTTTCCGATGTCTTCGCTGAACATGGTGAAGACAATTATTTTTACATTCGGCATCAGCTTTTTCAGCACGGAGGCAGCTACCGCACCGTTCATTTCAGGCATGGCGAGGTCCAGTAGCACCAGGTCAGGGCGTAGCATCTTGGCCTTCTCGACGGCTTCAAAGCCATTTGCCGCCTCGCCGCAAACTGCAATGTCTTTTCGATCCTGGAGAAATTGTTTGAGGATTCGCCTGACGGTGCCACTGTCATCGGCTATGAGGATTTGTTTGGGCATGCGCTGCTACTGTTCCGGCCCACGTCTTCGGGCTTCTGGGAGGGGCTATAAGCATGTCCAACTGAAGGTCAGGGGGGAATACAGCAAAGCCTGTATGCCGAATTCGCGGGGAGGAAAAGCTGTGAAGACTGTGGACATTCCGGGCTAGGGGAGCGCCGCCCTGCCCGCATGAATGAACGAGGCACCGATCCACTAACCGTGCCCCGCCCCGTAACCTGCTCCCCGGGTAAGCGCGCCCCTAAGCTAGGACGGTGGGCTTTCGCCTAAAGAACCACTGAACGCCTAATTGTGTCGGGTTCGAGGAGATGGTAAGAGTGGAGTCCACCTCTGGGAACTTCAAGCTGTGTCGATTCCGGGATTACTGGCCGCAAGCTAATTCGACAGTCATCCGGTTGCTGCTGACGATTGAGCAAAAGACTTAATGGCCACAGCCTCGTCATCCATGATGTCGAAGACGGTGTACAGCCTTGTAATTTGCATCAGATCATGAACCTTATTCGTAAGGTGGAGCAGCTTCAGATCTCCATCTTGATTCCGCACGGACGTGAAAGCACCGACAAGATTGCCCAAGCCTGCGCTGTCGATGTAATTGACATTTCCAAGATTCAGCACAATCTTCTTGTGTCCTTTGGTTAAGAGGTCGCAAACTAGGCCGCGCAGTGCAGCGCTCTCTGCGCCGAGCACAATCCGCCCGCTGATGTCCACAATCGTCACGTCCCCTACCTGTCGAGTGCTCGCGGTCATGTGCATTCGCAACCTCCTAATCCACTTCAATGCTCGAAGGCTTCACCCTTGCAGTAGCGGCTGATCTAACAGTCTCAATCGCACGCAGCTTTCGGTTAACGTGCGGCTCGTTGCGCCGACCGCCAGAATCGAGTATACAACGCTTTCGAGGACGGACTCAGCACGTTGGACAGGGCGCGGAGTTAAACAGCTCGGGTGACATATTTCGCATAGCCGTCAGAGGATGCGACAAGAGATTCGCAAAAGCTGTCCAATTTGGGACAAGAAATCCGAGCATCAATTTGTCTCCTCAGCATTAGGCCCGGAGATCAGAGAAGTTCTTTCCTTCGTGCAGATGGCCGCTGATGGAAGATCATCACGCAACAAGAAATGGGGGGGGCATGGAGAGAAAAATCTGTCCACTTTGAAACAGTGTTGGATTTACGTGTAAGAACGGCCGGGACTTGTAGGGCTGCATCGCTCCGAGCGATTGGCGCGTGGCTAAAGGCCCGAGAGGACGCACGACCCCGAGTGCGCTCTTTTGTACAGACTCGTATTGTGCATTCTTCTATCTTTACCCGGGTCAGACTTTCTGGCGACAAGCCCTTTGGGGCGTGGCGGCGCGTGGGCGTCGCCGCACACGGAGGATCTGGCCTAAGGAGACCCAAATGGCGACTGAGAATGTAAGGAAGTGCGCTCATCCGAACTGCTCCTGCACGACTCATGCGGGGAAATATTGCAGCGTACAGTGCGAAACGATGGAAAAAATGCCGGACATTGAATGCAAATGCGGGCATGTAGTCTGTAAAGGAAAAATCGACTAAGAACACGGTTGCCGGGTGCAGTGTGGTGGAACGCAGAGGCAAGCTTGAAAACATACTTGAGGGAGCGCGCCGATGAAGCCAGGAATGCAAGATGAGATCGAGGGGAAGCTGCAGAATTTGAAGGGAAAAGCGAAAGAAAAAGTGGGGGAACTGACGAACGATCCGGATCTGGAGGCGGAAGGACAAGCCGAAGAGATAGCCGGGAAAGTTCAGGAAAAAGTCGGCCAAGTGAAGAAAGTTTTCGGCAAATAGGTAGGTGCTTGCGCCGGGCGATGGAGGATTTCTCCAGCGTGTGCTTTTATCCTCCGCCAAGGAATGGAATCGGGAGGGCGAATGATGGAAAGCTCCGTCCAATTGGACCACATTGCAACATGGAACGAGGTTCGCGACGCACTCGAGTATTCATCGCGCGATGCCTTTGACCTCTTACCCGCTCGCGACGGTGACGTGGAACTGAAGTTCGACCTCAGCAGTGGCGTTGGCTGCCTTAGCGAGGATCTTGCGTGGTTGCGAGTTGCCAGGGAGGCCCTGGATTCCCGGTCAAACTGATCCGTAGCGACAACACAGCTCTTGTGTTCTTGCGCGGGCCGGGAAATAAACTGCTATTGGTGAGCCGCTAGCAGCTAAGGATAAGGTCGCTGGAGCAACTTGAATCTTGTTTTATTTACGCGTCGACGAATCTTTGTCTTTTGAAAGGAAATACTATGCCACGAGATTCCCACCAAAGAGCCGCTGAGTTTCACGAAATGGCGGCACATTCCCACCGCGCGGCAGCCGTGCATCACGGCAAAGAGGATCACCTGACTGGCCACGAACACTCCCGGCAAGCAATGGAACACGCTGCCAAAGCCTTTCAGTACTCACGAGAAGCGCACGAGAAATCCGAAAAGGCCATTGTTAAGGAAGAAACAAGAAGCTAACCGCGCTTCCCGTCGAGGAGCAGTGTCCTGAGTGCGTTTCTGAACAGACAGAATCTCGAAACTTCTTTAACGTTGGTCGATGGGGTTTTCGGCCTGGAGAATCTTGCACTATTTAGCCTAGCTGGCTCTTTTCAATTAGAACGCGAGTCGCCCGAGACCAATCCAAGCGTGCAGTTAAAAGGAGAAACATGAAATCGAACATACTATCTGGCGCGTTGCTCACGATGTTCGCAGTCGGGAACTTAGCAGGATGCTCCAGTACACCAACGCAATCGGCAGATGTTGCCGACGCTATCCGTCAGTCCCTGACTCAGGCGGGGCTAAAGGATGTCAGCGTCAGCCAAGACCGGGACAAAGGCGTTGTAACTCTGACTGGCACGACCACATCGGATGCGGATAAATCGCAAGCCGAGTCGATCGCCAGCTCGATCGGTGCGGGTCAAGTGATTTCCGATCAGATTGCCGTGCGTCCTCCGGGCGGGGAAAGCGTAGCTAAGAAGGTGGACGCCGATCTGGATGCGGGTATTGGGAAGAACTTCGACGCGGTGTTGTTGCAGCACAAACTCGATAGCGACGTGAAGTACGACGTCAAAAATGGCGTGATCACCTTAACGGGCCATGTCAACTCGCAGACCCGGCGCGGTTCGGTCGAGCATCTGGCGGCGGGCATACCAAACGTAAAGCAGGTAGTGAACGAGCTGGAAGTGAAGAATCAGAAAGCCAGTTCTACAGATTAGTGACTTGGTCATTCCCGTTAAGCTGTTCGTCCACGGGCGGACTTCGTCGTTCCGCTTGAAACGACGAAGGGTCCTGCTCGCCAACTCAGCGGCATTCAGTCGTTTGCAAAAAGCAGCCGGCCATGCTCGTTCTTGCTGCGGTAAATGTGCTGCGGCAGGCTCCGTGGTAACGCACAAGGACTTGCTGGCAGGAACGTGATCTCCAAACCGCATCCCGTTGTGCCGTCTTCTGCTAGCCCCACTCCTGCCGGCGGATCGAGAGTCGGTGTTTGTTCTTTTCCTGGGCGTTCGCCGCTCAAGTAGGCGTCGATGTTCTTTTCCATGTCCACGGGAAAAGCCGGGGTGGGCCCGACGAGCTTTTGCGCGTAGATCTTCAGCATTATTTCTCTGAACACGGGAAGCGCGGCTCGACCGCCTGTTTCCTGCCTACCCAGCGTGCGATTGTCATCAAAACCGAGGCGTACTGCGACAGTGATTCCGTTGGGCCCGTACGTGGATCCCACAAAAAGGGCATCACGGTACTCGTTAGTTGTGCCCGTCTTTCCCATTATGGGGATTGGAAAGGCCCGCGAGTCGAGCGCGTGTGCCGTGCCGGAGGGAATGCGGACGACGCCCCGCAGCCCTTCCTGGATCATAGACAATCCAAATTCGGCGTCGTTCAATGCGCAGCAGGGCCGCTGGTGGCTGTAAATAACTTCTCCCCCCGTGTGCTCAATCCTATCAATCACGTGTGGATCTGCCAGAAGTCCGCCGGCCATCACGCGGTAGGCGTTTGCGAGTTCGAGCAAAGAGACTTCGGATGCGCCCAGAGCTGTAGTCGGGTAGGGCTGCAGCTTGGTGCGGATGCCCAAGTCACGTGCTGTCTTCAGGACGGATTCGATTCCAATCTGTTCGGCAATCCGGACGGCGACTGCGTTTCTCGATTCGGCAAGAGCTTGGCGCGCCGGGATCATGCCTTTGAATTCACCGTCGAAATTGGAAATCCACTTAAGGGGGCGATTCCTGCCGACAACGACGGAGATGGGTTCGTCGGCGACGAGAGTATCCAGACCGAGAGCGCCTTGACGAAAGGCAGCGAGGTAGACAATGGGTTTCATGGTTGAGCCTGGCTGACGCATGGATTCGGTGACACGGTTATAGTCGCTGTAGCGGGTGTTATGCCCCTTGTAAACCTCCCTGCCTCCAGACTCGGCAAGGATGGCGGAATCGCCGTTTCCAAGGATCACCACCGAGCCCTGGATGAGTCCGGCGCTTTGCGGGTGGCGCTGCTCATAAAGTCTTAGTCCGTTGGCCAGAGCCGCGTTGGCGATGCGCTGGATACGGTTGTCGACGGTCGAAAAGACTTGGATGTGGCCATCAAGTAGTTGACGGATACTGATCTCGGGGGTGTCCGAAGAGGGAAGCTGCCGTGCAAGCGCTTTGAGCTCTTCGACGACATTTTCGGCTGCAGCGGGAGCTTCGACAGCTTCTTTGGCCTGTATGTCCAGACGAATCGGGTTTTGCTGGAAGCGTAAGGCTGCATCTGCGGAGATAAACTGATTAGCGGCCATGAGGGCCAGAATCTGGTTGCGTCTGCGTAGGGCGTTTTGAAGGTCAGGGCTGGTGGGAGCGTATTCACCCGGTGACTTGGTAATGCCCGCGAGCAGTGCAGCCTTGTCGGCGTCCGCCGAGGTAAACGACTGGATTGATTTGCGGAAATAGTATTGCGAGGCCGCTGCGAAGCCGTAGCGCCCGTTCCCCAGGTAAATGAAGCTGGCGTAGCGCGCAAGAAGTTCTTCTTTGGCTTTCTGCTTGGACCCGTAGTGCTTTTCCATCTCCTTCTCAATCCACAGAGAGAGGCGCATCTCCTCCACCTTGCGAAGGAGTTTGTTGGTGGAAGGAACGCCTATAAAGCAGCCCAAAATGCTCGGTAGAACGCCGTGGTGCTGGGGAGTGATGGCGTTCTCTTTGCTAGTGAGTTCCTGAAGGAAGTACCCGCGCACGAGCTGCTGGGTGATCGTTGAGCCGCCTTGCGGAAACAGGAGGGCTCGTTCGGGGACATCCTCACCGCTCGTGGTTCTGTGGTGCGCAAAGAAGGCGCGAGGATTTGTCTTGGCTAGAACGCGCAAAAAGACGGAATAATCCACTCCCGAGTGCGAGAAGAAATTTTCATCTTCGGCGGAGAGTACCGCCTGGCGTACGACCTCAGGAACGTCTTTGTACTGGATGACCTGCCGTCGTTCTCGTGCCAATTCGATTAAGACTTGGCCATTGGCATCGTACACGCGCCCTGTGGTGGGAGGCTCAAAGCGAATAAAAGCATCCAAGTCCGGCAAATCCGTGCGATTGAAGTTGATGTAGAAAACCGCGAGTATCGCCATGAGCAGCGGGAATAGAGCGATTACTGCTGCGATGCGGAAAACAAGGCGTGCCTTATAAGTCCTCGACGCGGCCTTAAGTCGCTGGGGAAAGGCCCAAAGAAACTTTACGACGGTTGAGTGCGTGTTCGGCAAACGATCTATATATTCAAGGTGCGGATTCCTTACTCAAACGGAACTTTTTCGCACTTTCTCAGGTATCAAATTCGAGGACGCATCAATTTGACAGATGGAGTTCAAAAAATCTGTTCGATATGGCTCACATTCCGGAACTGGAGGCGGAAACAGTCATATTCCATTGAGACTGGCTTGATCCGAATATCCGAGAGGCGCGAGCGCCACCCAGGCCGCACAGAATGGCTAAGCAATTGGCTTAAAAGGGGGAGGGCCATCCGGATCGCGGTCCAGTTCGCGACCTTGAAGGATGGCCCACTCGTCATCGGGGTAAGGTCTAACTGAGGAACTCCCGAAGTCTGAATCTACTCGAGACAAAGAGCCCCAGGCAGTTTGCTACGATCCGCTGTGCAATCGTCTCGATTTTCATCAGACGCGTATTGGCGAACGGCGAGGGGGAAATGAACTCGGCCCAGTCCTGCTTTCCGGTCCCAAACATTCTCCCCCCTCGCCGCTTATGTAGTTATCCTATAAATGTCAAAATACGGCGTCTGTCCCGTTTTGAACATGCCCGTGTGCTAGATGGTCATTTGGAGCGCAATGCGAAGTGTCTAGCGAAACGAGACGACAGAAGGAATCGAGAGCGCCCGTCCCCGAGCGGAGCTTCTCCACACCCCGTGATGCAATGGCGGTAAGGGCTTTTTTTCGAGATGGGATGACCGGCAAATTCTTCCGATAGCATTGCTCACAAGTCTTGCTCGGTAGTTCGTGATGCTTCCTGCGCCGCTTCCAGGAAATGCTGGGCGGTCCGGAGAGCTCGATGCGCGATATGCGCGCGCATCTGTCCATTCCCCGATTACGCCCAGCGCGGTTCGTCAGCCCTAGGCACCAGGCTTTTCTCTCTCTGCTGGCTTGGGCGCCGTCTGATGCTGAGCCGGTTGTTGGCGCTGCTGCAATTGTTGTTGCTGCTGCGTGTGCTTTTGCGCGAGTTGTTGCGTCTGCTGCTGATGCTTCTGCTCAAGAGGCTGCTGCTTCGGTTCATTGGCGGGTTTTTGTGGCAGGCGTTGATGATCCTGCTCCTGTTTTGTCTGGAGCGTCTGGCGTTCCTTGACCTGCTGCGCTTGGAGCTTGTCTTGCTGCTGCTGATATTTTTGATCCGTCTTCGGATTACCTGTATTGGGAGCGACGGGACGTTCCGCTGGTTGAATATCCTTGGCATGCACTGCCGCCGGGCTCGGACGATTTGTGTCGGCGGCCGGGCGAGCAGCTTCTGCGTTGGAGCGATTCGTCTCGTTGCCAGGACGAGCGTTGTTTTCCGCTGGGGCAGGGGCGGTATGAACGGTGCCACCCTCTTTGGCGGCTACTGCTCCGCTTTCCTTGAAGCCCCCGGGCTTGGATGTAGCCGCGATGGGGGGCTTCCCGTGATTCGCGGAAGCACGTAGCTCAGGGTTGGCGCGAGCGGCCTGGAAATGCTCGGTTTGCGCAGCAACTGGCGCCATGTGCTTCTCGTTTGCGAAAGCTTCTTGCTGTGAAGTGGCGCGCACGTTTACGCCACCAGTGCCTCCATTGAAGCTGACACGATTGACGACTGTAGTGTTCTCCACTCTTGTGTTGTAAACGTTCCGATTGATGCTGACATTCACGTTGCTATACGATTGATTGTAGAAGAAGTGTCCGTTGTTCCAGCGGCCGCCGTCGTAACCGTTACCAAAATAGCCGAAGCCATAGCTGATTCCGCCGTAAAAACCGACTTCCGTGCCCCAATAGCCTTCATGGAAGAGGTACGCGTTGTCGCCCCAGCCCCAGTAGCCTGGAGTCCACAGATAACCTGGCTCGGGAGCCATGACCCATGTTCCAGGAACCCAAAAATAATCCTCGTCGCCGTAAGACCAGTAGCCTGGAGTCCAGATGTAGCCGTCCTCTGGGCAGATGGGCTGCTCATAGACGGGCAGTTCGGGAGGAGCGATCCTAATCGATACTCCAAAGCCAATTTGGGCGGACGATGCCGCCGAGATGGCTAGCAATACAAGCGCGAACAACAGGGAACGAACGGACAAGATAAAGCGCATCATAGTTCCTTCTGCCTGATGATTCATTTCTTCGGGAAGATCAATCAGGTCAACTAAGCTCGGTTTCCGGGACCTGCAATCTTTTTGTTGCTTTGTCGCCCAGGGGAGTCGTTCGAGATTCACGCAGCCGAAGTCAGCGCAACTCTCTTGCGCCAGTATAGAGATGTCCAATCTAGAGTGCTGTCCGTTATAGGACATGCCTAAACGACGATGGCAAAGCTGCCGGGCCTCCGACACACCTCTACTAGGTCGGCAATCATGAGCATCTACACGCAATCGGTCCTCGGTGCGATAAGAGGAGCCACCAGTTGAGTCGTTCAAAATGGTTATTCCGACAAGAAAGTGGAATGAGAAAACGAGGCCCCAAAAAAGCGGGATTGGTTGTCCCGAAGGACGATAATTCCTTCCAAATCAGTCCACGGACTTCCTCGTAAGTACTTGAAGAATCAGCTCCGGGTAAAATCGACTCCCACGCGCTTCGGACACTGGCACTCGATCGATTCTTCGAGAAATACGGGGCTGATTAGCTAGTGAAGTGGCGAACGTTTATGTAGTAGAGTTCGCGGTGTCGACAGATCCCCAAAGGAATCCATGAGCCAAACTGACATAAAGTGTCCTGCGGACCGCAAAACGAGGGTGTCTCTCGTCGCGAGAAAGCCCTGGCGCCTCAAGAGATTTGGCTTTGTTTATGCAGTGATTCTTGCGCTGATCTTCTTTGCGCTTGCCACAAACCTGCGTGCCGACACCATTTCAGGGACGGTCAAGGATCCGTCTGGCGCAGTCGTCGTTGGAGCGCGCGTCGAGATTACGGGCGTCAACTTGTCTCAACCGATCCTGCTTGCCTCCGATGAATCGGGAAAGTTCGCCGCGCCCAACCTGAACCCCGGAAAATATACAGTCCGGGTCGCCAAAGACGGCTTCGACAGCCTCGTCACCACAGTGGACCTGAAGGGTTCCGTGGATCTCGTGCTTAGCTTGACGATCACCGCCCAACAGACCAGCGTAAACGTGACCGAGAAAAATATGGCTTTCGCAAATTCGGACTCTGTTTACCGCCAACTGCGGGATACGGGTTTGGGAGAAAGCTACCATTGCGAGAATTTCACGCTGCGCCTGGATGTCGGGACTTTCGAGTTGAAATCCGGGACATTGACTCTAGTGGGTTTGGTGGACAAGTTCGTAACTGGCGCAATCTTCGTCGGCCAGGGACATTTCACTTTGAAGCCCGTCCTTGAGCCAGACACGCGCGAGTTGCTTCGCCGGACCGGCAATCCAACCGTCGAGGAGGACCTCAGCGAAGTCGTCTTTCGATTCACGCCGAAAGAGTACCCTCGATTCTCTGCTGCGCTGGGCGCAAAGACACCAACGCCGCCAGAAGCGTCAGCCGCCTTACAGCGCTGGAAAGAAAAGGTTCGCAAACGCCACGAAGTTCCCGAAGGTTTCACCCAGGCCATTCTGGAAGGCGAAACGATAGACAATGTAGACGCCGACCTGCTCGCGGCGATCTACAATCCGGAGCATCCGCCGTTTATCAACGCCTACATGCACGGCGCGCAGCACAAAGATCTGCGGTTTTTTATTCGTACGAGGGTGGGCGCTCTCCCGCAAATGGACTCTCCCGAAGAGGTGGCGCTCATCAATTGTGGCGGCGGGAGCATGGACGACGGCATTTGGTACTCGCAGCACCTGGTATCCGAGATTAAGGCTCGGAAAGCAAGCTCCCTCGAGGACCGGCGTCTTTTTGCCACAAAACGCTATAACATTGAAACGGTAGTCGCAAAGAATGATCACCTTTTCAGCCGCGCCACGATTATGTTTGAACCGCTCATCAGCGGCGAGCGCGTGCTGAAATTCGGGCTGCTCCCCAATCTACGCGTCACGCGCGTTTCCGGCCAGAACGGGCATGATCTGCATTTCATTCAGGAAAACCGAAAAGAGGATGGTTCCTTCTACGTCATTCTCGATGAAACGCCGGCGATGGGGCAGGAACAGTCGGTGACCGTCGAGTACGCAGGCGACAAAGTCCTGACCGACGCGGGCGGCGGGAGCTACTACGTTAGCGCTCGGGAATCCTGGTATCCGAATCTGAACGGTTTCGGTGAAAAAGCGCTCTACGATCTTACGTTTAAGGTCCCCCACTCGAACATGGTGATCAGCGTGGGCAAACTGATAAATCAAACCACCGAAGCTGGCTTTGCCGTTTCGCACTGGGTGACGCCGGTGCCGGTGGCGACGGCGGGCTTCAATTATGGGCAGTACCAGAAGATCGATTATCCAGACAACATCACCCACTACGAAATCTCTGGATATTATTTGACGGAGTTGCCCGACAGCCTGAAACGCTTCGGAAACAGCGCATTTCTGAACTCGATGTCCCCCAGCGCTATGACGAAGTACGCTTTGGACCAGACTCGCGCGCAAATGCAGGTGTGCACGGTATTTTTCGGCAAAGGCCCGTACGAAAACGTCTATATCACCGAACAGCCGAATTTTAATTTCGGCCAATCCTGGCCTAACTTGGTTTATTTGCCGATTTCCGCCTACATCGACTCGACGCAACGATGGATGATGTTCGGCCACATCGACACGAAATTTACCGGATTTGTGCAGGAAGTGACGCCACACGAAGTCGCCCATCAGTGGTTCGGACATGCCGTCGGCTGGGCTTCCTACCACGATCTTTGGTTATCGGAAGGTTTTGCGGAATTTTCCGCTGGGTTGTTTCTGCAGCAAGCTATGGGGGAGAAATGGCGGAAAGATTATCTGGAGTTCTGGGAACGGCAGCGCACGCGCATTCTCGATAAGAATAACTATGGAGTTTCGCCGAACGACGCCGGCCCCTTATGGCTGGGCTTGCGGCTGATCTCTCCGAAATCCGAGCAGGCGTATCAGGGTGTCACATACTCCAAAGGCGCCTATGTGCTGCTCATGCTGCGGTCGCTGATGTACGACGATTCAGCGAGTGGTGATAGCCGAGAAAAACCGTTCATCGACATGATGCACGACTTCGTAGAGAGCCACCATAGCACGCCCGCCTCGACCGAGTCGTTCAAAGCTATCGCCGAAAAACACATGACCAAGCAAATGGACCTTCAGCACAACGGCCGGCTCGATTGGTTCTTCAATGAGTGGGTATATGGGACCGAGGTCCCGCGGTATACCTTTAAATACGACTTGCAGCCGGGCGACGCCGGGAAGTTCAAGGTGCATGCGGAAATCACGCAGAGTGAAGTGGGCGGCCAATTCGCGATGTTTGTTCCGATCTTCGCGGACTTTGGAAATGGCATGGCCCGCATCGGCCAGGCCGAGATCGTCGGAAACATGACTCGGAAGATCGACTTCATCTTGGACCGCCAGCCAAAAAAAGTTGCCATCAACGCCTACAAGGATGTGCTCGAACGCTGATGATTTGTCTTAGGTAGTGCGGGAGCGGCTGCGGCCGCCAGTTGCACCGCCCGCTCGACAGAGCGAAGTATTTGCTGCGAAGGCTGTCGGGGCCAATAGGCGCGGGAAGAGCGTTGAGGGAAGTGTTGCGGGGCTCTAGCGAACTTCGGTTTTGCTTTCGATCTGCGCGGAAGGCCGGAAAGCACGCTCGCGATCGTCTTTTGCGATGGCCGGCCAGGTTTCTTCGGGGATGCTCAGGAAGGCGCTTACCACTTGAGGGTCAAATTGCGTTCCAGAACATCCGCGGATGATCTGAAGCCCTGACTCAAAGCTCGAGGCCCGGCGATATGGCCTGTCAGAGGTGATGGCATCGAAGGAATCCGCCACCGCGAAGATGCGGGCGCTTGGGAGAATCTCATCGCCCTTAAGGCCGCGGGGATAGCCCCCGCCATCGTAGCGTTCGTGATGAGTAAGAACAATTTCGGCCGCGTCGGCAAGAAAGGCAATATCTTTGACCAGATCGTAGCCGATCGTCACGTGGCGTTGCATGAGTTTGCGCTCTTCCCCAGTGAGCGATCCTGGTTTAAGAAGAATGCCGTCCGGGATTCCTAGTTTACCGATGTCGTGCAGGTGGGCTCCTTTGGCCAGGCTTCCCAATTTCTCTTCGGACCAGCCCATGGCCCGGGCAATCTCCAGCGAGTAACGGCATACGCGCAGGGAGTGGCCCGCCGTGTCATTGTCGCGAAGGTCGATCGCTGCGCCGAGTGCTTGCAAAGTGTCTTCATAACTCCGCTCGAGTTGCTGGAGAGCTTGACGCAGTTGTCCGGTGCGGTCCGCGACCATTTCTTCCAGATGCTGGCGGTAATTTTCGACTTGCTGCTCGAGGTGTCGCTTGTGGAGGGCGCTCTCAAGGCTGGCAATGACGGCACTCTCCAGAAGAGGCTTGACGAGGTAGTCGTCCGCGCCGGAACGCATGGCCTGCACACCCACTTCTACGTCGTCGACACCGGTCGTGACGAGGAATGCCACGTGAGGATAGCGGCGGCGAGCCTGGGTGAGAAGCTCCAAGCCTCCAATGCCAGGCATCTGGAGGTCGGAAATGACGGCGTCAAAGCGCTCCTGTTGTAAAACCAAGAGAGCTTCTTCGCCGCTAGCGGCGGTGGCGCACGAGAAGGCAGGTGGGCGCAGCATAATGGCGAGGAGTTTGCAGGCGGCGCGTTCATCGTCGACGGCGAGAACGCGGAAAACAGGGCGGCGATCTAATGCCTTCGGACCCACAATGCTTTCGCTAACTGGAGGAAGGAGGTTGTTATTAATAGCCACGGAATTCGTCCACCTCAGAGCCTAATTAAGTACCCATGGCCCAGTTTTCTCGATGAAGTGGAAACCGAAGTGTCGAAGAGGGGCCGCTTTTGTATCCGAATGAACGACTCTTGCCTTGCCAACGTATGTGGTTCCGGAAGTCGTGAGATATACCTCCACAATGGAATCGACAGGCATATCGGCCGCGCAGGAGCATAGGAAGCCGCTGAGACTCACATCCTCGGTGGCAGTATCCTGTTCAGTTTTGTTTCCGAACTTGTCCGTACCCCGCAGCTTAAGGGGAACACGCAAGCGGACCCGGACTTCCGAGCGAGGTATAAAGCGGCGGACCTTGGTGAGCTGAGTGAGGCAAGCGCGGAGGGCGTCGAAATCAATGGGCTTTTCGAAATAGGCGCAGGCGCCAAGTTGCTTGCAGTGGTCTTTGGTTTGTCCTCCGGCTTCACCGCTGACGATAATGACCGGAATCTTTTGTGTGTGGCTGAAAGCCGTAAAGGTTTGAAGGAGCTCATAACCGGAATAGTTGGGCATGCGGAGGTCCAACAAGATGGCTTGAGGCTTGTGTTCGAGGGCGAGAGCCAGACCTTCTTGGGGCACGCCGGAATCAATGACTTCAAAGATGTCGCTCAGTTCAAGACGTATCAGGCGCCGAATAGCCTCGTCATCGTCCACAACCAGCAGCTTCTCCATCGTGACGTTGCTCCTATTGTCCTAGCGGATGTTGGTTCCGACCAATTCGGTCAACGAGTTCGAAACGGCCGTCGGGCTCTTTGCCCCATCAAGCACCTCACGGACCTTGCGAATAAGAACCTCTTCGATGAACGGTTTGTGTAAGAGATGGATTCCGGGATCTAAAACTCCGTGGCCGGCGATGAAGCTGTCGGTATAGCCGGACATGTAGAGCACCTTCATGCCCGGCTGGCGCAGCAGTAAGTTTTCCGCCAAGATGCGGCCGTTTATGCCCGGCATGACAACATCGGTCAGCAGGAGATCAAAAGCCTCTCCGAAGCGCGCAGCCACTTGCAGAGCGTCTTCGCCACTCTGCGCGGATAGAACACGGAAGCCCCTGGATTCCAGAAAAGTCTTTGCGAGCTTGCGCAAGGGCTCGGAATCTTCTACGAGAAGAATGGTTTCGGATCCGCGCAAATTCTCCGGCGAATCGGTTTTGAGTTCGTCGACAACCGGCTGACCAGCATGCCTAGGGAGGTAGATTTGGAAGGATGTACCCTTGCCGACAACGCTTTCCAGGCCTATATACCCGTTGCTTTGTTTGACGATGCCGTAAACGGTGGCGAGTCCGAGGCCTGTACCCTTTCCCAGCTCTTTGGTAGTGAAGAAGGGCTCAAAAATATGCGTGAGCGTGGCGGCATCCATGCCGGTGCCCGTGTCGGTAACTGCCAGAAGGACGAAGCTGCCGATTTTGGAGCCTGGGTGGTTCCGGACATAGCCTTGGTCTAGCTCGGCATTTGAGGTTTCGATCTTGAGCTTGCCACCCATGGGCATGGCGTCACGGGCGTTGACAGCCAGATTCATGATGACTTGCTCGATCTGGCTTTGGTCGGCTTTCACATTGCCGAGCTTTGGATCGAGCAGCAGGGATACTTCGATGTCTTCCCCCAAGAGCTGCGGAAGCATTTTTTCCATATCGGCGGCAAGCGTGTTGAGGTTCAGGATGGCTGGCGACAAGACCTGCTGACGGCTGAAGGCGAGCAATTGCTTTGTTAATGAGGCGGCGCGTTGTCCCGCCTTCTCGATTTCCAGGGCATGCTCCGCCAGAGGATTGCTTGCGCCCAACTCCCGTTTTAACACTCTGCTGTAACCGATGATGACACCCAGCAGATTGTTGAAATCGTGCGCGATGCCGCCCGAGAGCCTTCCAATTGCTTCCATCTTTTGTGCCATACGCAGTTGCCTCTCGAGGATTCGTTTTTCCGTCACGTCCTCGGCAAACGCTTCGAAGTAGGCCAGGCCTCCGTTTTCGTCGTTAACGCGGCGACCGGAACAGCGGACGGTAATCGGCGTGGAGTCCTTCCGTTTCCACTCCATTTCGAGGTCCTTGATTTCTTCGGTGCGAGTAAGCAGTTCGGTTAGCCGCTTATATTCTTCGGGATGCCGGAAGACTTCGCCAGCCATGTCTTTATCGAGCAGTTCTTCCGTCGAATCGTAACCAAGCATTTTTTTGAGGGCCGGATTGACTTGCAGAAACCGGCCGGCGGTGCTTGCGCGATAAATTCCATAAGGCGCGTCTTCGACAACGGAGCGAAAACCGGTTTCCAGCCGTCGCAGTGCCTCATCTGCTCTTTTGCGCTCGGTGACGTCACGGTTCACAATGACCAGTTTTTCCGGTTGTCCGTCGGCATTCTGGATGACGCTAGAAGTTGATTCGAGGACCAGCCATGCACCATTCTTATGGCGAAGGCGGTATTCCAGAGTTTTCCCAACGCCCGTGCGCCGGGCCTCCGCAGCGGCATTCTTGACGCGTTCACGATCCTCGGGGTGAATCTGCTCGAAACCAGAGGAGGCTTGCAATTCCGCCGGCGAATATCCGAGAACTTTTTGATAGGAGACGCTGTTGAAAATCCTCCGCCCTTCCATGTCGACGACGGCGATCATGTCGGCGGCGTTTTCGCTGATCAGGTGAAAAAGTTCTTCCCGATCGACCAACTGGCGGCGGATTCTGTGAATCAGAAGATATTGGTAAATCGTGTAGAGGTCGAAGAGAAATACCAAACCGACCAGCCCCCGTATGGCCTGCGGCAGCACGGTTCCGGTGTAGAAATCTTGATGAAGGTGGGCATTGGGGAGGAGAAAGGAGGCCAATCCCATTGTGAGCAGAAGCGTGATGATGGCCGCTGCTGTCCAGAGCCACCATTCCCGTCTTTCGATCCGCCGGAAGTTCGCACGGATATCCTTGGAATTCGTGCCTTCCGGATGATCGAGAATTCTTGGTTTATGCGTTTGCAATAATCACCAAATGAAGTCCACACCTTCGTCCAGGTCCGAATGATGTCTTGGCAGCGGAGTCCAAGGATCCCACGTGGGCCGCTGAACCTTCCCAAGAGCTACTGCACGAGGCCATCCAAGCAATCTCCTGTTTGAGATTCCTGGCCACCGCGTAAGACATTGAAACGGAAGGGGCTGTTGCGTCAAAAAAAAAGAGAAGATTTGAGGCGGTGAGAGATTCTGCACCGCGCCCGACTGGAAGTACCGGTTTGGAACAAGCTCGTGCCGGCAGTCCGATTTAGAACAGGAAATCTCGAGCGGCGAAACTACTGATTTTGCTCGAGGTCGCGCTTTTTGCTGTAGCGGAAGGCGAAGGCAATGCCGAAGGTCATGAATCCGAGAGGAGGGATCAAAAGGACGACCACGCCTCGACTGATGGCTCTCTGGCCTGCCGCGGAAGTCGCCTTGGCGGTGCTGTAGCACATGGAACAAGACTGGCTGAACGCCGGGGTGGAGGATACCAGAAGTGCTGCAACGAGAATGAGAACCCGAAGTTTCATTTTGGTCCCAGCGCAAGAATGCGGAAAGCGTCTGGGAAGAAAATCATCATCAGCGCCAAGCATACCACCAGGGAAGCCATCGTGAGCCACTTCATGCGGGACACTTCAAATTTCATGTGCATGAAGTAGCCTATGATAAGCGCGGCTTTGATGAGCGACAGGCCCATCAGGATAGTCAACATGCGGACCGGCTGCATATTTTGATAGGTGAGGTAGACCTCGATAGCGGTCATGAGGAGAAGCGCACCCCAGATCCAGAAGAATTGCCCTTTTCCGTGATGGCGTTGTTCTTCGGCAACCCGCAATGCGATGGCGATTTGGTCAGGTTCCATGGCTTCGGAGCTCCTAGAGAATCTTCGCAGACATCAAATAGACCAGCGGGAAAATGAACATCCATACGAGGTCGACGAAGTGCCAGTAGAGGCCGGCCACTTCCACATCGGACGAATCATAGACCTTGGGTTTGAGCCATAGAATGATCGAGCAAACGATCGCGGCAAGCAGCAACACGTGCGCGCCATAATGGAATGGACTGTAGGCGGGCGTGCCCAGCCATGCGGCCAGCCAAAACACCAACAGAATAGGGATGAAGTAGCGACGTAGGGCCACGATGCCGAGGTAGACAACCCCGAGCGTCACGTGGAGCATGTGCATTCCGGTTAAGCCGAAGAACGTGGCGGGAAATTGAGGGACGCTTCGGACCACATTGGCGTACTCGCCCGCTGAAGCCGAGCCGGGTGGTTTAGGAAATACGGGAAGGCTCAGACCTTCAGCGATCAATTTGGTCCACTCGCGCCCATGCAGGATGACGAAACCCATTCCACAGGCCATGGTGGCCAGCAGCCACAACCGCTGCGCTTTGGCGTTGCCTTCCGCGGAAGCGCGCACCGCCAGGACCATGGTGAGCGAACTTGTAAGAAGAAAAGCCGTCATGATGGTGGCGTTGACGATGCTCTCTGAGTGAAAAGGAGTTGGCCAGTTGGGAGTGGAAATGCGGCCGTAGCTGTAGGCGTAAAGTAGAGCGCCAAATGTCAGTGAGTCTGACATGAGGAACAGCCACATGCCGATTTTTTTCGAGTAGGTGCCAAAGAGCGACGGCTCGTAAGCAGATGGCATCTCGTGCGGTAGCGTCGCTTCAGACATACGCTTGGTCTCCTTGTGACGTGCGGCCCGTATTGCGCCGCAACGGACGTCGAGTTAGCGAGCGAACTCCAGCAAGCACAGGATATAGACCCACAAAAAAGCCATGAAATGCCAGTACCAGGCGGTCGCATCCACCACAACCGCGGAAGACGCGGCACACTTGCGAAAAAGGGAAGCGGCACCTGCAGCGATCAGAGCGAGTATGCCGCCGAGCAGGTGGATTCCGTGCATGCCGGTCAGGAGATAGAAGAAGGAGCTGCTGGGGCTTGTGTCGACATAAAAGCCACGGGCAGCTAGTTCTCGCCACACAAGCCATTGTCCGGCCAGGAAACTGACGCCGAGGACGGTCGTCAGTGCCAGCCATGGCGTCCTGTCTGATTCGATGCGCGTCGAGGGTTCGAATGCTTTTCGAGCCGCCACAGCTACGCGAACGGCATGGCGGCGCGCCAGTTCCATGGTGAGAGTGCTGATCAGCAACACGAGAGTATTGATCAACAGAAAATTGGGCAGTTGAAGTGGGAGCCAATCGCGAACCAGAGTTCCTGTGCGCGGATCAAGAGTGGGGAGACCTTGCCGCACAACGTAAGCGCTGGAGTAGGAAACGAAGATCATTACGATGGCAACGAGAGCGACAATGAGCCCGAGGCGGGCGCGGCGCAGCCTCGCGGCGAAATCGAGCGAAGCGGGTGTCGGAGGCTCGTTACCCGCGATAAGCACCCGTGCGGTGTCTGTCGAGGCCGCTGTGGTGATGGAAGCCATCGGTCGTCTAGTGTGCGCTCACAATTTCGGGATCGGTTTGCATCACGAAATCGCGAGGAGCGCCCGGGACGCTGTATTCGTAGGGACCGTTATGAACGACGGGAATGTGTCCGCCGAAATTGTCGTGGGGAGGCGGAGTCGCGGTGGTCCATTCGAGGGTCGTGGCTTCCCAGGGATTGTCAGTGGCTTTCTCGCCGAACTTCATGCTCCAGAATAGATTGAACAAGAAGATGAACTGGCCGGCGATGGTCACGAATGCGGCGTAGGTCATGAACTCCTGCAGCGGAACCAAATCGTGCAGGTATTTGAGCTCGGTGAGCTGGGAATAGCGCCGCAGATGCGCCGCCATCCCGAGATAATGCATGGGCATGAAGATGGCGTACGTGCCGATCAACGTGATGAAGAAATGCCAGCGGGCCATGCTCTCGTTCATCATGCGGCCGAACATCTTCGGGAACCAGTAGTAGGTGGCGCCAAAGATGCCGAAGATGGAAGCCACCCCCATGATCAGGTGAAAGTGGCCGACAACGAAGTAGGTATCGTGCAATTGAATGTCGAGCACGGGCTGGGCGAGGAATGGTCCGCTGATTCCGCCGGAGATGAAGAGCGAAACAAATCCCAGAGCGAATAGCATAGGCGAGGTGAAACGAATGCGTCCCTTCCAAATTGTGCCAAGCCAATTAAAGGTTTTGATGGCGGAGGGAACTCCGATGGCCATGGTCATCACGGAAAAGGCGAAAGCGGTGTAGGGACTCATGCCGCTCATGAACATGTGATGGCCCCAGACCATGAAGCCAAGGAAACCGATAGAGAGCATGGCGTAGACCATGGCTTTGTAACCAAAAATCGGTTTGCGGGAAAAAACGGAGAGCAACTGCGAGCACAAGCCCATGGCCGGTAAAATGGCGATGTAAACCTCGGGATGCCCGAAGAACCAGAACAAGTGCTGCCACAAGAGGGGCGAACCACCTTTGTGTCCCGTGAGCTGGCCATTAATGGTGACCAGTGGAACAAAAAAGCTGGTCCCGGCGTTGCGGTCAAGCAAGAGCAGAATGCCTGCGGATAACAGAACGCCGAACGCGAGCAGACCTAGTATGGCGGTGATAAACCAGGCCCAGCACGTGAGGGGCATGCGCATCAGGGTCATGCCCTTGGCGCGCATGTCCAGGGTCGTGGTGATGAAGTTAAGCGCGCTCATCAGCGCGCCGAGGCAGAAGAGGGCGATGCTGATGACCCATAAATCCGCGCCCAGGGCCTCTCCCGGTCCTGCCGATGGAAGAGCACTAAGCGGAGGATAGCCGGTCCATCCGTGAAGCGGCGCGCCACCGACCACAAAAAAAGCAGAGATCATCACGATAAAAGCGAGCGCCGTCACCCAAAAGGAGAGCATGTTGAGAACCGGGAAGGCCATATCTGGCGCGCCGATCTGAATGGGCAGAAAGTAATTCCCGAACCCGCCCTGCGGGGCCGTGGTGAGGACAAAGAAGACCATGATGGTTCCGTGCATGGTCAGCAGTGTCAGATAGGTCTCAGGCTTTATCTCGCCGAGCAACGGCAACACGGCCGCGGGCCAGATCAAGTGGATGCGCATCAACAAGGAGAGAAACATGCCGACGAAAACGGCCGTCAGCGCGAGAAAAAAGTATTGAATGCCGATGACTTTATGATCGAGGCTGAAAACATATTTGCGAATCCAACTCGTTGGGGCCGCGTGAATATGAACAGCGTGCGCGGCGAATTCTCCGGTAGCCATCTTATTGCTTCCCCGCTTCTTGCGTTGCCAGCCACTTGTCGAAATCCTCTTGGCTGACGACCCTCAAGATGCCGTGCATCTTGTAGTGGCCGAGTCCACAAAGCTGGGAACAGGCGATCTCGTAGTCGCCAGTCGCGATGGGCGTAAAGTGCATATGGATAGCAAGGCCGGGCACAGCGTCCTGCTTGAAGCGCATGGCAGGGACAAAAAAGCTGTGGATCACATCTTCGGCGCGCAGAATTACATCGATTTCGCGATTCACCGGCACATACATCGTTCCAGTCACAATATCGTCTTTCGAGGCGGGGTCGGAAGTATCGAGACCGACGGCGCCTTCGCCTCCCGACGAAGGGTCCTGCAATTCTGGCTTGGTCGCGCCGAATTTTCCGTCAGGCCCCGGATAACGAAAATACCAGGCGAACTGCATGCCCGTCACTTCGACTTGGACGGCATCGGAGACTGCCGGGCGAAAACGTTCGGAGGCCCATATCGAACTGCTCATGAAATTCAGTCCGACAAACAAAATTAAGGTGAGAATGGTCCACGTGATTTCAAGGCCGTTGTGCCCGTGAGAATAGAGCGCTTGTCGAGTAGCTGCGCCGCGGTCGCGATACTGCCAGGCAAAATAACCGAGCGCGAGTTGCGCGGCCACGAAGACGATGCCCATGAGAATGTACGTGGTGGAAAAATGATGATCGATGCCGGCGGCCGCAGCGGAAGCCCCTACCGGTAACCACCACGTCTTAGCGACAAAGAAGTACGCGCTGATGAAGGTGATCAGCCAAATGACAATGAGAAGAACTAGGCCCATGTACCCTGACCTCCCGGTTGAATGATTCGCCGTTACGAATGATTCGGCCGACAACCTTCGGAATCTGGATCGCGTAGCCTGAAAACGGGGCGAGTCTACCACAGGTCTTCCTAAGCGCAAGCGGGTTCTTATGAGTCTTTCGATGTGAGTGACTGGATGTCCGGCCAACGAATTGGCGGATTTTCCAGCCCTCCGAAACGTCACAGAAAAATGCCATTGCAGAAAAGTTTAGACTTCTGTTGACGAATTTTTTTAATTTGAGTAACATCCGGCCCGTTTCTTGGGGGGTCCAGTGGAATGGTAGGGGCCTCACGATGTATCGCTGCCACGCTCTTCAAATTCGGCGGGCCAAAGACGCTTCTACAGGCCACGTATTTCTTGTGTGTCTCAACAGCTGATTTCAGGCTTCCGCCGCGTGTGCCAATGCGCTTTGACGCGGAGAGCCGTCCCGCTTGCAGAGTGGTACTTTCCATAAGAAATAAATTCAGAGCTAAGAGCGAAAAAAGATTTTTGCGCCTTCGTGAAGCTGCGCGAGGGGCACGGGCTCACGTTCAGGGGAGGGAAGCGACGGCGTTGTTCGCGGCCGCCGCATAAGTCGACCACAGGGTATTCAGGAGGTATGGCATGGCGGCCCCGGAATCAAATACGGCCAATCCGAAACCGGATGCAGCGAAGACTGCCGCATCTGGCGGAGGCGAAGCTGCAAAGTTTGTGGGCACGCCAGCTGTCGGTACCTCGAAAGCTGCGCCCGCTGCTGGTTTGCCGACGGTCGGCCCAACGGCTGGTGGAATCAACCAGCGCCGACGAAGTTTGGTTTGGTGCGCGGTGGCGGGATTCCTCGGCGCCTGGTTTATCGCGTTTCTCCGTTTTTTTCTTCCTCGCACACTTTTTGAACCTCCCACCGTTTTCAAAATAGGCTATCCCTCCGATTACGCTCTGGGTGTCGACACGAAGTGGCAACAGAAGTACCGGATCTGGGTGGACCGCACTCCGGACCGCATGTTCGTCATTTACGCGCGCTGTACGCACTTGGGCTGCACGCCGGATTGGAAGGCGAGCGAGAACAAATTCAAGTGTCCGTGCCACGGAAGCGGCTATGACAGCGAAGGGATCAACTTTGAAGGGCCTGCGCCGCGTCCGATGGATCGGGCGCACGTGGATTTGGCCCCCGATGGGCAGATTATTGTGGATGTGTCTCAACTATTTGAATGGCCCAAGGGGCAGCCCAGCCATTTCAGCGATCCCGGTTCGTATTTGAATGTGTAGAAAGAAGGTCGCCACGAAGTGATGAAGTAAAAAGGTAAGGAAAAAGAACGGGACGGTTCGAGCGGGGTGGGTAAGGGGAGTAAAAGAAATGCCGGATGACGCAAACTCGAACGGAAAAAATGGGAAGTCCACGGGTCTGGTCGACGCCATCAAGACTGGGGTGAAAGAAGATCTAGAATCCTTGAAAACAGATCTACCGGCGAAGGCTAAGGAATCGCTCGAAACCCTGAAGAGTCCCACCAAGACGCAGGTCTACACTTCGATTTTCAGACATAAGCACGACGACACGCCGCGGAATCGGGCCCTCGGTGTGCTCTCCAACGTGTTTCTGCACTTGCATCCGGCAAAAATTAATCGCGATTCCGTGCGCTACAGCTACACGTGGGGGATGGGAGGGATTACTTTTTATTTGTTCCTGGTGCTCACTTTCACCGGCACTCTGTTGATGTTTTATTACCACCCGAGCAAGGTCCAGGCTTTCCGCGATGTGCTTTACCTCGAGCACGACGTTCCTTTCGGCAGAATACTGCGCAACATGCACCGCTGGGCCGCTCACCTCATGGTCATTGCCGTCGAATTGCACATGTTCCGCGTGTTTCTCACCGGTTCCTACAAAAAGCCGCGCGAGTTTAACTGGAATGTCGGCGTCATTTTGCTGGTGCTGACTCTACTGCTTTCGTTCACGGGATATTTGTTGCCGGATGACCAGCTGGGCTTCTGGGCCGTAACCGTGGGAACAAACATGGCGCGCGCCACGCCGCTTCTTGGACACGAGGGCCCCTTCAGCAACTATCTCAATATGACGCCATACAACGACGTGCGCTTTGGATTGCTCGGCGGTTCCATCGTGGATGCCAATGCGCTCCTGCGCTCTTACATCTGGCATTGCATCGGAATTCCCATCATCGCCTCTATTTTCATGGTTCTTCATTTCTGGCGAGTGCGCAAGGATGGCGGGATCTCGGGCCCGGCACAGGTCATCCTCGACTCTGAGGTTAAGGAGGCGCGGAAATAGCCATGGATTGGAAACAAATCTGGGAAATTATCTCTGCGCCCGACAACGTTCCAATCGTGGCCATGATTCCGCTGCTCGCTTTCTATATTTATCTTGCGTGGAAGCAGGCGAAAGCGAATGACTCGCTGATTGAGCAGTTGGAAGCCGACCCCGCGCTGGCCAAGACGCATCATCGGAAGGCCTGGCCCTTCAAGCCAGGATGGTCCAAGGAAGTTCACGTCTGGCCGTTTCTCCTGCGCGTGGAATTTCTCGCGGCCATCATCGTAACCATTATTTTAATGATTTGGTCCATCACGTTGAATGCGCCTTTAGAAGAACCTGCGAATCCGAATTTGACGATGAACCCTGCGAAAGCGCCCTGGTATTTCCTCGGCTTGCAGGAAATGCTCGTTTACTTCGATCCATGGATTGCTGGGGTAGTGATGCCCACACTCATCATCTTCGGCCTAATGGTGATCCCCTATATAGACACAAACCCTCTGGGCGCGGGCTATTACACCTGGAAGCAGCGCAAATTTGCGATAGGCACATTTCTCTTCGGGTTCATCATCTTATGGGTTTCGATGATCACCATAGGGACTTTCATTCGAGGGCCTGGATGGCAGTGGTTCTGGCCGGGTCAGACGTGGGACCACAATCGCCTCATCTATGAAGTCAACCGCGACTTGCCGGATCTCTTTGGAATTACGTCGAACTGGGCGAAGGGCATATTCGGCGCTGCGGTGGTCGGGGGATTTTTTGTTCTTGGCGGGCTCGTGGTGCACGCGCTTTTCCGGCGGTACAACCCGAAGAATTACAAGCGTATGAGTTTGCTGCAGTACTCCATTCTGATGGTTTTCTTTATCACCATGATTGGATTGCCCATCAAGATGCTGTTGCGTCTGGCGTTCCACATCAAATATGTGTGGATCACGCCGTGGTTTAACGTTTAGGAGGAAGTGGTGCCTGAAAAGCCCATTCCCGATGACGATCCGGTAGTCAGCAGATCGCTTGCGCCGCACTATCTGGTGGCCATGCTGGTTTTGACGGCCACTTTATTCTGGGCTTTATGGGATGAGGATTTTGGTCAGCGGCCGTGGAAAGCTTTTCAAAATGAATGGAAAACGCGCTACTCGGCGTTCTTGAAGAACGCCCATTCGCAATCCGATAGCTCGCAGAAAGAAGTCGAGAGCAGCCCGGACTATCTGGCGCTGAAGCTGGCTTACGAACACGCTGCCAAGGACGCCGCGCCGCGAATCAAAGAAATAAACGAAAAACTACACGATCTCGCGGCGCAAATCCTGGCGGTGCAGAATACGTTCACGGACCGCCGGGCGTACGTCAGCGCCTCGACGTATGCCATCGAGACGGAGACAAGCACTTCCTCGAAGCAGAGCAAGCAGGGCGACCTCGCCAAGTACGAGCAGGAAGTGACCACCGTCAACTACCCCGACGGGAGCAAGAAAACCTACGACTATCCCCATCTTGAAGAGGCATACAACGATTTGCGAAACGAGCGCACGGCGCTGAGCGCGGAACTCGGAGAATTGATCAAACCAGTCAACGAGCAAAAAGCGAAGCTGGACGCGTACGTCACCGATCACATGGTGAGTTTGACGCCGCCCCAGCTCATGGGCCTGCTGGACAAGACCGCAGCCCTCACCCCGAAAATCATGCAGATCAATGTGCCCGAGGCCAACATCGTGGACCGCTGCGAATCGTGCCACATGGGCGTCCGCGAACCGGTGAAGTTGACAGTGGCTTCGATGTCCGCAAAAGGCAAGAAGCCGGACGAATACGCGCGCGCGTTCACCACCCATCACGAGCCTGAACTCTTGAAGACGCATGACCCGGAGAAGTTTGGCTGCTCTCCTTGCCATCAGGGCAATGGCCGCGCCACGACAAGCATCGAGAAAGCCCACGGGACTTACGAGCACTGGCTCTGGCCACTGTTTCCGCGAGGCAATGCCGAAGCGGGCTGCCAAACCTGTCATGCCGCGGACATGGTGCTGGTGACGAACGATGTCGGTTGGACGCTGAGCGAGGGCAAAGATTTATACCGTCAGCGCGGTTGCGTAGGCTGCCATCGCTACGAAGGCTACGACAAGGAACCTGAGGATTTACTTTCAGTCGCGCAGCAGATTAAGCAGTTGGACCAGGAGAAAACGGAAAATCTGAAGCAGTCGGCGTATTTGATGAAACAAGCCGACGCCGCCGCGAGCAACGACGAAGCCAATCACTTGAACGATGAGGCCGTTGCTCTGAAAGTGACCAACAGCAAACTCGATCTGCGGCTCGTCCAGCTCGACCGGACGACCAAGAGCTTGCTCCAGGATATGAAGAAGGTCGGCCCGAATCTCAAGGACGTGCGCCTGAAGCTGAACAAGAATTGGATTCCCGTTTGGCTGAAAAAGCCCAGCGACTTCCGGGCCACGACCAAAATGCCGAATTTCCGTTTGACCGATGAACAGATCAGGGCCATCTCCGCGTACTTGTGGCAATCCGCGCTGACCGATCCGCTGCCTAAACACAAGCCTGGCAGCGCTGCGCACGGAAAAGAACTGTTCGAGACCCGCGGCTGCCTGGCCTGCCACTCCATCCGCGAAGGCGATCAGATGGAGGGCGGAAGTTTCGCAGCGAATCTCACGCGCGTCGGCGAGAAGGATAACTACGACTATTTGGTCCGCTGGGTGCACAACGCTCGGGAACGCACTCGCCCCTACTGCGTGTATGAGAAGAAAGATATCGGTCCGGAAGATTACGCCAAGAAAGGATTGCCATACGTTTTCGATCTCGAGCACAGCCGATGCCCGAACGATGGACACGAGCTGCAAGTTCAGAATATGACGGTCATGCCCAGTCTGCGGCTTTCTCCGCAGGATGCGGAAGACGTGGCCAGCTACCTGGTCACGCTAAAAAAGCAGGAGCCTTCCGCTTACCCGGACGCCGCGTTCATGGATGATCCCAAACTCAAAGAAGAGGGCAAGAAGTGGATTCGCCACTATGGCTGCGCCGGCTGCCACGAAATCTCCGGCATGGAAGACGAAGGGCGCATTGGAACGGAACTAACCTTTGAAGGCAGCAAACCCATCGAACGCCTCGACTTTGCTTTGTTGACCGAAGTGGCGCAGCGCGGTAGCGGTGAGCCTATCGTCGACGCCGATGACCTGGCTCGTTTGCCGGAAGGTCCGGCGAAGGGGCCGTGGTACGACCACAAAGGCTTCTTCGAACACAAATTGGCAGAACCGAATATTTGGGACAAGGGGAAGATCAAGCCCGAGCTCGAACAGCTTCGCATGCCCAACCTTCACTTGACCAAGGAACAAGTTCAGTCGCTTACGACTTTTCTGATGGGCAGCGAAGAGAGCGCGCTGCCCGCCAGCTACCAGTACCGTCCGCTGGACTATCGCCGCGATATCCAGGAAGGCTGGTGGGTGGTTAAAAAATACAACTGCATGGGCTGCCACCAATTCATCCCCGGCCAGAAATCGTCGCTCATGACCATGGCACGCTATCAGGACGCGCAAGAGCAGCTTCCGCCCAAGCTTCTTACAGAAGGCGCGCGCGTGGAGCCCGAATGGCTGCTTCACTTTTTGACGAACCCTGCGCTGAACGATACGGATACGAACCGCAACGGCGTGCGCTCCTATCTCCAGGTTCGTATGCCCACCTTTTCCTTTTCCGAAAACGAACTGGGCAAGCTCGTGCGATTCTTCCAGGCGCTCGCTCGCCAGCCCTTCCCGTACATTCCAGACCATGCGCCGGTGCTTACTGCCAAGGAGATTGAGATGGCGCGCAGCCTGTTCAGCAGTCCTGCAGCGCCTTGCCTGAAATGTCACGCGACGGGTGACGCCGCGCATGATCGCATTGCTACGGCGCCCAACTTCCTCCAAGCCAAAGGCCGCTTGAAGCCGGATTGGGTAGAGCGCTGGATCATTGACCCGCAAGCGATCAGCCCCGGCACTTCGATGCCTTCCGGGCTCTTCAAGCGCGAAAACAATCACTGGGTTTTCTCGGGGCCGACGCCACCATCTTTCCAGGGCTACGACAAGGATCAAACGAAGCTGCTAGTGGACTACATCTTCCAGCTTACCGCCGAGGAACAGCGGCGAGTCAGCGCGTCGATGGGACACGCGCGGGCTTCCAACAGCGACGCCCCTCCCGGGGCGAGTGCCAGCGGCGGACGCGGTCGCGAATAAAAGATTTGTGAGTTTCTAAATTTTAAGTGAGGTGGGGTCACAATATGAAAACAAAAGAATGGCTAGCGATTTGTATCTTGCCCGGTCTTGTTTTGCTGGCGGGGTGCGGCAAGAAGGAAGCCGAGGAGCAGCCCGCGGCTCCCGCTGCGTCGGCGCCCGCATCAGCGGCCACACCCATCGATCCCGCAACGGCGGCGTCGATCAGCGGTACCGTGAAGTTTGACGGGCCCGCGCCGAAAGCCGCGAAGATCGACATGAGCCAGGATCCGAATTGCGCCGGTTCGAACACCGCGGAAAATGTAGTTGTAGCCGACGGCAAAGTGGCCAATGTTTTTGTTTATGTGAAGGATGGCTTGGGCAGCCGCACATTTGACGTGCCCAAAGACGCTGTGACGCTCACGCAAAGCGGATGCAAGTACAAGCCGCACGTGCTCGGCGTGATGGCCGGGCAGACGATCAAGATCGTCAACGCCGATCCCACGACCCACAACATCCATCCCACGCCGAAGGACAACCGCGAGTGGAACGAGTCGCAAGCTCCGCAGGCCGCAGCGCTGGAAAAGACGTTCGCGCGAGAAGAATTGTTGCTGCCGGTAAAGTGCAACCAGCACCCCTGGATGAGAATGTTCGTCAACGTCGTGAAGAATCCCTTCTATGCCGTCAGTGGCCCAGATGGCAAGTTTGAGATAACTGGCCTCCCGCCCGGGGACTACACGATTGCCTTCGTTCAGGAAAAGCTCGGCGAGCAGGATGAGAAGGTCACGCTGGCAGCGAAAGACAGCAAGACCATTGACGAGACTTTCAAGGCTCAGCCTTAGACGGGCCTCAATCCAGATTGCGGGCGTGCGCAGGAGTCGGAACGGTGCGCTCGAAGACGAAAAATCCAGGAGGTGTCTTGGGTTCCGTAATGCTGTTGCTCTCCATCCTGCTTGCACTCATTCCGCTCGCGGGGATCGCGTGGATTGTCGTCACGAGGTCGCTCACCTCCGTCGACGGGTTGTTCATGAGCCTCATTCTTCTCACGCTGTCCGGCGTTTTCTTATTGAATGTTTTGTTCGAGATGGATGCTCGCGGATGGCTCACTTTTATGCACAAAAGTAAGGCGGTCCCGCCGAAGGAGCCGCCTGTAGCCAAGGCGAGTTAAGGTTGAATAGATTCCATGGCGGCCAGCCAACTTCCGTCCGCACTTTCCGTTGATCACATGGATCAACCCCCAACTCCTGTGGCAGTTAGCGATTCCTCGGAGCAGCCGGTTCGTGCACGGCATCGCATGTCCACGCGCAACCGAATCCTCTTTTTCGCAACGGCCTGGCTGATTGTTCTGATGCCATTTCTATTTTGGTGGAGTACCTGGTTCGGCCGGCACCTGTCTGACAAACAGCTCGGCGAATTCCTGAACGACCAGAAGCATCCAAGGCATATCCAACACGCACTAGTGCAATTGGGCGAGCGTCTGGTCGTGCACGACGCAACCGCGGCACGATGGTATGACGATCTGGAACGCCTTGCCTCCTATCCCGTCGAAGAAGTGCGCAACACCGACGCCTGGGTCATGGGACAGGACACCACACAAGCGGGATTTCATGCCGCGCTGCGGAAAATGCTTGAGGATCCCTCGCCTATGGTCAGAGGAAACGCCGCACTATCCTTGGTACGGTTTGGCGATGCTGCGGGCCACGTGCAAATCGTAGCTCTCTTGCAACCCGCCAGAGTCACGGCCCCGATCTCCGGCAAGGTGATCGATACTGACCATGCTGGCACGGCAATCCATCAGGGCGGTTTAATTGCAAAATTACAGACTGGAGGTCAGGTAACGGAAGTTCGCTCACCCATCAACGGGCGCATTCGAACGCTGGCGGCGGCGAAAGGCGCTGAAGTTGTTTCAGGAGCTGAATTGGCTAGCGTAGATCCCGGCGCCGAGCAAGTCTGGGAAGCGCTCAGGGCTCTCTACTTGGTTGGCGAACCCGATGATCTACCAGCGATCCGCATCTATCAGCGTGACTTGCCCGAGATTCCCGATCGCGTCAAACAGCAGGCGGTTCTTACGGAGCAGGCGATTCAAGAGAGGGCGGCACGCCAAAAGTAAATTTTGAAGGCGGCTCGCGTTCTAAGCTAGAAGGTCATTACTCCAACCACTTTTTCGACTTCGGCAATGTCCAGCATCACGATCGCATCCCATGGACACCCGTCCAGGAACGCTCCATCCGGGCCCTTGCTGGTGCACTTCTTGCACCCAATGCACAAAACGGAATCCACCTGGATACGCCCGAAAGGCGGATGGTCCTCATCCGGAACCCAGAACATGCAATCTTCGACCGGGCAGTACTCCACACAAGCAGGCGAACCCGCGCAGCCCGTGCAGCACTCCGTAATAACGGCAAGCTCTTTCGGCTTTTTCTTGCGGGGGGTGGTGATGCCTTTCGAGCGCGGCTCCTGCTTCAGCTCGATGGGTATCACTTCGGCGGTTTTAAGCACTTCCGGCTCGGTAGCCATAAGCCCCGCTAATTGCGTAATGCTCTAGCACCACTATTGGACCGCTGCGCTGGCGTCCGTGCAGCCCGCGCCAGAGGGGTCGTAACGGATCACGCCGGTTTGATCAGTGCAGAACATTCGTTGGCCAGACCCGCCGATGACGAGAGGCGTGCCCGTAACTGTGTAAGCGACCGACGGGGTAGCTCCGTCGCCCGTCCACGCCAGTGCGTAGCCGCTCTTCGTTCCTTGGGCCAGGCTGTCATCCAGCAAGCAGGCCGAAGTCGGAGTCGCGGTACACGGAATCGCGCCGCCCATGTTGGCCAGACTGGCCGGATAACCCACGTCCACATAGGTTGAAGAATAGGTGATGGCGGCTGTGTTGATCATACGCAGAGAGCTGACGGCGGAGGCTTCGTTGGCCTGCATCCGCGATCGGAGGTAGCTGGGGATGGCGATTGCCGAGATGACCAGAATGATGGCTACAACGATGAGCAACTCGATAAGGGAAAAACCCTTCTGGTTCTTCATTAAAGCCCCTAGAGCAGTGTCCAAGTCCGCCGACTCATCCCGCCGGAATGGCGTCGAACTCCCCCAGACTGGCAAACTCTATCATTATGAATTGGTTGCTTTCAAGTAAATTAATTGTGCGCACGAGGCGCCGGAGTCTTCAGAACGGCCGCGGTATCACGTAATTCTCAATCGGCCGTGAGCCAAGCAGATTTGTAGGTTATCGAGATATGATAGGCACTTCCTGGCAGGAGGTCTGGCAGGCCGTGGGCATTCGAACCGTACTGCACCTTGGCGATCCGGGTTTGCGGGAAATTGCGAGCCGCGTGGTTGATCCCAGCGCCCCCGAAATCCGCGCCCTCGTTCAAGATCTTGCCGATACTCTCGCTTACTGGAAGAAAACGACGGGATATGGACGAGCGATTGCCGCGCCTCAAATTGGCTCCAACCTGCGTGTGATTTTTTTGCAACTGCCTGGGACTGAGCCGTGGCCATTCGTAAATCCTGAAATCACTCAGCGCAGCGAAGAAAAGACCGTAGTCTGGGATGCTTGCCTGAGCTTTCTCTCGATTTTCATGCAAGTGGAGCGGCATCGGGAGATTGCCGTGCGGTATCAGGATTTACAAGGGCAATGGCACGAAGTGCATGCGAACGAAGAGCGCAATCTGTCCGAGCTTTTGCAGCACGAGATAGATCATCTCGATGGAATACTTGCCGTCGATCGCATCACCGATATTCGCACCATGTGCACGCGGGAGGAATTTGAGAAGAGGCACCGCGCCCAGAGCCCCTATGCCGCTGCGACCCAGCAGAGCGGCTCGGCCCGCCAAGGACAATAAGGAAGTTCATATGAGTGCCATGTCCTACACCCTGATGAAGAGCCCCATCGGGCCCCTGATGCTCGCCGGGGACAAAGATGGGCTGCGTTTGGTGCACTTCGCAACTGGGCGGCGGCCCAGGTCTCCTCAAGCCGATTGGATTGAGGACAAGTCGCCGTTCAAGGAAGTGATTCGCCAACTGGAAGCGTACTTCGAAGGAAAACTACAAGACTTCGATCTTCCTCTCGTCCTCGACGGCACCGAGTTTCAACTTCTCGTGTGGCGAAATTTACAGAAGATTCCGTACGGAGAAACCGTCAGCTATGGTCAGTTGGCCAAGCGTATTGGCAGTCCCGACGCGGCGCGCGCGGTCGGTTTGGCGAACGGTTCGAATCCCATACCCATCATCGTTCCGTGCCACCGTGTGATTGGCAGCAACGGTGATTTAACCGGATTCGGCGGCGGCCTCCCGCTCAAAAAGAAGTTACTGGCGCTGGAGAGTCGGCAACTGAGTTTTCTCTAGACGCTTGGGAGATGCGTTTTGTTTTTTCACTATATTTGGCGTGCGGGCGCTTCCTTGCCGAGGCCTGCGATTAGTATCGCCAGCTTTTCAAATCCGCTCCTGCAGGAGCTGTTTTCTCGATACGGTCCAGAATCTTAGGAAGATACTGTGTGTTGTAGTGCAGCCGTGAAAGATAGTTGGGCAACGTGGGATCGCCGTTCCAACAATGCTCCGCTCGGTCTCCGTATTTCACTTCGCCGTCGTAAGGCGGGTTCGTCGTGGTCTTGAGAAAGTCTTCCACCAGATAAACAGCATCGTTCAGAAAGTAGTTGTCGGCGCTGCCGCAGTAAATGTGCAACTTTCCTTGCAACTTGGGGCCGAGGACTGGCCAATTTCGGCGAAGAATCGCGCCCAAATCGTAGTGTTCCTTCCAATAGGCTGCGACGTCCTGATCAATCTCACCCGTCTCTTTGTTGAAGATGGGAACGGGATATCCGTCGGCTCCAACCGGAGAGTAAACCGCCTGCCAGATGTCGAACTGTTCGCCCGAGCGGGAGTGCGAGCCAAGGGCAAGCTCGTATTGATTGATGGCCTCGATAGAGACGAGGGTCTGACCGAGATAGTTGCGCATCCCGGGCTGTGCGACGCGCGTGTGCGGGCCTTCGTGGTAGAAAGCGTTCTTTTCATCGTAAATGTTGACGTGCGTGTAGGCCCGAAAATCGATGGGGTCAGGGCAGGCGATGAACGCACCGTTGTAGTGGTCCGGATAAAACATCTGCACGGCGATGGATTCCCATCCGCCGGTCGAGCCGCCGTACAAGAAACGCGCCCAGCCCTGCCCGATGCCGCGGAATTGTTTTTCAATTGCGGGGATAAGTTCGGTTTCGATCGCGTCGCCATAGGGACCGAGATTTGCCGAATTAACCGCATAAGAATCGTCGTAGTAGGGATTGGCGTGCTGGAGTTTCACTACCAGATAGCGCGGGAAATCTGGCGCGGCCCACTGCTTGTAAAACTTGTAGGCCTCTTCCTGCTGAATCCGGTTGTAGCCGGGAATATGAAAGCGCTCGCTGTAGTCTGGCTTGAGATGGGGATCGGGCGGCTCAGTACGAAATCCGTCGAAGTCGTGGACAAAATGATCTTCGAAAACCATCACCGGAAAACGTGCCTGCGGATGCTCGTCGAACCCTTCGGGAACGAGAATCGCCGCCCCGATGTACATGGGCCGGCCCCAGAATTTGGTGAGTAGCGCCGACTGTACTGTGATGTGCCGAATGTATTTGGTGTCCTTTGGAACCTCGATCGGAGCGATTTCCTGGTCGAGAAGAATCGAAATGGGAGCTGAGCCCGCTTCTAGAGTCACTTTCTGTGGTGTGCTATAGAGGTTCCCGGGAGCGATGTTCCAATGCTGCCCTTCGCCGCGGTCCATGGGCAGCTTAACGGTGTGACCGTCGGAACGATGGAAAGTTTCGTAGCGGTGCAAAACGCCCTGGACGTAGTATTCGCCTGGCGGTAAATCTCGAAGATGACGGACGGGATATCCAACAGCGTTGTCGTTCGTAACGACGACAGGCTGGCCGGGGGCCAGCCCGTCCACGTCGACGCCGAAAAGGATCTGCGTTTTGACGGAAAGATCGATCTGCATGCGCGGTTCCTGCGACGGGTCGGTGGAGAGCAGAACAAAAATGCGCCCGTCAAGCGGCTGCGCGCTGCGGTTTTTGGAAAACGAAACGGAAAATTGCGGCCCATCTGCGGGCGCTGGAACAGCGGCCAGAGGCGAAATCGCGATGGCGCTGGCGACGAAACCGAACGCAAGTTTGAGAATGTTTCTCTTCGAAATGTACATTCGTGTGCCCCTCAGGGGTGGAGTGCGCGCGTACTGCCGAAGCCCGATGATCATTGCGCGCAAGAGAATAACTGCCCCGCAGGGCGATGAACAGGAGATTTTGCAGAGCATCAGTCTAAGTAGGGCTGGTAAAGTCCAGTATCACGAGCGTCATGTCGTCCTCCTGAATGCTTCCAGAAGCGCGGGCCGTCCAACTCGTGATTTCCCGGAGCAGTTCGTCTGCAAGCTTGGCCGCCGGAAACTGAGTAGAGGATGCAAGAAACTGAGAGCAGCGAGCAATCCCAAACTCTTCGCCCGAAGCGCTTTTGGACTCCGTCAGTCCGTCGGTATAAAGCACGTAGCGATCTCCTGGCTGTAACTGCATTTCGATCGACGAGTATTCCGCTTCGGGAAACATCCCAAGGAAGAAACCATTTTTCTCTATGGAGCGCCCATCTCCGTTCGCACGGTTGCTGTATAGAAGGGGCGGATGGCCTGCTCCAGCGTAGCGAACAATCTTCGCGTCAAGATCTAAGTACAAGTAAGTCGCCGTTACAAAGTGCTCTTCAAATTTTCCGCAGAGAGCTTGGTTCAGTCCGGCGAGGACGCGCGCCGGATCATCGGCGTGAGCAGCCTGGCTGGCAAAAGCGACCTTGAGCATGGACGCGATGAGCGCAGCGGGAACCCCATGCCCGGTGACGTCCGCTATGAGAATGCCAAGCTGATTGCCTCCCAGCGAAAGAAAATCGTAGAAATCACCAGCGACAGCACTCATTGGCCGATAATGCGCTGCAATTTCAAGACCGGCGAGATGCGGTACGTCGCGCGGAAGAATGGATGTCTGAATTTGCTCAGCAATCTCAAGCTCTTTCTGAATCGCGAAGAGGCTCTCCTCCCTAGCAAAAATGCGATGCGCAACGAAATAGCCGAGCGTGCATACAAAAAAGAGAAAGCCGGCTGGTTCGAGGCTCCGCCCGGGAACGAGCCTCAGTCCGCGGAGATTGGCGTGAATCACAAAAACTCCAAAAACGGAAAGGCCTGCGCCGACCACACGGAGTTCGCGAGATAGACGGCCAGGCGGGCGTAGGAAAAAGAGGAAGGTGACCAGAAAAACCCAGGAGGTGAGCACAAGCACGGCGTTGGTGATATCGACGGCGCGGCGGTCCACTCCCTGGAGGTCGAGCGGAATGGCCACGGCGGCGAAGGCCAGTTGCACACCCAGGCCCCAAAGAAAGACCCTGCGCCACCGCGTTTGCACGACATCCAGGAAGATTAACAAGGGAGGAATAGAGATAGTGTCCGTGATGATGCGATCGACGGCGTCGGCAACGGTCGGTGAAACGCCGAAGATGGGCAGGAGCGCTCCTTGACGTGAGAATATGCGAATGGCATAGACGACCACAAATATACCGAAGTAAAAAAGCGCGCGTTCCGTTGTCTTTTTGCGGAAAAGAAAGATCCCCAGGGCGATGAGGCCAATGGTCAGGAGGATCGCGCCGACTCCGATGGACAAAATCGCCCAGCGCCATTCGACGAGGGGGATGTCGCTGGCAGTGGCCGAGTTCAGAAGGAGAAGGTCGAGGAACATGGCAATTCTTATACGCAATCAGAGGTGGTAAGACAAATGCGGACCCGTCGCGCATTTTGCGGCGGCAGGGTTGCGTGATAGAAGGGAACGGCCAGACCGGGGGAGGGAAGCCGTGGCCAATAAAAAGGTGAAGTGGGGAGTTCTTAGTACGGCTGCGATCGGCGTCCGCAAAGTCCTTCCCGCGATGCAGCTGGGCGAGTGGAGCGAGATCGTCGCCATCGCTTCCCGTGACGGCCAAAAGGCCGAGAGCGTCGCGCGCAAGCTGCGCATCCCCAAGGCTTATTGGTCGTACGAAGAACTCCTCGCCGACCCTGACGTCGAGGCCATCTACAACCCGCTGCCGAATCACCTACACGTCCCCTGGTCTATAAAAGCTGCGGAAGCCGGGAAGCACGTGCTTTGCGAGAAGCCAATCGGTTTGAACGTCGCGGAAGCAAAGGCTCTCCTCGCCGCGCGCGACCGCACCGGCGTGAAAATCGGTGAAGCCTTCATGGTTCGAACGCATCCGCAATGGCAGCGCACGCGAGAGCTGGTTCGCTCGGGACGAATCGGGGACTTGCGCGCAATCGTCGGCGCGTTCAGCTATTTCAATCGCGATGCCGCGAATATTCGCAACGTTTTAGACTGGGGCGGCGGAGGAATGTACGACATCGGCTGCTATCCCATCACCACTTCACGTTTCATCTTCGGAGATGAACCGTCGCGAGTCATCGGCTTGGTCGAACGAGACCCGGAATTCAGCACGGACCGGCTCGCTTCCGTGATCCTCAATTTTCCCGCCGGTCAGTCCATTTTCACATGCAGCACGCAGCTCGTCCCTTACCAGCGCATGCAATTCCTCGGCGCCAAAGGACGCATCGAAATCGAAATCCCCTTTAACGCGCCGAACGATCGTCCCTGCCGAATTTTCATCGATGACGGGCGCGATGTCCACGCCGGCGGCGTGAGCACGGAAACCTTCCCCACCTGTGATCAGTACACCATTCAAGGAGACGTTTTTTCGCGGGCAATCCGTGGCGATGGCGACGTCCCGGTTCCCCTCGAAGATGCCATCCGTAATATGGCCGTCATAGAAGCGGTTTTCCGCTCCGCCGAAACCGGAAGATGGGAAAGGCCCTAACGGGGCAGCCGAACAGTCAGTCAGCCCACTGCAGAGTCCGCTGCATCCACGCCTTGCGATTTCCATTGCACCGGTTCAACAGTTCCAACAACGAACGCCCAGGACACCGCTCCAGCCAATAGCACTCCAGCGGTAACAGCAAACGCCCAGAAGAAATGCCCGGTTTGATCGACCACAAATCCGGTGAGTGCCGGGGACACAATCCCCGCGAAATTTCCTACGAAATTTTGCAGCCCCGTCCATTTGCCCGCCGCCTGCGGCCCCGCCAGCGTCTGCGTAATCGCCCAAAGATTCGAAGTGCACAATCCCGCGCCAGCGCAAGTCAGAAAAAGAAAGAGCGTGGCCAGCCATTCGTCAAACGCGAAGACCACCACGGCGAAACAGAAAATGGAGCTCAATGCGAGCCCCAGGGCGGTGAATGTCTTGCGCACGCGGGTCGGAGTACCGCCTCGCCCAATCCAAAAATCAGAAATCCACCCGCTCACCAACGCCGAAATCGCCAGAATCAAGTAAGCCGCGCCGCCAATTCCTCCCATTTTCTGCATGGAAAAATGCCGTTCATGAACCAGATAGCTCGGCAGCCAGGTGAGCAAAAAATAGGAGAGATAATTGTAGGCAAAGAGACCAAAGAACGTCCCCCACGCGGAGCGCTGCCCAAGAATCTCGAAGATGCCGGGACGACGAGCGGTGGACGAAACAGCCAAACCAGGGCCAACAGGCATGTACTTCGCCCATGGTAACAGCCACAAAAGGCTAAGAAGCCCCAGCCCCACAAAGAACGGCCGCCATCCGTAGCGGGCCATGAGCATTGCCCCGAAAAATATCCCGAACGCAGGGCCGGCCGCTATGCCGGAGGATATGAACGCATTCGCGCGTCCTCGCAGAATCTCCGGGCAATGTTTTGCCAGTATTTTGCTGTAGGAAGGGAACGCCACCGACTCGCCCGCACCCAGCAGAAGTCTCAAAGCCAAGAGCACTGCGAAACTGTGAGCCCGACTGGTAGCAGCTGTGGCTGAAGACCAGATAAGAAATCCCGCCGCGAGTACCCAATTTACGTTGAAGCGGTCGACCAGCCATCCGGAAAGAATTTGAAAGCCGGCGTAAGTCCAGAAAAAGGACGAGAGCAAGATCCCCAGTTGCGATGGAGAAAGCTGAAGTTCATCCTTCAGCGCGGGAGCGGCGATCGAAAGGCTGCCGCGGTCAATGTAATTGATGAAGACGGAGATCGCCAGAAGCGCGACTGCGGTGGAGATCGCTTTATCAGCATGGAACTCGCTCGGCGACTTCGTCAGAGGTGGCGAAACCGCCATCTTTCCGCTCTCCTGCTGTGCGCAACAGTACGCGCGCGGCAACTGCAAAAATTCAGGCGCCAGTCTGCCTTGATTTTCGGAAGGACGCAATCAATTGCTCGAAGCCAAGGGAAACAATGCGAACCGCTTCAGCGGTTTCGCAAATCAGCGATGAGGGAAACCACGGCTTTGGCTGGCGCGTAAAAAGCCAGAAGCAACAGGGAAGCGGCACCGTAAATAGTGAGCCGAAGCCTCATGTTTATAAAACACGAAGCACCGTCAAATGTTGCGGCACTCCGGCAGCCACTGGTGCAGCCAGACCGGCCTATTGAAGCGTCAGATCACCAGCCCCGACATGCGCGTGCAGGTGATACCTTCCACTGCCCTCCTTGTGAAAAGAGCGGAACAGTCCTCCGTGGGACTCGCCGAATGGGCTCGCTTCAAGTCCTCCCGAGTAAACAGACGCATCCACGCGTGAATAATCGCCCGCGTCTCCCACATCGATAAGCAACTCGCCGGCGTGCAGTTCGGCGTCCTTGTCGCCGGTAACATGGTGGAGTTCCAGGTTTCCGGCGGGCATGCGAACGAACAGCCCAGTCTTCTTCGGCACTTCAATAGTGACCTCAAGATCGTTCTTAGGGCCATCGCTGACGGTCAAACTTGCATAATCCTTCGAGCCCTCCATCTGGATTCGCATCTCCCCGGCGTTGTAAGCATTTCGCCCCGAAACGCGCACAGTAATCTTGTTCTCTGTGCTGCCAACAATGTGAAAGCTACCCGACCGCAGATACAGTTTGAGTTTGCCGCCCGAGTTGAAATCGGCCGTAAATGGGTGATTCTCAATATCCCTGACGTCGAGTTTAGTCTGAGCAGCACCTAAGGCAACAGATAGCGCTAGCGCAGATGCCAGCAAGAAAGGAACGCGCATCGACACACCTCCAAAGCTCATGGACTAGGTAACGAAGTCCCGGCCTGAAATGTTTCCTACTGATCGAAATTAGTTGGGATGGCCCGCAATTCAGCGGTGATGGCTTACTGGGATTGCCTGAAGGAGAGCCCATCCATCTGCGCGACCTCATAGTGCCGCACTCGCCGGTCATAGTCGGTCAGTAGCGCCGCGGCATCGCTGTCAACAACGGCCGTTTCGCGATCCGAGCCGGCAAAATCATCGATAGCCCGAAGAGATTGCCAGACCGTCGTCACGAGAATCTCAACCGAATCGCCATGCGATCGTATAAGAACGCTCGATGAGACGTATCCATCAAATGTCCGGAGCGACGGCACAACGCTCTGCCAAAAATGCTCCAGGTATCGGGTGGATTGAGCTTTGGAAGCTCGGGCAGACCACAGACGAGCAATCATCCCGGCGAGGCTCCTATTGGTTTCCTACCACAACGGTCCACGGCCGAATTTCCCACCGCTTGACGAGTCCGTTCCGAACATAAGGATCTTTGCGGACAAATTCCTGCACCGCCGAATCGTCGCCGCCGCGAAAAACGAGTAGCGCGCCATCTGGCGGGTCAGCCAGAGCCCCGGCCAGAACGAGCTCGCCGCGGGAATGAGCTTCCCGGGCCAGACCCAGGTGCTCTTCGCGATAAGCACCCCGTTGGGTGATAAAGTCTGGCACCACTTCCCGATAGAAAAGTGCGTAGTACGCCATGGCGTCTCCACTCCGAATATAGTTGGGAAAGAACTCAGTCTAAGCGCCACCAAGCGTACTGCCCGCGAACTCATCCCTATTACAAGACGCAAGCAAACGTGAAATGTGAGCGTCTAGCCTCCGGCGATGGAGGGAACCAGCAACACCCGGTCGCCTTCCTTTAACGAGCAGCCTTCGCCGCCCAAAAAGCGAATGTCCTCTTCATTGAGGTAAACGTTGAGGAACTGGCGAATTTGCCCCTGCTCGTCGCGAACATGGCGCGACAGCGCAGGAAAACGCGCAGTCAGGTCATTCAGCGCCTCGGCAATGGTTGCCGCGCTACAGTCGATCTTCGGCGTCCCGTCTGTAAAGCGGCGAAAAGCCGTAGGAATTTCGATGGTCACTGGCATGTCGAACAAGTCTCCTTACTTCGCTGCCCCAGCAGCTGAAAATTGGTTATCGAGGTAAGCCTCAAAAGCCTCGAGTCTTGGCGCAATGGCTTCGGTGACTGGGAATTCCGAGGCAATCGCGTCGGTAGTTTTCAGACCGTTCCCAGTGATGGAAATCACGGTTGTCTCGTGTGCCCCGATCCGTCCTTGCCGGATGAGCTTCTGCGCTACGCCCGTAGTCACACCGCCCGCGGTTTCCGTGAAAATGCCTTCGGTCTCGGCCAGCAGCTTGATGGCATCCACAATTTCCGAATCGGAGACGTCCTCCGCCCAGCCGCCGCTCTCGCGAATCAGCTTGATAGCAAACGGTCCGTCTGCCGGATTCCCGATGGCCAGCGATCGCGCGATCGTGTTCGGCTTTTGCGGCTCGAAGCGCGCCAAGTTGCGCTTCACACCATCGGAAATTGGTGAACACCCGGTAGCCTGCGCGCCAAAAAATTTCACCGGTTTTGCCTCGACCCAACCGAGCGTCACCAACTCCTTGAAGGCCTTGGCGATCTTCGTGATTAGCGAACCGCCGGCCATCGGCACGACTACATTGTCTGGCAAGCGCCATCCAAGCTGCTCGGCGATTTCGTAACCATGCGTCTTTGAGCCTTCTGAGTAATAAGGCCGCAGGTTTACGTTTACCAAGCCCCATTTGAATCGATCCGCGATCTGCGCGCACAACCGGTTCACGTGGTCGTAGTTCCCGTTAATGCGAACGATGCGCGCGCCGTACACTGCGGTATTCAGAACCTTCGCCGGCTCGAGATCGGCGGGAATGAAGACGCACGCGTCGAACCCCTGCTGCGCTGACTGCGCCGCCACCGCATTCGCCAAATTCCCAGTGGAAGAACATCCCACCGTCTCAAATCCAAATCGTCGCGCCGCCACGAGAGCTGTGCCAACCACCCGATCCTTAAACGATAGAGAAGGGAAGCACACCGCATCATTCTTGAGATAAAGCTGACTGATACCCCACTGCGATGCCAGCTTTCGCGAAGCAACCAGTGGCGTACCGCCAACCGCGTTGGCAGGCGTGAAATCGTCGTGCAACGGCAGCAGCTCCGCATAGCGCCACATGTTAAAGGTCCGGCCCGTGAGATCTTCGCGCCGCACTTTTTTCTTTAAGGAATCGTAATCGTAGGAGACTTCCAGAGGAGAGAAGCAGTCTTCACAGAAGGATCGCGGAGCATTTCCCCAAGTCTTTCCACACTCCCGACAGCGTAACTCGTAAGATTCGGACATCGCTTCACCTTTCATCGCGCAAGGGCCATAGCGGCTTCAGTCGCACAAGCCTCGGTTCTAGCAACCCAAGTGGGGTTCGATTAGGGCAGCAGGGAGGTGAAACGAAAAACCCTCCGTGCCAAAGTGCTCGGAGGGTCTCAGAAATTCTTCTGGGATACTCTACAGCTCTTTAGCAGTTTTTTACGTGGAGCAAGTTGCCCTAAATCGCCACGTGTCGCCGCAACTGCAGCTTCCACCTTTATCCTAGATACGCAGGCATTTGTCAAGTGGCTGAGCTCGCCAGCAAGCCTCCCCTTGCTTTGTCATAGCATGATTTTCCTTTTCGACTTCGAAAACGAACAAGTCCTGGGACTTGGTGCAGTAGCTGGCGGATCACTTGGCAAGCAGGTCCGTGACTACCTTTGAGAAATCAAGCGAACGCACCACCGGGCCATTTAAGAAGACGGCACGCGGAACTTGTTCATCCCAGTGTGCGTCTGGAGAGTAAACGGCGATTTCATCCCACTGAATTCCTTTGTTGGTGCAGCATTTCGGCTGAGGTTCACCTGCATCAGCCTCAATTTTGTGCCCCAGTTTTTCTGCGAACAGGTGGTGCTTATCCCAGTACTGCCGAACTCTCGGGTCAGACAGTCGCGCCAAGACCCCTGTGCTCGGACTGGAATAGTCCGTTGGGAGAATGGGTTCCCATACCGCAAACACACGTATGTGCCGATTTGTGCTTTGCTTTAGAACGTCTTCAACTGCGGAGGCCCCCCGCAGGCATGTTGGTCACGTTGGAGAAAGCAAGAGAACGATACGCACTTCCCGAGAAGCTGCGTTGAACGCTGTACGGAACTGGTCAAAGTTTGCTGACGTGAGTGAGGCTAGCGGCGGCTGACCTGCCGGAACCTTTGCCCCGCTGTAGAGATGCCAAGCCAAAGCCAACAGCCCAACGGTCACCAGCAACGCAAGAATGCTCAGGCCCTTTTTCATCGTTGTCTGCCCGAAATGTCCGCGAGCACGCTAGCAATGACCTGAGGAAACAGGAGGAGAAGAACCACGACGATTGTTGCCAAAGCTAGCAGTACGATTGCAGTCTTGCTTTGACGCGCCCGGCATCGCATCCCGCGATAGACTTGGAAAAAACCAAGGCCAAGGAGGAAGATCGAGAGTGCTAAAAGCCAAGGCCGTGCGCTAGCCAAAAAGACGGCAGCCCCGGCCATGCTTGCCGCGCCCAAGAACGGTAGAGGCAAACAACAACTCAAAGTCAGCAGCGAACTGAGGATCGCCCCGACTGAAGCGCTAGTTGTCTTCCAACTGCGCATCAGCCCCCCGCGACACGCGCTTTTTCGATTGCAGCCCGTACACTCTGTTGAGTTGGGACGCCGCTGCCATCCGAATACAAGCGGCACATCAGTCCGAACGAAGTAGTTTGTCCGCTATGTGGCTCAACGTCGTTCCCATTTATGCGAATCGTGGGTGAACCGGGAAAGTTGAGCGATTGTGCCATCGCGGCATCGCTCACCAATACTTCGTTGACGGGCGTTTGGAGATTTTCAGCAGATAGGGTTGCCCGCACCCGGTCAAGCGCAACAACATGATTCGGACAGTTGGCCACGTATAACAATTCAATGTTCATTCGGCACCTTCGTCGTGCTTGGATTTTCCAAAGACCGTTAGGACAGGGCAGCGCCCGTTCTTCTTCCTCCGGGGGCGATTGAGTTGAGCGTCGCACTTTGTCAGTGCGCTCTTCAGTTCGTCTTCCAACCTAGCCAGCGCGATTCTCTTTGCGTGGATGTCTTTCAGCTTGTGGCCAAGCATCTTCCGCACCGCGGAGCAGGCACGCGAATCATTGGTTCTCAAAGACACAAAATCGCGAATCTCACTTAGCGCGAAGCCCAGTGTCTGTAAGCTGCGAATGAATTGCAGCGCGGCAACATCATCAGAAGAGTACAGACGGAACCCACCGTCGCTGCGGTTGGGGGCTGCGAGTAGCCTATTGCGCTCATAAAAGCGAATGGTGTCTATACTTACGCCTACCTGTTTGGACACCTGCCCGATTTGCATTAACTTCCTCGCACTAAGCATCCGGCATCCCCACCGTACACCCTTGAGTCTAGTCCAGAGTCAAGCGCAATCTAACGTGAGAAGCGAGGCAGGTCGACGATGGGACCGGCTGACCCCACATTCTTCAGCCTGGGAAATTTTGTGCGAATCGTAATTAAGGTCGGTAACCCCTGACAACAAAAGAAGGGGTTCTTGCGTCTAACGTTTTGAGACTATGACGTAAAGCCGACACGAGTCGTCCTTCGGAGCCCCGTCCTCCAGGACAGTGACAACCCCGGCGCATTGAATTTCCGGGACAACTGTCCTTTATTTGCAGTGTTATACTCTTATGGTGGGGATTGCAGGGCGGTTATTTTGAACGTCCCGGCGATACTGCTGACTTGGGATAGTGGGCATGTGCGGCCTAGCTAGATAGGAGCAGCGATATGGGTGATCAAGTTAAAGAGCTTTTCAATTGGGCGCGGCGACGCAAGATCTTGGCGTCGTTTTTTGTAGCATTCACGCTCATCGTTGGAATCATGATTGGCTCCGTGATCTCGGGCCGTGTTTCCGCCATGAAGTCGTTCAACGGCACCGATGCAGCACGTCTCACCGTGCCGGATCCGATTCCCTCGGCTAGCTCTTTTTCCGGCATCGTGAATCGGGTCGAGCCGGCGGTCGTCAACATTGCCACGACGCAAGTACTCGAGAAAAAGCCCAACTCTAAAATGCGCCGCTCGAAACCTGCTAATCCCAACACCAATCCAGACGATGACAACGATCCGATGCAGGATTTCTTCGACCGCTTCTTCGATGGCCGTCAGGATGGACCTCCTCAAGCGGAGCGCAGCCTCGGCTCCGGGGTAATCGTAGACAAGCGCGGCTACATTCTCACCAACAATCACGTCATCGAAAACGCTACGAAAATTCAAGTTCAGCTCAACAACGACACCGCGCGCTACACCGCCAAGGTTGTCGGCGCGGATGACGACACCGATTTGGCCGTCATCAAGATCGAAGTAAACAAGGAACTCCCTACCGCCAAGCTCGGCAATTCGGACGGCGTGCAAGTCGGTGACTGGGTTCTGGCAATCGGGAGCCCCTTTGGCCTGCAAGCGACAGTTACCGCTGGCATCATCAGCGCGAAGGACCGCGGCGGCCTGGGCCTCGCCAAGCAATTTCAGCGTTTCATCCAAACCGATGCAGCCATCAATCCGGGCAATTCCGGCGGTCCGCTGGTTGATTTGGCAGGCCAAGTTATTGGCATCAACACCGCCATCATTACCGGCAGCCGCGGCTACGAAGGCGTCGGCTTCGCGCTTCCCTCGAACACCGCGATCAGTGTTTACAACCAGCTGATTGCCAACGGCCGCGTCACGCGCGGTTCCATTGGCGTCAGGTTTGAGGAAGAACTCGGCACCAACCCAATTACGCTCAAGTCGCTCGGCGCTCCGTATGGTGTCGTGCTGGAATACATCGAGCCCGGCAGCCCTGCCGAAAAAGCCGGACTTAGGGGTGGCGACGTCATCACCAGTGTCAACGGTCAGCCTATCAAGACTGGCAATGACCTGGTCAATCCCATCGCCCAGGCGCCGATCGGCACGAAAATGAAGCTCACGTATGTCCGCGAGCGCACTCAGAAAGAGGCGACCGTGATCGTAGAAGACCGCACGCACGTCTTCCCGAACACCGCTGGCCGTCTGGGTGACCAACCTGGCGAGGCCGCGCCGATTGAATTTGGTCTCCATGTGGACAACTTGACCCACGATCGCGCACAGCGCTTCGGCATGGATGGCAAGAAGGGCGTCATCGTGACGGACGTGGATCCTGCCAGCTTTGCCTCGGACGATCTAGGTTTTTCGCGAGGCGACGTCATCGCCGAGATCAATCACGCGCCGATCGAGTCTTTGGAGGACTATCGGGCTGTCGTATCTAAGCTTAAACCTGGCGACAATGTGGTTTTTAAAGTACTGAGCCGCCGAGACGATCTCACTTTGACATTATTCCTTTCCGGCGTCGTTCCGGCGGAGAACCAGCAACAATAAACCCGGGGAGACGCTTGCGTCTCCTGCGGCGCATCGACAAAAACTAATGCGACTGCGAAAAGCGACCCGCCTGGCCCTGACGCTGCTCGTTGCAGCAGGTATGGGTGTAACCGCATCCGCTGCAAAGGCCCAAGGCGCTAACTCCACCAAGTCCCCTTCGCCAAAGCCCGGCTCTCGATCTCGCCACGCGAAATCCACCAGAAAAACTACACCCCGGGAGCGGGGCCAGAAGGCCCCTGATCCTCAGCGCATCTCCGAGATCCAGACGGCGCTCGCGAAGGACGGCTCGTTTACCGGCAATCCAAGCGGCAAGTGGGATCCGTCCACGGTCGACGCCATGAAGAAATTCCAGGAGGCGCACGGTCTGAATCCCTCAGGTAAGCTCGACGCGAAGACTCTTCAGAAGCTTGGCCTCGGTTCCCAAACCGCCGGCCTCGCCGCGCCTATGCCTCCTGTGAGTTCCTCCTCGCTCGCTACTAGCCCATCGTCGCCAGTCCCCCGCTATAAACAATAACCCCGGCCCGCCCAGCGAATGCTGGCCTCAGTTCTTCTACGGAAATGCCTCCGCGAACCAGCCTATGCGCCTGAAAAGGAGTTGTTTAGTGCAGGGGCTCAGAAAAGATACCACCCTAGAAGATGGCGAAGGCCAGGGTTAAGACGGTCCAGGGTTTTCCAGAAACCGAAGCAATCTTCCCAGAAGGGTTTGGTAAGTGGCGCACGGGCTGGCCCGCCAGGGTGAAGCGAGCCAGCCCGCACGCTCAAGGAGAAACATCCGTTGCCCCTGTAGACTACTGCTTCACAGAAAATATTCCCGTCACAGGCACTCCACACAACACAACGGGGTTACAATTTTCCGGCTTGGGGTATTTAATCCTTGGATTAAATACGACACTAATTTTCGAGCTGCGACTGGAGAATCTCTCCAGGAAGCGCAACCATCGTCGACCGGACAGGCGCCGCTTTCGGAGCGCCATTTGTGGGCACTGCCGCCGATTCCCTCCGTATGTACATGCCATTCTTAGGGTTAGTTGCGCCCGGTTCTGGGTTAAGACGCTCGATGCGAATGCCGAGCGTCCGTTCCAGATGGAAAAGCTCCGACCGTTGCTCTCGTGAGAACAGCGTGGAAGCAACTCCGTGGCTTCCAGCGCGACCCGTGCGCCCAACGCGGTGAATGAAGTTCTCCGCGATGTCCGGCAGATCGTAGTTGATGACGTGTACGATGTCTTGCACATGAATTCCGCGCGAAGCAAGATCCGTCGCCACAAGTACGCGATATCGTCCCTGCTGAAATCCGGCAAGCGCTGCGTTCCGTTGCGATTGGGAACGGTCACCGTGAATCATGGCGGCCGAGAAGCCGTCGCGGTTCAGGCTCTTGGTAATGCGCTCGGTGCCGCGCTTAGTGCGCGAAAAGACCAGGCATCGCCCGGTCTCCTTCGCCAGCAAACGCTGCAGCATTTCCTGTTTCCGGTCCACGGAAACCTCGAACGCCTGCATGCGCACATTTTCGGAAGGCTTCAGGATCGATCCAAACGCGAGTCGCGCCGGATTTCGCAGATAGTCCTTCACAAGGTGAGCGACCGATGCTTCCATGGTCGCGGAGAAGCACATCGTCTGGCGATCTTTCGGGAGGATCGACGCGATGCGCTTGATGGCCGGCAGAAACCCCATGTCCAGCATGCGGTCTGCTTCGTCGAGGACCAAAATGCGCAGGGAATTGAAATTAAACAGCTTGCGGTCGAGATAGTCTTCCAAACGTCCAGGAGTCGCCACAACGACACGCGCTCCCTTACGAATGGCGTTAAGCTGAGCACCCTCAGCCAATCCGCCAACCACCAGTCCAGCGGGCACAAGTTGCGTCCCACGCAAGGCGTTGAACTGTGCTACCACCTGCATGGCCAATTCTCGCGTTGGCACCAGCACCAGCGCCGTAATTCCAGGCGTCTTGCTCTTGAGCAGTTGCTCGATCACCGGGATCAGGAACGCCAGCGTTTTGCCGGTTCCGGTCTGCGCGGTTGCGAGCACGTCCTTGCCCTCGAGCGCTTGCGGAATAGCCGCAGCTTGCACGGGAGTCGGTGTCGAAAATCGCGCGGTTGCCAACCTCTCCTTCATATAGGCGGAGATCGGTAATTCTGTAAAACTATGCATTCGTATTGCTTTCTTGCTGGCGGGAGCGGCTCCGGCGCGCACACAACTTCGGTGCGAGCCCGGCAATTCGCATTGCCAGTCTTATTTTAGATTACGCTGAAGACTTACGGAGGCAACTGCAGGCGGGTAATCTCAGATCAACAACTCAACTTGAGGGACCGCACAACACAACCGAGGTATTAAGCGCAAGACCACCATAGCACAAGCATGACTGGAATGCCATTTTAATCGTTTCGGTGTTGCGCGCCGAATCCAAATCGCTGCACTTAGAGAGGACCAGGCCCCTACTCGGCCGCCGGATTCCCTCACACCGAAAGTTTTGGAACAATGCTCTCCTCTTCTATCTGGGTCACTAAAGCCCGGTGCTTAGTTCCTCGACGCCAGCTCTCGATATCTTGACGTCGTCTTCGGATTTGCCGCCGCTGAAGGCCGCGATCAGGTATCCATTTTTCCCGCGAACGATGACGCCACCTTTCCATCCAAATTCTCCGGTCATGGGCGGACGCACCTGGCTGCCGCTATCTTTGAGCGTATCCGCCATCTCCACGGCTTTGGCGTAGGCGATGCCGATCAGGTTTGCTCCTTTGTCGGTTTGTGAAGGCTCGTCTCTCATCCTGCCGATCACGAGCATTTTTGAGCTCCACGAGCGAATCTTGTCGCCCTCGAAGTAAGCCACCACGGCAACACCGCCAATACCAAGCTCTTCTGCCCGTTTCTTCATGGCAGCCAGGGCCGAGTTGGCCGGGCCATCGAAGGGATTGACTTGAGGCGGTCCATTCACAAAAGCAGGATCCATCTTTAGAATCTCGACGCGAAGACTCACGGAATCGGCCGTCGGAAAATCAGCTGGAACCTTTTGGGTGACGCGACCTGTGGCGGCCCACTCCGCTCCTCGCCGATACGTGGCGATAAAACCAGCGCAGCTCAGGGCGGCAACGTCATGTCCCATCGTGGTATGAAAAATCCTGCCCTTACCGTAACTCAACACCATAAGCATAGGCTCGTCATGTCCGGTGCCATGATTCGCCGGATCCGAGTGAGCGGTTGCGAGTACGGTCATATTTTGGCCTGGTCCGCGGAGCGTTGCGTAGAGCTCGTCGGCGCCGTGCATCCAGATGTGTGGCAGCCCTTTCATAATCGGGTGTTCTGGCGCGCGAGTCTCTACCTGGAAAGGGAGTCGATTTCCGTGCGAGCCGGCAGACCCCGGAGAATTGTCCGAGACCAGCTTGCCATCCTTGAAATACCACATGGGACCCGACTTCTCTGAACGGCCACGCCAGCCACCGATGCCGATCATCTGATTGAACGCAGGCCAATCGGGGAACGAATTGTCGGCGGCGTGGACGACTACGAGTCCTCCGCCATTCTTGACGTAAACCTCAAGCTGCTCACGCAAGTCGGTAGGCCAGTCGGGCGCGTCGTAATTTAGAACGATTGTTTGATACTTGCTGAAATCCGGCTTGAAGTTGCCGAAGTCCTCGCCAAAACGCGGAGATGTCGCAATAGTTACCTGGAATATCGCCGCGTCCTCTAGCTCCTTTTTCAGGACGCCTGAGGTCAGTTGCCAGGCGTGGTAAGGACCGCCGCTCTGCCCGTCAAGAAGGAGTACACGGATTGGTTCGGTTCTTGAAGGTATGTGAGCCGCGAAAAGGGTTGTGCTTCCTAGGGCGGACAGAATAATGGCGAAGACTAGTTTCTTCATGTTATCTCCTGGCATTAGAAGCTTAGTCTGCCGGCCCCGGCCTTACAGACACGAACAGCAATGGGGCTTAGCAAACTTGATCCCACCGGTCTAAGCAGATCGCTGCCGCGAGCCATCGCATGCGTCCTGGAGCATACCCTGAACCCCAAATCCTTGCGAAACTTTCAGCCTCTTATCGGCGCTTTCGGCTCCGAACCGCTCAACACCGGGAAGACGGAATTTGAAGGTAATTGCGGCGGACGGAAGAACTCAGATTCCGCGTGATGGCTTTAGTCCCGCGGGCAGAAAGAGGCATTCAGCAGGGGTCTTCCTCATAGCTAGGCCGGCAGCTCGTCGAGTGTTTAAAAACTCCATTTTTATGAATGACGAGTGATTTGGCTAACGGAGATTCTTTGCTGGCCGCGGATGTTCGGCGCAGACATGAGATACGAATTCCTTGTTGCGCTGTTGTTCGTAGTGCATCTTCATCTCGTCAATGGACTCACCGACGAGCGGGCCTACAGGCTTAAATGCCCAGGCACACTCGGAGCAAGCCCAGCCCTGAAAATTCTGGCTTTCGACCCAGACAAGTTTTCGATGCATTGACACGATTGGACGCCTTAAGACCTCTCGCGGTTTTATCTCTTCGAAAAGCAACCTCGAACTGCTTCCGAGCGACACCGTCTCGACAAAAGCAGGCCTTTAGGTTGCCCCGCGCGAAGTCCCGCTCGAGCCCCCGCGCTTTGAACACACATCCGAACCGAGCTGTTCGTGCAAGGGCAAGACACTAACTATAGAAAGGGAGTGCTGTCTGTGGTGTACACGACATTGGCAAGAACAGCTATCTCAATCCGAGTTCGTCCTCAAGCTGTTGGATGACGCTGTAGCATTCGCATGAAGATTTTTCGAGTTTCCTGCGATTCACAATTTTCACGGCGCCTCGCACGTAGTCTATGATTCCGTTTTTTTGCATCACGGCTGCCGCCAAGCTCACTGTGGTCCGGTCGGTACCCATCATGGTGGCGATAAAATCGTGAGTAATGGGGAGCATTCCAGAGCCGACTCGGTCCTGGGTCATCAGCAGCCACCGCGAAAGGCGTTGCTGGATATCGTGCAAGCGATTGCACGCCGCAGTTTGCGCCACTTGCATTCCTTGAAGCCCCGTATGCCTGTTTAAAAGCGCATGCAGCTGCGGGGCCGAACGTAGAATCCGGTCCAGGGCATTACCCATCATTCGGAAGCCGTGGCCCGCGATTTGGATGATTTCGCGCACGGAACTTCTGCTGAGGCCGCTTGCCAACCCTGATCCAACGTAGCCTTCCTTGCCCACTACGCCAACTTCCACGGTTCGGCCGTCTTTGGTGACTACCACTTGAGAAACCATTCCGCAGTTCGGAAAATAGACGAACTGGATGTCTTGCGTCGGCTCATGAAGGCTTAGATGACTCGGCAGGTCGATATACGTCAAGTCCGCCCGCATCAAATCGAATTCACTATCGGGTGCCGCCAACAGTACTTTGTTCGTTACCTGTTTTCCCGCGGTATTGGTGCGCTGGTCTGCCGGTACGGATCGAAGGTTTTTCCCGCTCATGTCAGTCCTGTCTGGCACTGGAGCCATGGGGTGACGTCTTATGCCTTTTGGGTTCTTGTTCATTCGACCAAAAGAGGGTCTATGAATCTGTGCTATATAGAACAGTTCAAAAAGGCACGAAGCCTGATTTGACGGTCCTTCGAACGGACTGTAGAATTTAGACTCCACGCGGTGCCCCGCGTTCAAGCCCGCAGGCACAACGAGACTTTCAACCAGCACATCAAAGCAATGGAGGAAGTATGGCTACCTCGGTAGCGCCTCGAGTATTCAAGAATTTTATCAATGGCGAGTGGGTGGAATCGCGGAGCGGCAAAGCCTACGAGAACCGCAATCCCGCGAACACCGATGAGTTGGTCGGAATGTTTGTGTCCTCGACGTCTGAGGATGTGGATGCGGCAGTAGACGCCGCGAAAGCGGCTTACAAAAAGTGGCGCCTGGTTCCCGCCCCGAAGCGGGCCGAGATTCTCTTCCGCGCGGCCGAGCTTTTGGTGCAGCGCAAAGAGGAATATTCCAAGGACATGACGCGCGAGATGGGCAAGGTCCTGGCGGAAGCACGCGGCGACGTTCAGGAAGCGATCGATATGACGTATTACATGGCTGGCGAGGGGCGCCGGCTGTTTGGCCAGACGACTCCTTCGGAGTTGCCCAACAAGTTCGCCATGAGTGTGCGGCAGTCGATCGGCGTGTGCGGCATGATCACGCCATGGAATTTCCCGATGGCTATCCCGTCGTGGAAGATGACTCCTGCGCTCATTAGCGGCAACACGGTCGTGCTGAAGCCTGCCGAGGACACTCCGCTCTCTTCGTATCACCTCGTGCAGGTTCTTACCGAAGCTGGTATTCCGCCGGGCGTTGTAAACATCGTCAGCGGCGATGGCCCCGGTGCGGGCGCGCCACTAGCGGCAAGCGAAGACATACCGGTTGTCAGCTTCACGGGGTCGACAGCGGTCGGCCGGTTGATTGCGCAGGCTTGTGCACCGACTTTCAAGCATTGCAGCCTTGAGATGGGCGGCAAGAACATCATTGTGGTGATGGATGATGCGAATCTCGACCTCGCAGTGGATGGAGCGGTCTGGGGAGGGTTCGGGACGACCGGACAGCGCTGCACAGCCGCCAGCCGCGTCGCCGTTCACAAGAGCATTTATCACGAATTCGTTTCGCGGTTCGTGGACCGCGTCAAAGCTTTGCGCGTCGGCAACGGCCTCGATTCCGATACAGACATGGGCCCTTGCATTAATGAGCAGCAACTGAAGACTGTGATGGACTACGTTGAAATCGGCAAGAATGAAGGCGCCAAGCTCCTTACCGGCGGAAACCGCTTGGATAGCGGCATCTACGCGAAAGGGTGGTTCCACGCTCCTACCGTGTTTGGCGATTGCTCGCCGCAGATGCGCATTGCCCAGGAAGAAATCTTCGGCCCCGTCGTCTCGGTGATTCCCATCGACAGCTTTGAGCAGGGAATTGAAGTCGCCAACGGCGTCCCCTACGGCTTATCGGCCTCGATTTACACGCGCAACGTGAATCAGGCTTTTGCAGCGACACGCGATCTTTACACGGGAATCGTCTACGTAAACGCTCCGACTATTGGCGCGGAAACGCATCTGCCCTTCGGCGGCACCAAGCAAACCGGCAACGGTCACCGCGAAGCCGCGATCGCCGCCATCGATTTCTTCTCCGAATGGAAGACAATTTATATCGACTATTCCGACAAACTCCAGCGCGCCCAAATCGACAACAACTAACCAAGGGCTTGTGTCTTCGCGAAACCAGCAGACAACGCGCATTGACGCTGCTTGACACGCTTTCTACAATATAGGTAGCGCTCTTTAGCACTTAGCGTAGAGTGCTGCTATGAGGAATCCAGCCCTACAGGAACGCCGCAACCGTCAGATTCTCGCGGACCTCGTGCGAGCGTACATTGAGACCGGCGAGCCCGTCTCCTCGCGCGCGATATCGAAGCGTTATGAGGAGACGCTGAGCACGGCGACGATTCGCAACGTCATGGCTGATCTTGAAGATGGCGGCCTGCTCTACCAGCCGCATACTTCAGCGGGGCGCGTTCCCACCGCCGCTGCGTATCGCTTCTTCGCTCAGGAGATTGCTTCGCAGGCCACTTTGACGATTGGCGATCGCGACTGGATTCAGCGCGAAATGGGCGGCGCAAAGACGGCCTCGGAAATTACAGAGCGCGCGGGACACGTTCTTGCAGAAGTATCCAACGGTCTGGGTATCATCGTTTCACCGCCGCTGGGAAGAACCGTTCTGGAACACGCGCGGATGTGGCTGCTTCCGGATGGCCGCGTAGTTGTCGTCCTAATTTCACCCGGAGGGAACACTCGCGATAAAATTGTTCGTCCGAGCAGGCCCTTTGCCCAAGGCGAGCTCGATGCCACGGCGGATTTCTTGAATCGGCACTACTCTGGTTGGACTCTCGAAGCGATTCGCGGCGACCTGCTCCTAAAACTCGCCACGGATCGAGAACAATATGAGGGAATTATCGGCAACGCCCTCACTTTGTGGGACCCGGCGATGCTCGGAGAGAATCAAAGCAGTCAGGTTCACGTGGAGGGCACGGCCCAAATTGTTGGGACACCAGAATTCACAAACCAGGCGCAACTCCGCGAACTCTTGGCGGCGATTGAAGAAAAGCATCGCTTGGTCACGGTGCTCAACGCATGCATTGAAACGCCCGAGCCCGTCCATGTGCAAATTGGAGTGAAGGAGATATCGGAAGCCGGCGACAACCTGGCCATCATCAGCGCTCCATACACTCGGAACGACCTGCTGCAAGGTTCGCTCGGCGTCCTCGGCCCGACGCGCATGCATTACGAGCGTGCCATGACCGCTGTCGCGTACGTAGCGCAGCTATTCAGCGAAGCTTTGAGCAAAATTTGAAACACTTCTTCAAGAAGAGAGGCAGCAAGGTGCCAGACAAGGATTCACCATTTAACACAGAACGCAGCGCGCAGAACGCCGCCGATCAATTCGACGAAGCCAAACTCAGCGCGGATTCCGCCGCCGCCGATGCCGAGGTCGCGAAGATTTCGGGCGAACTGAACGAGTTGCGCCAAACGCTCATGCGCCGTCAGGCCGATTTCGACAACTATCGCAAGCGCATCGAAAAAGAACGCGCCGACGATGCCAAACGGGCTACCGCGAGAGTCATCGAAAACCTAATCCCGATCATCGACGGATTCGAACAGGCTCTCGCGGCACATCGCGAAGCCGAGTACGAAAACTATCGCAGGGGTTTCGAGCTCATTTACAAACAGCTCATCGACAACGTGACGCGGCTCGGCGTCGAGCGCACCGACCCGCTCGGCAAGCAATTTGACCCGCACCTGCATCAAGCCATGGACCGCACCGAAACTGTCGATCAGGAAGACGGCACGATTCTGCAGGTTTTTCAACCTGGCTACGTTTTTCATGGACGGGTGCTGCGCCCGGCGATGGTCCGCGTAGCCGTTCACCCCGGCGGCGCATCGAAAGAAGCTGCGAACTAATCCGATCCGACACGATTCATTTGACAGAACTCACTCAATAGAGGGGATTGCATGGCAAAGGGGAACCAACGAGATTTTTACGAAGTGCTCGGCGTCTCGCGCACAGCTTCCGTCGAAGAGATAAAATCTTCGTATCGAAAATCCGCGCTAAAGTGGCACCCGGACCGCAATCCGGAAAACAAGGAAGAAGCCGAAGTGAAGTTCCGTGAGTGCACCGAAGCTTACAGCGTGTTGAGCGATCAGCAGAAGCGTGAAGTCTACGACGCCTACGGCCACGCCGGCCTCTCCGGCGCCAGCGGAGGAGTGGATTTCAATAGCACGGTCTTCCGCGATTTCCGCGACATTCTGGGCGATTTCTTCGGCTTCGAAGATCTCTTCGGTGGAGGCGCGGGCAGTGGCCGTACGCGCCGGCGTCAGCAACGCGGCGCTGATCTCCGCTATGACATGACGCTGACCTTTGAAGAAGCCTCCGCCGGTGTCACCACTAAAATCAAGTTGGCCCGCCAGGAATACTGCGAAGTCTGCAATGGCACTGGGGCTAAAAAAGGGACTGGCATCGTGGCTTGCCAGACCTGCGGCGGCCGCGGCCAGCTTGCCTACCAGCAAGGTTTCTTCACCATTACGCGCACATGCCCCGCTTGCCAGGGCGCAGGGAAAATCGTGCGCGAGCGGTGCCCGGACTGCCACGGTCAAGGCCGCATAGAACGCGAAAAAACGATCGACCTGCGTATTCCTCCCGGGGTGGACTCCGGCACGCGCCTCCGCGTCACCGGCGAAGGCGAGGCTGCGCCAAATGGTGGTGCGCCGGGCGATCTGTATGTGGTTCTCGACGTTAAGGAACATCCGTTTTTCGAACGGCGCGGCGCCGATCTCTACTGCACGATTCCGCTGAGCATCACGCAGGCGGCGCTTGGCACGGAATTGCAAGTCCCGGGCCTCAACGGTGAGGAAAAACTAAAAATCCCCGAAGGTACGCAAAGCGGCGCAGTTTTCCGCATCAAGGGCAAAGGTCTCGCCGATCCGCGCGGAGGCGGCAAAGGTGATCTCTACTATCATGTCCGTGTTCTGACGCCCTCGAAACTCACGCGCGAGCAACGAAAACTACTCGAGCAACTCGGAGCCTCTCTGAAAGTGGAAAACAAGCCCGCCGACCGCAACTCCACCATCTTCGACAAAGTAAAAGACATCTTCGGCTAGCGCGCCTTAGCTGGGCTAGAATCCTCACGTGCGCCGCAGATTCTTTGTCAGACAATTTACCGGAACCACCGCGATCATGGAAGGTGACGCCGCGCACCACCTTGGCCACGTTCTTCGCGCCCAAGCGGGGCAGCTCTATGAGCTCAGCGACGGTTCGGCTGCGTGGCTCGCCCGCATCGAGTCGGTAGCCCGCCATCGCGTCGAATTCGCGCTCCTCGAGCAACTCCCCGCGCCGCTGCCAACCGTCGACGTCACGCTTCTACTCTCTATCGTCAAATTCGACGCGTTCGAATGGGCCATTGAAAAAGCGACCGAGCTCGGCGTCAACAAAATAATTCCCCTTGGGGCTGCCCGAAGTGAAAAAGGTCTCCTTGCGGCTGCCGAGAAGCGCTCCGTGCGCTGGCAAAAAATTCTCTTGGAATCTTCTCAGCAATCCCGCCGTCTTCGTATCCCCTACCTCTCCGAGCTCGCCAAACCGGCGCACGCCTTCGCCGCGCAAACAACCAATTTTCGCTTTCTGCTCTCCGAGCGTAGCGATGCCACTACGATCCGAAATTCCTTTGCGAGTTCGAATCCTCTAAAGACCGCTAGCTCCGCGCACCCGAGCGCGGCTCTCGCGATCGGCCCCGAAGGCGGCTGGACCGACGACGAGCTAGCCGCGGCCCGGGCGGCCAGTTTCCTGGAAGCGTCCCTCGGTCAACTCATCCTCCGAACGGAAACAGCCGTCATTGCCGCCCTCGCCACGCTGAATTTCGCGCTCTCGACCGACTAAACGAGCGCTCGTCGGAGAACTCTCGCAATGCGGCAGGCAACGCCCGTGCACCACGCCTGAATCTCACTTAGCGGCCCGGATAAATCGGCTCGCGCACGCGAGAGCAAAGCGCCATCCGCCGCGCAAATCCAATCTAGCGCGGCCAGCATCCACGTGCTATAAATAGAGGGCAGCACAAAAATGCAAAGCACGGACCAGAACCAACCTCTTGCCCCATCGGTTCCGGAAACTCCAGCGCCGGTACCGTCGACAACCCATTCCCTGAGAAATGAAATCCGTGTTTGGACGCGCGATCTGCTCATCGCCATCGGCCTGGCGCTCGTCATCATTGTTTTCCTCTATCAGCCTGTAAAAGTCGAAGGTACCAGCATGGCTCCTTTGCTCTCCGACCAGGAGCGCATCTTTATCAATAAATTTGTCTATCGGTTCGAGCCCATCCAGCGGCGCGATGTCGTCGTTTTCTGGTACCCTCTCGACCATTCGAAATCGTTTATCAAGCGCGTCATCGGATTGCCGGGCGAAAGTGTCGAAATTCGGCAGGGCATCGTCTACGTCAACGGCCACGCCATCGATGAGCCTTACGTCCCCGCGCAGTACGAAGACATGAGCGACTTCGGCCCGCTTCGCGTCCCCAAAGACAGTTACTTTGTGATGGGCGACCATCGCATCAGCTCGAATGATTCACGCGTCTTCGGTCCCGTGGCCAGCAAATTTATTTATGGCCGCGCCGTTTTCGCTTATTGGCCGGTCGACCATTTCGGCTCGCTTTCGATGACGGAAGCCAGTTCCACAAACTCGAAGTGACTGGCATACTTCATGAACCTTTTCGGAGGACAACCTGACCGAAGTTCAGCATCGACCCGCTACTCTCGCTCTGGAAGACGGGCGCATATTTAACGGCCGCGCCGCTGGCGCTATCACGCGCCGGGGCGGCGAAGTCGTTTTCAATACAAGCCTCACCGGTTATCAGGAGGTCTTCACCGATCCGAGTTACGCCGGGCAGATCGTGTGCTTGACCTATCCTCATATCGGCAATGTTGGCGCCAATCTTGATGATGAAGAATCTTCCCGGCCGTACATCGAATCGCTTATTGTTCGCGAGTTTTCGCAAATCTCCTCGAACTGGCGTTCCGCCGAAACCGCGCAGCTCTATTTGAATCGCCACAAAATCCCTGCTATTTGGGATATCGACACCCGCGCGCTCGTCCGCCATATTCGCAATGTAGGCGCCATGCGTGGCGTCGTGGCCACCGACGGCACGCCTGCCGAGCAGCTGATCTACGAGGCTAAGCAATTGCCGGCAATGGCGGGCCAGGAACTCGCAAGCCAGGTCACCTGCAAGAAGGCTTATGGCTGGGAAAAAAGCTCGATCGAACTCACGATTCCTCCCTGGTCGGAAGCTATGGGCGAGTCCGGAAGAATTTCGGACTCCCGAAAGTTTCGTGTCGCGGCCTACGATTTTGGCATCAAGCAAAATATTTTGCGCCTCCTCGTCGATCACCATTGCGACGTCTGGGTGGTTCCGTCGCAAACTTCAGCGCAAGAGGTTCTGGGTCTCAAGCCGGATGGCGTCTTCCTTTCAAATGGCCCAGGGGACCCCGAGCCCGTAGGCTACGCCATTGAAAACATTCAAAAGCTTCTCGGCCGGGTCCCAATCTTCGGCATCTGCCTCGGCCATCAGCTCTGCGGTCTGGCTCTTGGCGGGAAGACTTTCAAACTGAAATTCGGCCATCACGGTTCGAATCATCCTGTACAAAATCTTTTGAACCAAAAGGTGGAAATCACCGCCCAAAATCACGGGTTCTGCGTCGATCCCGAATCGCTGCCGTCGAGCGACGTCGAAATCACCCACGTCAATCTCAACGATCACACGAACGAAGGCATGCGTCACAGGAATCTGCCTCTTTTCAGCGTGCAGTACCATCCCGAAGCCTCGCCGGGCCCTCACGATTCGCATTACCTTTTTACGCAGTTCACCACGATGATGAAGGAGCATGCAGCGTGAAGTGGCAGTTGCTGGTCGCCTTGCTGGTATTCGGATTTTCATTTATATCCAGTGCGGCGGACACCGCTGAACCTGTTGCCGTGGACGAAATTTGCGGCAAACTTGTTTCCATCGGAAACGCTACCGAGAAGGGAACCGCGAATTCCGCAAAGGAAGGAGTCAAGCCGTTCGAACACGCGCACGTTAGTCTTTTTTCGCCCACCACGAGCGCGGATTGCTGTGCGTTGATGACACCCGTTGCCGAGGTTACGACTAGCCGTGACGGCAGTTTTCAGTTCAAAAAATCCGTTCCAGGCGATTATTGGCTCGTTGCAACTCTCGGCGGGAGAGAATACAAGCTTCTGATTCGCTACCAACCTGGAAAGAAGGGCTCAGCCGACTGTTCGAAGTACTTGTATGCGCTCGAAAATGGAAAGCTTCAGTTTCGAAGAACGGACTCCGTAGTGGTGAGCTTGCAATGACTCGCCTCGCCGGCTTTTAGTTTGGAGCAAACGAAGATACTCTAACCACTAATGCCAAAACGTACAGACATCAAGAAAATTCTAATCATCGGTTCTGGCCCCATCGTCATTGGCCAGGCCTGCGAGTTTGACTATTCCGGCGCACAGGCGTGCAAGGCGCTGCGGGCCGAGGGCTACGAAGTCGTTCTGGTCAATTCCAATCCGGCCACGATCATGACGGATCCGGAGTTGGCTCACCGCACTTACATCGAGCCGCTCACGAAGGAGTATCTTACCGAGATTCTCGCACGTGAAAAGCCGGACGCGCTTTTGCCGACCGTCGGAGGACAGACCGCTCTTAATCTTGCCGTCGAGCTTGCCGAGAGCGGCATTCTCGAAAAACACAAAGTCGAGATGATTGGCGCATCGCTGCGCGCCATTAAAGTGGCCGAAGACCGGTTGTGGTTCAAGGATGCTTGCCGGAAAATCGGTCTCGAAGTGCCGGCCTCGGCCCTCGTCAATAACGCGCAGGATGCATTGCGCTTGTGCGATCAACTGGGCTTTCCCCTCGTGATCAGACCGTCGTTCACACTGGGCGGCACGGGCGGCTCGATCGCCTACAACAAAGAAGAATTTGGCGAAGCCATCGCGCACGCGCTGGACATGAGCCCCGTTCACGAAGCTCTTGTCGAAGAGTCCGTCCTCGGCTGGAAAGAATACGAGCTCGAAGTGATGCGCGATCACCGCGACAACTTCGTGGTGATTTGCACGATCGAGAATTTCGACCCCATGGGCGTTCATACCGGTGATTCGATTACCGTGGCCCCGGCGCAGACTCTGACCGACAAGGAATATCAACGGATGCGCGATGCGGCTGCCGCCATTATCCGCGAAGTCGGCGTCGAAACCGGCGGTTCGAATGTGCAGTTCGCCATCAATCCCGAAAATGGGCGCATGACGGTCATCGAAATGAATCCGCGCGTTTCGCGCAGCTCGGCGCTCGCCAGCAAAGCGACCGGTTTTCCCATCGCCAAGATCGCCGCGCGTCTGGCCGTGGGCATGACGCTGGACGAGATTCCCAACGACATCACCAAGAAAACGCCCGCCTGTTTCGAACCGACCATCGATTACGTCGTCGTGAAAATACCCAAGTGGCAGTTTGAAAAGTTTCCGGGGGCAGACAGCACTTTGGGAACACAGATGAAGTCCGTTGGCGAAGTTATGGCCATCGGCCGCACCTTCAAAGAAGCTCTGCAAAAGGGAATTCGCTCTCTCGAACCGCACACTCCCTGGCGCGCGCCTGCGGAAACGCCACATTCGCTTCTGCGCGAAAAGCTGGCGACACCGCGCCCCGACCGTATTCATTGGCTTCTAACCGCAGTCGACAAGGGGCTGCCGGCCGAAGAGATCTGCGAACTCACCAAAATCGATCCCTGGTTCATTCATCAGATCGAAGAACTTGTAGCCATGAATCGCCGCGCCTCGACTGTCACGGTTGAAACTGCGTCGAAAGAGCTGCTGCGCGAGGTCAAACGTCACGGAACCAGCGACGAGCAGCTTGCGCAAATCTGGAAGAGCACTCCAGCCTCTGTGCGGCTTCAACGAGCCCGCTACGGTGTCGGGCCGGTTTTCAAACGCGTGGACACTTGCGCCGCCGAATTCGAATCCTTCACCCCCTATCTCTATTCCACGTACGAGGACGAAGACGAATCCGACACCCAGCCGCGCCAGAAGATCATGATTCTCGGCAGCGGTCCGAACCGCATCGGTCAGGGTATCGAATTTGATTACTGCTGCTGCCATGCGGCCTACGCCCTTCGCGAAGATGGTTTCGAAACCATCATGGTGAATTGCAATCCCGAGACGGTTTCGACCGACTATGACACCTCCGACCGACTCTACTTCGAACCGCTGACGCTCGAAGACGTTCTCGCGATTGTCGATCGCGAGAAGCCGCAAGGCGTCATCGTCCAATTCGGCGGACAAACGCCTCTGAATCTTGCCCAAGAGCTGAAACGCAATGGCGTGCCCATCATCGGTACCGCACCCGAATCGATTGACCTTGCCGAAGACCGGCGCCGGTTTGGCGGCTTGCTTGAAAAACTGAAAATTCCCCAGCCTCGCAACGGCACCGCACTGGTTCCGGAAGAAGCGGCGCGCGTTGCCGCCGAAATCGGCATGCCGGTTCTCGTCCGCCCAAGTTACGTTCTCGGCGGGCGCGCCATGGTCATCGCCTACGACGTGAACACCGTGCAGGAGTATGTCGCGCAGGCCGCGATGATGGGCCCCGCGCGGCCCGTTTTGATCGATCAGTTTCTCGAGGAAGCCACGGAAGTCGATGTCGATGCTCTCGCCGACGGGAAAGACGTGGTCATTGGCGGTATTATGGAGCACATCGAGGAAGCCGGCGTGCACTCCGGGGATTCCTCGTGCGTGCTGCCCACGGTGAGTTTGTCTCCAGCGATTCTTGAGCACATCCGGGAGTATACGAAACGACTTGCGCTGGCGCTGAAAGTGATTGGTCTCATGAACGTGCAGTACGCCATTCAGCGCGACACCGTTTACGTCCTCGAAGTAAATCCGAGGGCGTCGCGAACCGTTCCCTATGTCAGCAAAGCAACGGGCGTCCCTTTGGCGAAAGTCGCCGCGCGCCTGATGGCGGGCAAGAAACTGGCTGACATGAATCTTCCTCTGGTACACCACAACGGCATCGCTGAAATTGCCTTTCACGAATTCTATTCCGTGAAATCGCCTGTTTTTCCATTCAACAAATTCCGCGGTGTGGACACCATTCTGGGTCCGGAGATGCGCTCGACAGGCGAAGTCATGGGTATTTCGACTTCCTATGGTCTGGCCTTCGCGAAAGCGCAGCTCGCCGCAGGGCAACGCCTGCCGCGCACGGGCACTGTTTTTCTTAGCGTCAACGATCGCGACAAGCGGCACCTCGGCTCGCTTGGAAAAGAGCTGCACGAACTTGGTTTCCGCTTGCTCGCTACACGCGGTACCGCCGCGGCACTCGAATCTGCAGGCATTCCGGCAGAGGCGGTCTTTAAAGTAAACGAAGGTCGCCCGAACATCGTTGACCTCGTCAAAACCGGCAAGATCGATCTGGTGATCAACACGCCGCTGGGACGCGAGTCGTTCTACGACGAAAAATCCATCCGCCGCGCGGCGATTCGCTATAACATTCCATGCATTACAACGCTTGCGGCGGCGCACGCCGCCGCCCGCGGAATTCGCGCTTTGCTCGATCAGGGCACGGAAGTTGCCGCCCTCCAGGATTTGCATCGTGGCAGTCTTGCCGCTTCCGGCAGCACTGCATCAGGAGACTAAATCATGAATCTTTCCGGTGTTTTTCCCGCGCTCACCACGCCGTTTTCCACTGACGGCTCGGTTTCCGTCGAGGGTATCAAGCACAACATCACCAAGTACAATTCGACCGGCCTCGCGGGCTATGTCGCGATTGGCTCAACCGGGGAATCCGTCCTTCTATCACGGAAAGAAATCGACACCGTGTTTGTTGCGGTGAAGGAAGCCGCCGCACCTGGAATGCGCCTCATCGCCGGGACCGGCGCCGAATCCACGGCTGAAACTATCGATCGCACAAAGCGCGCCGCGGAACTTGGCTACCATGTGGCGCTGGTGAAGACGCCGTATTACTACAAGCCGATGTACAAGCCCGAAGCCTTCATCGCTCACTTCCGCCGCGTAGCCGATGCTTCACCGATTCCCGTGTTGCTTTATTCCGTTCCGCAATTCACTGGCGTGGCCCTGGAAGCTCCCGAGGTCGGCGTCCTGGCGCAGCATCCAAATATCATCGGCCTCAAAGAGAGCTCCGGAATCGTGCAACGTGCGGCGGAAATTCTGGCCGCAGTTCCATCCTCCTTTCAGCTGTTGGTAGGTTCGGCCAGCATGATGTTCCCTTCAATGGTGCTTGGCGCAGTCGGCGCGATTCTTGCCCTGGGCAGCGCACTCCCGGAGTCGTGCGTGGCGCTCTTCAACGCCGTTCGAGCGGACGATCTAGAAAAGGCCCGCGAACTTCAGGCCGGGATTTTGCCAGCTTCGAAGCTGATCGTTTCCCAGCTCGGTATTCCGGGCGTGAAATACGCTATGGACCTCGGCGGTTACCACGGAGGCCTGCCGCGGCTGCCCTTGCCGCCGTTAGACGAGGAGCAGAAGAAGGCCATCCGCGAATTGATGGCCAAATTGGACGCCCCCGCGCCCGCACGCCTTTCCGGAGCCGTCTCCGTCTAAATCAGGGACCTCTTTAGTGTCGAAATAGGCGGCCTCGATTCCGCGGGCTGTGGCGGGGCGGATGCGCTCAAATTTGCTGTGACGAAAGGCCGTCGGTATCATCTAATTCGCGATGGAATGTCGAGCCCTGCCGTTTCGCCAACTGCCCCATCAGTCGAAGCTGTTTATTCAATTCCTCGATAATTTCCCCTCCGTCAAACAGTTTTATGGATACCCTCCAACGATTTCTTCTGTCAAGAAAGCAATGCGGTCCTTTGACTATCCGCGGGAGCGGAGAGCCGAGGTAACAGGAATTCTGAGACAGCAGAATGCCGCGTTCGGCGCCGGCGATGCGACGCGAGAAAATCTGGAAAGGCTTTTGAAGGGCGCGATTGCGGTTGTGAGCGGCCAGCAGGTCGGATTGTTTGGCGGACCGGCGTACTCGGTGTACAAAGCGGCGGGCGCGGTGCAGATCGCAAGGGAATTGACGCGAGCGGGGCTGGATGCTGTCCCCGTTTTCTGGATGGCCACGGAAGATCACGATCTTGACGAGGTGCGCGTCTCCACATGGTTCCATGAAGCCAAGTTGACGCGATTCGAGCTTCCGGGGAATGGCGATGCGGGGAAGCCGGTCGGACTGATTCCGCTTGGACCGCACGTTGCAGAGATGGTGGACGAAGCGGCAAGGATCTTGACGGCTGCGGGCGGAGAACTTGTCGCGGGGATTTTCCGCGAGAGTTACGGGAGCCAAGAAACTTATGGGAGCTCCTTCGGGAAACTGTTTGCACGATTGTTCGCGGAAGAGGGGCTGATTCTGCTCGATCCGCTGGATGCGAGTCTGCATCGCGTCGCGGGGAAAATCCTGTCGGAGGCGGTGGAAGAGCGTGAGGAGTTGAACGGGGCTCTCCTGGCGCGTGGCAAGGAATTGGATAAAGCGGGATTTGCGGCGCAGGTGAAAGTGACGATGCGGAGCACCTTGCTTTTCAGCATGCAAAAAGGAAAACGGCAGCCCATTGCCGTCAGCGGCGGAAAATTTGTTTCCGGCGAGCAAAGTTGGACGAAGGAAGAATTGATCCGCGCCGTCAGAGCTGAGCCCGAAAAATTCAGTCCGAACGCGCTGTTGCGGCCCGTGTTGCAGGATTTTCTTCTGCCCACGGCGGCCTACATAGCAGGACCGGCCGAGATTGCCTACTTTGCGCAAGCCGAAGTGATTTACAGAAAATTGCTGGGGCGCATGCCGGTGATTCTGCCGCGCGCGGCATATACGATTCTGGATGCAAAAGCGGAGAAGCTCTTGCGACGGTACGGATTACAAGTTGAGGATGTTTGGCGCGGGTCGCAAGAGCTGCGACGCAAAATGGAGACGTCGAGCGTGCCGCCGGGGCTTGGAAAAAACTTCGATAAGGCTGTGAAGGACGGCGCGAGGATGCTGGCGCGGCTGAAAAAACGGATTGTGCGGCTGGATCCCACGCTGGGCGGAGCGGTCGAGACGGCGCAAAAGAAAATTGCATTTCAGCTGGAAAAATTGAAGCGCAAGACGGGCAAAGCCCAAGCGCTGAAGTCCGGCTTGATCGCCGCGCATCAAGAGTTTCTGGAATCGCTGCTCTACCCGCATAAGGCCTTGCAGTCGCGCGAGTTGTGCTTTCTGCCGTTCCTTGCGAGTTGGGGAATGGCCGGGCTGAAGGAGTTGGAGTCGCTAGCCAGAAGCTCGAAGCAGAACGAACACAAGATTCTGCGAATTCCTTGAAACGCTACAGCCCTTCAATGATCGGTATCGTTGCAGTAGCTGGCCGAGAGGCCGGAGAGACAATGGACGGAATCTATTCCTAAGCGGATCTTTGGCGGCCTATTCCGGAGAGGAGGCGAAGCTCGCCGAGAATCAGGACCGGGATGTTTGCCGGTTCATTGTTGCGGACCAGGTGAGCGGAGCGCTCGGAACCTGTTGAGTAGCCTTCGATTTGGAGTTGCAGGTCTTTTTCGTTCTCGCGTCGGCCAGCGTTTCTGATGGTCACCAAGAGCTTCCTGGAATCGTAGTGGACGGTCAAATATTTCGAGGTGGCGGCGCACCAAATCCTGAGATCACCGAGAGGCGTCTCCTTGCAGGTAAGCGTCTGCTCTTGGGTTACGGTGTTCCATTCCTCGCACTGCGAAAAGATAGCGTCGCGAAAACTCTTCCAAACCTGGAGCGAGCGGGCGACAGCCGTTTCCTGATTGAGTTTGTCTTCCTGTTTCTGGGCCTCCTCCGTAAGTTTCGCGGCTAGAAACTCCTGTGCTGCCTGCCTGGTGCTCTCGTCCCTCATCGGCTATCTCCCGGAGAATTATCTTACACAAGGTCAAACAGCAAGTCGCCAGCGATTTTGGAGGGAGTTGACTGTGGAAGAAACGGCCCGCGGGCATTCCTCGGGTGAAATCAAGATGCGCTTGCAGCAAGTGAGGACCAAGAAATGGCGTTGGTTGCTAGCTGGCGACGCGTACGGAGGCGGCGCCGAGGACATGCAGGCTTTTTCGTTCCTGGACGAAAACGACTATGTGGAGATTTTCTTTTTTCCAGCTCGATTTGAATTTCACCTGCTGAGTAAGAACGGTGGGGGATGAATCCTTGGAGGGGGCGGCTCCCACTTTGTGCAAGGAGCGCAGGGTTGCCACGTGGTGCAAATCTTTTCCGGCATTTTCGCCGGCACTGACGGCGCTTTCGAGGCCATCCTCAGTGACCGCGATCCAGACATCGGCTGGTTCCTGAGTTGCGGCGCCGGCTAGGTTTGTGACGCGGAGGTCAAAGCGCTGAGCATCGTTTTTTGTGGAAGCCGCGGCAGTGATGGAGATTTGGGTTTTGGGATGGCGGGAGGCTTCTTGGATGGCGTTGATTGCCTCGCGTGAATTGTTGCCGGTGAATTCACGTTGACCATCGACGATCATCTGCGGGGTAAAGGGGGATTTGCCTTTGAACCTTGCAACGTACTCTTGCTGGCGCAGTGTCCATTCGGAGGAGGAATACAAGTCTTCCCAACCATCGTGATTCCAGTAGTCGACGTGTTCTTCGAGGCCGATGATCTCGGCGCCTGTAACCGGTTGAACCTCTTCGAGCTTGCTCAAAAGGGCGTCCGCTGGAGGACAGCTGGAACAACCCTCGGAGGTGAAGAGCTCGACGAGAACGGGAGTCCGATCGGGTTGCGCGGCAGGCGCCGGCGATGGGGCGGCCTGCGGCATCGCCGCACGCCTGGGATTTGCGTTTGGTGTGAGGAGCAAGAGAGCCGCCAGGGCGAATAGAGGCAACGAGTTCTTCATACTGTCATCTCCTTTGTAAGCATCCGATTATCTTCGAAGCAAGCCGAGTTGTCAGCTTCCGGAGAAACCGTCCGTCCGGGCCAGAGCGAAGCGAGGCATTGGAGGTTTTTTCTATATGAGCGGGAAACATAGAACTCCTTACCTCCTTTGATGCGGGCAACGTACTCGCCTGTGGTCCAAGCCTGGATTTCTTCGACGCTGGCGGCGTCATAACCTCGGCGGGATCGGGGAAAAGAGTCGGGCCATTGGCTTTGATGGCGATACGGGACGGAGAATTACGTGCTGCTTCGGGCTGGTGAAGAGGAGCAAAGATCGGCGTGGGGATGTTTTCAAGCATGGTGTTGGTCTTCTTTGGGGAGCGCCTCGGCGAGGAGCAGAACGGCGCCGCTGAACATGAGGGTGTCGGCAATGTAGTTGAGGCCGTTGCCGATGTCGGAGGGGATGGAAAGCTCGATGGGGAGGTAGATGACTACGACTATGAGCAGAATTGTGAGGCCGAGGATGGTAGCGGCAAGGCGGGATTTCTTGTTGAGGAGGAGACTGGCGCCGGTGATGAGCAGTACTACGCCAGCGAGATAGGCCCAGAACAGGCGGAGTGGGATCCATGTTGGCGTGATTTTTCCCAAGGGGACGCCGGGGGCGAACTCCGGATGCAGAAAATGTTCGATGCCAAAGAAGATGGCTGTGGCGGCAAAGCAGTAGCGAGCGATGGTTACGAGGAGCCCTGTTGGGGTTGTAGAGTGCAGCTTTTGCTGAGCCCCCGCAAACGCGAAAGCGCCACCGCTGAACGAGAGATCTCTTAGTGCGACCGCCCAGGAAATTCTGTCGCGGGGGTTGGCGGCCACGCGTGGAATGTGGAGCAACACAACGAAGAGAAGGATCATGCTGCCCAGAAGTGTTGCGGCCAACTGCGAGTATTTCTTGACCACGATGCTCAGGGCTGCGGCAACCAGGGCGACACCCACCAGATAGATCCAAAACAAATGCGCAGGAATCCAGGAGGGGACCATGGGGGCCATCAACCCGCCAATGGTGAAGTGTTCCCCTGCGAAAACAGCCAGGGGAATGGCGTAGAAGAGACGGCCGAAAGGCATGAGCTTGTCGAGGCCGTGCGCTTGTGGGACTTCGTTTTTCAGGATGAAAGGCAGGCCGATGGCCAGGATAGCAAAGCCGGCGAAATAAGGCCAGAAGACGGGTGCGGGGATTGAAAACACTGCGAGCGTAAGCGCAGGCGCAGGCATATGGGCGAGTGTCGCCCAGAAAGTGGTATTGCACAATAACCACTTGAAGCGAGAGTTTTATAACCAGTATGACCAGAGACTGACGAGGAGTGCGTTGTTTTCAAGGCTGATTGCGGTGGATCAGCGATTCCGCATCCGTGACGGGAAGCGCAAGAAACTGAACCGGTTCGGCCTAGTTGACCACCGGGATCAGGTTCTCGAGGGGGTTTTGGGCTTCATGGAACAAGCAGAGGCATCCAGTTTTCCGCCCCGGAGCTCAAGAGAGAAAAGGATTCCGTCGTAATGGGAAGAACGTGGAAGTAATCTGGGCCCGGGAGACTTTTTTCAAGGGGAATGTGCCGTGGCCAGGGGACCCGCCGGTGTATAAATTTGTGCGGCGATGAGATGGACCCAGAAAGATTCCGTCTTGCCGTGGCGAAGTTGCGGTTTGACATTCCGTGTCAAGAAAGCGTGGAACAGGTTGTAGGCCAGAAAGGCCAGGAGGGTGAAGGCCTCGATGGCATTGGGATGGTGTCTATAGACGTGATCGGCGTGCCAGTCGTTCACCAGTTGATTGAAGCCATAGTTTTCTATGTCCCATCGCGCATGTCCCAGACGCACGATCAACTCGGTGCTCGCTTGGGTGGCGGACAAGGTGGTCACCCACACCCATTCCGCGCGCTCCTCAGACACCAAGCCACTCAGCTGCCGACGTACCGTGTAAGTTTCCTGGGAGCGCACCACGCGTAGCGGAACACGCACTTGCGGCCAAGAGAGCAGATCCGACACATCCCACCACAGACAGTCCCGCGATCGGTACTGCCCCTGCTGGGGCGTCATCCTTGGCCACAGTCCCAGAACATCTTGATAGAGGTCGCGACGTTCGTCTTTGAGCACCAACAAGATCTGCTTCCCGTGCGCGATCAGAAAGTTCAGAAAGGGCGCTCGCGCATAAAGGCCATCGGCCACCAGCAACTGGAAGGCACGCGGATAAGTCCGCAGCACGCGTTGCAGCAGACGTAAGGCCGCCGCTACTTCATCCTCTCCGGGAAGCTGCGCTTCGACGTCCAGTAGAAAGTGGAACTTCTCACTCCGCAACATCAAGACCACCTGACGGTGGTAAAACTGAATCTGCTCCTGCCCCTCGCTGTGGATGGTCCTTTGCAGACATCCGGCGCAATGCCGTCGGTAGCTGGCATGGTTCTCATGCCCGTCTAACACCGCTACCTCCCATCCGCCCACGCTGCGCAAGGCCTTGTTGCGCTTCAAACGCCGATACACGTGCTGGAGTCCCTTTCGTAGCCCCTCATCCTCAAGCAGGGCGCAAACACGTCCCACGGTATCGGCGCTGGCCAGGGGCTGCCCCAGCCAATGCTTCCAGAGAGGTGCCCGGCGAACCAACTCCAGAGCATGCAGGCTGCCGAGGCGAGCCCAGTACAACCCCAAAACCGATTGCAGCACAAGGCCGGTGGGGATGCGCGGGAAGGGACGGCGATCGGCAACCTCGCGAAGAATCTTCTCCGAGAGATCGAAAATCTTTTCCGAATAGCGGATTAATCGTCGGAGAACGGTTCTACTCCTTTCTTTCCTTCAGGCGCTTCCATTCCAGATCGGAGAGTTCTTCGATCAACCGCTCCATCTCTTGGTGGTTCTTCACGGCTTCCCGCACACGCTCTTCCCATTGCCGCGGTACGAACAGCTGGCGCAACTTTCCCCCTTGCCGCCGGACCAAGTAGAGGCAAGCATGGAGCTCGCCGCGGGCACAACGACAACTCGGTTTGCCGCAGCAAACATTCCGGAGTGAGAGGGTGCCGCGGAGAAAGCGGGCGGCGTGAATGATTTGCGCCAGGCGGGAGCGGCGCTGACGTTCGCGATTCGAGAGCTGCGACGGGTTCACAGGGCCTCCGAGCTCTTACATACTATAGTATATAAGAAGCCATGGTCGTCAAGATCAAAAACGGGAATGCGAATTTGCCACTGCGGACTCAGAAAGAGGTAATTCTAATGGGAAGCTGGG
>DATMKS010000045.1:0-60758 GCA_035571045.1 Verrucomicrobiia bacterium
CTCGAGTTTCAGAAGGACGGGATAGAGAGTGCCTTGATTCACGGCGAGGAGATCGCCGCTGATTTGCTCGATGCGGCGAGCGATGCCGTAGCCGTGGAGCGGTCCAAGGACATCGAGAGTCTTGAGAACCATCAGGGCCAGGGTGCCTTGCAGAACGTCTGTTTTTTGTTTCATGTAAGCGACGTTTTGGTTTCCAACAGGAAGGATGCCACAGTTCCTTTGGGAAAGCAACAGGAAAGGATTTGAGCAAAATGGGATGCAAACGTCCACCTTGCTCAGCGCCAGCGGAGGCAGAACCTCGGGATTTGGCGCGGTACGTTATTGGCTGCGAAGCGTGGGAAGTCGGTGCAGTCGGCTGGAGGGGCTTCGCGCGAAAAATTGCAAGGGATGACTGATTTGTCGATGACGCTTGGCCTCAGTGAGAGGCCATCAAAAAAGGTTCTGTGACGCCGGTGGAATTCGCAGGTGATGAGGCGCCCGATGAACGCAATCATATGCCCGCTTGTCGCCTTACGACCCGCGGAGATCTAGGTTTTCCGTACCGGACAATTAGGGCGAGGTGAGACTATTTTAGAAGAGACTCACTCCGGATGTGGGGGTTCCATCTTCTTTGGTTTCCGCGAAATGATTCGCTATAGCACCAAGGGCCGCAAACAATACCGCAAGACCGATGCCTTCGATCTCAGCGAGGATTCGCTCTGTCTTGGCAAATTCGTGGAAGGCCTGTCCCCCTATCCAAAATGCAAGCGACGCTATCGCAAACAATACCGAGGCCATCCCCCGAAGTAGAGACTCCGCAGTCGATTTGGGTGAGGAACTCATAAAATATAGCGTAACGAGATGAGAATACTACTTCTCGAGGCAGATTCGCATTTTGTGCAGGGAAAACGGTGCTAATGCTTGACGTTGTTAGCGCCAGCGGGGTCGCTTTCGGTGATGGTGATGTAGCGGTCGATGGGGAGATCGGTGAAGCGTTGAACTTGGCCGCTGGGTTGGGGCCATTTGATTTCGAGCCAGTCGAGTTTTTCGTGTTTGGCTAGGCCCAGAACGATGCGCGGGTCGTGGGAGGAGAGATAGCTGCCGCCGCCAACCTTGAAACGGGTTTGCTTTAGATCGCCGGCTTGATAGGAGATGCGGGCGCCGATGGCGTCGGGGTTGGATTTTTTGCCGATCAGATTTAGGCCTAGCCAATGATTTTTTGTTCCAGCGTTATTGCGGAGTAAGACTGGCGCGCCGTCGTTTACGCCGATCAGAACGTCGACCGCGCCGTCGTTATCGAAATCGCCGAGGGCGAGGCCGCGGGCATTGAGTGGGCGAGTGAAAACGGGGCCGCTCTCTTGGCTGATATTTTTTAGGCCTGCGGGGCTGTTTTGGAAAAGCAGGAGAGGTTCGCTGTAGGTTACGCCGGGATTGATTTTGTCGATGACGTCGTCGGGATGGCCGTTGGCTACGAAGAGATCGAGGAGGCCGTCGTTGTCGAAGTCGAAAAATTTGGCGCCCCAGCCGCTCATCATTTGCGTGGCACGGGCGACGCCGGTGGGGCCGGCTTTGTCTTCGAAGGATTCGTCGTGCTTGTTTTGGTAGAGGCCGTAGAACTCGTGGTCCAAATTTGTGACGAAGAGATCCAGCCATCCGTCCTGATTGAAATCCGCTGAATCGACGCCCATTCCTGAGCGAGCCTTTCCACCGGGGCCGTAGGCGACGCCAGCGGTGAAGCCGATTTCTTCGAATTTTCTTCCTTTGCGATTGGCGAAGAGGAAATTGGCGGTAGTGTCGTTGGCGACGAAGAGATCGAGGAAGCCATCGTTGTTAATGTCCGTGGCCACGACGCCCCAGGATTTGCCGGGATTCTCGGCGATTCCCATTTTCTGGCTGACGTCGGTGAAAGTGCCGTCGCCGTTGTTGTGGAACAGCCAGCTGGGCATGGGATTGAAGATGCGCGGATAGCAGTATTCGTTGATGCCGGCGAGGGCTGGGATATTGGGGGCGTTGCAGACGTGGTGAGTGAGTTTGGTGAAATCGACGAAGCGGCAGACGAAGAGATCGAGGCGGCCGTCGTTGTCGTAGTCGAACCAAACGGCGCTGGAGGCCCAGCCGGGAGCGGCTACGCCGGCTTTTTCGGTGACGTCGGTGAAGGTGCCATCGCCGTTGTTGCGATAGAGGATGCTGCGGCCGTATTGCGTGACGTAAAGATCGGGGAAGCCGTCGGCGTTGTAGTCGCCAACGGCGACGCCCATGCCATAGCCGCCGCCGGGGACGCCGGCTTTTTCGGTAACGTCGGTAAAGGTGCCGTCGCGATTGTTGCGGTAGAGAGCGTTGCGGAGCGGGGTGGGCGGAGTCCAGAAATCGCAGGGGCCGCTGTTTACGAGATAGATGTCCATCCAGCCGTCGTTGTCGTAGTCGAGGAAGGCGCAGCCGGGGCCGGTGGATTCGGGGAGAAATTTTTGAGGTGATTTGCCGCTGGTGTGGACGAACGTTATGCCGGATGCGGAGGCGGGAATTTCGGAGAAGGGGAAAGTTTGCAGCGGATTGTCAGCGCTGAGCCGAGAAGGTGCTCCGAGGAACGGCGGGACGCTGGCGGCTGCGGCGGCGCTTGCCAAATAGCGGAGAAAATCGCGGCGGAGATGTAGATCGTTGCGCATGGGTTATTCGGGGTACGCGGAGCTTGGATGCGCGATGCGGATCCAGTGGTCGGTGAAAGTGGAGTGGAGATTGGGCGGCTCGACTTTGGGCATGTGGCAGGTGACGCAATTTTTTGTGGCTACGGGGCAGGCAGCACCGGGATGGGTTTCGGATTTTTTCTCGGTGGGGCTAGAAGCGTGGCACGCAAGACAGTTTTGATCGTAGGAAGCGACGTCGTGAGAGAGAGGTTTGTGAGGATCATGGCAGGACATGCAGGTGATGCGAGCGTCGCCACCCGCCCAGCACTTGCTGTTTTCAAGGCGATAGGGGGCGAAGCGGACGTTGAACGTGCCGGCTCCTACCATTTGACCGGAGACTACGTCCTGCCAAGTGCGATGGCAGGCGCCGCAAAAATCCACGGAATCGACGCGCGCGAGTTGGGCGGGATTGAAGATTGACCCATCGCCGCGCTTTTCTGTTTTGGCGCGGGCTGCGGCGATGTGTTGGGCGCCGGGGCCGTGGCAGGCTTCGCAGGTGACGCCGAGAAACGCGGCGCTGGGATCGAATTGATTTCTTGCAGTGGAGGCAGTGGTGTGACAGCCGAAGCAGAAGCGGGCTTCGTTCGGAGGAATGGCGCGGCCGGCGGCGTCTTCGAGTGTGGCGGGGATGGAATGGGATTGGCCGGGAGTGATATCGAGAGCCTGAGAGGCAGTGTAGAAGCTGACATGGCTTTCGTAAAATTTGGCGCTTTGCTGGTAGATGAAAGTCTGGCCCATGTGCCCGGAGCCTAGCGCCCAGAGTAGATCGACGGAAAGAGAAGAAGTTGCGTTGCCGACGGTGAGCGTACTTTTTTCAGGCGTGGTGAGGAGTTGATAGGTGTAGGGGCCGGTTTGAAAGGGCAAGTTGGCGTGTTCGCGAAGGCTCCTCGAGTCCGAAGCGCGGACGGCGGCATGAAGCATGGGCGTGGACTGGGCGGTTTCGGATTTGAGTTCGTGGCACTCGGAGCAGGCGTCGGGCCCGGTATATTCGGCGCGGGCGGGCTGGCCTTTTGTGGGCCACCAGCCGGGGCCGCGAACACGCATTTCCGTGGCAAGGGAGATACTGCTGGATTGCGAAGATTGCGCGGAGATAGAGAACGAGGAGGCGAGAAAGAAAAGCGCCGATAATACGAGGCAGAGCGCGACTGCGGAGGGAAAGATGAGGAGCGCGGATTTCACTGCGGAGGCTTTTGGTGCTCGAGGCCTTCGGCGACGCGGCGTTTGAGCTGTTCGAGGGACTTGGCTGTGTCGCGCTGCAGAGCAGCTTCGCGATTGGCGTCGTCTTTGCGACCGACGCCGTTGTAGGCGAGCGCTAATTGATAGTGGCCGGTGGGGCTGTCTGGCGCTAGTTTTTCGTAGGTTTCGAGTGGAGGAATGGCTTCGGCGAACTGCTGGCGCTCGACAAGAGCGGAGCCGAGACCGAGATATGCTTCCGTAAAACCGGCGTCGATCTTTGTGGCACGGGTGTAGTGAGTGACGGCGGTAGACAAATCGCCATCGCCTTTTGCGAGCTCGCCAAGAACGTATTCGGCGGTGGCGTTGTTTGGATCAATTTCCAGTTCGTCTTCAAAATCTTTTTTGGCTTGCGCGACGGCTTCGGGAGTGGGTTGCGGCGCGGAGAGAAGAGCGCGGCCGAGGCGGCCATGAATGCCGCGGAGCGTGGGATCAATATCGATGATTTTCTGATATTCCGCGGCGGCTTCTTTCCATCTACCCTGGGTTTCGAGAGCTTCGGCGTTTAGCTCGTGAACCTGGTAGGAAAAGGGCGCTTCGCGAACGAGGTCCTGAGAGGCACGGAGAGAAAGATCGGAGAAGGCGTGGGCGGCGGTGTAAAGAACATCGGGATCGCGAGGGAACTCGCGATTGAGGATGGCTAGGAAATCGAGCGAATCGTAGGGGGCGTTGTGGGTCATGGCGCAGTTCAAGCCGAGCAGGCCGATGCGCTTTTTAATATCGCGATCGGTGACTTGATGGATGGATTTTTTCAGAAGGGGGAGCGCTTCGGCGCAATGGCCGGATTCCGCAAGAGCAATGGCACGCTGAGGACTCTGCTGCGGCAGCGGCGCCGCGGCAGGTGCCGCTTTGGACGGAGCTTGCGCATTGGCGGCAGAAAAGACAAGAAGCGAAACCGCGAGGCCCGTGAAGAGTGAAAAGAAACAATTCATGGTTCGATTGTACATCCAAGTCTTGCCCGAGAGAGCAGCCCAGAAAAAGAACGGCAGGCGCCGAAGCGCCTGCCATTCCCTGGGGTGTTGAGGTGGAAACTTAGAACAGGAACTTCAGAGCGATTTGAAGCTGCCGTGCGCCCTGAGAGCCAGTGATTTGTCCGAGCGATGCGCTGCTCGAATCAAACGAGCCGCCAGCAGGTCCGCCGCTGAAGGTCCAAATGGGAGTGTTGAAGGCGTTGAAGGCGTCCAGACGAAGCTGGAGAGTTCTGCGTTCGCCGATGCTGAACTCTTTTTGCGCGCTGGCGTCGAGGATCTTCGTCCAAGGTCCGCGGACGTTGCCGACAGAGCAAGTTCCGAAGGAGCCGCCGCCGGTGGCGACGTTGCCTATGACTGCGCCCGGGACCGGATTTGCCACGGTGCCGCCATTCGTATAGGTCGTTAGCACATTTGCGTTGGGGACCGCCGAAATGTTGTTGGTAGCAAACCACTGTATGTGCGCGGGTACGCCGCCACTGAAGGGTACGAACTTGTCTTCGATGCCGATGGGGCCGTTGCAATTCGGCAGAGCGGAGAGGGTGTAAGGTTCGACAGAGTTGGTGCCGGAGTGGTCCCCGTAGGCGCTCCAGCCGCCGAAGTCATTGAGAGTGAGAGCAAATCCGCTGTGCAGCGTCAGAATGCCGCTGATTTGCCAGTTGCCGATAATGGCGTTGACAACCTTGTTGGCGTCGCTCCCGAACTGCTTGCCGTGGCCGAAAGGCAACTGGTACGCGAAATAGCCGGTGAAAACATGGGTGTCGTCGTAGTAGCACGGCCCCCAGTCATTGTTCGGGGCGTAGATGTTCTCCCAGCCCGGCTGACCACCGGAGCTTTGCGCCGCGGTGCTGCCCCAACCTGTGCCGAAGTAGCCCGGCGAGTTGCTGAGGCACTTGGAATAGGTATAGGCGAGCTGACCATCAAGGCCATGGTAGCCGCGTTCCTTCAAAACGGCTTGGAGTGCGTCGTAGCGCTGGTTGGAGTTGGACATGTTCGCACCGGCCAGAGCGCCGAAGGAACTGAAGCCGTTGCCGCCGGAGTCGGCGTTATAGAGAGAGCCTGGAGTTCCGCAATTCCAGGTTCCGGCGTAGGTAACAGTACCGCCTGTGCCGGTGGTCGGGGTTCCAAAAACAGAGCCGTTAGGATTAAACGTGCAAGGGCCACCAAGTCCACCGAGGAAAGGTCCTGCAGCCTCTGCGACGATGGGCTGGCCGGGAAGCGCGAGCGTTCCCGCAGCGTTCAAGCCTTCGCGCTGTGCGACGTCCTCGAAATTCAGCAAGTGCGAACCCTTCTGGCCGACATAGCCGATTTGGAAGGTGAGGTTGTTACTGAACTGCTGCTCGATCGTGATATTCCACTGCTGGATCAGAGCAGGGCGGAAGTTCTGGTCGAAGATACGGATTCTGCTGTCCGCATAACAGCTTTCTTGCGGCGAGGGACACGGCGGAGCACTTTGCCAAGCTTGTCCGAGTGATCCGATTCCGTTGGGATATGTGGATTCAAAGTTTCCGTAAGGAAGATTGAGCGAGAGCTCTTCGTTGCTTCCGCCTCCTTCCAGATAAGAGGAACTGCCATAGGCCGCACGGAATACGGTTTTGCCGTTGAGGAAATGCGGGGACCAGGCAACGCCCAAGCGAGGATTCCAATCGCCGAGGCCGGTGTAATTGTTATAGAGCGCGCGATCGCTATAGCCGGTCGAGCCGGGAACCACGGTTTCGATGGCACCCGATTCGAGGCCGAAGTTGACCACGCGGTTGTTTACCTCGTATTGGGGCGTGTGATCTTCAAAACGAATGCCCAGGTTGAGAGTCAGGGTCGGCTTGAGCTTCCAATCGTCTTGAAAGTAGCCGCCAAAAATACTTCCGCGCAGTTGTTCGAGAGTGGCGGAACCGCTGTCGCGTTCTCCGCCAGAAGCGGTAATTCCGGCCCAGAAGTCAGCAACTCCGGATTCACAGCCACCGCCGCAAGCTCCGGTTGCGCCAGGCAGAACGATATTGCCGGCGTTTATGCCGGTTAAGGAGTTGATGGCGATATTGCCCAAGACTCCCTCATTGCCGGGATAAACGTAGTTGTTGCGTTCGCGGATGAATTGGAAACCGGTCTTAAGGGTGTGGCGACCGTGCGAAATAATTACGTTGTCTTCGAGCTGAATCTCCGTGTCGCGGAAGATCTGCCAGAGGTTGATGAGTCCGAGATTCGCATTTCCACCTAGTCCCGTAGGAATGCTGACTTGAAGCAAACCGGGTGCCTGGGCATTCGCTCCGGCGATTCCGAGTTGTTGGCTGACATTGCCAAGTCCGGTCGTGGGCGTCTGATCCTGATTGAAACGGAAGACGTTAACGCCGACGCGAGCCTCGTTCAGAATCGCGGGAGTTAGCGAGTGGGTCCAGTTGACGGAGGTGCTCCAGCCGGGCTCGTCGGTGCCTTCCGCAGCGCCAGCATTGGCGAAGGGAAGGCCGGTGAAGACCCCTTGGCTCGTATCGAATTTGGAATAGCGGCCGAAGACGCTGTCCTTGTCCTCAGGCTTGTAATCGATCCTCAGGTCACCTTGATCGCTGTTGAAGTTGTTTCCGGCCTTGAAGGAATAATTATCTCCGTAAGCGATGTCGGAGGTCGGCAATGGGTAGTACTTCGTATCGGCAAAGAGAGCGCTCGCAAAAGGACTCTCGGTGAGAGTCGAGTTGGACATCAAGTTGAATGGAATCGGGGCGTTGTGATTGTTGGGATCGACAAGTTGCCCGGCAGGATTGCTGCAAATGCCGGAGGCGCTAAATGTACTTGGACCGCCTGCCTCGGCGGGCAATTGGGTGCAGAGTTGTCCAAAGTTTCCGGCGCGCTCACTCTGCGTAAAGAGTTGAGCGTTTTGGGGAGAGCTCGATGGTATGCGCATGCCCTGGTAGTCGCCGAAAAAGAAGAGCTTGTCCTTGATGATTGGACCGCCGACCGTGCCCCCGAACATGTTATAGCGAAGTGTAGGCTTGGGCTGAACTTCACCAGTAGCCCAGGAGGACGTTTTCGAGTTGGAATTCATGAAGTCGTTGCGGAGAAATTCGAAGACATCGCCGTGGAAGGAATTCGTTCCGGCTTTGATACTTGCGCTTATCACGCCTCCGGCATAGTTCCCAAAATCGGCGCCGGGATTCTGCGTGACGATGTTGAATTCTTCAATCGCATCCACGTTGGGCGTGTAGGCGACCTCGTTGTTCTTTGCTTCTTGGTTGACGATACCGTCGAGAAGGAATCCAACCGCCTGCTCTCGGTTGCCGTTAATGTCGGGCCGGCCCGAATTGGTCATTAGCTGGGGCTGAGAGAGGCTCTCGGGGTTGACGGTTGTGGCGCCAGGAGAAAGCAGGGACAATTGAACGTAGTTGCGGGCGGCGAGCGGCAAATTCGTGATGGTGTGGGCGTCGACGACGCTGCTGACCGCGGTGCTCTCTGTCTGCAGTAACGGGGTCTCTCCAGTGACTTCCACGGTGGCCGTGACAGATCCAACCTTCATTACCACATCAATGCGCGCGGTCTGATTGAGTACCAGAGTGAAAGCCGCATGCACAGCCGTCTCGAAGCCTTTCGCTTCCACTTTGAGATCGTAGCTTCCAACGGGTATGCGAATGATGTTGTAGATGCCATCTTGATTGGTGACGGATGACCAGTTCGTACCACGATCGGAATCGTGGGCGGCCACGGTGGCGCCGACGATGGGCGCGCCGCTTGGATCGGTAATGGTTCCCGTAATGGTAGCCGTTACATCCTGAGCCGACGCCGCGTGAACTCCGCACAGAAGTGCAAGCAGCGCAAAACACAAAGCAATCAGCCCCACAGACTGCAGTTTTTTCATGTTAATTCCTCCGAGGCGAGGTCCCCGACGGCCATTCCGCCTCTCCTCAACTGTCGAGATCTTTTGCAAAGCAACGAGCACCCCAGCACCGCTATATGGCCGAATGGTGGATAGCTATATAGCACGATTTTAAGCTTGTCAAGCGAAAAGTAATGATTTATAAGGAATGTGGATGTGGAGACGTATAGCACCGGGGACAGGTGATGTATAGCAGCGCAGGCCTGCGCTCTATATCACTGCAGAGCGGTCGGGAGCGGCGAGGCAGGCGCCTTGCGGAGCTGACCTCGGCAGACGCTCGGCGTCCGGCGCTGTTGGTAGAAGTGGGCAGAGGGTCCGAGGGTAGGGATACGGAAATCCAACGAAAGAAACAGGTTGAGCAGAGTTTCCGTCTTTTTTCACAATCTCGAGGCTGCGAGAGAGCGGCGATTCGTTGTAGGCTGATTCTAAATTTCGGGAGCGGGAATGCCTGCTAAAAGTCAAAGTCGAAGTAACGGGTTGCCGGCGTACCAAAGAATTCAGGGCAGCCTCCGGAAGCGAATCGAGGCCGGGGACTTGCGCACCGGGGATGCTGTCCCTTCGGAGCGCGACCTGGCAAAGATTCATTCGGTGAGCCTGATGACGGCGCGGCACGCGCTGGCTTCGCTGGAGCGCGAAGGCGTGGTGGAACGGCGGCGAGGGATCGGCACATTTGTCTCGGCGCCGAAGATTCATTTCAATAAGCTGATGAGTTACACGGAACAGATGGCCAGCCGCAGCATGACGGCGGTGTCCAAAGTGCTTTTCGCTAAGATTATTGACGATGAGCAAGAGGCGAATGCCCGGCTTTCTCTTTCGCCGAAAAGCGGAGTGATCAAGCTGGAACGCTTGAGACATGCGGCGGGGGAGCCGTTTGCTCTGGAGACTTGTTACCTTTCGGCAGCGCAATACCCTGGATTACTTTCGGCGCCGCTGCAGCGGGAATCGCTTTTTGGGATTTTGGAACGCGACTACAAAGTGGAAATCGGATATTCGGACGAAGAGGTGGACGCGACGGCAGCCGATCCACGGACGGCGGATCTTCTGGATGTGCCGAGGCGAGAGCCGTTGCTGCGCATCCGGCAGGTGATTTTTTCCACGAATGGAAAGGCCGTCCTGTACGTTCTGGGTTTCTACCGGTCGGACCGGCACAATCTAGTGATACGGCGATTCCGATAAAGCAAAATTTCGAGTAGTGCGGAAACACGGGGCAGTGTTAGGCTAGTTCCCAATGAGTGAAGTAAAAATTGAGTTGTACTTGACGGCCACCCAGCCGGTATTCTAAGGATTTGGTGGCTGCGCGAGGGACGAAGTGATTCTCGCTGGAGACATTGGCGGCACCAAATGCAATCTGGCCGTGTTTGAAGAGCACGCTTCTTCCTTACAGCTTGTTTTCAAGCGCCGTTACGCCACGTCTGAATTTGGAAGCCTTGAAAGCTTGATCGGAAGGTTTTTTAGTGAATGCGCTGGCGAGACTGGTGAGACGCCCGAAGGAAAGATTGACGCGGCGGGCTTCGGAGTTGCTGGGGCGGTGGTTGACGGCCGCCTGGTGTCGAACAATATTCCATGGGTGCTGACGGATTCCTCGCTGGCCCGCAGACTGAATCTCGAACTCGAACAACTGACTTTAATTAATGATCTTGTAGCCACAGCGTATGGCCTGGTTCATTTGACGCCGCAGGATTTTCTGGTTTTGAATGCGGGTGCTCCGCAATTTAACGGCAATCAGGCCTTAATTGCGGCGGGGACAGGGCTTGGCGAGGCCATGATTATTGGGGACGGCTCCCAACATCGCGCGTCCCCTTCGGAAGGCGGTTCGGCGGATTTTGCTCCGCGCACGGAGCGCGAGATTCAGTTGCTGCAATTTCTGAAAAAGCGCATGGAACGGGTTTCGTGCGAAGAGATATTTTCCGGGCGTGGCTTCCGGAAGCTGCATGAGTTTCTCAATCCTTCCGTGGTGCATCCAACGTTTAGCGAAGTGGAAAGCGCTTCGGCGAGCGAGATCACACAGAACGCGCTGGCGGGCACGTGTCCGGTGTGCGTCGAAGTGCTGGATTGGTGGATCGACGCGTTTGGAGCCGAGGCTGGGAATTTGGCGCTGCGCGTTCTGGCGTATGGCGGCGTGTATTTTGCGGGCGGGATCGTTCTGAAAATACTCTCGAAGTTGGAGCACAGCAGTTTCTGCCAGGCGTTCGCGGACAAGGGGAGGCTGAGTTCGGTGCTGTCCAAGATTCCGATCTCGGTGGTTCTCAATGAGGACGCGCCACTTTTGGGGGCAGCGCATCAGGCTTTCGGCACTGCTGCTGCATCGAAACGCGAACGACACGAGATTTTTTTTGAGCTTCAGCCGGAGCGCGAAAGACAGCCGCAGTAAGGGAACTTCTATACAATCGTTACCAATTTGAGTTAGGGCGTGCTTTTGGCAGCAACGTGTGACGATGCCAAGTGTGTGCGTGTGTGTTTTACGATCGCAAGGAATTTTCTGGCGTTTTCCACGATGATCTCTGGTTTGTTTGCTTTCAAAGCCTCGGCTTGCACCAGTTCTCCGCCGATGCCCAACGCCACAGCCCCTGCTTCGAGAAATTCAGCAGCGGTGTTTAGATTGACGCCGCCGGTTGGAATAAACGGGATTTGCGGGAACGGACCCTTCAGAGCCTTGATGTATTTCGCACCTCCCACCTGGCCGCAGGGGAAGATTTTGATGAAGTCGGCGCCGGCGTCCCACGCGGCCATGACTTCGGTGGGAGTCAGCGCGCCGGCCATGATCAGCTTCCCTTCCCCGGCGGCAAAGGCGACTGTCTGAAAGTTCAGGCCGGGGCTGACCAGGAATTCCGCACCGGCATCGATGCAGCGGCGCGCGGCGTCTCGATTGAGCACAGTTCCGGCACCTATGAGGACTTCAGAGCCGCAGTTCTTAACGAGTTCTCGGATCAGTTCGACGGCGCCCGGGACCGTCATGGTGATTTCCACGATGGGAATGCCACCTTGGCAAACGGCTTCGGCGGCAAGACACGCTTCGCCCGCGGACGAGGCACGCACGACCGGGACGATTCCGATTTCGATGATGCGTTCGCGGACCTTTTGTTTATCCATGGGTGCCACCTTTTTCGGAGGAGACTTTAGCGTGCGATGCGCGCTCCGACTCCTTTCATCACTTGCGTGACTTCCTGCAGCGTGGCCATGGAAGTGTCGCCCGGCGTGGTCATGGCGAGCGCACCGTGCGCGGCGCCGCACTCGACAGCCCACTGCGGATCTTGTCCGGCCAGAAAACCATAGATCAGGCCGGACGCGAAGGAATCACCGCCGCCGACGCGATCGAAGATTTCAAGATTCTCACGGGTTTTTGCCTGGTAGAACTTGCCGTCGCAATAGCAGATGGCACCCCAGTCATTTTGAGTGGCGGTTTTTGCTTTGCGCAGAGTAGTGGCGACAACCTGGAAGGGATATTCCTTCACAACCGTGTCGATCATTTGTTTGAAGCCTTCGACTTCGAACGTCGAGTGATGCTCGTCCATGCCGGGAACCTCGAATCCCAGGGCCGCCGAGAAGTCCTCTTCGTTGCCGAGCATGACGTCCACGTGCGGGGCGATGCGGCGGTTTACTTCCTGCGCAGTTTTCTTTCCGCCGTGGGATTTCCAGAGAGAGGCGCGGTAGTTCAGGTCGTAGGAAACGGTTGTGCCATGACGCTTTGCGGACTGCATGGCATCGAGGGCGACTTCGGGAGTGGTCGCAGAGAGAGCGCAGAAAATGCCACCGGTATGAAACCAGCGCGCACCGTACTTTCCGAAAATCTCATCCCAATCGATTTCGCCGGGCTTTAACTGGGAAACGGCGGTGTGGCCGCGATCGTAGCTTCCGAGGGCGGCGCGAACGCCGAAACCGCGTTCGGTGAAATTTAGGCCGTTGCGCGTGGCCTGGCCTACGCCATCGTGCTCGACCCAGCGAATCAGCGACTGGTCGACACCGCCTTGATAGATAAAGTCCTGAAGGAGCCGGCCGACGGGATCATCGGCAAACGCGGTGACGACGGCAGCGTCCATCCCGAAGCAGCGTTTCAATCCGCGAGCGACGTTGTATTCGCCGCCGCCCTCAAAGACTTCGAAGGATCGCGCGGTGGCGATGCGGCGATCGCCGGGGTCAAAACGGAGCATGATTTCGCCGAGACTGACGACGTCCCAGCGGCAATCCTTCTTCGGTTTGATCGTCAAGCCCATTTGCTCACCTCAACTGCTCGATAGATGGGGAACGGTTGCCGGAGCATTGTCACGGTTCTCACAGGCGATTTCCAGAATCACGTTTGTGTTTGAAAGTCGATCATCGCCGGCTTAAGCCGCGGAGCCAGAAGATGAATCGCGGCGAGCGCCAGCAAGTAGGCCGAGCTAGCGATTAGGAACGGAACTTTGTAACTGCCCGTCCATTGAAGTACGTGACCAACCAGGGATGCGACGAAAATGCCGCCGATGGAGCCAGCCATGCCGCCGATGCCGTTCACCGAACCTACTGCTTGCACGGGAAACATGTCCGAAGAGAGAGTATAGAGATTGGCGGACCACGCCTGGTGGCAGGCCGCGGCCAGTCCGATAAGCAGAACGGCGTTCCAGGTGCTTTCGACGCGATACGCGAACACAACCGGTATCACGCCGATGGCGCAGATTAGCATGGCGGTCTTGCGGGCGGAATTGACGCTGCGGCCATGTTTGATAAGAGAGGAGGAAAGCCAGCCTCCGGCGACACTACCGAAGTCCGAAATAACGTAAATCACCAAAATCGGAAGTCCAAGCCCGGTCAGCGCCAAGCCATGTTTGCTTTGCAAGAAACCTGGCACCCAGAAAAGATAGAACCACCAGACCGGGTCGGTCAGAAATTTTCCTGCGACGAAGGCCCAGGTTTGCCGAAGAGGAATCAGGCGCGCCCAGCTGATTTTTCCAACTGGAGCTGCCGGATCGCTGCAGATGTATTGTAATTCTGCCTTGGAAACTCTTGGATGTTCGCTTGGCTTACGATAGATCATCAGCCAAAACGCGAGCCAGACAAAACCTAATGCGCCTATGGCGATAAATGCTGCTCGCCAACCCCAGTGCACCACAATCCAAGGGACGAGAAGCGCCGCGAGGATGGCGCCAGCGTTTGTTCCGGCATTAAAAATGCCAGTGGCCAGTGCTCGTTCTTTCTTTGGAAACCACTCTGCAACAGCCTTGATACTGGCGGGAAAGACGGCGGCTTCGCCAAACCCCAGGGCGAACCGGGAGACCGCGAAGCCTCCAAAGGAATTTGCGAGCGCAGTACCCATGGAGGCGAGGCTCCAGAAAATCATCGCCAGCGCATATCCCAGGCGCGTGCCAAGCCTGTCGATCAGCCTGCCCATCAATAACATGCCCGCTGCATAGGCAATCTGGAAAGCTAACACCAGGTTGCCGTAGTCGATTTCGTTCCATCCAAAGTCGTGCTGCAGTGTGGTTTTGAGAACTCCGAGGACTTGCCGGTCCATGTAGTTTTTGGTGGTTCCAAGGAGAAGCAGTGCGCAGATGGCCCAGCGGAAGTAGCCGCTGCGCGCGGAAACGATTGGCAACGAAGCTTCGCCGGCGCTCGCAGCACTAGCCGGTTGGGGCAGGTTACCAGATACCGGAATGGGACTCGCTGGATCCATGGTGTGGATGGAAAGCTACCTGTTTTTGCGGCCAGGTTCCAGTGGAGAAGATATTTTGGTCGGATCAGCGGAAAGCGGTCCACCCGAGATTATCCCTGTAATGCTTTTATGACTCTCGAGAATCGGCGTCAACGCAAGAGTGATAAAGGATGCGTTTAGTAAGTCTCAACGGCCGAATTTCTGGAGTTGGCTTATGATTTGGCATCTTTTGGCAGCAGGTCGTCTCGGAAGGGAGCGGTTGGATATGCGCATTCCTATTGCTGGTGCATCTTTTATACTCGTCGTCGTAGCATTATTTCTGACATCCTTAGTGGCAGCTGCGCCCGACGGCGTCTCCGTGGTCGTCAACGAACAGGAGCGGCGGGTCGATATCGCGATCGATGGAAAACCGTTCACTTCCTACATTTGGCCCACCACGCTGAAAAAGCCCGTGCTCTATCCGCTGCGCACGGCCAAGGGCACGATTGTGACGCGCGGGTATCCGCTTGAGTCGCGCCCCGGCGAACGTGTGGATCACCCGCATCATGCCGGGCTTTGGTTCAACTACGAGAACGTGAATGGACTGGATTTCTGGAATAATTCGGACGCCATCAAAGCGGAAAATGCGCCGAAGATGGGAACGATTCTGCAGCGCGCGATCGTTTCGGCAAAAAGTGGTTCGCGGCAGGGCGAGCTCGACGTCGAAACCGATTGGGTCACGTTTGAGAAAAAAGTTTTGCTCAACGAACATACACACTTTGTCTTCCGCGGCGGCCCCGGGTTTCGCAGCGTCGACCGGATCACCACGCTCCAAGCGCTCGATGAGAAGGTCTCCTTCCCTGACGAAAAAGACGGCATGCTGGGTCTTCGCGTCATCCGTGCGCTCGAAATTCCTTCCGACAAGCCCGAGGTCTACACCGACGCCAGCGGCCGACCGACTGCAGTGGCCAAGCTGGACAACACAGGCGTCAACGGCACATACCTGACCAGCGAAGGCCAAAAAGGCGACGCCGCTTGGGGCACCCGGGGACGCTGGTGCAATTTGAGCGGCAAGGTCGGCGACGAGCCGGTCACAATCACCATTCTCGACCATCCCGAGAATCCCGGATTCCCCACTTACTGGCACGCGCGCGGCTACGGCCTTTTCGCCGCTAACCCGCTCGGCCAAAAGGTTTTCAGCAACGGTAAGGAGCAGCTGAATTTTTCGCTGGCTCCGCACGCAGGCGTGACTTTCCGTTATCGCATTTTGATCTCTTCGGCGATCCTCACGCCCGAAGCTACCGAAGCCGCTTACAAGGAGTTCGTCGCGGCGTATCATTGATGCGCTTCACAATTCGCAGATTCCCATGACTATTCACATCGGCCTCATCGGCGGCGGCAACATTACGGAAACTCATGCCCGTGCGGCGCGCGCTATTCCGGGCGTAGAAATCTCCGCGATCCACGGGACCAACGCCGAAAAAATCGCGCGCCTTTGCCGCGAACACGGCGGTACGGCATATCAAGACCTTAACGCTTTCATGAACCACCGACCGATGGATATGGTAATCATTGGCAGTCCTTCCGGACTGCATGCCGGACAAGGTATCGCGGCTGCGCGCCGCGGCCTGCATGTCCTCACGGAAAAACCGATCGAAATCAGCACCGTGCGTGCGGACGCTCTTATCGAAGCCGCGAAACAGGCTGGGGTTCAACTGGGCGTCATTTTTCAGGACCGCATGAAGCCGCAGATTCGCCAGCTCAAAAGTTGGATTGAGCAGCGTTTGCTCGGCAGGGTCCTATTCGTGGACGCCCGCGTGAAGTGGTATCGCCCGCCTGAGTACTATGCCAATTCGCACTGGCGCGGGACAATTGCTCTCGACGGCGGGGGCGCGTTAATCAATCAGGGTGTCCACACTGTCGATTTGCTGCTCTGGCTGCTTGGTGATGTCATTCGCGTGCAAGCGCGAACTGCAACTGTGCTGCATAAAATCGAAGCCGAAGACACCGCCGTCGCCACACTCGAATTTGCCAGCGGCGCGTTTGGAATTTTCCATGCTACCACCGCCGCGTATCCCGGCTACCCGCGGCGTGTCGAAATCTCCGGGACCGAAGGCACTGTTATTCTCGAGCATGACCGCATCATCGCGGCAGATCTCCGAAACGCTCCAGCTGGCGCGAGCGAATCCTACACACCGGATGAAAACAAGAGCTCTTCGTCTGCTGCCGTCAGTGACTTCCGCGGCCACCAGGCCGTCCTCCAGGATTTTCTTGCAGCCATTCAAAACAAACGGGCCTGCGCTTGCGACGGGGTAGAGGGCCGGCGCAGCATTGCTCTGGTCGAATCCATCTATCAAGCTGCCAAGACTCCTGATCGCCTCCAGGCAGTCCGAAATGCATAGAGCTGTTTCTCAAACTCTTCGCGCTTCGTTCGTCAGCCGCTCGGCTGTACCATAGCCACTCGTTTATGGCTCATTGCGCGGGTTTGTCGCGGAATTCAACGAGAGGTGTTTTCCTATGAAGTGTCAAAATAGGCTCGGGCTTGCCGGCATTCTATTTCTGATGGTGGGTGGACCTTCTCTGGCAGTCGAAAAATCGACGGCGACACAGCTCATTGAACTCGCCAAAACGAATAGCCCGGCGCTGAAAGACGCTATCACTAACACGCTCGACGCCAAAGAACTGAAGGACGGAACGGCCTGGATTGGACACGGGGCAGATTTTTTCTTTGCCATTGAGGCGCCTTCGAAGCCTGGGCTTTTCGTTGATGGGGCCGCGGGGCCGCAGATGCAGAATTTGTCCGGCTCGGATTTTTGGTACGCGTGCGCCCAGATCGAGCCGGTGGCAAAGCTGCACTCGTTCTACTACATCATCAATGGGGCGAAGTTCGGTGGCCGGCTGGACTTGCCTGCGTTTGGACCTTTGTCCTACCAGCAGCCCGGAATTCCAGCCGGGGCGCTTTCGCCGAAGCTGTTCCACACGAGCAGGATTTACGATGGCATGAAGAGTGAGTATTGGATTTATGTGCCCGCGCAATACGACCCGCACACGCCTGCGGCGCTTATGGTGTTTCAGGATGGCGAGTGGTATCTCGACCGCCATGGGAATAATCCGGCGCTCAACGTCATTGACAACTTGATTGCGCAAAAAACAATTCCCGTGATGATCTGCGTATTCATTAATCCGGGGGATATTGAAAGCTCGGCGGGCACCGCGACTTATAATTTAGTAAAAAAATATTCGGACGAGTGGCAACGGACTCTAAAGGATTCCATGCGCAGCACGCTTTATGACACGGTAAGCGATCGTTACGTGCGGTTTCTGCATGGGGAGGTGCTGGCGGAGGTCGAGGCCAAATACAATATCCGCAAGGACGCTTACAGCCGCGCGATTACTGGCCTTTCCTCAGGCGGGATTTGTTCCTTCAATGCGGCGTGGCAGATGCCAGATCAGTTTAGCCGGGTGATCTCCTGGATTGGCAGCTTTGCCAGCATTCAATGGAAGGAAGATCCCGCGGTTCCAGATGGCGGCCAGGACTTTCCAGAGAAGGTTTTGCATGAAGCGCACCGCAATCTACGCGTGTGGCTGCAGGACGGTAGCGAGGACCTGGAGTTGGAACGTTACGGAAGCTGGGCGCTCGCGAACATTCGTCTCGCCAATGCTCTGAAGCTGAAGGGCTACGATTTTCATTTCAGCTTCGGTAAGGGCACACACAATTCGGGCCAGGGCGCGGCCGAGTTCCCTGAACAGATGATCTGGCTCTGGCGAGATTATGACGCCAGCAAAATGGCGCAGACTTATGAGATGGAGCCGTCGGAGAGATCGAAGCCGTTGTTTCGAGTAGCGATCACAAATCGGGACGCCCAATAAGTCAGGAAACCACAGGTAGCTGATTTTCACTTTCCTTGTGCAGCCGGGGGCCGATCCTAAATGAGTTTAGCGGCCGGGTTTGGCACGATTTCGCCCGTTGACAAACGCGGACATGACTAAGATTCTTTGTTTCGAGCGAGCGCGGCAGATCGCCTGGAATTGTTTTCGCTGGTTCGACGACTTCGCTGCATCCGCCATAGGAGAAACCATGCCCCTGACGCGGCGTGACTTGTGTTCAATGATTCCCGCGACGCTGCTTCCAGCGATCCTTCCACTCGAGGCGTCCGCCCAGCAAGACGGCGCGATGCCGTCGGCGATGTACCCGTTCGACAAATTGCCGGTGCAAACGACGAACGATGCGCAGTATCGCGAGGTATTGAAGGGGAAACTCGCGACAGGAGAGTCACTCGAAGTCCATGAAACGACGCTGCCGCCGGGAGCCGCGCCGCATCCGCCGCACCGCCACGTGCACTCCGAAATGTGGCTGATTCGCGAAGGAACAGTGGAATTGAACGTAAACGGCGCAATTTACCATCTTGGACCGGGCTCGGTAGGGTTCGTGCACTCCAACGATCTGCACGGAATCAAGAATACCGGCGCAGCGGCGGCAACTTATTTTGTCGTGGAGATTGGGCCGGGCGTCGAGGCGTGATCGGTGGACGCCCGCTCAGATGTTGGAAGTGTGGATAGCGTCACAGACCGCGGAGGTGACTTCGCGTGTGGTGGCTTTGCCGCCGAGATCAGGAGTGTGAAGGCCGGAAGCGGTGACGCGTTCGACCGCGTGCATCAATCGCAGGGCCGCGTCTTTCTCGCCGAGATGGTCGAGCATCATCGCGGCGGTCCAGAAGGCCCCGATGGGATTGGCGATGCCTTTGCCGGTAATGTCAAAGGCAGCGCCGTGAATGGGTTCGAACATGGAAGGAAAGCGGCCTTCGGGGTCGATGTTTCCAGTGGGCGCGATACCAAGGCTTCCAGCGAGGGCCGCAGCGAGATCGGAAAGGATATCGGCGTGAAGATTTGTGGCCACGATAGTGTCAATGCTTGCGGGCTTGGCGACCATGCGGGTGGTCATAGCGTCGACGAGCATCTTGTCCCAGGTTACGTCTGGAAACCCTTTAGAGACTTCGGCGGCGATCTCGTCCCAGAAGACCATGCCGTGGCGCTGGGCGTTGGATTTTGTGACGACAGTGAGCAGCTTACGCGGGCGTTGCTGGGCAAGTTGAAAAGCGAAGCGCATGATACGGGTGACGCCGTGGCGCGTGAAGATGGAAGTTTCCGTAGCGACTTCTTCGGAAAAACCGCGATGCGCGCGGCCGCCTTGACCGGAATATTCGCCTTCGGTGTTTTCGCGAACGATGACCCAGTCTAGATCGTTCGGTTTGCAATCACGCAAAGGCGATGACAAGCCTTGCAGAATGCGCGTTGGGCGAAGATTGACATACTGGTCGAATCCCTGGCAGATCGCGAGGCGCAAACCCCAAAGCGTGATGTGGTCGGGAACATCGGGATCGCCGACGGCACCGAAATAGATCGCACTGAACGGGCGCAGGAGTTCGAGGCCGTTCGCGGGCATCATGGCGCCGTGTTTTTTGTAGTAGCCCGAACCCCAAGGAAATTTTTCGATCTTTAACCGAAAACCGCCGGCCTTTTGCGTGAGCGCCTGCAACACTTCGAGACCAGCGGCAATCACTTCAGGACCGATGCCATCCGCAGGGATGGCTGCAATGGAGTACTCGCGCATTTTAACTCCTGGAGCAGACTGCCGATGACGCTCAGCCTGGTCCATTTTCTGTGTATACTGCGCGGCGCACATTTAATGCCGCGTCGAACGAAATTAGTGCAGGATAGCTCCGCCGCATTGTTGAGCGTTTGCGAATCGAGAGAAGATGGACGTCACACCGACCGCCCCGGGAGTCGCTGAGCGCGCGCGAAAACGAATTGCGTGGCGTCTCCTTCCATTTCTCTTCCTGCTTTATATCATCGCCTTCCTGGACCGCATGAATGTCGGCGCCGCGGCACTGCAGATGCCGGGCGACCTGGGATTCAACGACAAAGTGGTCGGCCTGGGAGCCGGCATGTTTTTCATCGGCTACCTGGTGCTGGAAATTCCCGGCGCATTGATCGCCGAACGCTGGAGTGCGCGCCGCTGGATTGCCCGCATCATGATTTCCTGGGGAATCATAACCGCGCTGATGGCGTTTATCCACACGGCGCGGGAATTTTATTTGGTGCGCTTTCTTGTGGGCGCCGCGGAAGCGGGATTTTTCCCGGCGGTGATTGTTTATTTGTCGCACTGGTTCCGGTATCGGGACCGCGCCAAGGCAACAGCCGTTTTCTACGCAGCGAGTCCTCTTTCATTCGTGATTGGCTCGCCGCTTGCGGGATTGCTGCTGGGAATTTCCTGGCTTGGACTAAGGGGCTGGCGATGGTTGTTCATATTGGAAGGCATCCCCGCGGTCGTGCTTGGCGTGATTGCGATTTATTATCTGACGGATTGGCCGCGAGGGGCGAACTGGCTACGCGAGGACGAGCGCGATTGGATCACCGGCGAGTTGGAAAAGGAGAAGGAGGCGAAAAAGAAAATTCGCTCGTATACGATTTGGCAGGCATTTGGGCAGCGCGACGTCATTTTGTTGACGCTGAGTTATTTTTGCGCGACGACAGGCGGGTACGGGATTTCGTTTTGGCTGCCGACGATTTTGAAGCGGCTCTCGGGGCAGAGCGACCTTCGAGTAACGCTGTTCGCCGCGCTGCCTTATGTTGCGGGATTCTTGGTGCAGCAGGCGAATGGCTGGCATTCCGACAGGACTTGCGAGCGACGCTGGCATGCGGCGGTTCCCATTTTTCTTTGCGGAGTGACTTTATTGCTTGCGGTGATTTTTGGTTCGAACATGACGCTCGCGGTCGCACTGTTCACGCTGGTAGGAGCTTGTTATTTTTCGTTTCATCCGTGTTTTTGGGCAGTGCCGACGGCTTTTTTGAGCGAATCGGCAGCGGCTGCTTCCATCGGATTGATCAACTCGCTTGGAAATCTCGGAGGGTTTGTTGGGCCTCTGATGATGGGTTACCTGGTCAACCGGACGCATTCTTTCACGGCGGGACTGCTCTACTTGGTGGGGAGTCTTTGCCTCTCGGGTGTTTTGATGCTGGCTGTCGGAGCGGGAAAGCGACCGTTGCCTCAGCGGGTTGACGCTCCCGCAATTTAAGCAATTTTTCCCTCATCTCTCTCTAGCGGCGCGAGGCTCCAAATTCTCAATGAATCTCGGGCTCGGGGATGGGCGCGGTACCTTCCAAGAAATCGAAGTCGCAGCCTTCGTGAGCTTGCTTGATGTGTTGCATAAAAAGTTTGCCGTAGCCGCGGGGATAGATGCTTTCTTTTGGACGCCAGGCGGCGCGGCGGCGGGCCAGTTCATCGTCGCCAACGAGCATATTGAGTTGGCGGGCCGGGACGTCGAGCTCGATCATGTCGCCTTCTTTGAGCAAGGCAAGCGGGCCACCGACGAAGGATTCGGGTGAGACATGGAGAACGCAGGCGCCGTAGCTTGTGCCGCTCATTCTGGCGTCGGAAATGCGGACCATGTCGCGGACGCCAGTTTTCAGGATTTTTTGCGGAAGCTGGAGATTGCCCCATTCGGGCATTCCCGGGGCGCCTTTGGGGCCAGCATTGCGAAGAACGAGGACGCTGTTCGCGTCGACGTCGAGAGCGGGATCATCCAGGCGAGCATTCATTTCGTCAAAACTATCGAAGACGACAGCGCGGCCGGTGTGCTTGAGCAGGTGCGGTTCGGCGGCAGAGGCTTTAATGACGGCACCGTTCGGGGCGAGATTGCCATAAAGGATGGCCAGGCCACCGGAGGCGAGCACGGGGTTGTCTAGGCTGCGGATGACATCGGAATGGTAGATCTCGGCGTTCGAGATATTTTCGCCGAGAGTTTTTCCCGTGACGGTCAGGCAAGTAAGATCCAAGTGCGGCGACATCGCTTTCAGCAGAGCTGGCAAACCACCGGCATAATAGAAATCTTCCATCAAGTATTTGCCGCTTGGACGAATGTTGGCGAGCATGGGAGTTTTCTTTGAAAATTGATCGAAGCGGTCGAGAGTGATCTTAATTCCTGCTCGCCCTGCCATGGCTATCAAGTGGATTACGGCGTTTGTCGAGCCGCCCAGAGCGAAGACTGCGGCGATCGTGTTGTTGAAGGAAGCGTCGCGCAGGATATCGCGCGGCTTTACATCTTCCCAAACCATCTCGACGATGCGGCGCCCAGAGCGATTTGCCATTTTTGGGTGATTGGCATCGACGGCAGGGATCGAAGTTGCGCCGGGCAGCGTAAAGCCCAAGACTTCTGTCACGCTGGTCATCGTGGAGGCGGTGCCCATGGTCATGCAAGTTCCAGCGGAGCGGGCAATGCCGTTTTCGATTTCTGTCCAGGCTTGCAGATCGATGTTACCGGCGCGGCGCTCTGCCCAATATTTTGAAACATCGGAGCCGCTGCCGAGGATTTGGCCACGCCAGTTGCCGCGAAGCATTGGACCTGCGGGAACGTAGATGGCGGGGAGATTCATGCTGATGGCGCCCATCAGAAGCGCTGGAGTCGTTTTGTCGCAGCCGCCCATCAGGACACAGCCGTCGGCGGGATAGGAGCGCAGCAGCTCCTCGGTCTCCATCGCGAGGAGGTTGCGATACATCATCGTGGTGGGCTTCTGAAACGTCTCGCCAAGAGTGAACGCGGGCATTTCGACGGGGAAACCTCCAGCTTGCCAGATGCCCTTCTTGACGTCTTCGGCGCGCTGGCGAAGATGGCTGTGGCACGGGTTGATGTCGCCCCAGGTGTTAATGATCGCGATGACCGGTTTGCCTGCGTAGTCGGCTTGCGTGCAACCCATGGACGCGGCGCGCGACCGGTGGCCGAACGAGCGCAGATCGTCGGGGCCGTACCAGCGGTAACTTCTCAAGGATCTGGGGTCTTTTGGGGGCACGGAAATCCTTCCGAAACTTTGTGAGTCGATGCAGTCAACCGTAGAACTTTGAGCCCGTTCGGTCAACTGCCATTCATCAATGGGAACAGCAGTATTGTAGGAAGTCGAAATTTGTGGTGTCAAATTCCAAGTTTTTAAACAACGGATTTGAATTCTTTGAACAGCGGATGTTGGAGACGACTGGCTTGGATTGTGGTGTAGACTTTTGCGCTGTTGGGACGACACCGATGAGAAACGATACGATTGTGGTTTTGGTTAGCGCGGCTGAGCCGGCGGAGGCTCAGCTTGCGATGCTTAGACAGCAGCTCGCGGATGTGGAAATTTTGGCGGGACATTCGGCTGAAATATTTGAACACGCGGCCGATCGCGCTACCGTGCTGTTCAATTGGTCGGGGCCGCTGGCGTTGTTTAAGCAGGTGTTTACGACGTGCCCGAATTTGCGGTGGGTGCATTCGCGCTCCGTGGGATTGGAGAGAACGTTGTTCGCGGAGATCGTGCAGAGTGCGGTGCCGCTTACCAATGGAGCCGGAGTGTTTAGCGCATCGCTCGGAGAGTTTACGCTGGGAGCAATTTTGTATTTCGCTAAGGATTTTCGGCGGATGATTCGGAATCAGATGGCTGGCGTGTGGGAGGCGTACGACGTTCAGTGGGCATCTGGAAAGACTGTGGGAATTATTGGGTATGGAGATATCGGGCGTGCGATCGCGGAGAGAGTGCGTGCGATGGGAATGAACGTGCTTGCGGTGAGGCGGCATGCTTCGACGGTGCCGAGTGGAGATCGGCTGGTTGCCGAAACTTTTACGCCGGAGCGGCGACTGGAAATGATTTCGCGTTGCGACTATTTAATCACGGCGGCGCCGCTGACGGCGGAGACGCGCGGCATGATTGGGGAGGCGGAGTTTGCGGCGATGAAGCCGACGGCGGTGGTGATCAATGTCGGGCGCGGCCCGGTGATCAATGAGGAGGCGATGATTGGCGCACTTTCCGCTGGGCGTATTCGAGGAGCCGCGTTGGACGTGTTTGATCATGAACCGTTGCCGGCAGGGCACGCGTTCTACAAGCTGGAGAGCATCTTGCTATCTCCGCATTGCGCGGACCATACGCCGGATTGGCTGGACAATGCGATGAAGTTTTTCCTTGAGCAGTATGGGCGGTTTCGGAGGGATGAGCCGTTGCTCAATGTGGTGGATAAAAAATTGGGTTACTGATTGGCGAGCGTCGCCTCGGGGAGTTGCAGGTACCTTCGGGTCTACTCCCCTGCAAACGACTCGGGGTTCGGTGCGCTAAGCGCGACAGTGCTTAGATTACTTTCCGGTGTAGCTGACGTGCCAGATGGATTTTGAGCCGTCGTCGGTGACAAGCAGCGAGCCATCGGGAGCGACGGTTACGCCGACGGGGCGACCCCAGACGTGGCCGTTGTCGACGACGAAGCCGGTCATGAAATCCTCGTATTCGCCGGTGGCGTGGCCGGTTTGATGTAGCGGCACGCGAATGAGTTCATAACCCACGCGGACAGAGCGATTCCACGAGCCGTGCTCGGCGGCGAAAATATCGCCCTGATATTCGGCCGGGAATTGTTTGCCGTTATAAAAAGTCAGTTCCAGAGAAGCATTGTGTGGATGGAGGATTACATCCGGTGTGATGACTTTGTCTTTCAGTTCGGGATGTTTGCCTTCGTGGCGCGGATCCTGCTGGCCGCCCATGTACCACCAGGGCCAGCCGTAGAAGCCACCTTCCTGGACATGAGTGATGTAATCGGGAACTAGATTGTCGCCCAGCGCGTCACGCTCGTTCACCGAACACCACGGCTCACCGGTCTTCGGATTGATCGCCAACCCAACGCAATTGCGGATGCCGTAGGCGTAGACTCGCATCGACGAACCATCGGGGTTGAACTCGAGAACATCGGCGCGATTCTTTTCCGCGGGCGTGGTGTCGGGGTCGTCGATATTCGAGGCCGAGCCTACGGAGACGAACATTTTCTTGCCGTCGAGCGAGAACTGAATGTCGCGGGTCCAGTGACCGGGACCGGGGGGAACATCCGCAAGGTGCTCGGCGGGGCCGCGCGCTTTCAAATCGCCATTGCGATAAGGAAAGCGGATAACCGAGTCCGTGTTGCCAATGTAGATCCACTGCGGGTCAGGCCCCGGAGGATAGAAGTTGATGCCGAAGGGACGATTGAGCCCAGTGACGAAGGTCTCCGACTGGGCGGCTTTGCCGTCAGGAGTGATTCCGCGAAAAACCAGGATGCTGCCGCTGTGGCTTTCGGCGACGAAAAAATCGCCATTGGGCGCAGTGCGAATCAGACGTGGTTCATCAAGACCAGACGCATAGAGCTCCACTTTGAAGCCCGGTAGAACCTGCGGCCACGCTTCCTTTGGGCGCGGCACGAGCTGTGGGCCGTTGCCGGACGACGACGTGGCGAGCGGCTCGGGCAAATCCTTTAGTGTGATCTTGCGAACCGTGCCGGGCTTTTCGAAGCGGTAGTCGGTGAATGGCGCCTTGGGGGGAGGCGCATTCGAAGCAGCAGCGACGGCTTCGTCGGCGGATAGCTGCACGCGCGGCGAGCCGGGTTTGAGGCTGCCAAGGACACGGAGGTAGTTGATGATCTGCCAGCGCTGTTCCTCCGGCAGGCTCACCCAGGGCGGCATGCCGTTGTTCAGATCGCCCTTGGTGATGTACCAGAAAAGTTCGCCATCGCTCGCGCCCTGCGCTTTACCAGTGGCCAGCGCAGGAATATTTCCCGTGCCCTCGCCGTTTGGCCCGTGACAAGAGGCGCAGTTGTGAAGATAGTCCGCCTTCACAGAGGCAGGGTGCTGGCCTTCGAAGGGATTTTTTTGTTGTTTTGCGGATGAGGGCGCATCATGGAAGGTCGAATTCTGCGCTGGCGATGAAGCAATCAGAAAAAAAGATAGAAACACGCAGCTTGCAAGAGAACCGGTAAGGATGCGAGCGCTTGGTTTCAAGGTGATGGTAACCTCCTGCGTCGTCGCCGGCTAAATAGGCCAAGCACTTCTGCGATCGAAATTATATTGGATTGTGCAGGCTGGGGCGAATGGAAAACTTGTCCTCCGGAGAAGCGCGAGGCGAATCACCATGCACGCTTGCCGCGGCTGACCTCTTGTTGGTCCTGTTGCATGAGACACGCTTTTGGTGGCCTTTAGCTACCCTCCTGACCGGTTTTGCTCGAGGCGTGGGCTCGTCGCATGGTTTTCCGTTCTGTCAGGCATTTATGGTTGCGAGGCCAATCTGGCATTTCAAGGATTTTGGTACCTCTTTAAGGTATATTAGCCACGAAAGATTGATGTCGATGGAGTTGACTTCCATTGGCGGCCGACCGGAATAAGCTCGGGTTACCGAGACCTCTTCGATCTCAAACCGCGAGCACGGCGGAAGGTTATGGTGTGAGTAAGTTCCCATCACGCGTCAGACATTGGAAAGTTCGGACCGGCGGCCGGCCTCCTGGCTAAGGCTGGGTCGAGGCTCTCCATTGCGCGACTAACATTCACTATATACAGTTGGATTTAACAGGCAAGGGATTGTGCTGGCCTTTAGAATTCGCTTGGAAAGCCAGAGCGCAATAAATTTTGACGGGCTCGCGATTGCAGGGGTATAGGCTTGGAGAAGTTAGGCAAATACCTAATTCTCGGTGAGCTTGGACGTGGAGCCGGAGGTGTCGTTTACCGCGCCCGGGACCCGTTTATCAATCGCCTAGTCGCGCTGAAGACGATTACTATGGGTTTGGCCGAATATCCTGACTTGCTGCAACGCTTTTACCAAGAAGCTCAGTCGGCCGGTGGCTTGCAGCACCCCAACATTGTCACGATTTACGATTTGGGGGACGCAGACGGCGTTCCTTATATAGCCATGGAATTGTTGGAAGGTGAGAGTCTAGACCAGCTGATCGGCCGTCGAACTCCCCTGCCTGTCCCATTGAAGCTCACCTACGCATTGCAAGCGTGTCGCGCGTTGGATTATGCCCACAAGCGCGGAATTATCCACAGAGACATCAAGCCTGACAACGTGATGCTTACCAAAGATGGCACGGTGAAGGTTGTGGACTTCGGCATCGCTCGTGTCCTCGAAACCTCCAAGACGCAAACTGGCATGCTTCTCGGCACATTCGCCTACATGTCTCCCGAGCAATATCATGGCGAGCACGCCGATGCGCGCTCCGATATCTGGTCGTTCGGGGTTCTGCTGTATGAGCTTTTGGCTTACCAGAGACCCTTCAAAGGACATACCCCCGCAAGCTTGATGCACAGTATTTGCCAGCTGCAACCGCAGCCCCTGCTTGAGGTGGCCCCCGACTGCCCTCCCGCCCTCGAAAAAGTGGTGCAAAGAGTCTTGCAAAAATCCGCCGACGAACGCTATCAGTCGATGGAGGAACTCTTACTCGATCTGGATCCGATCTGCAAAAGCCTGCAGTCGGAGTCGGTCGTTGTGTTGGTCGCGCAGGCCCGCGACTTGTCCGACAAGGGTGACTATTCTCAATCCCGCGACTTTCTGCGTCAGGCTCTCCAAATCGATTCAGCTAACACGCAGGCGCGGAATCTTCTGGAAAAGGTTAATGCCGAGCTCAGGCGTATCCTCATAAGACCAAAATTGCAGCAGCAGATTGAAAAGGGGCAGGAGTTATTCGCCGAAGGGAAAACGCAAGAAGCGAGGATGGAGGCAGAAGTTGTCTTACAGTTGGACCCCACCTTTGAACCCGCTCGAGAGCTGCTAAAGCGAATCCAGCAAGAACTGGACCGCGCTCGGCAAATCGCGGACTGGATTGACGCCGCCGAGCAGCGCTTGGCGCAAGGCCTCCTGGAAGAAGCCGAGGAGCTGCTCGCTAAAGTCTTGGAAGCTGAATCCACCAACCAGCAGGCAAAAGCGCTTCAGCTACAAGTGACTAACGAAAAGGCAGAGCGCCAGAGACGAGCACAATTTTTCGAGAAAATGCAGCAGGCGCGCAGCCTGTGGACGCAACAGAATTATGCGGAATGCATCCAGCTTCTGGCGGAATTGCGGAAAGAATTTCCCGATGAGGACGAGATTCCCCGGCTGCTGGAGACTGCCCAGGAAGACCAGGCGAACCAGAAAAGATCACAGGGTCTGGCAAGTGCGCGCAGCATGCTGGCAAATCGACGCTATGACGAGTGCACGGCGCTTCTTGCTGAACTTCGAAAAGAATTCCCCGGCGACGATGAAATCCTCAGGCTGCAGGAAACCGTGCTTGAGGATCAGAGAAAACAGCGAAGAACGGAATCTGTTGCGGAAGCTCGAAGCCTGCTGGCGGCGAGGCGCTACGAAGATTGTACGTCCCTGCTGAATTCCATCCTGAAAGAGTTCCCGGGCGACGACGAAGTACTGCAACTTCAAAAAAATGTCTTCGACGATCAGAGAAAGGAACGAAGATCGCAGTCCATTGCGGAAGCCCGAAGCCTTTTTGCAGCGAGGCGGCACGACGCTTGCACCGTTTTGTTGAACTCTATCCTCAAGGAGTTCCCGGGGGACGACGAAACCCTGCAGCTTCAAAAGAATGTACTCGACGACGAGCGAAAGCAGCGGACATTGGATTCTTTGAGCGAGGCGCGAAGCCTTCTCGCAGCCAAGCGGTACGACGATTGCATCTCCCGGCTGACTTCTCTTCAGAAAGAATTTCCAGACGAAGCCGATGTCTTGAGGTTACTTGAAACCGCCAAGGCGGAGAAAGCTGAACAGCGGCGGCAGCAAAGCGTCGCGAAGGCCAGAAAACTACTGGCTGGGCGCAGGTACGATGAGTGCAACGCGTTGCTTTTGGAATTGCAGAAACAGTTTCCCGAGGACGACGAAATCCCGAAGCTCCTTGATGTGGTTAGCAAGGACGAATCCGAACAACGCAAGCTGCAAGGTCTTACCGAAGCCAGGAGTCTGCTGCACTCGCGGGATTATGACCGGTGCATCGCGTTGCTCGAAAGGCTGCTGGGCGAACATCCCAACGACAACGATGTCACCAAACTCCTCGAGACGACGCTTGGGGAGCGGTCCGAGCAGCGCAAACTGAAAGGTTTGTCGGAAGCCCGGAGTTTGTTGACGTCTCATGATTACGAAGAGTGCTTAGCGTTGCTCGCCAAGCTGCAAAGCCAGTATCCAAAAGACAATGACATCGCAAAGCTAACCGAAATAGCGCGTGAGGATCGCGCGGAGCAACAGAAGCAGCGCCAACTTGCAGACGCCAGGAATCATCTGGCTGCGCGGCGATTTGTGGACGCCATGGGCGTGCTCGACGGACTTCGCGAAGCTCACCCAAAGGATTCAGGGATCATCAAGCTGCGAGCTCTAGCCCTCCAGGAAAAGGAAAAACAGGCCAGCCTCGAACGTGTGCAGGGAGAATTGACGGCCTTGAAAAAGCTGGTCAGCGAAAAGAAATATGCCGAGGTTCTTGCGCAATCAGAAAGGATCCAGCGAGAATTCCCCGGCAATACGGATTTGAGCCGACTCATTGAATTTTCGAAGGCCCAACACGCGGAAATCGAGCGGGAAACTCAACAGCAGAAAAGTCTCCAGGAGGTCAGGAAGCTGCTTGAATCGGGCCGTTTTGAGGAGGCATATCAGGCGGCCTTGACCGGTCTCAAGACATTCCCGGACAACAAGGAGCTGAAGCTGTTGCGGGAGCAGGCGGATAGCCAGCAGCGGAAGCTAGAGACCCGGCAACACATCGAACAGAGAATTCGGGAAATCAAGGTCAAGATCAACCGGGGAAAGATTAGCGATGCGATAGACCTTGCGAAACAGACGCTCATGACTCTGGGGCCAGACACCGATGTAAATCAATTGTTAAATTCCGCCCGGGTTGAGCTCGAGGCTCGCGAGAGAAAGAAAGACCAGGAAGAAAAGCTGGGAGCAGTTCGTGCTCTGATTAGCGCAGGAAAACTGGTCGAGGCGACAAAAACTTTGGACCTAGTCGTTGAGGCGAAGATCCTTGAGGTCTTCGATCCTCGCGTCCAGCGTGTCTGTGAAGAGTTGGACGCAGCAAAATCTGCTGCAACCGCCGCAGCGGCAACGGTAATATCCGCGCCAACCGTTAGCTTGTCCAAAGAGTATGCCTGGTTGCAACGCCCGCCGGAGCCGGAAGTCGCCTCTCCCGAAAAAGACCACCCCCCAACGGAAGTGTCTGACGCCAAGGCGTCCGTGGGGCAGACAGCTTTATTGCCTGCGCAGCCGGCAGCTCCACCAGCAGTTCCACCGCCCTTGCCACCACCTGTCGACAAAGCTCCCCAGGTCTCGGCACCTCCTCAGCGTCCCGCCAAACCCTTTACTAAACCGACTGCCGAACCGCTTGTCGAATCGACAGCTCCAGTTGTGCCTTCTCCAACTCCTTCTCCAACCGTTGGGTTGCCCCCCATATCCCCTCCGCGGAGGGAGATCAAGCAACCGGTTCCTCAGGTTTCAATCCCCGAGAAGGCCCCCGTGGTAGGGGCAGCTCCACCTTCGAATAGGAAGAAGACCGCGCGAATTGGTGTTTTGGTTTTGTGCGCTGTGGGACTGATTTGGGGACTAATACGCATAGCTACGTTGCTTCGCACGCATGAAACCGCATCCACTCCGACCGTTGCGAAACCGGTCGCCAAGCCAGAGCCAAATCCGCTTGAGGTTCAGCAGCGCGGCGCTCTGAATGCCGCTGACAAGCTGGTTGCTTCGAATGACCTCGAAGGCGCGCTGAAAATCCTTGCACCGGCGGCGGATTTGAATGGTCCGCTAACTGCCGAGATCAAGAAAAAGCAAGCTGGCATCGAAGAGTCGATGCAAAATCAAAGCCTCCGTGACCTCCGGCGCAAGGAAGAGCAGCTGTGGCAGCAGGCAAACGATGATGTCGCTGGCGGACGCTTTGCAGAAGCGCAGAAGAACCTGCATCAAATACTTGCGCTAGGCGACGGAGGGCTCCGCAAGAACGATGCACAACAGTATCTCACTCGAACAATTCCTGCACGCCAGGAAGAAGAAAAGCTATTTTCGCGGGCGCGCCAGGCCGCTCAAAAGAGCGATATAAATAGTCTCCAAAGCGCGTCTGATATTCTTAGCCGCCTCGCTTCACAGGAGGGACCGCGGAAGCCCGAAGCTGAGAAAATGCTGCGGGACGTGCAAGCAAAACTATTCAGCAGTTACCTAGACGGTGCTCGTCAGGATTTGCAACGCGGAGATTTCCATTCAGCCCGTCAAATGGCTGGTCAGATCCAGCAGAGTGGCGGCGATGCTGGCGCGCTTTCCGCGGAGATCGATCAAGCCGAACATAACCGCCTCACGCAATTGGAAAACCAGTTCAATCAGCTCAAACAGGGCGACGACGATGCCGCGGCCCAGCAACTCAGCAACCTGCAACGAGGGTTCCAGGCGCTGGCCGATAGTGCGGGGCCACACTCGGAAGAGGCCAAGAGCTTCGTCAACGACATGCCTGGGGCGATCCGCGAAGTTCATGACCGTGCGGCAAACAAGCGCGCGGAAGCGGCGTATCAACAAATCGTGGCGAAGTATCAGCAGGCCTCGAACACAAACGATAAGAGTGGACTGGAAGCGGCTCGTACTGGATTCCAATCCATCGCAAAAACCGGCGGCGCACACGCAAGCGAAGCCCAGCGGTTTGTGGACGAAATTGGCACAAAGCTTGCGGCCCTGAACCAGCCTCCTCCCGCGGTAACGCCTGTCCCACCTCCACCAGCTTCAGGGACTGTTGACAATGATGCCGTGCTCGCCCTCGTTAAGCGGTACGCACAGGCTTTTGAGCAAAGAAATGCGGACGGCCTGCAGCAGATTTGGCCCACTATGGGCAATCTGTACACACGTTACAAAACCTCGTTTGGGAAGGCCAGCTCCATTCGCATGCAGGTCCAAACGGAGAGTGTGAAAATCGGCGCGGACGGCAACACCGCTACTGTGACGGCTGAGGTTACGCAGGAATACACTCCACAAGGGGAGAAGCCAAAAAGCGTCAAGGGCCGCACGACCTTTCAATTCGCAAAGTCGAATGGCTCCTGGGTGATTACGAACGTTCAGTAGGTTGGAACGCCCAAACCTCCCTTCTCAACTGCTTGACCAAAATAGACCTCGTGGATAAACTCGGTCCAACTCACGACCGGGTGATATGAATCGGCTACGCCAATCACTATCCTCTGGCCAGTAAGTCTAACCCTGACAAGACCATTGCTGGAGCGCTGTCTGAGAAATCGACTGCATATAAGTAAGCGGGGCTTGTCAGGCCTGCTAAAAACGGGCCGTTTGAATCGCGTGGACTCGGTGGGGCCTCTTCTTGTGGCAAATTTGTTGTGTTGAAAGTACAGGAAGCGTTTGCTGCACAACCCAACGAGGAAACCCCGCTCGACACCTGCAGAACTGGTATGGAAATGCACGGGCAGTATCCAACAAGGGGGAGATGTCATATGAAGAACTGGATGATAGTCGGTCTTGCGGCCCTATCTTTTCTCGCCGCCGGGAACACCTCGGCCCAGACGTGCCCGTTGAACGGCACGTTGAGTAACAAGCTGGTCTGCCAAATCCCGCAGGTGTATGGCCCCTTTGGATTCGGCACAACGACGGACCCAACCCAGTCGGTGTTGTACACTGGAGACCATCACAACGCTCATTTTTCGAGCGATTTCCTCGCTACCTTCGCGCCCATCAATGAAGCCGTCGGCATCCAGGCGTCACAGTTGCCAATAGCTTCGCCCTCCTCCGGTATCACTTTCGTTTATGACCCGGCCCTGAAGACGTTCGCGCCTTCAACCGATGAGAGTCTCGGCCCAATCGTGGGCAATCGCGCGACCACGATCGGAAGGCGCAAGCTATTCCTGGGCTTCAGCTACCAATACTTTAATTTCGGCTCGATTGACGGACAAAACTTGAACAACATTCCGACCGTCCTCCAGCATCAACCGTTTCCTGTACCTAATCCGCAGAACATCCCGTCGTGCGATAACCAATCGGCGCTAACAACCGCGAATGGTTATGCAGGGGACCCGTGCTTCGTGCGCGACTTTATACAAACGTCGAACAACATTGACCTCACGATTCATCAATACACGATCTATGCGACCTACGGGATCACAAACCGTCTCGATTTTTCGGTCGCGATCCCGATTTTGAATGTTCAGATGGCCGTCACTTCCGAAGCTACGATTGTTCCGAATTCTGTTGCGCCTGCAGCGGTCGGCGCCCCCGGCAATGTATGGCATTCCTTTAATCCCACTAATCCGGTGCTCACTTCTCAGTGCGCCTCGCAGGTGCCATGCCTCAACGCCAAGTTTTCTGATTCGGGCAGCGCAACCGGAATCGGCGACGTAGTTCTCCGCGGAAAATACGCCGTATACAACGGAGAGCGGTTCGCCGTGGCAGCCGGCGTGGATGTGCGTCTACCCACTGGAGATGCACTGAATTTTCTGGGTTCTGGCGCCACGGGCGTGAAGCCCTTCGGAGTCGTCTCGTACAAGGCCCGCATCTCTCCGCACGCGGAGGTCGGTTATGAATGGAACGGCGATTCCACACTCGCCGGAACCAACATAGTGCCCGGGGCTACTGGCGTAACGCCGACAAACACGGGCAAGCTTCCCAACCGGTTCGTTTACATTGTGGGCGCCGACATTCGCGTCGTGAAACGACTGACGGCCGCGTTTGATATTTACGGTCAGCGCTTGTTCAACAGCCCCGAGCTCGTCTCTCAACCCTACATGGGTCTTGGGAGCTGCTCCGGCCCCACAGATCCGACCGGCGCTACCTGCGGGACATATACGCCTGGGACGGCACATCCGGACATCGCGCAGCGAACGACGGACGTTAACATCACCGAGGGTTCGCTTGGTCTGAAGTACCGTCTGGTTGGCCGGCTGGTGATTACTGGCAACGTGCTTCTTAAATTGGATGAAGGCGGACTTCGAAGTAACGTGGTACCTCTCGTAGGTATTTCTTATAATTTCTAGCACTTGATCGCCTGCCGGCGCGCACAATAGTTGAGGGTGACAATGGCTATCCGTATCGCCGAGCGGCACTACTTACCCCAGATACGTCCACGGTACGAACAGCTGTAAGCTCAGGCCAGGATAGGCCATCTGACTCTGCTCGCTTGAGATCTGCAGGATTCGGCCACCGCCCTGCCTGCGCATGTGAGGAATAACGGCTTTCGCGAATACGATGCTTCCCAAGAGATTCGTATGAAGCAGCCGCTCAATCCTGTGCACCTGGCGGAAGCGACTGAATTCTCGATTGAGGTTCCCGGCCTCAACTCCATATCTAGCCAGGTTCTTTATTCACCGAGAAATGTCAGCATCTCTCCGTTCGAGTAAGCCGCATTTCGCAAGGTCCCTGCTGATCGCTCCTGGCACGACGACCCTCGCGAGTTTGCTATCCTCGTTTCATGTCCGCGAGTCTCGAAACCGTCCTGGTATCCGTCTGGCAACAGGCCCTAATCGATAAGAAGAAAATCGTCGATCTTGATGGCGAGACCTATCCCATCCGCCAAACTTCTAAGAGCAAGCTTAAACAGATCGATTTCCGGTTCGAAGACCGCGAGTTGCGCGGGTTGGAACAGAATCCGAATACAAAATCACGGTGGGCAAAACTAGCGCGGGAAGGAAAGCAGGTAATGCAATTCTTGGAACAAGGGAAATACGTTGCGGTCGTTGTCGAGGAAAAAGTTCACATCTATAAGCAGTAGCCTCAGGTATTTACTTGATGCCCAAGCGGCATCAGCCTTGTATTTTCTACCAGGCTGTCTCTGTTTGAGACCCGCGACACATGAGAACGCCAGAAATCTAAAGGATTTACACTTTTCGTCAGTTTGGAAAACAGCGTGCCCTAATATTCGTTGGGCCTCGTTAGAACTCTTATGCTCAAGCTCGTGATGGAAGGATTATGAATCGCAAGTACGATGCTTTCGAAGTCTTGCCGGACGGCACGCTAATCTGGAAAGCCACTATAGTAGGTCACGAAAATGCGATCAACAAATTACAGGAAGTCGCGAAAGGCAATACGAATGAGTTTCGATTGATGCATGTTCCGACCAAGACCGTCATCGCTACAATCAACGCCGGCAAAGCTGATTGATCCAGCATGCGTGTAGAGACGAACTGTCGGCCCTGAAACAATCAATTCCGTTCATACCAGAGTTCATTTTGTTGATAAACGTATTTAGTCTTGCATTCAGGACATTCCATCTCTAGTCCTTCGGTAGAAACCTCAGGTTTCTTAGGAAGGAAGTAGTCCATTAGCGTGCGCCCTATCTCTGTATGCGGGACAACCTTAGAGCAGTTTTTGCATGTGAAAACCCATCTAGCCATTTACTTGGCCCCTCTTGAAACGTGCGCGTCGGCGTTGGGCGGGGCAATACCCTGATTGATGTATGCACTCTGTATTTGGGCAAGCACAAGTATGTTTTCGGTCGACGACAGAACCGCTCCAAGTGCGTCTAGCGTATCCAAGACGCCGCAACTCACGCTATTGCTGGCGGTAAATGAAAGTCGTAAGGAATTCATAAATAATTCGTAAGGAACTCGTGAAGGGACCTTCACTGCGCTAACCGAGAGCGGTAAGGCACTAAGATGGGCGTTACCCCAGGTGGGCCGAAGCTGTGCGTCCTATTCTCTCCTCAAATGGATTAATGCAGGGACGCTCGGCAGACGACCGGCGAACCTCAATGGACGGACAACGCCTTCAACATGCGTGCGGACTAGTGGACGAAGGGAAATACACAGAGGCTCACTATGAATTCATCCAACTTGCAGAAAATACATTCGATTCACTCGAAAGGGCATGCCCGCTGATCTCCCAATTTGCGTCAACCAAGACCCAAAGGAACCGGACTTAAATTACGCACAAAAAGATATCCGGTTGATTCAATTAGTTTTCCTCCACCAGGAAATGTTCGTGACGTACAAGGACTTGCTGGGGAAAAATGTCATTGCGAAAGGCACACTTTTCGCTGGGATTTCAGCACATCACCACACGCCTGTTTTGCTGACTGTCAGTACGTTAAGAATTGCGGGCTGACAGAGCGCGCCGAGAGTAACGGCCTAAACACAGACATGGCATCGGGTCGCCGCTATATTTTCCGCGTCGTCGGTTCAAGAACTCCAGATATGCGAACCCCGGGGATGCCGTCACGAGTCCGCTGAACACAGTTATATCAGCGATTGGCATTCACGAAGATCAGGCACGGCAAATCGGATTTGCCGTGCCCGGTGGAGGTCGCGAAACTACAAGGTCTCAACTACAACGAATTAAGGAACGTCAAGATCTGCTGCTTCTCGCCGGCCGATAGGCGGTCGAAGTGCCTCTCCACGTCTTCGGCCTCGCCACGGTGACGCTCGATGGCCTCTCCTAGCGTCAGGGATCGGAGGTCATGCATGAAGCGCGGCCTTTCGCGGAGGCCCCAAAGCGGCGCGGTGCGCATTTTATTTGCGGTTTCCTGGGGAGGATTTTGTACGATGCCATCGCCGGTCCCAATGTCATGGAGCAAATAGTCGCCATAGGGATGGATGATCTTGTTTCCGAGAGCGGCCGGCACGCTGAAGGCTCCGCCGTTGATAACCGTTCCAGCGGGAGCTGTAACGATGGACGAAACGTGGCACGTTGCGCAACCAATCTTTTCGAATAGGGCCGCTCCCGCGACGGCGTCGGGGGTGGCCGCCAGCGTAGTGTCGCGCGGTGGCACCTTGGTGCCGCGGACGAATTGCGCAAAATGGTCGATGTCGGCGAGGCCCAGATTGTCGGGGGTGTCTTCGGGGTCCGGGGTAATCTTGCCGATGGTGGTGGTATCGTGCGGACGCAAGCGATTGGTGACGCCCATTTCGTTCAGATAGGCGTCGCCCACAAAGGACAGCAAGCTGCTGTGCTGGTCCTTCCATCCGAAGCGCCCGATGCGGTTTTGCCCGGGGGCTTCCAGCACGGGAACCTCATTGGCCAGGCCATGAATCCTGCCGTCACTTAGGCCCGGTTGCTGCTGAGCGATCGCCAGCAGCGTGCTGTCATCAATGGCCTCGACGAAGCCATCGCCTAAAGTATTGAGCGCTGCGCGCAACGCGCGGATGTTCTCGGTAACGGGTATATGTTCTTGGGCCGCGGGCAGTACGGCACGATCATTGATGATGGAGCGCCCCGTAATGCTGCTCAAGCCGTTGTCGATCGGCACCGTGGGGTTCACGAAATTGCCGTTGGCATCGTTGTGACCGACGCGCAACTCGGTAAATTGGCTAGCGCCGCCGCTAACGGGGTTTTGATGGCACTCCGCGCACGATCGGCCGTTATACAGCGGACCTAATCCGGTGGTTACATCCTCGATCTCCTCGTAAGTCTTTTGGTCGTGAACGTACGTGTCGCCGGGTGGCTCGGCGATGCCATTGCTCGAACTCTGTGACCCTGGATTGGTGACCAGCGTCGGGGTATCAAAGCCGGCGGGTGCCTCGGTTGGGGCGTCTTGTGCAACGCCCACGAACGCCACGGCCATCGCAGCTAAGGACAATATAAGGAGAAAAGCGGGTCTGCGGATCATCGTATCGGCCTCCTGAAAAATCGATTCGTTGAAAAACGCACGGAGTGGGCAAAAAATGAATTTGCCCCCCCGGCAAATGATCTAACCGGGCCTGCTCGCGTCGTATTCCCGTTTTGTTTGTTAAATCTTCGTAACTGTGATCCGAGAGGTGGAAACCGAAGTCTTTTGGATCGCCTAGGATGGCGCAGAAGTAAATTGATGGCGTGATACAGTGATTAGAAGGAGGGTGGCGGCGGTCGCTTGCTTTCGGTTGGTTCCTGTGAAACGAAATAGCTTTGAGTTTTTCGCCGTCTTTATGGTGATTCGGAAGCTCGGTCTTCCACCGCCAGGTGGGTCGCACCTACAACGGTGACTAAAATGTAGGCAGCGGCACAAAGTAGATAGGTTCAGAGACCAGACCTGCAGCTTGGTTTCAGTCACCCTGCCTTATTCGCCCAACCTCCAGACAAAGAATGATCCCGCGCCTTCCTGTTGGGCCAGGAAAGCCGGGACCATTCTCGAAGGAATCGAAGCTTCAGTTAATTAGAACTCGCGTTTGGCCGCGTCCGCCTCTTCCGCCAGTTGGTTCACTACTTTGAAGAACTCCTTTGACTGCCCAACAAATAGCCCATCGGCTGTGAACGACGCAATAGTCGCCACTGCGCCGCCGAATTTGTCATCGAGCGGTCGAATCACCGAGACGTGCGGCAAATCCGCGTTAATGAATTCGCACGGGACTGGAAAGATCAGGCTGGGCTGAATCGCCACATTGTTGGGGTTGCTGGCGCTGGGTGGTTGGTTGGGGTTGATGGGCAGAAAGAAATTGGGAAAGGTAAAACCGGTTGCGGGGTCTGTCACCGGTGCGACAGGCTGTTGAACGGCATTGCCGGCAAAATCGACCCACTCGAGGAAGTGCGCGATCTCGTCTCCGCCAATGCCCTGAGTGATTTTCAACACTTCCAGGCTGCTGGCTTTGCGACCGAGCGCCGGATAGAGGCTGGAGCCTCCTTGTTCGATGTATCCGAAGTGGAAGGCCGCGATGTTGGCAATCACTTGAATGTGATTGGGGTCGTTGAAGTCCGCATTGGTGATAGGGATGGCGGTATGGTTGGTGATGGTCAGGGCTTGCGGAAAAGTCGCGCCAAAGTCCGGGTTCTTCGAGCTGCGATAGCGGGTGAACCAGCTGGTGTCGACGTTAAGGTGCATGAGGTTGGTGAGACGGCCGATGCCCGTGGATCCGGTCGCGGTGCTGCCTTGCAGTGTGCGGAAGGCATCGAAGTCAACGGTCTCCGCGCCCTTTGATAGCAAGTAGGCATTCAAGAAGGCCGCGTGGCTGACTTCATCCAGGGTGTTGCTGGTGATGTATTGCGGCCCATCGCCGTCGAGTTGCAGGAAAGCATTTTGATAGCTGTTCGACGGCGGGGTCGGAAGTGTTTCCAGCGGCAGGTCGCCAGGGGTGAAACCGCCCAGCTCCGCATACTGAATCCACAGGTCCGCTTCGATCAGCTCGGCTGCGAGCGCAAACCTGAGAATGGCGGCGTCGCCTGGCGTGAGCCGGTCGTCACCGTCGTGGTCGTGGTCAAATGCGCGTGCGTCGCTGCTCATTAATCCAGTGCCGATCGCAACTGCCCCTCCTGCCAAGGCGCCCTTTTTCAAGAATGAGCGTCGATTGCTCTGAATCTCAGCATCGAATTGTTTCATTTGTGTCTCCTTTTTGGGACATGCAGCCTGCGCGGCGCGACCTGCGCACCGGGACCAGGCGCCCAAGGCTGAACGGATCCGGTCGTGCGGTCTCTTGGCATTGGTTGTTATGTCCGCGAAACCAAGACCGCGCCCCGTTTCGTTTTATTCCAAAATTTCCAATTGGAACTCCACCAAGCGAACTTTTGGGCGTCATCGTCATCTGTGACTATGCGGGTTGGGCGGAGCACAAACGCAGTCGCGCCCTCCGCAGGAAGATCCTGGCTCAGGGAGATCGGGCTTCCAAGGTTGCTGCCAACTACTATTTTTGGGATGGCGAATCAAAGCTGGAAACGATTATCGGGAGTTGGAGAAAACGATTAAACAGGTTGTTTGAACCCGCGGAGGTCACTAGCGGCCACCCACACCGCCTCCGCGATACTTTTGCCGTAGAACTTCTTCTGGCAGGCGTCCCAATTGTGCGGGTTTCCATCCTGCTTGGACATGAAAGCGTGCGGACCACAGAGAGAAACTACGCGCCCTGGGTACGATCGCGGCAGGAACAACTCGAAGCGGACCTCACCCGTGCGTGGGGCCTCGATCCTCTTATAGCTGCGCAAACTCCCCAAGCACGGGGTACACGGCGGGTACACGAGAAAAAGCAGCGTTCTACCTCACACATTCTACGGTTGAAAATTGGAGGCGCGGGTGGGATTCGAACCCACGAATGGAGGTTTTGCAGACCTCTCCCTTGGGCCACTTGGGTACCGCGCCAAACTGCTAAGTATAGCAAAATTTTTGGCGGTGCCCGGAAACTGGCGGCACGCCGCGCGAGTACTCCACGCTATTTTTTCGCTGGCGCCAGCGGCGAGGCTATTTTGGCTTCACGCAGGAAGCGAGCGGATTCTTCCGGCGGGGTCGGATTGATATAGAAGCCCGTGCCCCACTCAAATCCCGCGACTTTGGTCAGCTTGGGGATGATCTCGATGTGCCAGTGGTAATGGTCGTTGATCTCTTCGCCGATGGGCGAGGTGTGAATCATGAAGTTGTAAGCCGGGCGGTCCAAAACAGCATCGAGGCGCATCAACGTATCTTTCAACATTCGCGCCAGGCTTGCGTACATGGTGCTTTGGTTATTTTCATACGAGGAGCCGTGCACCTTGGGGAGCAGCCACATCTCGAAGGGAAAGCGCGGGGCATACGGAGAGAGCGTGATGAAGTGGTCGTTTTCGCCGATCACCCGCTCGCCGGTATCCCGCTCCTGGCGAATGATGTCGCAAAAGATGCAGCGTTCTTTTTCGTCGTAGTAGTGCCAGCAACTGTCCACCTCTTCCCGCACGCGCCGCGGCACAATGGGCAGCGCAATCAATTGCGAATGAGTATGGTCCACGGAAGCTCCGGCGGCTTCGCCATGATTTTTGAAGATCAGAACGTAGCGGAACCTTTTGTCGTTTTTCAGATCGAGCATACGGTCGCGGTAAGCCCAGAGGACGTCTTCGACGGCCCGCTCCGGCAGAGAGGCTAGAGTCGCCACGTGGTCGGGCGTCTCCACAATGACCTCATGCGCGCCAACGCCGTTCATCTTGTCAAAGAGGCCTTCGCCTTCGCGATCGAGATCTCCTTCAATGCCAAGTGCCGGAAATTTGTTGGGCACGACCCGGACCGTCCAGCCTGGAGTGTTCGCGCCGCCATTGCTTCGGCCGTAGACGAGAATCTCTGGCGGCGTCTTGGCTTCGTTGCCGGGGCAGAACGGGCAATTCTTCGCGTTTGGCGGCGAAGGAACGGTCTCGCGCAGAAAATCGTTTGGACGCTTTCCTCGTTCGGTGGAAATAATAACCCAGCGGCCAGTGATCGGGTCTTTTCGCAACTCCGGCAAAGCAGCCCTCCTCGAAAGGGGTAATAGATTCAAGCGCGGAGAGAGCGCGCCTGCGCTCCGATTGTACCGCGTCTAGCGGTGTTGAAAAGGCGTCCGCAGGATTTTCCTGTGGAATTTTACATTTGGGGGCTGAATGCGTCTTTATGCAAACGCAGCACTGGCGGTCTGCCGCGGGAATTGTCGATGGCGACCACGTCGAACCGGAACGGGTATTCGGAGCCGCGGCGTTCCACCAGGAAAACTAAGGATGCAAAATTGGCCGAGCAGGGGCGCAGCATGATGCGCCCCTGCAACTGACCTCAATGATGTGTGCTATTAGTCGTAAATTGACGTTAGATTTTTGTTTCCGCTTCGCGGATGCACTCTTCGAGAGTGCGAACAGCGAAGTCCGCCTGTTCCTCGTCAATAAGAAGCGGCGGCGACAACCGAACGACATTCTCGCCTGCGCCCAAAATGCATAGCCCCTTGTGAAAGGCGAGTTCGACGATAACATTGCGCAAGTCAGCGGCTTTTTCCTTGGTTCGCTTATCGCGAACAATCTCAACCCCTATCATCAAGCCGCGTCCGCGAACGTCACCGACGATTTTGAACTTTTTCGGCCAATCGGCGAGACGATTGAAAAGATAATCGCCCATGCGACGGGCATTCTCGAGGTATTGGCTTTCGATGAGCTCCGCCGTGGCCAAAGCCGCCGCGATGCAAACTGGATTTCCGCCGAAAGTCGTTCCGTGCGATCCGGGCTTCCAGTTCATGATGCTGGCCGGCGCGAAGATAGCACCGAGCGGCATGCCGCTGGCGATGCCTTTCGCACTGCAAATGATGTCGGGCTCGATCCCTGCGAATTGATGCGCCCACCATTTTCCCGTACGGCCCATACCGGACTGCACTTCGTCAACAATGAGCATGATGCCGTGCTTGCGGCAAATGCGCTGCAACTCTTGCAGAAAGAAGCTCGGCGCGACGACGTAACCGCCTTCGCCTTGAATCGGTTCGATGATGATTCCCGCGACTTCCTCCGGATCAAAGAGGCGCTTGAAGATTTGCTGCTCGAGCAACTCGAGAATCTCCGGGCCGCAAGTTTCCGCGGTGTGGCCGTGCACGCAGCGGTACGCATACGGAAAAGGAATGTGCTCGACGCCTGAAAGTAAAGCGCCGAAACCTTTGCGCTGCGTGGATTTCGAGGCGGTCAGCGAGAGAGCGCCCATGGTGCGTCCGTGAAAGCATCCATAAAACGCGATCATTTTGTCGCGTTTCGTGGCATAACGCGCGAGCTTGATCGCGCCTTCGACGGCTTCCGCGCCGGAATTGGTAAAGAAGGCCTTTTTCGGCGCGTCACCAGACAAAGTGTTCACCAAGCGCTCGGCGAGACGCGGCATGCTTTCGTAGTAAAAATCCGTTCCGGACATGTGGATCAACTCGGCAGCCTGTTGCTGAATAGCCGCTACGACTTTTGGATGGCAGTGCCCCGTCGAGCAAACGGCGATGCCCGCGGCAAAATCCAAAAACGCGTTGCCGTCCACGTCCTCGACAATCGCGCCGTGCCCGCGTTTGGCAACCAGCGGATAATCCCGCGTATACGACGGCGACATGAACTTGGTGTCGCTCTCCACAACGCGCTTGGCGTTGGGTCCCGGCAGAGTGGTAATTAGCTTCGGTAGTTTAGTTTCTGTTGTGGCAATCATCTCTTCCTCCTGGGGAAAATGGTCAGCAGTGAATGTGGATGAGCTACCGAAAAACAGGCCGTGTGCGTACACCAATACCCAGTGCACGCCCAGCTAGAAGAGAGGTTTCTTAGTCTACGCCGAAGAGGTTGGGACGCAACTCGGCCGGGGAGAAATTGCCAGGGAACCGATAGAGATTAGAATGCTTCATTTGCGTTTCCAACGTACGCTGCCGTCCTTTGAATCTTCAATAAGTATACCACGATCCGCGAGTTCTTTGCGGATGCGGTCGGAGGCGGCGAAGTCGCGGCGCTGGCGCGCCGCCTGGCGATCGGCGATGAGTTTTTCGATTTCCGCATCGTTCGGGCCGGTGTCGGCCGCGCCAAAACCAAGGGCGCGCAGCTTGCCGGAGTCGTTGTCCTCCATAACAGCGAAGATGCGGTCGAAGTTCGCGAGAAATTCCTGGGCGGCGGCTACATCTCCCTGGCGGAAGTCGCCTTTGTCCATCGCGATATTGGTTTCGCGCAAGAGATCGAATGCAGCGGCCAGCGCTCGCGCCGTGTTCAAATCATCGGACAGGCCGGCGTCGAATTCTTCCGCCGCTTCGGCGATGCGTGCGGCCATGCCCTTTTGCTTTCCCGCCGGAAATTTGCCCTGCGCCAAGCGCGCGGCAAAGTTGCGCAGGCGCTCGACGGAGCTTGCCGCCTGCTGCAATCCGTCAAATGTGAAATTGAGCTGCTTGCGATATGGCACGCTGGCCAGAGCAAAGCGCAGCGCCGAGGGCTTGTATCCCTTTGCGAACAAATCACGCAGCGTAAAAAAATTGCCCAGGGACTTGGACATCTTCTCACCTTCGACAAGCAGATGCTCGGCGTGCATCCAGTAGCGCACAAAGGGCTTCCTTGTCGCCCCTTCGCTCTGTGCTATTTCGTTTTCGTGGTGCGGAAACGCCAGATCAATGCCGCCAGTGTGAATGTCCAGCGTCTCCCCGAGATACTTCATGGCCATCGCAGAACATTCAATGTGCCAACCTGGGCGGCCCTTGCCGATCGGAGTCTCCCAGAAATGCTCGCCAGGCTTTGGCGCTTTCCACAAAGCAAAGTCGCGCGCGCTCTCTTTTTCGTAGCGGTCGACATCGACCCGCGCGCCAGCCTGAATTCCCGCCACGTCAATATTGGAAAGCTGACCGTAGTGCGGAAACTTCGCGATGCGGTAGTAGATGGAACCTTCGCTGGGATAGGTGTAACTCTTTTCCTGAAGCCGTGCGATGAGCTTAACCATATCGTCGATATGATCAGTCGCGCGTATCCAGTGCTCGGGCGCTTCGATGCTGAGCGTCTTGCAATCGTCGAAAAAAGCCTGCGCGTACTTCTCCGTGTAGTCACGAATGCTCACGCCGGCGGCAGCCGAGTTGGCAATGATGCGGTCGTCCACGTCGGTGAGGTTCATGACGTGCTTCATCTTGAAACCGCGCAGTTTTAGGAATCGTCGAAGAATGTCCTGAAACACGAAGGTGCGATAGTTGCCGATATGCGCGTAGTCATAGACCGTCGGCCCGCAGGTATACATGCGGACTTCGTCGCCGTTTTGCGGAGCGAAAGCTTCAATCTTTCCGCCCAGCGTGTTGTGGAAGCGTATTTCGTGCATCGCGCTCAGACGACGTTTTGCTCCAAGGGATAAACGTCAGATTGTAGCCGAGGCTTCCAGACACCTGCAATGAAGAAGGACTCGCGATGTATAGGAAAGCAAATGTGCGACTGAAAGGGTCCGCATTGAAAGCGGTATCGAGAAGCCACGCGGCGCGTTTCTCCGGATTACGCTCAACAACTTTTTTGTCGTTAGGGGAGGCGAATGCGCATTACGCAAGGAATGCTTGCACACTGGTCACGCAAATCGGACTTCATCCGCTTTTAGGTGGCGCATTATGAGTAGCGATGGTGCTGCAGGGTCAATAATCGAAAAGAACTAGCGGATGACTGCCGACGAAATTGACGGTGGGCTTTCCGATCGTTAGAGTCCTAAGTTCTCACTCGAGAGGTGCATCGATGAACAGCCTCGTGTTGCGTATCGGCTTCCTCGGAGCTTTGGCGCTCTCGGGAGTCGCCGTTGCTCAAGAAAAACCGGCCGCGGATGCGAAAAAGCTGCTCACGCCGGAAGCATCCCTCAACTTGCGGTCGATTTCCGATTTGCAATTCTCGCCCGACGGCGCGCGGGTCGCATTCGTGGTCACGGAACCGCCTAAGGGTGAACGCCGGGCGCGCCATATCTGGCTGTATGAGAAAGCGTCGGGCTCCGTCCGGCAATTCACATATTCAGCGAAGGAAGAATCCTCACCGCGCTGGTCCCCCGACGGAAAGCAGCTCGCGTTTCTTTCGAATCGCGACGAGCAGCAGCAGATTTACGTGATGCGCATCGACGGCGGAGAAGCCGCGGCTCTGACCAAAGGCAAACGAAGCGTCCGTAATTTCGCCTGGTCTCCCGACGGCAAACAGATCGCGTTTCTAGCGCCGGATGCCAAGACCGATGGAGAGGAAAAGAAGGAAAAGGACAAAGACGACGCACACGTCGTGGATAAAGACGACAAACAGCCGCGGCTGTGGCTGCTCGCATTGGCAACAAGCGAAGCCAAAGCGCTTTCCGAGTCCAAATGGGAAATCAGCGAGCTTGCCTGGCTGCCTGCGGGCGATCGCATTATCGTCAGCGCCACGGATCATCCGGAATCTGACCAGGAGACTCATCGCATCTTTTCAATCTCAGTCTCGGACGGCTCGCGCAAGCTGATTCTAGCGCCGCACGGCCCGTTTGGAGACCTGCGTGTGTCTCCCGATGGGATGACAGTCAGTTACATTGGCTGCCGCGTGGATGGCCCCGCACCGCACGACCTCATGCTCTTGGATATCGGCAAACGGGCCACTCGCAATCTCACCGGCGCAAGCCTCGACCGCGCCATCATGGAACATCGGTGGACGAAAGACGGATCCATGCTCGCCCTCTACGCGGAGGGATTCCGGCACAAGTTTGTCGGCTATTCTCCGGAAGGCATGAGCAAAAACCCGGCTAATCCGCCTTCCGGCAATGTCAACGCCTTTGCCGTCTCCGACTCCGACGACGTTGTTTTCGCCGGCCAGTCCGCGACCACACCTCCCGAGCTCTGGCTGTGGGATCAGAAAAATACGCCGCAACAGATTTCTCACCTCAATGATTCCTGGAAACAGTTCACGCTGAGCACTCCCGAATTTTACAAATATAAATCGTTCGACGGTCTCCAGATTGAAGCGGCTCTCTTGAAACCAGCTGGCGCCGATGCAAAATCCAAGCTGCCGCTCGTCGCGCTAATCCATGGCGGACCCACTGGCAACTGGCAAGACTCGATCGAAGTCTGGGGCCAGCTCCTGGCGGCGCGCGGCTACGCGGTTTTCTATCCCAACATTCGTGGCTCGGTCGGCTACGGCCAAGAATTCATCGAGATGAATCGCGGCGATTGGGGCGGCGCCGACTTCAAGGACGTGATGTGGGGCGTGAAGGATTTGATTGACCGCGGCATCGCCGATCCCGCGAAACTTGGCATTGGTGGATGGTCTTACGGCGGCTATATGGCGGAGTGGGCCATCACGCAGACGAACGATTTCAAAGCCGCCGTATCGGGTGCAGGCCTCTCCAATCTGATTTCAGAATATGGCAGTGAGGAGCATCCTTCCTACGATGAGTGGTTTTACGGCGTGCCCTACGAGTCAGACAGTCTCGTGAAATTCCTCAATAGCTCCCCCTTCACGCAGCTCAAGAATGCGAAGACGCCGACACTCATACTTCAGGGCGAAGCCGACACGACGGATCCGCCCGACCAAAGCCAGGAGCTTTATCGCGGGTTAAAGCATTATGGAGTCGAGACGGAACTTGTGAACTATCCAAGAGAGCCGCACGGTTTGCGGGAAGAGAAGCACCTGCTGGACCGTGTGCATCGCATTCTCTCCTGGTATGACGCGCATTTGAAGTAGCCGTGGCCCGAAATTCCAGCCTAGGTGTTTGCGAGGGATTTTTGGTGTTCCCGGCCAGAGGCGTTTACTGCTGGCTTCCAACGGTTTGGAGCTTCGTGAGTTTCGCGAGGGGTGGAAAGGATTCCAGCATGGTCACGGTGCGGTCCGGAACGGTTGCCCCGGTGCGCAGCGCGTTGGCCATTAGTTGTACGGCCTGCCCGGCCATCGGAGGCGTGATCACTGTGGATCTCAGCGAGCCGGCCCGGACCCAGACCTGACCTGTCTTCGGCAAGCCGTCGGCGCCCATAAACGGCAGGCTCAGCCATTTTTCGCGTTCTTGCGGATTGCTGATTTCCTGAAGGGCTTTTCTCGCACCCATTGCCATTGCATCATTTTGCGCGGTGACGGCAACAATGCTCAGCTTGCTTGAACCTCCCAATTTCAGCCAATTCGCCAAACTACGGTAGCCACTCTCTTCTGTCCATTTGCCACGCAGCACTGTGATACGAAGATTTTTCGGGCATACGGCTTCGAACCCCGCTTTGCGGTCCTTCACCGTGGCACTTTCCGTAGGACCAATTATGTACAAAACGCCGCCACCCTCGGGAATTAGCGCAGCTAATTGCCGCGCCTGAATTCTCCCGGTCTCCAGGTGATCGCTGGTCACTATAAAGATCGGAATCTTGGTGCTCCGCCGCAACTCCGAGACATACGCGGCGTCGTGATTGACGAGTCCCCACGCGACCCCCGCCTCAATCGCTGCCTTCGCTACTTGCGGAAGTCCCGTTCCGCCCGCCGGTTCGACGATGATCCCGTCTGGCCGCAATTTAGGATTGGCTTGGATGGACTTGAGGGCTTGCGTGCTCTGCGTGATCGTGTCGCCGTCGGCGTACACCACCTCCAGGTATTCCCAGCTCTCGCGCGGCCGTCTCTGCAGAAGCCGCCTGCTCAAGTTGATAGTCGTTATTCTGGGTAATCAGTGAAACGAGAAATCGCAGCTTTTTCACGTGGCTGGGCCCCCAAGTTGCGCCTTGCCGTTCTCTTTCTGCTTGTGTGCATCATACGGCGAATTTTCCGGTGGCCACCGAAGAAACGTTGCTTGGGTTACATCTTGGATATCCCCGTACCCGTAAAGTATTCTACCCGCGAGGTACCGCAGTCGAGGCGCCGCCTCACGTGAGGGGCGGATTGTGGTTCCGGCCAATCTAGCACTACCCATTGCGTAGCCCTTTACACTCAGGAATCGTCGTGGTAATCTTTTTTCCCGTACCGCCATCCACGCGCCAGGCGGCTGGGCCTCTGACTGAGAACCTGCCACACGTTTGTCTAAGCGACCGCAAACCGGTCGACTTGTCGCTCGAAAGACCCTCCCCTCGAGGAACAAAGCGTCGTCTCTCTACGCGCGTTTTGCCCACAGCCCTTGCTGTAAAAAAGATGTTTGCGGTCTGGAACGTTGTATTCGAGGATTTAGAAGGGCGAAATTCGTTAGGGGCAAACGCGAAGCGGTCAGCACTGGCTGCGGCCGCGAAACGGTTGACGACAAAAAGGGGACATCTTGCTTAAGCTCCGAAAAGTGGAAATCGTTGGCTTTAAGTCGTTTTCCGACCGAACTGTAGTCACCTTCAGCGGCTCCGGCACGACCTGCATCGTCGGGCCCAACGGTTGTGGCAAATCCAACGTTGTGGACGCCATCTCGTGGGTTCTGGGTGAGCAAAGCCACAAGTCTCTGCGGGCTGGACGCATGGCGGATTGCATCTTCAACGGAACGGTTAAGCGGCCGCCTCTTGGCATGGCGGAAGTGACCATCACCATGGAAGACGCCGAGTTGGCCGAAGCCGCCCGGTTCGTTCTCGAGGGCGCATCCATGGAAGGTATTGCCGACCCCACGGCCACGACCACCACGACGGACAGCGACCTAACTGCAAGTTCTGATCCAAACGTTCAAATTCTCTCGCTTGACCCCGCCGCGGCCCTCGAATCGCAGCAAGAAGGAGCAGAATCGCAAGATTCTGTGTCACAAACGGACCAAGCGTCTGGCGCCGTTCCTGAATTTCTGAAGGGCAAGCGCCGCAAAAAGGGCGGTGACAAGCCCGTCCTAGCCACTAAGCCAGGCGAAGTAGTCGTCACGCGCCGGCTGTACCGCTCCGGCCAGAGCGAATACCTGATCAATGGCCGCATGGCGCGCCTCCGCGACATTCAAGAAATGTTCATGGGAGTGGGTCTCGGCCCCGATTCCTACGCCATCATCGAGCAGGGTCGCATCGGCCTGATCCTTTCTACCAAACCGATGGAGCGCCGCGCCATTATCGAAGAAGCTGCGGGCGTCACGAAGTTCAAAACCAAGAAACGCCTCGCGGAAGCCAAACTGGAATCTTCCAAGCTTAATCTCGCGCGCGTGAACGATATTGTCGTCGAAGTGGAAAAGCAGCTCGGCTCGCTGAAGCGGCAAGCATCCAAAGCCCGGCGTTACTCTGAGATTCGCGACCAGATGCGCGGCATTGTTCGTCAGATGCTCGCCGGAAAAGCGCGAGAGTTGGACGCCGAAGCGGAGCGCATCGCCAAACAACTCGCCGAATTCACCGCGGCGGAAACGCAGCACGCCCAGACCATCCAGCAGCAGGAACGTGAACATGACCTCCTCAACCAGCGCATTTACGAACTCGACGCCGAGATTCGCCAGAATCAGAATGTGCTGAACGCCACGGCCCTGGAAGTCGATCGCACCGAGAACCGCATCAGTTTCAACCAGCAACGCGCCACGGAACTCAGCTCGCGGCGTACGCAAATCTCTTCCGAAATGGCGGAAGCGGCCGCGCAAGCGACCGAGTGGGCAGCTCGCAGTACCACACAACAGCTGGCAGTAACCTCGCTACGCGAAGAGTCCGGCGTTCTCTCTGGGCGCTTGGAAGAGCTTGCCACCCGGGCAGAATCCCGAGCCACACAGATTCAGGAATCCGAAGCAAGAATTGAAGCGCTGCGCCGCTCCGCATCGGAAGCTGGCGAAAGCCTGCTTCGTCTGCATGGCGAGCAAAAGCAAGCAGAAGAAGCCCTCGTCCATCATCTCGATGCGCTCCACAAACGCGAAGCCAGCGAACACGATCTCCTCGAATCTTCTATTCGCATCCGCGACGAAGCCGATCAGGCGGCTTACGACTGGGAAGCCGCCAGCGGCCAGCTCAATGCGCTCACTCAAAATGCGGTCGCTCTTCAAGCGCGCATCGCGGAACTGCGCCAACAACGCGAAGCAACCTCACAGAAGGCCGATGTACTGCGCGATTCGCTCTCCGGCGTTCGCGCGCGCCATGAAACGCTCACACAAATTCTCAACGATCGCTCGTATACCGCCGAAACCGTGCAAAAGCTCTTCGCGGCCAACGAACGCGGCAGCGGCCAGAACTTTCACGCTGTGGGAGTGCTCGCGGATTACGCCGAAGTCGAAGAACAGCACGAAGTCGCCATCGAGCAATATCTCCGCGACGAGCTCGAATACGTCGTTGTCGAAACGTACGATCACGCTCGCGCCGGCGTTTCCCTCCTCCGCGAAGAAGTCGGCGGCCGCGCCACCTTCTTCGTCGATTCGCTGCGCAATTTGCGCCTGGCGGAGTACGAGCCAATCATTAATTTTCGGATCGAAGACGGCGTCATCTCCCGCCTGGACAAACTAGTTGGCTTCCGTGATCCGCTCGGCGCCGCCGCAAAACAGTTCCTTCCGCGGCTCCGGTCGGCTTATCTCACCGACAGCGCCGCGTCAGCCGAAACTCTGGCTCGCGATAATCCTCAATTCGCTTTCGTCGCACCGGACGGTACTTGCTACCAAGGCCGCATGGTCACCGGCGGCCGCGCCGATGAAGCCGGCCCTCTCGGCATGAAGCGCGAACTCCGCACGCTTGACACCGAAGTCTTGCGGCTTGAACACGAGATGAGCGATGCCCAAGCCGCGCTTGCGCAAGTGAACGGGGAGCTTCGCGAAACGGAGCAGTCGCTCGAGCAGATCACGGCGCAGCAGCGGGACGCTGAACGCAGTGTCTTCTCGGCAACGCACCGCCACGAGCACATGCAAAGCGAACTGGCACGGCTCGGCCTCGAGCTCACCGTTTGCCAGAACGAGCTTTTGCGCTTCAAGAGGGACTCCGAAGAAGCAAGAGTGCGGTCCGAACGTGCGAAGAATCAACACGCTGCCGCAGCCATCAGCCGGGCCGAAGCAGAAGCCGAGAGCACTCGGCTCGCCGTACAACTCGCGCAGCTTCGTGGGTCTGTGCACACCGAACAGAACGAGCTCGCTACCGCCCGCGCCGAACTCGCCGCCATCAACGAACGGCTTTCCGCTGCCGAGTCTCTTGCCGAGCGCTTGCGAGAAGAGCGCGCGGAACTCGATCGCCGCGAAACCCTGCTCCTGCAACAAGAATCCTCGATTTGGGATGAGACTGCTGCTCTAACCAAGCAGAGTGAAGAGCTCGCGCAACAACTCGAAGGCCTCCGCGGCGAAAAACTCCGCATCGAAGTCCGTCAGCGCCAGCTTGAGCAGGAATGGGACTCCGGCCGCACCCGCGTCACGCAAATGGAAGATCATCTGCGCATGGGCCGGCAATCGCTTCAGGAGCTTCGCGAAAAACGCAGCCACGCCGAAGTGGATCACGCACGCAACGATTCCGATCGTCAGCATCTGCGCGAAACCTGCCTAACGGAAGTCAGCGCACAGCCCGAGGACCTAATCGCCACGGAAGCCGCTTTCATGACCGGCGAAGAACTCATCACCGCGGAAACCAACTACCGCGAGATGAAGCAGCGCATCGAAGCCATGGGACCCGTTAACATGATGGCGCTCGAAGAGTTCAACGAGTGCGACCAGCGCTTCACGTTCCTGACGCGCGAGCGCGACGACCTCCTCAAATCCATCGCCGACACCCAGCAAGCCATCGCCGAGCTCGACCTCGTCTCTCGCGAAAAATTCGAGCAAGCGTTCAACGCCATCAACGCCAATTTCTCCGAAGCCTTCCACACCATCTTCGGCGGCGGCATGGCGGAAATGCGCCTGACCGAACCAGACAGCTCCGGCGACGCGGGCATCGACGTAGTCGCTTCGCCCCCCGGCAAGCGCATGCAAAACGTTCTCCTGCTCTCCGGCGGAGAAAAAGCCATGACTGCGCTCGCGTTGCTCATCGCCATCTTCCGCTACCAGCCAAGCCCTTTCTGCATTCTCGACGAAGTGGACGCTCCGCTCGACGAAGCCAACGTCGGCCGCTTTACCCGGCTCGTCGGCGACATGAGCGGCCAAACCCAGTTCATCATCGTCACTCACAACCGCAAGACCATGGAGACCGGCTCCGTTCTCTACGGCGTCACCATGCAAGAACCCGGCGTCTCCAAGCTCGTCAGCGTTCGATGGGAAGGCGACGAAGCTCCCGCGCCCAAACAGAAAGCAGCCTCGGCCGCCTAAGCACCAAGCAGCGCGCCGTCAGCGCGTCACATGCGGCGCGCCGCTTTTTGCTATAGAATTCCACCCCGCGGCGGAGAAATCGAGACTAGTCCATGCACCCTGCAGTTCTGCGGACCCACGCCGCGTTTGTAATTTTATTTTTCGCCAGCATTTTTTATCCGTCACAAAACGCAGACTCCGCCAATGAGCGCGTCTGGCTCGCCGTCGAGGAACAACCTCGAGGCCTGTTGCGCATCGAACCGATCGCAACAGTAGACGGATCCGATTTGACGCCCGTGCAGACCAGCTGCCTCTCCGATGCGCTGACTTCCGAAGACTTCTCGGCAAAGTACCTACAGCTAGGTAGAAAGTATTTCCTGCTATTCGGCGGAGCTTCCATCGGAGAGGGTCAGGTGGCAGAGCAGAATCGAAGCGGGGCCACAGCTAGCCTGACTTACTCCGGCACAATGAAAATTCGCGCCCAAGTTCGTGCGCTCGCCACCAATGTGGAACAGAGAGACTTCCGAGTAGCATCGCGTGAAGCAGCAACCGCCGAGCAGCGCGCCACTGCCCTTGCCTTGGCCCGTGAGATTTTCACCGAACACGGAATCCCCGAAGCTTTTCTGCCCAACGTCCGCGTCGAATACATCACTCGCGCCTACCTCGCACCTTCCCCGCAGCCCAGCCTGATCGGGTCTTTTACCCTCGACACAGGCGGCAACGAAGGCCCCGTCCATACTATGTTTTTTGTTGCCGGCCAACCTGGCGAGAAACTCATTCCCGAACTTCTTTGGATTCACGTTTCCGAGACTGAAACTGACGAGGAGCATCTTCGCTTCGTGGACCACGCCGACCTGTTCGGAAACGGCAAGGATGAACTCGTCGCCAAGCTCGTCTCTCTCCAAACAGAGACTCATCGCTACGTCATTTTTCGCAGAACGAAAGGCGGCGCCCATTGGGAGCAAATCTTCAAAACGGAGCCTCTCGGCTGTTCGTCATGAGGCCATAAGAAAAATAAATCTTTCGCCGCACGATTTTTTCCACAAATTCCCTTTACCTGCTGCTTTCCCTCAACGAAGCGCTGCGCTAGAATGCTCCCCACCTTTGGGGAGAAACTTTTCTGTGGCTGCAAGTCCTGTGAGTCGCATCATTCAAGAAACGCATTTCGCCGGTCTCACTCCCGCAGCGCGCGGGAAAGTCCGCGATATCTACGACCTCGGCGACAAGCTCCTGATCATCGCCACGGACCGGCTCTCGGCGTTCGACGTGATTCTTCCCACGCCCATTCCCGACAAAGGCCGCGTCCTCACGCAACTTTCCCTCTTCTGGTTCGATCTCCTCAAAGAGGTCATCCCCAATCACGTCCTAAGCTCCACGGACTTTCCAGCCGCATTTAACGCCTTCCGCGAGGAGCTCGCCGGCCGCTCCATGGTCGTCCGCAAAACGCAGCCTCTTCCGATCGAATGCGTCGTGCGTGGCTACGTTTCCGGCTCCGGGTGGAAAGACTACAAAGCCACTGGAAAAATCGGCGGTATCGCGCTTCCCACTGGCTTGCGCGAATCCGATCGCCTCCCCGAACCCATTTTCACTCCAGCCACGAAAGCCGCCACCGGCCACGACGAAAACATCTCTTTCGACCAAGCTGCATCCCTCATCGGCACAGATCTCGCCGAGCACGTCCGCGCCGTCAGCATCGATATTTACCGCCGCGCAGCCGCCTATGCCGAACCTCGCGGCGTAATCCTCGCCGACACCAAATTCGAGTTCGGCCTCCTCGACAGCACCCTCGGCTCCCCCAACGCAGTCAACTCCTTAATGTGGATCGACGAAGCCCTCACTCCAGACTCTTCCCGCTTCTGGCCCGCCGCTCAGTACAGTCCCGGCGGCCCGCAACCCTCTTTCGACAAACAATTTGTCCGCGACTATCTCGAGCGAATCCGCTGGCCCAAAACCCCGCCTGGCCCGGAGCTTCCGCTCGACGTGGTTGCCGCTACGCGTGCCAAATACCGGGAGGCTTATCGCATCCTGGCTGGGCACGAGCTCGACCAATAGCTGCAAACCGGCCCAGAACAAACGGAAAGTAAATTCCGCGGAGCGTGCGATCGTGAAAGATCAACTCGAGGGGCTTGTCATTCAAATGGTAGACCGGGGCATCTTGTTCGATGAAGCCGTTGGCGAATTCGAGAAGCGTTTCATCAAGCGCGTCCTGGACCGCGCCAACGGCAACCAATCCCGCGCCGCACAAGTCCTCGGCATTCACCGCAACACGCTCAGCCGCAAAATCGACGAATACAAGCTCGCTTCAAAAAACCATCATTCTCGCTAAAGGAATTTTCTGCATATCCCTTGTGGATGCGCAGCATGCTGCGCATCCACTGCTCGCTAGTGGGACTTCCTGCTTTGCGCTTCGCCTTCTGCTGACTCCTGCCACCTGATCAAGAGCGATTTCTCGCCCCGCATTCTTGAATCCAAGATCAATGGCAGTTCTCCCGAGGTAAGTTCGACCGCCTTCGACGCACAACCGCTGGACAGTGCCCTTGATGGATTAGGGCTTCTCTGCCATTGGCCAGCTCGCCAGAACACTGCCTGCCTCACATCCAGTTCTTGTTCACCGGCTATCACTTCACCTCCATCTGGTTGTAAAGAGGAGATGCACCTCCCAGCTGTCGATCATGCTCGGCACACCCAAAGAAAACGGCTCCCCGGCCAAGCCGGAGAGCCGTTCGTTACATATCCTCTGCCAAACTTCTCTACTTGCTCGAGGGCTTCTTGTGCACCGTCTTCTTCGGTGCAGCCTTTTCCTTCGGAATGTCCTCTTCGTTCACTTTGCCTTTTTCCCAGTGCAGCATAAACGCTGGGTCCGGATCGTAGGAAACAAGTGTCCCCGTAAAGTGAATCGCACTGTCCTTCTCTACCCGAGCCACATCCGGCTGCCCAGCTACTTTCACATCCATATCCGGTGTCGTCTTGGCATCAAATTCTGCGTCGCTCGTGACGAAAGCCACCTTGAGCTCGATGACGTCCCCGGGAATGTTTTCAATCACTTTGCCAGGCACACCGGGAAATTCCAGGCCGCATGATGCCAGCCAAGTCACTTTCGCCTTGTCTCCTCCAGCCTTCAGGTCTGTCATCACGGAAGCGATCGTCATATCCTTCCGCGCCGCGTCCAGGTCCGCGCTGCTTGGCAGGTTATAGCTCGCCGGACGATCCGCCGAGCTGCCTGCCAGTTGCAGCAGCTCAGCCAGCTCTGCGTCGGTCAAGTTATCGCACGCCGCTTGTTGGTAGTTGACGATCAGCTTTCGCAGATAGTCCTTCACTTTTGCAGATTGCGCTTGCGTTGCGCCCTTCGCCGTCACTGCTCGCGCGATCGACCAGAAAGCATCCATATGCTGCGGCGGCGTCAGAGCTTCGTACGCCAGCCCCAACCGGTAACTAGTAATTCCGTCATCTGGATTCAGGGCCTGCACGGCCTTATAGAACGGAATCGCCCCTGCATAATCTTTTACGTTCACAGAAGCCTGCGCGGCGGTACCGTTGAAATAAATCTGAATCTGTTTTTTCTGCGTAGCAAACGCGTCGTCCGTCAAGCTGTCGGGTTTCTTCACTCCGTCCAGCGCCTTTAATCCGGCGACCGCTGCATCTCTCGCCGCTTTCGCGGTTGCAGGATCTGCCTGTTGAGCTGCGGTCAAGGCGTTGTACGCAAAGCAGTGCGCGTACAGCGCTTGATATTGCCCGCCAGCGTCAATCTTGTCTCCCAGCCCGATAACTTTGTCCGAATATTCCATCACTTTCTGATAGTTCTTGAGCTGGCCGTAGGCTTGGACGTAGAGCGGATAAACGTAGATCAGTAGTGCGGAATTAGGATATTTCGAGACAAAATCATCGAGGCACTTCACCTGCGTGGCTGGAACCTTCTCACTCGCGCAAGCCTGATACGAGTTGTACTCCGCCATCGTATACGGCTGCTTCCCCGCCCCGGCGTCCTGCCCTCCCGCCGCCGGAGTTTGCGCCAGCGCGCTCAGCCCGTTCCCAAGAATCAGACAAAGCGCCGCGACCATCGCGAGGCCTGCCACTTTGCGTGTTCCACTCATTCCCACTCTCCTCGCACAAGTATGAAATCTGGATTTTCCGTTGCCGCTCTTGCGTGCACTGCTCATGCCAATGATTGCGTTGATTCCAAAACTTGGGAATTATAGGAAAAGCCCCGGTCTATCCGCAAGCTGTCATCTCAGGAAAATTCAAAAAAGCCTGTGGAAGCATTCCCCTTCGCCCACAAGCTTCTTCCCGTCTTCCCGGCGCAGCTTCGAGGATCCCAAGCCCTGCGGGAACTGCCAGACTCCTGAATGCTAAGATGAGTTTCGCACAAAAAAGGTGGCAAGCGAGAGGAAGAATTCAAATGTCTCAAAAAACAACTATAAATTCATCTCCCGGCGAAAGCGCGCCACTTTCCGGGGCTGTCTCGCTGGTCACCGGCGGCAGCCGCGGCATAGGCCGCGCCGTCGCGCTCCGCCTCGCCAAGCTAGGCGCGGCCGTGGCCATCTGCGGCCGCGAGGCGCAGGCGCTTGCCGTGACCGAAGCTGAGCTGAAGAAATCAGGTACGCCTGTCTATTCGCAGATCGCGGACGTGTCTCAATCCGCCGATGTAGCCGTCCTGGTGGACAAAACTCAAGCCGCCCTGGGCTCGATCTCTATCCTGGTCAACAACGCCGGCATCGGCCTCTTCGGCCCAGCCCATGAAAAAACAGAGGCCGATTGGGACCGCGTCCTCAACACCAACCTCAAAAGCGTTTTCCTCGTCTCTCGCGCCGTAGTCCCGGCCATGATCCGGCGCGGCGCCGGCGACATCATCAACATCAGTTCTCTCGCAGGCCGCAACGCCTTCGCTGGTGGAGGCATCTATTGCGCCTCGAAGTGGGGCCTCCAGGGCCTTTCCGCCTGCATGGCCGAGGACCTCCGCGAGCACGACATTCGCGTCAGCGTCATCTGCCCCGGAAGCGTGGCAACCGGCTTTTCCACCCGCGACTCGAAAGATCCTTCCAAGGTCCTTTCGCCCGAAGACGTAGCCCACGCCGTCGCGATGATCGTCACCCAAAGCCCCCAAAGTTTCCTAAGCGAAATTCACGTCCGCCCCCTCCGCAAACCCTAGCCCACCGATTCCCTCGTAGGGCATGCCATGCCCGCACACGCCCAAACATACACACGGATGGGCCTTTTCACAGCATGCTTCCCGCACCGTCCGCGCTCCCCCAAGCGCAATTCTTTCCTCTTGACATTAGTCGTCATAACGACTATCTTGGGTTCATGAGTCGACGCGCAGCCCCGCATCCCACCCTCCCGGTCGAGGACCGCCTCTTCATTTCTCTCCAAAAGACCGCCGACTCCCTCGGCCTCGAGGCCGAGCAACTCCTCAAACCTCATGGCCTAACCGGCACGCAGTACAATGTCCTTCGCATTCTCCGTGGTGCCGAGCCCGATGGCCTCGCCTGCAGCAGCATCGGCGAGCGCATGATTTCTCATGACCCGGACATGACCCGTCTCCTCGACCGCATGGAAAAGCGCGGCCTCATCTCCCGCCAGCGCCAGACCGACGACCGTCGCGTCATCAAAACCCGCATCACCCCCGCGGGACTCACTGTTCTAAAAAGTCTCGATCAGCCTGTTCGCGAGCTTCACAAGCGCCAGTTCCACCACCTGCCCGCTGCACGCTTAAAGACTCTCGCCCAGCTGTTGGAGGAAGTCCGCGCTCGCGGACCGGAATAGACGCACGAAATTTCAGTTCTGCACAAACGCAACGATCACTTAAGGAGGCAACACCAATGGGCCAAATTTTCTCTCGGATCGCAGTCACCGCCGGACTGGCAGCCGCTCTATCCCTGCCCGCCCCGGCGGCAACTTCCACCTGGCAAATCGACCCCGCGCATTCGGCGGCGCAGTTTTCCGTCAAGCATCTGGCCATCTCCACCGTTCGCGGTGCATTCACCAGTCTCAAAGGCACCGTCCAGTTCGATGACAAGGACGTCACCAAGTCCTCCGTCGAAGTCACCATTGACGTGAATTCCGTCGACACCCGCCAGCCCGACCGCGACAAGGATCTCCGCAGCGATCATTTCTTCGACGCCGATCACTTCCCCACCATCACTTTCAAATCCAAGCGCGTCGAGCAAGTCGCCCCGGGTAAACTAAGAGTCACCGGCGACCTTACCATTCGCGGCACAACGAAAGAAGCCGTTTTGGACGTGGACGGCCCGACAGCTCCGGTCAAAGATCCCTGGGGCAATCAGCGCATCGGCGTTAACGCAAGTTCCAAAATCACCCGCCAGGACTTTGGCATCACATACGGCCCAGGCATGATCGGCGATGAAATCTCCATCGTCATCGACGCAGAAATGATTCCTGCGAAAAAATAAATCGGGCTCGCCCCGATCCGGGGCGAAGAACAAAAAATACTGCAGCAGCGCTGGCTTCGCCCTCTGAAGACTCCGGGGCCTTCTGGAGCGGAGAAACGAATCTCTTCGCTCCAGCCGGCATCGGCCCGTGAAAATAAATTCTGAATAATGGTCGCAAGCGCGCACCCTCCAAGCGTTCTGTTTCATCCAATGCTCTGAACCTTATCAAAGGACGCTTTCCATGAACAAACCTGCTCCAACCGAATTTCCCGTTCACGATCTCATTCGCGATCGCTGGAGTCCGCGAGCCTTCTCCGACAAACCGGTCGAGCCCGCAATTCTCGCCAGCCTTTTCGAAGCCGCCCGCTGGGCTCCCTCCAGCAACAACGAGCAACCGTGGGCCTATCTCGTCGCCACCAAAGACAATCCCCAAGACTTTGCAAAAATGTTAAGCGTTCTGGTGGACTTCAATGCCGGCTGGGCCAAGAGCGCGCCAGTACTCGTTCTCGCCATGTCGCGGCTCAAGTTCCCCAACGCCAATCCGAATCGCAATGCTTTTTACGACACCGGCGCTGCCACGGCCCTTCTCAGCGTCGAAGCCACAGCCAGAGGTCTCGCCGTCCATCAAATGGCCGGCTTTGATCCCGCTAAGGCCAAACAAGTCTTCCAAATTCCTGAAGATTGCGAGGCCATCGCAGCCATCGCCATCGGCTATCCCGGCGATCCGACCTCGCTCCCTAAACCGTTGCACGACCGCGAAGTGGCTCCGCGAACACGCAAGCCTTTATCTGAATTTGTCATGTCGGGCCGCTGGGGGCATACTTCTCCTATCGTCTCTCAGTAAGCGGTTACATCAATTACAGAGGAACAAGCCCCGCCAAATGCACCGCACGATTGAGTTCCTCCTCCATCATGGGTACGTGGTCCTGCTCGCTTGGGTCTTCGCCGAACAGGCTGGAGTGCCTGTACCTTCGCTTCCACTCCTCCTCGCCGCAGGCGCTCTCGCAGGCTCACATCAACTAAATATCTTTGCTTCGCTTTTCGTGGTCACTTTTGCAGCCGTTTGTGCCGATTCACTCTGGTATCAACTCGGCCTTCGCAAAGGCATCAAAGTCCTTCAGTTCCTCTGCAAAATCTCCATCGAGCCGGACTCCTGCGTCCGCCGCACCGAAGGCGTTTTCTCGAAGCAGGGCGCACGTTCCCTCATCTTCGCCAAGTTCCTTCCCGGCCTCAGCACCGTCGCCCCGCCGCTGGCCGGTGTCTTCCAGATGCGCCTCAGACGCTTTTTGATTTTCGACTGCGCCGGCTCGATGCTCTGGGCTGGCACTTTCCTGGGACTGGGTTATGTTTTCAGCGGCGAGATTGAACGCATCGCGGAGCGCGCTGCTTCTCTGGGAGGCTGGCTCGTCTTGATCCTTCTGGGGGCGCTCGCATCTTATCTCGGTTACAAATTCCTGGCTCGCAAGCGCTTCATGCGTGAACTCCGCATCGCAAGGATTACTGTCGAAGAATTGAAACAAAAGCTTGACGCCGGGGAGGACCTCGTCATCGTCGACCTTCGCCATTCTATGGATTTCGAAGCCGATCCCGAAACCATTCCCGGCGCCTTCCGCATGGACGCCCAGGAGCTCGAGGAGAAAAACGATCTTTTACCCCACGATCGTGAAATCATCCTCTATTGCACTTGACCAAACGAAGCCACGAGCGCCCGTGTGGCGCTCCTCCTCAGAAAACAAGGCATCACCCGTATTCGCCCCCTCGAAGGCGGCCTGGAAGCCTGGCGTGAACACAATTATCCCGTAGCCAACATCAAACTCACCCAAATTTCCACTCAGATTTAGTCGGTAGGGGCACGATACATCGTGCCCTCTTTCGCTTACAACCGTGGCAAAACAATCCCGCTCTGCGCCTGATACTTCCCCTTCTTATCTTTGTAACTCACTTCGCAGTCCTCATCCGACTCAAAAAATAGCACCTGGCACAACCCCTCATTCGCATAAATCTTCGCAGGCAAAGGCGTCGTGTTGCTGATCTCCAAAGTCACAAACCCTTCCCACTCCGGCTCAAACGGCGTCACGTTCACAATAATTCCGCACCGCGCATACGTAGACTTCCCCAAA
>DATMKS010000046.1:0-30985 GCA_035571045.1 Verrucomicrobiia bacterium
GGAAAAGTTGAACTCTGGGCGCTGGATTCGCTTGCGGATTCCTGCGGGCGGCCAAAACCGTAGGTCGACGGACTACCAGAACTGCCCCAAGCCGAGGCCTATGATGGGAATTATGTGGCGTCGGAGGCGTTTCCGCGTATCTTCCGGCTGCCAGGCTGCCGACGTACCTCCAGCGCCACAACGCCAAACGCCGCAGAGGAAATCTTATGTGGTCCGCCACATAAGGTCTCCCAGACTTACTATGCCTTCGAGAACCCGCGTTAGGCCGTCTTAATCGTACCGGACGCGGCGTCCCACACCACCGCGCTCTTGCGGAAGTACGATTCGTTGGACATGTGGCACGCGAGCGCAGCATTGTTCCCAAAGACGGTGTCCTCGGTAACCTGCTGCCGGTTCTTGACGCCCTGGAAATATCTCCAAAGATGCGGCTTTTCGTCATCCCAGGAGTCGCCGCGATACGTATACCCTTCCAAAACTGGCTCTTTGCCGGGAACCGGATCGTTTTTCGCGTGCCAATCCGCCGTATACGCATCCCGCATCTTCTGCGGATAACCGGAGGTGTAGTAACTCGGCGCAGAGTCCTCGCCCGTCTGCGGATAGTAATTGATCGCGAATTCAGTGACTTCCAGAATGCCCTTCGAGCCCTGAAAGCGATAAATCTCTGGCGTCTCGCATCCGAGATTTAGCCGCAAATACACGGGCGCGGTTCCGTAATCGAAAAGAGTGGCGTGCACGTCCGGCATGTTCCGCCCATCCTGGAAGCGCAGAATCGCGCCGAGAGACATGGCCTTTTTCGGCGGCGCATTCCAACCCAGCATGAAGTTCATTCCGCTGACGAGGTGCACGAGCAAGTCGCCGGCAAGCCCCGTTCCGTACTCCTTCCAGCAACGCCAGCGCGCGAAAATGTTCGGATTAAAAGGCACCTTGGGCACTGTGCCCTGCCAGGTATCCCAATCCAGATTCGATGGAGAAAGATCCGGTGGTGGCGGATACTCCCACGCGCCCGTAGGATCGTTGCGCCCAAGCGAGCCTTCCACCAGAGTAAGCGTCCCAATAGTGCCTTGCGCAATCATCTCCTTGGCTTTCGCACAAATCACGGAGCTAACGCGCTGCGAACCAATCTGCACGATGCGCCCGGTTTTCTGCGCCGCGGCTACCATCGCCAAACCATCCGCCGCGGAATGCGACATTGGCTTTTCGCAATAAATATCCTTGCCCGCGCTAACCGCGTCCACCACCACCTGCTTGTGCCAGTGATCCGGCACGGCCGCGATCAGGCAGTCGATCTCTTTGTTGTCGAGCAATTCCTGGTAACGCCGAGTCGTCGGAATTTTCTTTCCGACAATTTCTTGCGCCAGGAGGTGCCTCCCATCGTACAGATCGCAAGCCGCCACGCATTCGACGCCAGGCAATTGCACCGCAGCCGTTAAGAGGCCCGACCCCTGCATCCCAATCCCGATGATCCCGAAACGCAACCGGTCGCTCGGCGCCACGCGTTCGAGCGCCGACGGAATGTGCTCCGGTTTCAGGAAGATGCTCGGGGCCGCCGCCAGTGCACCCGTAGCCCCAGCCGTGCTCTGCAGAAACTCACGACGCGAAAAACGGTTCTTGACCATAACATCCTCCTGGTCGCACTCAGTTCTCTTCTTGCTAAAGCCGTGGCTTCAAGGGCTGCACTCGGGTTTGTTCCGCTCTGCTGAATCACGCAAAACTAGAAGCGCAGCGCGCTCAAATAGTCGTAGCTGATCTTGATGTCCTCAAACGGTGATTTCGCGTCATCATTCTCGACAAAATAGTGTTTGATGCCCGCCTTCTCCGACTGCCGGAAGATCCGTTTCCAGTCAATCGTCCCTTGCCCAACGTCGGCCAAACGGCCTTTGAATACCACCGAGCCCGTCGCTCCAGCGTAACTGCTCGTCGCGTTGGGGTCGTTCACGTAGTCCTTTACGTGTACCATCGGAAAGCGTCCAGGGTATTTGTCGAAATAGCTCACCGGATCCTTCCCTGCCACGCTGATCCAGCACAAATCCATCTCCATCTTCACGAAATTCGGATCCGTTTCCGTCAGCAGGTACTCGTACGCAGATTTTCCGTCAAGGCCATCGACCGGCGAAAACTCGAAGGAATGATTGTGATAGCAAAACTGGATTCCGGCCTTCTGGCTGGCCTCGCCCGCTTTATTAAAGAGCTCCACCACCCGCTTCCACCCATCAGCGTTGCGTTGCTTCTCATCAATCCACGGGCACACGATGTATTGGTATCCGATTACGTGCCCTGCATCGAGCGTCTCAGGCCACTTGTGCTCAATCAAATCGTAACGAATGTGCGCCGAGGGAGACGCAAGGCCGTCCTTGTCAAGAAGCGCGCGAAGATCCTTTGGCGAATGGCCGCCGTAGTCTTCGGCAAACTCAACCTCTTTGTACCCGGTCGCAGCAACTTTCGCGATGGTCCCATCGAAGTTGGTCTTCAGTAAGTCGCGGACGGTGTAGAGCTGTAGTCCAATCGGGTTGACCTTATGGTCCCCTTCAGCGCCCCAAACCCACGCGGGACGCGCGGCAAGTGCCGCTGCCGCAATCGACGTTCCTATAAATGTTCGGCGTTTCATGTCGTTTTCACTCCTCCTGGACTGGCGGTGGGAGTATACAAAAAAGCGATGGCCATTATCAGAAAAAAAGGGCGACCCGACCTGGTCGGATCGCCCTCCTCGTTCCCATTTCCGCTAGAAGTAAAACCGCAAGCCAAACTGCATGCGCCGCGGATCGTGTGTGCCGTTCAGTTGCAAAAAGCTGGAATCGTTAAGGCCCGAGTCGATCGAATTGAATTGCGTGTGATTGAATAGGTTGAAATTCTCCCATCTGAAATCGAATCCCGACCGTTCGTTGATTTTGAACTGCTTGAAAACCCCGAAGTCAAAATTCAGGCGGCCCGGCAGATAGAGTGAATCGCGCCCCACATTTCCGAAGGTGAGTCCTGTCGGCACCGCAAAGGCGCTGGGGTTGTAATAGAGGTACCCGAACGAACCGGAATCCACCGCGGCTCTTTGGGCGGCCGTGACTGCGAATGGGTTACCCACGAGGTCAGGCCGCGAGCCAGTGCCCTCGGCATTGCCGACGCCGGCGTTGTCGCCGAAAGTCGTATTGTTGGTTATGCTGAAGGGTAGGCCGGTCTGGGCTACAGTAATGCCCGAGATCTGCCAGCCCCCCAAAAGTGCATGAGTTAATCCTGACGCGCCCTTAAAGAAAGGCAAAGAATAGACATAGCTAATGGATAGAGAATGGCGCTGATCGAATGTGGAGCTGGCTCTGTTTAGGGCGTAGTCGTAAGAATCCACGAACGCGTTATCAGACCTATCGGAAGAATCGTCAATCGAGTGGCTGTAGGTGTAGGCCAGGCTTACCTGCAAATCTCCCAGCGTACGATGGGCGGAGACTTGCAACGCATTATAAATCGAGTTTGCTCCGTCCACTAGATTTGTAACGTTACCTATACCGGGGTACACCGTCCGCACCAGATTAGCGCTGTTATTACAGGCCACAAAAAGGTTGTTCAGGGCGGCACTCGGAACTGGCGTGCCGTTTCCTAATGTTGCGGCGGGGTTTGGCAAACCCGTGGCCGGATTCACGATATTGTTGCAGTCCGCCGCCGTGATTGGCTGGCCTGCGGCAAATGGATTGCTTCCCGCAGGCGTTGGGAGAAGCTGATTGCCGTCGGCCAGAAGTGTCAGATGCGTGCCCTTGCTTCCCACATACGCAACGCTCAACACCACGTGCTCGGGCAGCTCTCTCTGCACGTCCAAGTTCCACTGCTGCACGTACGGCCATTGCACACGCGTCGGAATTTCCGTCAAGTTCAGGGGAAACAGCGAGCCGCCACCTGCACCTATGTTATTGTAACCGGTCACGTTGAATTGCGAAGACTGCAGCACGAAAGGCGCGGATCCCTCCAGCGATTCCGTATTCCCTTCGTTCCCGTTGGTGTGTTCGAAGAATATTCCGTAACCGCCGCGGATGGCCGTCTTGCCGTCACCCTTGGGATCAAAAGCGAACCCGATCCGCGGACCCGGATTGAAGAGGTGACCTTTCAGGCAGCCTGCATTCGAAGATGAACCCACGGTTGCCCCAGGGAAAGCCCCCGAAACAGTGCTGGGAATCAGCGCCGTTCCCCCCTGTCCACCGCATTGAACGATGCCGTTAAACGGGTTACCGCCTACCAGCGCACCATTCAAAGGATCGTTCGGATTGGCCGCATCATAGAACTGCGTAGACTCGGCCGATGCACTGAATGCGTTTGGATCGAACGCGAACGCATGCTGGAATTTCTCTCGATAAGTACCAAAGATACTGACTCGGAGACCCAGGTTCAGCGTCAGCCGCTTAGTTACGCGCCAGTCATCCTGGAAATAAGGTTCCACGATTTTGTAGCGGTTGTAATACTTGGTCTCCAGATTCGTCTGCTGATATTCCGCCACGTTTCCCATCAGCATGTCCGCAAAGGAGTTTCCCGTGCTGATCGGAGAACCGGCATTGAATGTGAGGATGCCCTGTACGTCGGGCGAGTTGTCCTCATTCTTCTGTGCCGCCGCAAAATAAACGCCCATGATCAACGTGTGTTTGCCCGCGATCTTGGTCAAATTGTCGCGATAGGTATAGGTCGGATTGGCATTATTCCACGGGAAGTATCCGGTATCCTGGGCCAGCACACCATTGCCACTGCTCCCGCCATCATAAGCAGTGTTACCGCCAAGATTGATGGAGGGAAGCTTTCCACCAAAGCCATTGTCGAAGAGCGCACCCATAGCACCAGCGGGCAGCGCGGTTGGCTCATTGAGCGCTGTCAGGAAGATATGGTCAGCGGTGTAGCTGGCCACGAATTCATTGAGCAGTGTGGGCGTAAAGTTTGCATTCAACCGCGCGACAAAGCTCGTGCCCGGTCCCACGAAATTGGTCTGAATGTTGTTAAAATCGGACTCGCCGACGCCCCACAGCGGATTGGGCACCACCGTCGACCATGAATCGTGAATGTAACGGAAGGTTAGCCGGTATTTGTCCGAGATGTTGTGATCGATGCGTATGAGCTGTTCACGCCACGTGGTGGGCGTGGAAACGGTCTGGGCGTACGCCGGGAAACCGCCGAGCGTTGTGTTGGGCATCGGGATCAGGGCTTCGAGTGCCTGGCCCGCAGCGGTTATTGGCACTGCCGCTGGGTTCGCCACGTTTGGGCAATCAGGCCCTGGGCACAAGTCCGAAAAGTTGCCGCCGCGCTCGGCAACCGACGGAACGTTTTGGTCGACTACCGAAGGATTCTTCTCCCGGCGCCATTCCTGGGAAAAGAAGAAAAAGGTCTTCTTCTTGTCGGAATTGTAGTGGTGAGGTATGTAGACCGGTCCGCCTATTGTGTAGCCAAAATCGTGTTTTTTGTACGGAGGATTGGGGTCTCCGGGAATGTTTCCCGAGCTCCACGGCCTGGCATTGAAGAAATCGTTTCGCAGGTACTCGAAAGCGCTTCCGTGAAAAGCGGTGCCTCCGCTCTTGGTTTCCACTTCGATCGTGCCCGATCCATTGCGCCCATACTGAGCCCCGTAGTTGGATGTGAGTACTTTGAACTCAGCAATGGCTTCTACGTTCGGATAAACGTTTAGCGTCGAGTTGCTGCCGTTATCCATGTTGTCGCCGCCATCCAACTCCCAGTTGTTGTATTCAGTTCGCCCACCATTGACGGCGTACGAAACGTTGCCGTATACGCCCACCGTACCCGCGTCTGTGCCTGTGTTGGCGAATGTGGTGTTGACTACGCCGGGTGTCAGGGTGACAAGCTGCGTGAAATTGCGACCGTTGAGCTCCAGCTGGCTAACCTGCTTGCCGGAAATCGTATCCGAGAGAGCCGCAGATTGCGTCTCGACTTGCGCCACGCTCTCGCCCGTCACCACCACTTCTTCCGTGATCTGCCCGACGGTCAGCTGAACGTCCACGCGGATTTTCGCCGCCACGTCCAGCACCACGTTCTTCGCCGTATATTTCTGAAATCCCTTGGCTGTTACCACGATGTTGTAGGACCCGCCCGGCAAGCCGGCAACCACATAAGCGCCGTCCCCGTTGGTCGTCGTCGGGTGCGTTGCGCTGCCGTTTGTGCTGGAAATCACAACATCCGCACCGGCAACCGCCGCCCCGGTCTTATCCGTTACTGTTCCGGCTATATACCCCGTGTCTTGCGCCTTTGCGACAAACGCGGTGCACAAAATCGCGATCATCGCGCAAACCAGCAGCCGTGCCGCTCTTGGCAGGTTTTTCAGAATATTGGGAAAATAAAAACTATGACCGTGTCCCTTCACTTTGCTACCTCCCCGAAATTTTAGAAATGGATTACGGGCCTAGTGTGGGCACAATTACGCCTGCTACCGCGGGCACCCCTGGTATCTGCCGCTTGTAGAAGGCTACTCATCGGAGACAGCCCCCACCACTCGACTTTGGAAAACGCACCTAATGTGACTTATTAAATCGGATTAATAAAGCATCGTTGCGTCCGTGTCAAGCTGAAAATCGCGTGCCGGTCCCAATCACGCTAACCGCCGTCCTCGTTCCTCGCCCGTTTACGTTCACGCGCCCCGCTTGAATTCCTCCTTCCTCTGCTGGACACTACCGAGCGATGTCTTCTAACCTCCGATCCCGCCTCGCGCAATCTCTCTCAATCGTTTTAATTGGCGCTTTCTGCTTATGTGTCGGGGCGGCGCTCTCGCGAGGCTCCTCTCTCGCCGCATCCCAACAGCCCTCCCCGCCCGGGTCTAGCCACGCTTCCGTCATCGACCCCCAGGCTTCCTTCGCGCAAGGCCAAGCGGCCCTTGAATCCGGCGATCTGGTCGGCGCCGAAGCCGCCTTCCGTCGCGTCCTCTCCGTCGACCCGCAATCCGGCGCTGCTTACGCCAATCTCGGCGTCATCGCCATGCGACGCAAAGAGTGGGACCATGCTCTCACCCTCCTCCAAAAAGCCGAAAAGCTCGAACCCAAAATGTCGGGCATTCGCCTAAACATCGGTCTCGTAAAATACCGCCGCGGCGATTACGCTGGCGCCATAGCCCCACTGGCCTCGGTCGTCCGCGACCAACCCGACTCCCAACAAGCCCGCTACCTCCTCGGACTCTGCCACGTCTTCACCGAACACTACGCCGACGCCGTCTCCATCCTCGAACCGCTTTGGTCCAAAATGTCCAGCGACTTCACTTATCTTTACGTCCTCGACATCGCCGCACACAACGCCGAAAAAAATGATCTCGACGAAAAGGCACTAAGCCGACTCGTCGAAGTCGGCGGGGAGACCCCAGAGTTTCACCTCATCCTTGGCAAGGCTTATCTCAATCGCGAAGAGATGGACAAAGCCATCTCCGAACTGGAACTCGCCGAGTCCGCGAATCACTATTTACCCTTTGTGCATTTTAGCTTAGGCTTAGCTTACATGAGGAAGGAAGACAACGAGCGCGCCGAAGCCGAATTTCGAAAAGACATTGCCGTCGAGCCCGATCTCCCGGACAATTACGAACAGCTTGGCTTGCTCTATCTGAAGATGCAGAAAGACGATGAAGCCGAACACTCTTTCCGCGTAGCCCTCCGCTACAACCCCCGCCAACCCGCTTCGCTCCTTGCCCTAGGCCGCCTTTACCAACGCCAAGGAAAAAGTCGCGAAGCCCTCACCGCCCTCGATGCCGCGGAGAAGCTCGTCCCCGACAGTCAAAACGTCCACTTCGTTCGCGGGCAAATCCTTCTCCGCGTCGGCCGCCGCGAAGAAGCTCAAGCCGAACTCGCCACCTCAAAAAAGCTAGTCGACGCCAGCCTAAACAAACAACGCGAAAAATATGGCGACTCCCCCATCCCCAATCCCGAACTAAAACAACCCCCTCAACCTTAAATGCTCGGCGCCTGCCACGATCCTCGCCCGCGCTCAATCGCCTCCGCCACAGCCAAAATCTTTTCTTCCTCGAATGGCCGCCCAATCACCTGCACCCCAATCGGCAATTCTTCGCCTGACACTCCGACCGGAACTGCAACTCCCGGAAATCCCGCCAAGTTCAACCACTGCGAATACCTCATCGTCTCCCGATAGTTTTCCTTCTCGCCCGTTCGCCAATTCCCTTCGCCGTGCCGGAACGCTGGCCCAGCCGACACCGGCGACAACAAAATCGTCACATTCTCCATCTGCCGCAAAATCTCCGCCCGCAAACCATCACGTTCACTGCAAGCTTTTAAAAAGCCGTCGTACGTCATTGCGATCTCCGCCGTTGCCAACGCAACATACTCGCGAAGCATCGGGCTCATCTCTTCTTCCTGACCAACAGCCCCCTTCCGAATCGAGTCAGCGGTCACCGGCCCAAAAAAATACCACCACACTTCAATCGCTCGATCGAGCCCGTTCATTCGCTTCTTCTCAATAACAAATCCTTGCTCGCTCAATATCTTCGCGGCTCGCTCCACCACCGCCGTTGTCTCCGGTGTCGCCGATCCCAACGCCTCACTCTCCAAAACCCCAATTCGCAGTCCTCGAATGTCTTTTTGTCCTAAAGTACGCACAGGCACGGGCGAGGCCAACGAATCCCCCGCGTCCGGCCCCGCCATCACTTCAAATAAAGCTCGCACATCCGCGACCGTCCGCCCCATCGGCCCGACCACTCCAATCCAACCAAACGCACCTCCGCCCTCCGGAAAATGTCCCGTCGCAGGAATCCTTCCCGGCGTCGGCTTCAATCCGCAAACCCCGCAAAAATGCGCCGGCACGCGTATCGAGCCGCCTCCATCGCTTCCCACTCCGCCTGCCGAGCATCCAGAAGCTATCGCCGCGGCCTCGCCTCCGCTCGATCCCCCCGACGACCGTTCCAAATTCCACGGATTAGTCGTCTTCCCGTTCAACGAATTGTCCGTCTCATACGCCATCAAATATTCAGGCGTATTCGTGTTTCCCAAAATAATCGCGCCTGCCGAGCGCAGCCGCGCCACCAGCGGCGCATCCATCTGCGCCACATACTCCTTTCGCAGCAAAGACCCCGCAGGCGCCGGCCATCCCGCCGCATCAATGCAGCTCTTAATCGTTAGAGGGACGCCGTGCAGTGGCCCCGCACCTTCGCCACGCGTCACCGCCGTCTCCGCAGCTCGCGCCTGCTTTAACGCACCGTCAGCATCAAGATGTACAAACGCATTCAGCTTCGGCTGCAACTCCGAAATTCGGTCAAGATGCGCCCTCACAACCTCGACCGGCGAAAACTTCCTCTCGCGGATTCCCTCAAGAATTTCCGCAATCGTTCCAAGAATAATTTTGTTCATAGTCAAGCATTCGAGCGTATGTGCTCGTCCACTTTGGGTCAAGCGCCATCCAAAACCAGGAAAAGCTATGTGATAAGCGACAGGGAGAGTACGGAAGCGTTATTCGTACCGCAGCGCGGCAAGAGGATCGACGCGCGCCGCGCGCCGCGACGGAATCCAACACGCCAGAAGCGCCACGCCGGCAAGAAACACCGGCACAACGGTGAAGGTCAAAATATCGTGCGGACGAATTCCGTATAGGATGCTCGTGAACAATTTCGTCACCGCAAACGCCGCGCCCAATCCAAGCATTACCGCAACGAATGTAAGCGCCATTCCCTGCCGCACAATCAATCGCTGCACGCCGCCCGACTGCGCCCCCAGAGCCATCCGAATTCCAATCTCCCGCGTTCGCCGGCTCACCGAATAGCTCACTACGCCGTACAATCCCACCGCCGCCAGCACCAATCCCACGCACCCGAAAACACCGAACAACGTCCCAGCCAGCCGGGGCAAAAAAAGCGCGCCGCGCAAATGTTCTTCCATGGTTTCTATGTTGAAGACCGCCAGCGTCGGATCGAGCGCACGAATCTCCCCGCGCACCGCGCCCGCTAGTCCTGCCGCATCCCCTTCCGACCGGACCACCACCGTGTATCCCAAAAAAGACGGATCGCTCCCCACGCTCTGCGCCAGCGAGCGATAAAGCACTGGTCTCTGCTGTTCACCCAGCGTCCGCGACTTGGTGTTCTTCACAATCCCAACAACCTGATAAGTCACGCCTCCGCCCGAAACGCGCTGCCCGATGGGGTTTTCCTTCTTGAACAATTGCGCCACCAACGCTTCGTTCACGACCGCAACTTTCGCCGCCGTCGCGCCCTCGTTCGCAAAATCGCGTCCCGCAATCAGCGGAATCCCCATCGCGTCGAAATACCCCGCCGTCGCCATATAAAGGTCTACGGTCGAATTCAAATCCAGCGTCTCTGGCCGTCCCTCGACACTAAACCCGTCGCTCCGATTGCCCATCGAGAGCGGCGCAACATCCGTGCAGGCCGCCGAACTCACTCCCGGCAGCGCGGCCACGCGCTCGCGCAGTTGGCCAAGCAGTTGCACCGTGCGCTCGGCCGTATACCCATGCTCCCGCGGATCGACGGACATCATCAAGATTCCGTTCGAACGAAAACCAACATCAATCCCGTTCGCACTTTGCAAGCTGCGCAAAAAAAGCCCCGTCGCGCAAAGTAGCACCAGCGACATCGCGATCTGCGCCACAACTAGCACATTGCGCAGCGTCCATCGCCTCCCCGGCCGCGCCAGCATGTCCTCGCCTTTCAGCGCACTCGATAGAATCGTCCGAGACGCGGCCCACGCCGGCGCCAGTCCAAACAGCAACCCGCTCCCCGCGCTCACCGCGAAGGTGTACAGCAAGACTCTCCAGTCCACACGCAAGCTAAGATCAAGTGGCACCGGCGCCGGCGTCTGAAATGTAGAAAGCGCCCGCGTCGCCCACAACGAAAGCACTACGCCCAGCAGCCCGCCGCCCAGCGCAAGCACCACACTCTCCGTCAGCAGCTGTCTCATCAACTGTCCGCGCGTTGCACCCACGGCCAGCCGCACCGCCATCTCCCGCTGCCGCCCCGAAACCTGCGCAAGCAAAAGATTCGCCACATTCGCGCAAGCAATACACAAAACCAGCAGCACCACCACCGTGAGCGCACCGAGAAATATCATCACCGCTTCCCGATCCCGCGGCGAAAGCGTTCCCGCCGTTTCAAAACGAAATCCCCCATCCTTCTCCGATTCCGCATGCGCCTGTGCAAACCGCTGCGCAAGCACCTGAAGCTCCGCCGCCGCTTGCGCCCGCGTCACGCCTGGCTTCAATCGCCCGGCCACAGCCAGCCAGTGATAGTCGTACGATTCGTAATTGCTCGTCTTCGGCAGCAACTTATCCAAATTGCCCAGCGTCACCCAAAATTCCGGATCAAGCGGCACATCAATCCCGCGAAACGCAGGCGGCGCAACCCCCACCACCGTGAATTGGTTTCCCGACAGCAGGATTGTCTTGCCGGCGATCGCCGGATCCGCGCCAAATCGTCTCTGCCACAAGCGATGCCCCAGCACGATCACCGGAAGCTTTTCCTCATCGCTCGTAAAACCTCGCCCCAGCGTCATGCCTAGCTGCGCCACATCAAAGTAGTTCGCCGTCGTCGCTTGACCCCAAACCCGTTCCGGCTCGCCGTTTCCTCCAATCGAGGCTGGCAGGAGGTCCTGATACGCCGCAAATCCAGAAAACGATTTACTCTGCTCCCGCAAATCGCTAAAAAGCGGCCACGAAAAATGATTGCAGCACTCGCCTCGCGTAGTCGTGTGCAAAGCCACCAGCGTATTAGGATCGCCCACCGGCGCCGGACTCAGCACGAATCGGCTCACCATCGAAAAAATCGTCGCATTCGCCGCAATCCCCAGCCCAATCGACAAAATCACAGCCAGCACAAATACCGGCATCTTCGCTAGCCGCCGCAACGTCTGCCTCATCTCCGAAAGCCAAGCCGTCATCGCCCGCCTCCCCCTGCAGATCCCGTCGACACTAGTAAACTTACTTCACTAGACTCCTCCGCCCCCATCCGTATTACATGCAAAATCAAAATCGCCTTCCCCCGCTCCCACGCGTTCAAACGGCCCACACCCCTTCCTCGCAGGCCAGAGCCCGTCTTATGCCATTGCATATTTTAATGTTTCGGTTTCCAATCCGCATTCCACAATGGCACAGCCAACCTCTCCTCCATTGCGCGGTTTTCGCGCGATGGATCCCGGCTGTGCTCTCTGCTCTTGATTGTGCGGTGGTTCTTCGCCACCCTGCGAGGATTGGTCATTCCACTGCGTTTAAAATGTTGCTGCAACTCCCATTCTCAATACCCGCCCGTTTCCGTGCGTCATACGGGCATACGAAAACAATTGCTTTAAGCAAGCGACACGGACATCGACCGCGAGCAAATCAAACGACTTCCTATCAAGCTCGTAGTTCAAATTCGGATTGGCGGCGGAGTTGTGAGTCACGATCTCCGACCAAGCGGCGCGAGCATCATTCGCGGCTTCAGAGCCATTTCGAAGGGAGAACTCGTTAAGGCACACGCCGAATTTCCACGCGTCCTTCTTACACCGTTCGAGCGTTGAATAAATGCTGACTGCATCCGCGTTCGGGTTTAGGGAAAGAAGAACATTTTTCGCCTGATCGTCGGTAAGGGGTGCCGCCCACCATAAATCTGCCATTGGCTGCCTCGTTGTTTAGTACCAATTAATCCTCCTCCTTTTGTCTCCAGCCGTCTGTCACTAATAGCACGATCGGCAATCCCGCTTTAGCGCCCTTTGCCGGTCTGAGCCGAGAAGGCGTAATCGCGACGTAGCGTTGCCCGCTGTCCTCTTTTGGACAGCCTTCTGGGCAGTAGAGTGTGACAGTAGTTCTCCCTTTAGTCAGATTGATCCTGCCCGCCTCCCCTTCACAGGCGTATGAAGGAGAAGGCATGGCTACATCCGAGCGTCGAATCACGCCACGATTCAATCTGCACACTCCACTTTCCTTTCATCGCATGGAGACTCCTTCCGAGGGCGAGCAGCGCGCAAAGGCAATAAACATCTCGACAAGGGGCGTTTACTTCGCCAGCGGTCTTGCCATGTCTGTTGGAGAAGCCGTAGAAGTTCTGCTAGAAATACCAAAGCGCGTCACCGGCACTAGCGGGGGAATTCGCCGATTCGCGGGCCGAGTCACTCACGTCGAGTCGAAGAACATGCCAGAAGGACTTTCGGGGATTGGCGTGCAATTGCTTTATTATGAGCGTGACTTGGTAAGAGTTGATTGAATGAAGGTGAGAAGAGCTCTTCTTGCGGCTTGTGCTCTTATGGCTTACCGATGGGCGATTTGCGCAGCTAGATTTATGTCCGCTTCGCGTACGGACTTTGCCATGCGCGGCTTGGCCATTTCTTTTTTGACACTGGCACGTGTCATTTCGCCCATAACTTTCTTAGTTTTCTTCTTCATCGGACATCCACGATGACATCGAGGCCGGAGCAGTACAGTACAATTTAGACCGGTGTCAACGAATCTGCGACATAGCTATCCCACTGCTTGAGTGCCCATAAATTGAACAGCTTAGAAATTGAAAGGTTCTAAACTAAACGGGCCACACCAAATGGGGAACGAAGGAAGCAGAGCGAAAACTCAAGAAGCCACAAGCGATTGAGCCATCTCAACAAACTAGAGGTCCCTCTTAACCTTTGGCTTGTAAGGGGAACCCCAAGCCTTTGGTGCGTGCGCGGTGTGGTACTCATCCAAGTCAGTCTCGCTGATGCGGTAATTTGCCTTGGGAGGGCGGTTTCCGAAAACAGCCAGCTCACGATGGAGCCTGAGCGAGCAGATGTCGGGAGCGTCTTGAAACTTCACACCCTTGGAACCGAACGCTTCGTTTCCAATCGTTAGGGTAAACTCGCTGGTCTCGTCTAAACCCCGCCGCACTATGAAGCTATACTCACGCACAAGTGCTTTCGCTTCGAAACCAACGTACTGTACGTTTATGTTCTCAGTCATTTGGGCCTCTTCGTTACAATCGTAGGAAACTACTTACTGGATCGGCGACACTCGTATTATCGCAACTGGTCAACTTTGATTTAGATTTCTTGAGCGGACGGTCGAGTGTTACCAATGGACTCAGGACAAATACGGACGGCATACTTCCGTCCAACTGATCAGAACAACCTTATCGAGGAGACAGGGACCAAGCAAACCAAACATTGCAATTCGTGCCCGAGGTGCTCAAACCGTCCCTGAGGTGTTGTTACCCAATGTCGATTGGTCCAAGGTGGATTGTGCCGCACATGCTGCTGATGCCCACATTCCAGATCAGCAATCCAGTCGAAGCATTCGTCCAAAATGATAATTCACGATCTTGCTAGGAGCACCTGCTTGCATTGGAGGGTTCACGTCTGACCTATCCTCATTCTACGCTCTTTCCTTTCACAGGTGTAGAATGTCGGCAGGCGTTGAGAATGAAGGGCTTGAAGCCAAGGCCGTTTCGATCAGCCCTAGACGTAAACCAGACCTCCTCTGTCGGTCTAGAATGCCGCGGCCCAGACCGCCAGCTAGACCGCTGGCATGCTCTTCCTCGCCTCGGTATAATTCCGTCGCTTCAAGAAAACTTGGCAATCTTTTGCGCACTCACAAAAAAGCAAACGTACCTTCCTGTCAAACGGGGGAATTCTTCATGACGCTTTCAAATTACCACACACGCAGACTTTCTTTGCTCGCTGCATCGGTGTGCTTCCTTTCCTTCTCTTCCTTTACCTTCGCGCAATCCACGACCACTCTACCCAGCGAATCCCCTGCACAGGTAAAGCCCGTCACTGACACTTTCGACTACACGCGTCGCGACGTGATGATCTCGATGCGCGACGGCGTAAAACTCCACACGGTCATCCTCATTCCCAAAGGGGCCAAGAACGCGCCCATCCTCCTAACGCGCACGCCCTACAACGCCAGCGATCTCACTTCGCACGCCAACAGCTCGCACCTCGGCCCCATCCTCGAGGGCTACGATAACGCCACCGACGTCATCGTTGAAGGCGGCTACATCCGCGTCGTCCAGGACGTCCGCGGCAAGTATGGCTCCGAAGGCGACTACGTGATGAACCGCCCGCTCCGTGGACCGCTCAATCCCACAAACGTTGATCACTCCACTGACACTTACGACACCATCGACTGGCTCGTCAAAAATCTTTCCGAGTCCAACGGCAAAGTCGGCATCCTCGGCATTTCCTACGACGGCTTCACGCCGCTGATGGCTCTCGTCAATCCCCATCCAGCGCTGAAGGTTTCCGTCCCCATGAATCCCATGGTCGACGGATGGATGGGCGACGACTGGTTCCACAATGGCGCCTTCCGCGAACAGAACATGCCGTACATCTATGAACAAGACGGCACGCGAGACAACAGCGCCCATTGGTGGACCGACCATTTCGACGATTACGACCTTTACATGCAGGCAGGCTCAGCCGGAGAACTCGGCCGACGTCACGGCCTAGAACAAATGGGCTTCTGGCGCAAAATTCTCGAGCATCCCAGCTACGATTCCTTCTGGCAGGAGCAAGCCATGGACAAAATCCTCGCCGCGCAGCCGCTAAAGGTTCCCGTGATGCTCGTTCACAGCCTCTGGGATCAAGAAGACATTTACGGCGCCATCGCAGTTTACAAAGCCCTCAAGCCCAAAGACACGAGCAACGATAAGGTTTTTCTAGTCATGGGCCCGTGGCATCACGGCCAGGAAATTGAAGACGCCTATTCTCTCGGCGCCATTAAATTCGGCAGCGACACGGGCACCTACTTCCGCCAGCACATCCTCGGCCCTTTCCTCGCTCAATATCTAAAAGACGGCGCGCCCAAAGCCGACATCGCCCCCGTCTCCGCCTTTGAGACTGGCACAAATGCTTGGCGGCGTCTCCCCTCGTGGCCCGCAAGCTGTTCGAGCGGCTGCACGTCGAAGTCCACGCCGCTCTATCTAAGCGCGGGGTCAAAACTCAGTGTGACCGCGCCGACCTCCGCATCCGACGCTCCTTTCGACGAATACATCTCCGATCCAGCCAAGCCAGTCCCTTTCCGCGCGCGCCCCAGCCAGCCCATCGGATATACTCCCGATCTAACCTGGGCGCAGTGGTTGGTCGACGATCAACGCGAGTCCTCAGGCCGCCCCGACGTCCTAACTTTTACCTCTGAGGTCCTCACCGCTCCGGTGAAAATCAGCGGCCAGCCCATCGCCAACCTCATCGCTTCCACCAGCGGCACCGATTCCGATTGGGTCGTCAAACTCATCGACGTCTACCCCGACGAAGTTGCCAGCCAACCCAACCTCGGCGGCTACGAACTCATGATCTCCGCTGACATTTTCCGCGGCCGCTACCGTGAAAGCCTCGAAACATCCAAGCCAATCGCTTCCGACAAACCTCTCCTTTATCGCTTCAATCTTCCCAACGTTAACCACGTCTTCCTGCCCGGCCACCGCATCATGGTCCAAATCCAATCCAGTTGGTTCCCGCTCTATGATCGCAACCCCCAAACCTTCATCCCCAACATTTTCTGGGCCAAGCCAGCCGACTACCGCAAAGCCACCCAACGCATCTACCACAGCGGCGCCGACGCAAGCTTTATAGATCTTCCCCTAGTCTCTCTGCCCTAGCGCGCTTTGGCAGCTAGTTAACGCGCCTCTAAGCTCACTGTTGCTCGTATGGTTGTGCGCCTCAAACCCGATACCGAATCCTCGCGTTATCGAGGTTCTTGTGCGCGAAAGAAAATAAATCGGCGCGCATCAGGAAATCCACTATAAAAACCATTGACGCTATCCCCCGCTGCACACAGAATCTTTAGTGCTCCGCGTTGCGGCTCGCCACCGTTGCCGCGCTTCGCGTGTAAGGACAAATGCCCTAATGCAAGCTCTCCTTCGGCGTTCTGGTATCGTACTCGTAGTTTGTCTCTTCTCACTTTTCGCCGCCATATTTCTTCACTCCCGCGAAGCACGGACCGGATCTTCGCCAGCCGCGCAAAAGCCCGCTTCCCATGTGGACCCGGCGGAAGCCTATCGCCTCAACACGCTAGGCGTCGCTTACATGAACCAGCAGCGCCCTGCCGACGCCCAGAAACTCTTTGAACAATCGCTCGCCGCCGACCCGACCTTTGAAGTCGCCCGCGTCAACCTCGGCATCTCCCTGCTCGCCCAGCAAAAGCTCGAACCGGCTCGCACCGCATTGGCCGCGGGCGCTGAAAAACTACCGCAGGATCCATACGCGTGGTACAACCTCGGGCTCGTGTACAAGGATCTGGGTGACGCGGAAAAAGGCGTCGCCGCCTTCACTCACGTCACGCAAATTGCCGACGAAGCCGATCCCTGGTATTTCGTCGGCTATCTAAATTCGCAGCTTCAACATTACGACCTCGCCATCGCCGCTTTTCAAAAAGCTCTCGCAATCTTTCCGTTTCACGCCTCTGCCGAATTTGGCATCGCCCGCGCTTACCAGCGCAGCGGCAATGTCGAAGCGGCCAAAGAGCATCTCGCCAAATTCCAGAAAATGACCGCGGACCACGTCGCCACTCCTTTCGGCGCAGGCTACGGCGATCAGGGACGCTTTTCGCTCGCTGAACTCCCGCGCAGCTCCGTTCAAAACGCGCCGCCCGCCATTTCCGTTCACTACACGCAGCTGTCTTCCACATCCATCGTGCAAAGCCACGCTGCAAATTACTCTCCGCCTGGTCCAAGTGTCGGCGCGTGCGTTTTCGATTACGACGGCGACGGCAAACCGGATCTTTTTCTCGTCGCCGCAGACAAAGCCAACGGCAGCCGCCTGCTTCGCAATCTCGGAGGTGGTAAATTCTCCGACGTCACCCAGGAATCAGGCCTCTACCTCAACGTGGCTGGCTTCGGGTGCGCTGCCGGAGATTTTGACAACGACGGCCACACCGATCTCGCCGTCTGCTTCACGGATGGAATCCGGATTTTCCATAACCATGGCGATGGAAAATTCGAAGACGTCACTGAAAAAGTCGGCATTCGCCGCGAACCTGGCTGCGTCGGCCTGACGTGGGTGGACTATGATCACGACGGCGATCTCGATCTCTACGTCACCATGCAACCCACGGCGGCCGCCACGCATGAATCAGCCGCACACAACGTTCTCTGGCGGAATAACGGCAACAGCACTTTTACCGACGTATCCGCCGAAAGCGGTCTCGGCTTCGACGCCACTGGCGCGGGCCTCGTCACTACTGATTTCAACAACGACCGCGCCATCGATTTCGTTTTTGCCGGGGGCGGGGACGGCGCATCCATCTATCTGAATCCCCGCGAAGGAAAATTCACTCCACTTCCCGCCATCGACTTCAAAAAGGAAAATCTTCCGCCCGCTGTCGGCGTCGTTGCCTTCGACTTCAACAAAGACGGCTGGATGGATCTCGCTTTCACTCACGCAGGCGTACCGGGCATCAGTCTATGGCGCAACGTGGACGGCAAGCATCTCGAGCGCGTTCCGCTGCCAGATTTCGGTTGGCACGCGGGATGGGGAATTTCGGCGATTGATTACGACAATGACGGCTGGCTCGATCTTGTCGCCACCGGGGAATCCAGCACGGGCGGCGAAATACGCCTCCTCCGCAATCTAGGCGCAAAAGGCTGGGCCGACGTGACAAAGGAAGTTCATCTCGACGCCGTCAAATTTTCACAGCCCCGCGCGCTAGCCGTCGCTGATTTCTCGGGTAACGGCGACGCCGATCTCGTCGTCACGCAACTCTCGGGTCCGCCCGTCGTTTTGCGCAACGAAGGCGGCAATCAACACAACTGGATGAGCATCGATCTCAAACCTCTTGCCGACAATAAAAACGGCATCGGCACAAAAGTAGAAATCTATGCGGGCGCGCTCTATCAAAAGTGGGAAGTACAGGGCGCGAGCGGCTACCTGGGTCAAAATGCGCCGAGTATTCTTGCCGGCCTCGGCGAAGAGAAAAACGCCGAAGTCGTTCGACTACTTTGGCCCACGGGCGTTCCGCAGGACGAAATAAATCTCGCCGCGAAGAAAATGCAATCGATCGCCGAACTCGATCGCCGCGGCAGCTCCTGCCCCGTTCTATTTTCGTGGAACGGCAAGGAATATGAATTTATCGCCGATATGATCGGTCCCGGAGTTGTCGGCCACTGGGTTGGCCCCGGCGAGCGCGGCGTGGCCGAACGCGACGTTCCCGATCCCGACGAATATCTGAAAGTTGGCGCTGACAGCGTTCGTCCGCTACACGGGATGCTCAGTTTCCGTTTCATGGAGCCGATGGAAGAGACCGTTTACCTCGACCAGCTCAGGCTTCTCGCGATCGATCATCCCGCGGCGTACGAAGTTTTCCCGAACGAACGGTTTGTTTCGAATCCGCCGTTCCCCGAGTTTCGCGTCATCGCAGCGCAAGATGCCCATTCGCCGGTCGGAGCGTGGGATGAGCACGGAAAAGACGTTCTCTCTTTGATCTCGCAGCGTGATCGAAAATATGTGACCGATTTTGAAGGCTTGCCGTTCGCCGGTTTCGCGAAGCTCCACTGGGTCGAGCTCGACCTCGGCAAATGGGACGAAGCGAAACCGCTGCGCCTGATCATCGATGGTTACACCGACTATTTCACGGCAACTTCGATGTACGCCGCCGATCAAGCAGGAGTGAAAGTCATCGCGCCGTATGTGGAAGCGCTCGACGCAAATAACAAGTGGACGCGCGTCGTCGAAGACATGGGCTTCCCCGCAGGTCTCGAACGGACGATGATCACGGACCTGACCGGCAAACTGCCTCGAGGCACGCGGCGCATTCGCATCGTCAGCAACCTAAAGATTTATTGGGACGCGATTCGCATCGATCAAACAGCGGAAGTGCGGGAAATTCGCACCGCCGAAGTTCCGCTCGCACGCGCGTCGCTGGAATTTCTCGGCTACCCGCGCGAGATTCGGCTAACTCCGGCAAGCGATACAACGTATTCCTTCACGAATCGCAGCATGACCGGCCCGTACGCACACGCCGAAGGAAACTACACGCGCTACGGTGATGTGCTCGATTTACTCAGCGCCGCTGACGATCGCTTTGTGGTGTTCGGTTCGGGCGAAGGCATTAAGCTCGACTTCGATCCCCGCAGTTTGCCCGTACTTCCCGGCGGGTGGGTGCGCGACTATTTCTTTTACGCGAACGGGTTCGAGAAAGATCTGGATTTCTACGCTGCGTACGCGTTCAGCGTCGAGCCACTTCCGCGCCACACGTTGCTGCCTTATCCGTATCCCGCAGGCAAGGAATATCCGGACGATGCGCAGCATCTCGGCTATCAGCTCGAATACAACACGCGGCAGCGTTCCGACCGCCTGCCGCCGAGCTTGAGTTACCGTTATCCACCGCAGCAAAAGTAACGGCGCGTCGCGCGGCGGAATCTCAGCTGATGAGACACCAGGGCTGCCTTAGTCCCATTCGACAGGTTCCCAGGCTCTGGTTTGCGAGCTTTTCAGAACGGCGTCGCAAAGCAACATTTCGTCGTGGCCGGTTTCAAAAGTGGGAAATGTTCGGGGCGCTTTCCAGTCCCCGGCCGCAATGTATTCGTAGAAATCGCGGAAGAGCTGCATAAACGTGTCGGGATAGCCTTCGGTGTGGCCGCCGGGATAGACGGCATAGGGTCGCGCTTCGGCGGTCATCAGCGCAGGATCCTTGATCATTGAACCATTCGCGGAATCGCGGCGGCCAATCCACATTTCATTCGGGTTTTCCGCGTTCCACCACAAGGATGCTTTCGAACCGTCGATGCCGAAGCCCAGTTTGGCCTTGTGGCCGGCGCTGACCTGCGAAACAGTGACGACACCACGCAAACCATCCTGGAAATGAAGCAGCATGGTGGCGTAATCGTCTGTGGTCATAGGCATTTCGTCGTAGGCGGAAGCGTCGGCTTTCTTGAAGGTTTCGACGCGTCCGCGCGGCTTGCGGCGAACTGGAATAACCGTAGCGAGGTCGGCGCAGACCTCGGTGATTTTTTTGCCGGTCAAGAACATCAACAAATCCATGGCGTGCGTGCCGATATCGGAGACGGCGCGGAGCTCGCCACCTAGATTTTGTTCGAGGCGCCAGTTCCAATCCGTGGGATGCAGAAGCCAGTCCTGCAAGAAGCTGCCGTGCGCGGTGTGCGGCGTGCCGATCTCGCCTTTCTGGATCAGGGAGCGCGCTTCCTGGCAGAGCGGGTAGTAGCGAAGATTGTAAGCGACGCCACCAACGCGATTTGCTTCGCGGGCGATTTGCACGAGCATGGCGGACTCGCGGGAATCCATGGCGAGCGGTTTTTCACAGAGAACGTGCTTGCCGGCGCGGAGCAATTTGCCGGCCTGTTCGAAATGGACATAGTTCGGTGTGCAAATGTGAACAGCGGTGACTTTGGGATCCGCCGCGAGTTCGTCGAGCGAGGCGTAGGCGTGCTCAAGGCCGAGAGCCTTGCTGGATTCGGCGCCGCGCTCTTTGGAGCTTCCGAGAATGCCGCGAATCGGAATTCCCAGCCTGCGCAGAGCATCCACGTGCGCCCTGCCCACAAATCCCACACCGATTACAGCTGCCGTATGCTTCATCGCCCTCGCTCCTGATCCTGCCCTCGCGCCTGCGTGTTGCTCTTAGCTTTCTAACGCTGCGCTTGAGGCAGTTTGCGTTCCTCAACGTGCAGGAGGCAAGGTATCAGTTTTTGGGCTGTTCGGAAACTCATGCCACAGAGGGCGGCGGCCCGAGTCCAAACATTTGCATTTAGCCTTTCCAAATCCCTATCGATGTCTAGGTTGCCTCCGATTAGAAGCTCAGTTTCAGAGCGAGTTGAATGATGCGCGGGTTGCCATAAGTGTTTGTGATTTGGCCGAAGGACGGATCGCTGAAATTTGTGTCGGGATCCTGAAACAGCGGATGGTTAAAGATGTTGAAGAACTCGGAACGGAACTCGAGGTCAGCGCTGTCCTTAATCTTGTGCAGGGGGAAGTGTTTAAACAGCGAGAAGTCGAAGTTCAGTTCGCTAGGGCCGCGGAGAATTCCGACGCCGGAGTTACCGAATCCGGTCGCGACTCCATCGCTGCCGATCACAGCCGGAGTCATGAAGCAATTCTTGTTAATGTAGTCGCTCAGCTTGGAAGTGATGGAGCCAGCCGTTACGTACTGGCCGGGAGTGCAAGCTCCCGAGAGCGAAGCTCGGTCTGAGGGAATGCCGTAAGCGTTTGTCGGGTTGGTGTCGAGAACGGTCAGGTAGTGGCCCGATTGAAACACTGTGACGCCCTGAACCGACCAACCGCCCAGGGCCGTCTGAGAAAAGGCATTGCTCCAATGGGGCTTGGGCAATTCATAGGTGTAGTTGACAACGATTCTTTGTGGACGGACGAAGTTGTCGGGCCCGTAATCAACGCCAAGGTTGTCCTGATTTCCAACGGCCGAGCCACCGTTAGCCCCTGTAGTGCTGGCATATGTCGTGGAGAGATCCTTAGCCCAAGTGTAGGAGACCTGAAATTGAAGTCCGTGACTAAAACGCTTGTTGAGGCTGACTAGGAGTGCGTTGTACCAGGACGCTGCGTCGGAACCGATCTGTTCCATGAGAGAACTAGAAAAACCGATGTAGGGGACGCGTTGCTGGATGTTAGCGTAAGTGTTGGTGGTCTGGCCGTTGATGGGATCGGTGGGGCTGGCAAGGGCAGCCTGGTTGACGGACCGTTCGTCGATGATATGAAGGCCACGGGCGCCAGAATAACCGATTTCTAGAACCAGACTGGGAGTGAGCTGTGTCTGGGTGCCCAAGCTGTACTCCTGTACCATCGGCGGGCGATAGTTTGGCTCAAAAAAAGTGACGGAGTTGGTAGTGCTGGGTGAGTACGGAACGAAAGTCGGGAATGTAGGGTTACTCAGAGGCAGTGGTTGCTGCTCGGAGAAAGTGGCATTGGGTAGGAATTCGCGGATTTGGCCGTAAGGAGGAGCGGAGATCAACTGGAGAAAGGGCTGGCCCGTGGAACGAGAATGATAAACGCCGTAGCCGCCGCGGATGACCACGCGGTCCCAAGGTAATTGGTAGGCAAAGCCAATGCGAGGGTTCCAGGTATTCTGGCCGATTCCGTTGAGACCGAAGTCGTTCCCTAGCTTGATAACACCCGCAGGTACCGTGCCAGCGTAATTATTGGGCAGGGTCGTGCCAGCCAGAGTGCCCCCCACCGGAGGATTCGTGTCCGCGAGAGAGGGGTCAAAGCCGGCATTTCGGCCTTGTGCATCGCCAAAATCGCCGATGCGATCGTAACGCAGGCCAAGATTAACAGTGAGGTGCTTAGTCACCTTGAAGTCGTCCTGAACATAGTTCCAGACTTCCCAATCGCGATAGGCACGGTCAAACAGGCCGAGCAGATCGAGAGAACCGTAAAGGTTGCTGATGCCCAAGGGAGAGCCGTTCCCACCGCCGGCTACAGGACCTGCCGGGAGGCCGAGCATGAAATCCGCCCAAGTCAGGAACAGTTCGCCCGAGAGATAGTGAAAGCCGACCTGGTTGTTTTGTTCCCGTTGAACACCCGCTCCAAAACGGAAGGTGTGCTTGCCTTTTGTCCATGAAACGGAATCCTGGAAAGTGAAGGTATTTTCGGCAATTTGGACGTTTTGACCATTTCCGCCGAGGGACAATCCCGTCGGGCCAGCAGCATCGATGGCGATGGCCGGAATGTCGTTGTCCTCTGGGATAACTGTTGCACCGACGCCAGACCAGGTAAAACCTGGTATCGCCTGGGCGAAAGTGGCAAAGATTCTGTGATAAGCGACTTCGGCTTCGTTCAAAAGAGTGGGCGTGAAGATGTAAGTGTGCGTCAGTGAGAAATTGCGGAAATCCTGGGTGAGATTGACAGGAGCGCCTGGGGGTGAGCCACCGGCGGTAAGGTTGGTTTCGGGCAAGGTGTAGGTGATAGCGCTATTCGCGAAGAAAAAGCGGGCCATCAGCTTGCTTCTGGGAGAAATTTCCCAGTCACCATTCGTCATGAACTGATCTTCGGTGAACGGACAAGCTTGGCTGAAGGCAACCGTTCCTTGCGAGTCGAAAGGAACACTGGTGCTTGTGTTAATCGTTTGCGGGGTGGGAATCAAGTAATTCCCGTTGGGAAGCTTCGTATTAAGAAGAGCGAGCGCGACTGGATTAATGTTGGAGCCGTCCGCCGCTACCTGAACACCACCGACAGCCGTAACAGCGGTGGGATTAGCAGTGCCGGGCCCGTAGGCGGCAAAAAGAGCGCCAAGCGCGACGGCTGAGCGGTCGTTGGTCAGGGGCGCTTCCTTAATAACGGATGAACAGTTGACGTCAAGGCCGTTGCGTTGGCGCGTGCCTTGATAGGAGGTAAAGAATTGCAACTTATCCCTCTTTATCGGGCCACCGAAGTCGCCGCCGAATTGGTTCTGTTTCAGTTCGGCCCGGGGAGCGCCAACGGCGTTAAGAAAGAATGTATTCGCGTTCAAATCGTCATTGCGGAAGAACTCCCAAGCGGCGCCATGGAAATCGTTGGTGCCACCTTTGGTGATGACGTCGACGTTGGCACCGGCATTGCGGCCGTAGGATGCATCGTACTGGCCGGTTTGGACTTTGAACTCCTGGATGGTGTCGGGATTGGGGATGGCGACGCCAGCGCTGAAGTATCCGCTTTGCTGGATGTCGTTGACACCGACGCCGTTCATTTGGAAATTGTTGTCGGAGGCCCAGTTTCCGCTGGAGACGGTGGGATCCTGGTTGTTTCCGCCGCCGCCCCGTCCCAATTCACCAGCGTTAGCGATTTCCGCCGAGACACCCGGGTTGAGAGCGATGATCTGTGTGAAATTGCGCATGGCGAGGGGCAGAGCCTGCACCTGCTCGCCGGTGGTCACGCGGCCGAGAGTGCTCGATTCGGTTTGGAGCTGGGTGACCTGCGCTTCGACGACAACCTTCTCGGAGACCTGGCCAACTTCGAGGCGGATGTTGAGCGCGTTGGTTTCCGTGACGATGATTTGTGCGTGCGGAACTGTCGCCGTTCGGAAGCCGTCCTTGGTGACGTCGACGCGGTAGGCACCTGGCAAAAGCAAGGGAACACTGAAGGCTCCGATGTTGTTGGTGGACGCCGTTCGCACTTCGCCGGAACTTTCACTGGTGACCTTCACTTGCGCGCCGGAGATGCTGGATCCGGAGGCGTCGGTCACAATGCCGGAAAGGGCGCCAGTGCCGGCGGTTTGCGCGGCGGATGTCGCGGGCATCGCACCTACCAAAAGTGCAACAAGCGTTGCACAGAGGAAGAGCTTGCAGCGGCGAGAAGCGCGCTTCCCCTGGATTTCGACAGAAGAGATGAGTTGTTCGATTGCGGCCATGTGGCAGTCCTCCACTCGATTCGTGCCCAAGAACATGTTCCCCGACTGACGCCGCGAGCGACCACTCGGCGGCTTTCGCAACATATGTTGCTGTCCGAATGGAGAGAGGCTAGCCGCATAGTGTGCCGCTGTCAAGAGGGCGCTTTTCGATAGAAAGTATCGAATTTTTTGGTGGGTTCCGGGCTAGTAACATTTGTTGCACATGTATTGATGTCGAAGGTACATAGAATTTCTTTCGGCTGAGCGCGGATGGCGCAAAGCGGAGACATGAAGGGCCGGGTTCCTGAAATGGCGATGGCGCGAGAGTGGGGTGGCGAACTTTTTCGCCCTCGTCGGCTGCATCTGATTCTCCTTTAACTGGGAGAGGCGCGGCCAGCGCGAGCGGGCGATTAGATCTGGGCCATGCCGCCATCGACGAAGAGCTCGATGCCGGTTATGAAACTGGCGTCGTCGGAGGCGAGGAACGAGACGGCTTTGGCGATTTCGTCGGAGGTGCCCATACGGCCCATGGGGACGGCGTTGGCGAGATTGGCTTTGATCTGGGCAAGGTCGCCCGGGTTCTTTGCCAAGCCATCGACACCGGGAGTTTCAATCGGGCCGGGACTTACGGCATTGACGCGGATTTTCCGGTCTTTGAGATCGACTGTCCAAGTGCGCGCGAAGGAGCGCAAGGCGGCCTTGGTGGCGCTATAGACGCTGAAGGCCGGCATGCCCTTCGAGGAGACAATCGAGGCGTTGAGAACGATGGCGCCGCCGTCAACGAGAAGGGGAAGAGCCTTTTGGACGGTGAAGAGGACGCCTTTCACGTTAATGTTGAAAGTCTTGTCGTAGTGGGCTTCGGAGATGGAGCCGAGTAGCGCGAATTCACCGAGGCCAGCATTGGCAAAGAGAATGTCGATGCGGCCTTTTTGCTGCTTGACGGTGGCATAGAGACGATCGAGGTCGGCGAGATTCGAGACATCGCCTTGAACAGCGGTGACGTTTTTGCCGATTAGTTTTACGGCGGCGTCTAGTTCGGGTTGACGGCGGCCGGTGATGAAGACGTAGGCGCCTTCGTTGACGAGGCGCTGCGCGGTGGCCAGGCCGATGCCGCTGTTGCCGCCGGTGATGACTGCTATTTTTCCTTCGTGCTTGCTCATTTTGAGTGCTCCTTCACGTGGGCGAATTCTAGCGGTTTTTTACATGTTGGTGAATAGGGGAGCAACACGCTGCTCCCCTACAAGCCTTGGGCCATGCGCGGACGGGGTTTGGCGCCGCGCAAATGCATACGGATTAGAGACCGCCGGAGACGGGGAGAATTTCGCCGGTCATGTATTTGGAGTCGGAAGAAGCGAGATAGACGGCAGTGGGGGAGATGTCGTCGGTTTGGCCGATGCGGCCCAGCGGGGCTTGCGACTCAACAAATTTGCGGAAATCACCTTCAGCGAAGCCTGCGGTGTGGACGCCTTCGGTCTCGATCATCCCGGGGTTGATGGAATTGACGCGGATCTTGCGCGGGCCGAGTTCCTTGGCAAGCGAGCGGGTGATGACGTCGACGGCGCCCTTGGTTCCGGTGTAGACGGAGGTGTTGGGAGGAGTCAGCCTGCTGATCGCGGAGCCGACATTGATGACGCTGCCGCCCTTATCCGTGAAGAGCTTGAGCGCTTCCTTGGTAGCGAGTAGCAGGCCGAGGACGTTGAGATTGAAATGTGTGTGGAAGGATTCTTCGGTGACGCTCTCGAGCGGGCTAAAGGCGTAGACGCCGGCGTTGTTGACGAGGATGTCGACGTGGCCATAGGTTTTTTTCGTTTCAGCGAAGAGGCGGGTGACGTCGGCTTGCTTGGAGACGTCGCCCTGTACGGCGATGGCTTTGCCGCCCTTGCTGGTGATTTCGGCGACGACTTTGTCCGCTCCCGACTTGCTGGAGGAATAGTTTACGACTACGGAAGCGCCCTCGGCGGCGAGGGCCTTGGCGATGCCAGCGCCGATGCCTTTGGAGGCGCCGGTTACGACGGCTACTTGATCTTTTAGTTTGGGCATTTGCTTGATCTCCTGTGCTTTCTATTTATGTACCGTTGGGTACGCAAATATCTTGTTCCGGCGGCAGTGTCAATGAGTTTCTTACCGCTCGATACGAAACAGTGTGATAAGATGCTGAATTATGAAAAAGGATACAAAAAAGAGAACGCGGCGTAACCCGCGCGTTTCCCGCCGGTTACCGGCTAGGCGGAGCGGAACGCGTCTGGGGCGGCCGAGGGCGTTTGACCCGGATGAAGCGCTCGAGGCCGCGCTCCGCGTGTTTTGGAAGAAGGGGTACGAAGGGACGGCGTTATCGGATTTGACCGCAGCGATGGGGATAAACAGGCCGAGCATCTATGCGACGTTTGGGAATAAGGAGGCTTTGTTTCGGAAGGCGCTGGACCGGTATAACGCGCAGATGACGGGCTATACGGCCGAAGCGCTGAAGGAGCCGACGGCGCGGGCAGTGACGGAGCGGTTGCTACTGGGGGCGGCGGATATGCTTTCGAGTCCAGAGAATCCTAAGGGATGCTTGATGGTGCAGGGAGCGCTGGCTTGCGGGGACGAGGCGGATCCGATACGGAAAGAGCTGATTGCGCGGCGGGCGACGGGAGAAGCGGCACTGCGGGAGAGATTCGAACGCGCGAAGGTTGAGGGGGATTTGCCAGTTGGGGCTGTTCCTGGGGATTTAGCGAGGTACGTTGTGGCGGTGATGCATGGCATGTCGGTGCAGTCAGCGGGAGGGGCTTCGCGCGAGGAGTTGCAAGGGGTGATTGATTTGTCGCTGCTAGCTTGGCCGCAACCAGAGATCGAACAGCAAAAGACTTAAATACTATTTATTCCTCGCGGAGCAGGATCATTGGATCGATCGAGAGGGCGCGTTGCGCCGGAATCCACGTAGCGAGCAGACCCAGCAGCGACATAGCTAGAACAACACCGGCTAATACCAGCGGATCGCGGGGAGTGGCCTGATACACGATGGAAGCGAGCACCCGGCTCGCTAGAATCCCCAGAAGTAATCCTGCAGCTGAGCCAAACGTCAGCAGTTTGACTGCGCGGCCCAAGGCGGCTCGCAAAACCTCTTTGGGCTGGGCGCCGAGGGCCATGCGAATGCCCAGCTCCCTCTTGCGCTTGCTAACGGAATAGGCGGCCATTCCGAAAATGCCGGTCATGGAGAGAAGAGCACCCATCGCGCCAAGAACACCTAGAGATAACGTGGCCATACGCGAAGGAAAGAGGGCGCTCTCGAGTTCCTTGTTCCACGAAACGAGGTTGAAGGGCAGCCCAGCGTCGAGGTCCTGTACAGTGCTTTTGATGGCTTTCGCAAGTTGCTGGGAATCGCCGCTGGAACGCACTACCAGGCACATCTGATTCGAAGGCGATTGTAGGATGGGAAGAAACATCGCCGGCTGCGAGTCTTCGGCGAGGCTGCCATATTTGCCGTCTTCGACAATGCCTACTACTTGGATGCGGGTTCCGTCGTGGCGCTTGAAATAACCGCCGATCGCGTTGGTTGCAGAGCCAAAGATTTTGCCGGCAAATTCGCGGTTGACTACGGCTACGGGTGGCGCGTTTCTGTCGTCATGCCAAGTGAAGGTCCTGCCCCCCAACAAGGTTGTCTGGGCCGCATCGAAATATTCGGGAGAGATGTTGTAGATAACGGGTTGGGCAGCGGCATTCGCTGGCAGGAGATCGGCTGTCTTGTCGGTGAAGACGTGCGTGCTGTTCGCGCCGTAATAGAGCGGGAGGCGATCGACCAAGCCTACGGACTTTACGCCGGGAATGGCTTCCAGCGCCTCGATCATGCGTTTTTGCATGGCGGGCACAGTGTCGGCGCTGTAACCGGCCATGCTCAGAGCTGTCTCTACCAGCATGGCATTGCGCGGCTCGAAGCCGAACGTGCTATGAAGCGAGCGCACGAGACCGCGCACGGCGACGAGCGAAGAAGTGACCAGCACGGCGCAGATAGCAATTTGCACGACGAGCAAAAGATCTCGGATGGAGATGCGACGGCCCATCTTGCTGGTTGATCCGGACTTGATGACCTGATAGGGGTCCGTGTGAAGCACCTGCCTTACGGGGACCGCGCCGAAAAGGAATCCACTCGCTAAGCTCAAGAGCAAAGCTACTGCATAGACGTTTGCGTCCGGAGTTACAGGGACTTGCAGAGGAGCGGTGGGTAGCGGCTGCCATACGCTCAGCCCGTGCAACAACTGAACGCTGCCCCATAGACCGACGGCGCCTCCTATAAGAGAAACGAGGACGGCTTCGGTGAAGAGTTGGCGAAGAATGCGCATTGGGCCGGAGCCGAGTGCAAGGCGTACGGCAACTTCCCGGGAACGGTCGGCGGCACGCGCGGCAAACAGGCTGCCCAGGTTAGCGCAGGCGGCCAGCAGAATTAATCCCGCCAGTAACATCAATCCAGTGAGGAAGGCACGCATGGGAGTGCCAAGCCAGTCGCCGGCAAGACCAGGACGCGCCAAAGTAAAGGTCATGTGGCCATCGTCTTTCGGATAGGTCTTTTCGAGATAGGAGCCAACGGAGTTGAGATCGGCGACGGCCTGGGCGGGAGTGACACCGGCCTTGAGATGGCCGAGCACCATCAGAAGGCCGCGGTTCCCGCGCGCCTCCAGGACATCCTCGCCCTCGACCTGTTCCTGGTTCACGAGCGGCACCCAGAAATCGGGAAAGACGATCAGCAACGTCCCGCGGAACTCAGGTGGGGCTACTCCGAGGATAGTAAAAGGATGTTTGTTGAGCTGAACCACGCGCCCCACTACGCCGCGATCATCCTGAAAATGGGCGTGCCAATATGCGTAGGTGAGGACGATATACGGGGCGCTGTTGGGGCCGTGCTCATCAGAAGCGTGAAAGAAGCGGCCGAGATATGGCTCAATGCCGAGCGCGTCGAAATAATTCCCGGTGGTTTCGAGAATCCAGGCGGAGGACGGGTTGTGGCCAGTATCGAGCCCGACCCCGGTAACGTTATACGCCGCGAGATTTTCAAAGCTGCGGTTACGATCTCGCAGATCGCGATAGTCGGGATAGGAGTGATTCACGGCCATATCGGGGCCGCGTTCGATGGCGTAGAGGCTGTGTGCATTAGGAACATTCAATGGGCGCAGGATAAGGGCATTCAATACGCCGAAGACAACGGAGTTTGCGCCAATGGTGACGGCCAGGGTCACAACGGCGACGGCGGTAAAGCCGGGGGATTTGCACAACATGCGGAGAGCAAAACGCAAATCCAGCAACAAATTTTCGATCCACGGAAGACCGCGCTCGGCGCGGTAGTCTTGTTTCATACCCTCGACGCCGCCAAACTTCAGCATGGCTTGGCGGCGGGCCTCGATCGGTGACAAACCGGCGCGAAGATTTTCGGCGGTTTGCAGAGCGATGTGTTCCGCAATCTCTTCTCGCAAGCGTTCTTCCTGGGCGCGCCTAGCCGCCGAGTTGAATAGCCGAGTGAAAAATCGCTTCAGGGATTTCATGACAAATCCTCCGGTTTCACCTCGAAGAACCGCCCAATGATCGCTGCCGTTTGTTGCCAATCCTGGGTTTCGGCCTGCAACTGCTTTCGCCCGTCCTTGGTCAATTGATAGAAGCGGGCGCGGCGATTATTTTCCGAAGCGCCCCATTCGGAGTCGATGGCGCCTTCTTGCTCGAGTTTCAGAAGGACGGGATAGAGAGTGCCTTGATTCACGGCGAGGAGATCGCCGCTGATTTGCTCGATGCGGCGAGCGATGCCGTAGCCGTGGAGCGGTCCAAGGACATCGAGAGTCTTGAGAACCATCAGGGCCAG
>DATMKS010000047.1:0-23775 GCA_035571045.1 Verrucomicrobiia bacterium
GCATCCCGCAACAAAAACGTTTCTGGCGCTGCGGATCGCGGTGAATCGAGAGATGGAGGAACTCGGGCAGTTTCTTTCACGGACCCCTGCTGCATTAAATTCCGGCGGCCGCCTGGTGGTGCTTAGCTACCACTCGCGCGAAGACCGCATCGTGAAGCACGCGTTTCAAGAGGAAGAGCGCCAGAAGACGCTCCGAGTGCTCACCCGGCACGTGATCCAGCCGACCGAAGAAGAGAAGGCGGCCAATCCGCGTTCGCGAAGCGCGAAACTGCGGTGCGCAGAAAGAGTGTAGTTATGAAGGGCAAGAGAAAGAGAGCGGTAACGGCGGAGTTTCACACCGTCAAGCGGATTGACAACTCGCGTCTAGTGCGCAGCATCGAGCCGGCAAAGATGCGGAATCTGTGGCGCACGGTCGCGATGGGGAGTCTCGTGGCAGCGTTCTTTATGCTGTACATTTTTCAGCATTTCCGCTGCATCGATTTGAGCTTCCAACTCGAAGATCTGAAAGGTCAGCAGACGAAAGCCGCGGCATTAAATTCGGAGCTGAAACTGGAAATTGCGGGGCTCCGCGATCCGATGCGCATCGACCTGATCGCGCGCCGCCGTCTTGGCCTAACCGAGCCTTTGCCGACGCACGTGCAAGACTACGAAGCGCCGGATGGCGCGGAAGAAGCCGCCGTGCACTACGTGCGGCCGAACCGGGCGCCGTGATACCGCCGACCGGCGTTGCTTTCCAAAACGAAAAATTGCTCGTCAGTTTGAACTTTCAAACGGAGTGTTTGCCGACCTGAATTTGCCATGCAACAAGACCGCGTCCACGTCCGTTTGCTCATCATCGCTGGCGTGGCCTTCTTGTGGATGGGCGCGGTTTTCGGGCGGCTGAGCTACCTCCAGCTGTATCGTCACAGCGAGTATCTTTCGCGCGCTCTGCGGCAGCAGCAGCGCACCTTCGAAATAACTCCCGAGCGCGGCGCGATTTACGACCGGAACGGAAAACCGCTGGCGATGAGCATTCAGGTGGACTCCGCATTTGCGGTGCCCTCCGAGATTGCTGACGAAAATCTGGCGGCGCGATTGCTTTCGGGAGTGGTGAACAAGCCGCAGGAGGAAATTGAAGCGCGGTTCGAATCCTCGCGTTCGTTTGCCTGGATTGCGCGGAAACTGCCTCCGGAAAAAGCGGACGCCATCAGTAAGTTGAACTTGAAGGGCATTTACCTCCAGAAAGAAAATCAGCGCTTTTATCCCAAACGCGATCTTGCGGCACACGTGCTGGGCTTTGTCGACGTCGATGAAAAAGGGCTTGTGGGCATCGAGCGCGAACTGGACAGCCAGATTCGCGGCAAAAGCGAACGCATCGTCGTGATGGCAGACGCGAAGCAGCGCTGGTTCGATGGCGGAGAAACGCAGAGCGAACGCGGCGCCAGTGTAGTCCTGACTCTGGATGAAAAGATTCAATATATCGTTGAACGGGAACTCGGCGCGGCCATGGCCAAGACCCATGCGGCTGCGGGCACAGCGATCGTCATGAATCCCAATACGGGAGAAATTCTGGCGATGGCGAATTGGCCGAAATTCAATCCTAACAAAGCCGGCGATGCTCCCTCGGAAAACTGGATGAATCGCGCTGTGAGCGCGATTTACGAGCCGGGGTCGACATTCAAATTGATCACGCTAGCCGCGGCATTCGATCAGGGGATTACTCGGCCCGACGAAGTGTTTGATTGCGAGAACGGCGCTGTCTACATCTCCGGCCATCGCATCCGCGATCACAAACCGTTTGGGCTGCTGAGCGTTGCGGATATTCTCGCGAAATCCAGCGATGTCGGCGCCATCAAGATTGCCCTGCGCCTGGGTGCTCCAAGATTTTACGACTACATTCGTGCGTTTGGTTTCGGCGCGATTACGGGAGTGGAATTACCCTACGAAAGCCGTGGCCGAGTCGCGAGGCTGGAAGACTGGAAGCCGATTTCTGTCGGCTCGATCTCCATGGGGCAGGAAGTTGGCGTGACGCCGTTGCAGTTGATTACGGCGGTTTCTGCTATTGCCAACGGGGGATTGCTCTACAGGCCGCACGTCGTCTCTCAATTGAGGCGGGGCGACAAAGTGTTGCCCGAAGAGGGACCGCTCACGACGGCGGAACCCAAGCGCGTCGTCCGCCCCGAGACCGCGGCGACGCTGCGCCAATTGATGGAAGGTGTCGTGTTGCATGGGACAGGTACGCCGGCCCATCTCGATGGGTGGACCTCGGCGGGAAAAACGGGCTCCGCGCAGAAGATCGATCCAACGACCGGGCGGTATTCGCCAACGCAATATGTTGCCTCCTTCACGGGGTTTACGCCGATCAACAACCCGGCCGTGACCATTCTGGTGTCGCTGGACTCTCCGGTCGGGTTGCATGAAGGCGGAGAAGTGGCTGCGCCGGTTTTCAAACGCATCGCCGAACAGGTTTTGGCGTATCTCGACGTTTCACGCGATGTTCCGCTGAATCCGAAGCTCATCGAGACCGCCTACATGAAGCGAGCCAACGAGGACGGGAACGCGCTTGAAGATTCCTCTGCCGTGGATTTTTCTGGCCAGCCCGACCCCCCTCCCACAGCATCACAAATGGCAAATGTGGCTGGGCGGGAGAAGCCGGCTTCCACGAAGCCGGTCCTGACGGTTGCCGTGGACCAGGGCGGCGACATTGAGGTGCCTGATTTCAGCGGAAAGACCATGCGCGACGTAGCGGACATTGTTTTGCGGCTGGGGCTGGAACCTGTTCTGGTTGGCAGCAATCTCGCTACCGAACAATCGCCAGCGGCGGGAGCCAAAGTCAGACACGGCGCGAAAATCACCGTGCAGTTCGGGACACCGCTCGAGAAGAAATCGAAGACGCGCCCGGGAATCAGGAATTAGGATGAGAACTGGATTGAGCGTAGAAGACACCAGCAACTTCAAAACGAACCGCGCCGATGAAGGCCGGCAAGATTCAGGGCCAACCCGTGTCTCCCCTCGAAGTTTGAAACTGGGCGATTTGTTCCTGGGGACAGAAGCGAACATCCCCCCATCTGCGCAGGAAATGGAGATTCGCCAGGTCGCTTGTGACTCGCGCAAGGTGCAGCCGCGCGCGCTCTTTTTTGCGCTGCACGGCGCAAAGACTGATGGGAACACGTTTATCCGCGATGCCGTTTCGCGCGGCGCGGCGGCGATTGCAAGCGAAGAGAGTGCGCCAGGGGCGATTCCCTCGAGTGTGGTTTGGATCCAGGTGCGCGAATCACGCAAAGCGCTCGCTGTGACTGCTGCCAACTTTTTCGGGCATCCGGCGAAAGCTTTGCAACTCGCAGCGGTCACGGGAACGAATGGGAAAACCACGACCACGTCGCTGATCGATGCCATCATCAAAGCTTCCGGTGCGAAGACCGGTCTTTTCGGGACGATCGCCTATCACACTCCTCTCGGCGAATATCCCGCGCCTAACACCACGCCAGAATCGGTCGACTTGCAAGGGTTTCTTGCCGAGATTCGCGATGCCGGCGGGCGCTATGGCGTTCTAGAAGCGAGTTCTCACTCGCTGGTGATGGATCGCCTGTGGGGCTGCCACTTCGCCGCAGCCGTTTTCACAAACCTGACGCGCGAGCACATGGATTATCACAAAACCTTCGAAGACTATTTCGCCGCGAAAAAACGACTGTTCGAAGGCACGGGCGCCGGCGCGCCGGAAACCGCAGTGATCAGCGCGGACGACGAATACGGCAAACGGCTGACCAACTTGGCCGAGAAAACTGTGACCTACGGCCTCGAATCCGGTGCGGACATCACCACGAAAAAGTTTCAACTGACCTTCAACGGCCTCACTTTCACAGCGCAAACACCGAACGGAAAAGTGCAGGTAGCGTCCGCGCTCGTAGGCCGCATTAATGTCTACAACATTCTTGCAGCCATCGGAGCGGCGCAAGCTCTCGGACTTTCCAATGAGATCATCGAAGCCGGGATTCAGAACCTCGAAAGCGTGTCCGGGCGCTTCCAGCGCATTGATCTGGGCCAGCCGTTCTTCGTGGTTGTCGACTACGCGCACACCGACGACGCGCTCGAAAATCTTATTCGCACCGCACGCGAACTGAATCCCAAAGGCCGCATCATCACGCTCTTCGGCTGTGGCGGCGGAAAAGACCGCACCAAACGTCCAGTCATGGGCGAAGTGACGGGACGTTTGAGCGACCTCACGATTCTCTCCAGCGATAATCCGCGCACCGAGGACCCGCTGAAAATCATCACCGACATCATCGTGGGTCTCCAAAAGACAAATGGAAAATATCTGATCGAACCCGACCGCGAAAAAGCCATCGGCGTCGCGATGGACGAAGCGCGCGCTGGAGACATCGTTCTCCTCGCTGGCAAGGGCCACGAGAATTATCAAATCCTCGCCGACAGAACCCTGGAATTCGACGATCGCGACGTCGCGAAGCGGGCCCTGCGGGAACGAGGCTATGGAGAAGCTCAGACAGAAATTGGCAGGGGAGAGCCGAAAAACGGCACAAAGTTTGGCACGTAGCGCGCTTGTCTAGCTTGGCTAGAAAGTGTGGCGAGGGCGCGCGAGCCAGATGTCAACTCGCGAAAGGAGGAGCCCTCAAAATACGGTGACTACAAACCGATACGCGGGGTATCTGCGTAAAGCAAACCCCTTGAGGCATTTATGCGGTGGACGATTGCACAAGTGGCTGGCGCTTTGGGTGCTAGGGCGGGGGCGGGACTCGACCCCCTGGCCCGGTTGGCCGGCGTCTCGATTGATTCTCGCACGCTACGTGCCGGAGAACTGTTCGTTGCCATCCACGGACCGCGTCATGATGGACACGATCACGTTCCGAGTGCAATGGGGCGTGGGGCCATCGCTGCGGTGGTGGCGGAGTCGCAAGCCCACCGCTACGGCGATGCCGTCCGGAATCGCTGCATCGTCGTGGAGAACACCTTCGAAGCGCTCAAGCAGCTCGCTCGGGCGGTTCGCGAAGCCTGGGGCGGCAAAATTGCCGGCGTCACAGGCTCCGTGGGCAAGACCACAACGAAAGAGATCCTGGCGGCACTGCTGGGCGCGAGGCTGCGGGTCCTGAAATCGGAAGGTAATTTTAATAACGAGTACGGCCTGCCGCTGACGCTTTTTCGTTTGGAAGAAACGCATCAAGCCGCCGTACTCGAGCTGGGCATGTCGCGCCGCGGAGAATTGGCCCGGCTCGCCGCGATTGCGCGCCCCGACGTTGGTGTTGTGACGCGCGTTGCGCCTGCGCATCTCGAGTTTTTCGCGTCGGTCGATGAAATTGCACTGGCCAAGCGCGAACTCATCGAGGGGCTGAATGGACACGATTCCACCGCCGTGTTGAACGCGGACGACCCGCGCGTCGCCGCCTTTGGCCCATTTGCGCCGGGCCGTGTAGTCACTTACGGAATCAATGCGCCCGCATTTTTCTCTGCGGCCGCGATTGAAGACCGCGGTGCGCTGGGCTCGGCGTTTGACTATGTGAGTCCTGAAGGCCGCGTGCGGCTCGAGCTTCCTGTTCCTGGGCGTCACGCCATTTACAACGCGCTTGCCGCGCTCGCGGCTGCAAGTGTTTGGAACATCGGCGCTGCCGAAGCGCAAAGCGTTTTTCGAACGCTGAGAGTGCCAGCAATGCGCGGCGAACTGCTGCGTTTTTCAAATGGAGCGGCGCTGATCAACGACAGCTACAACTCGAGCCCCGCCGCCCTCCACGCTATGGTAGAGGTCCTGGCGGCGACGCCGAATTTCCAGCGCCGGATTCTGGCCGCGGGTGAAATGCGAGAGCTTGGCGCGTCATCTCCCATGTTGCATCGCGAAGCAGGCATTTTCACGGCGAATACGGGCAAAGTCGACTGGGTGATTGGAGTCGAAGGCGACGCTAGAGAAATTGTCGAAGGCGCCGTTTCCGCGGGAATTCCGCGCGCGCAGACGCGATTTTTCCCTTCTTCTGAGGACGCGGCCAGATTTCTGGAAGAGCTCATTGCGCCGGGCGATATGTTGCTGGTGAAAGGCTCTCGGGGAGTAAAGATGGAGCGCATCGTGGAAACGCTGCTCACACATCACGCCGCTCCCGGCGAAATTCCGCGGCAGGAGGTACGGCACTAAATGCTCTACTACCTGCTCTACCACGTTCTGCAGCGCTACTTCAGCCCGCTAAATGTTTTTCGTTACATCACGGTTCGCACCGTCTACGCCAGCTTGACGGCGATGTTTCTCGGACTCGTCTTCGGTCCCTGGCTGATTCGGCGCCTGCGCGAACTGCAAATCGGACAGTACATCCGCGAAGAAGGCCCGCAAGAGCACCAGAAAAAAGCCGGCACACCAACGATGGGCGGTGTGCTCATCGTCTTGTCCACCGCCGTGCCCACGCTGCTCTGGGCCGATCTGACCAACCCTTTCATCTTGCTCTCGCTTTTTGCGCTGCTGGGTTTTGCCGCCATCGGTTTTATCGATGACTACGCAAAAGTCTCCAAGCAGCGCAACCTTGGCCTCACCGCGAAGAAGAAGATTTACTTTCAGGTGCTGGTCAGCCTGGTCGTGGGCATTTCGCTGCTCGTGCTCGTTACGCACTACGCGTACTCGACGCAGCTGATGATTCCGTTTCTCAAACGCCTGCATCCCGATCTGGTTTTCCATTCCCTGATGAATTCGCAGCACTTCTGGCCCTTCGCGTTTCTTCCGTTTCTGGCTTTTGTCTGCATTGTCATCGTCGGTTCTTCGAACGCCGTGAATCTCACAGACGGCCTCGACGGCCTTGCGATCGGCTGCACCGTCATCGCCGCGGGCGCGCTCACCGTTCTTACCTACGTGAGCAGCAATTCGCGCTGGGCCACCTATCTCGAAATTCAATATATCCCGCGCGTCGGCGAACTCACCGTTTTTTGCGGCGCGTTGGTCGGCGCGTCGCTTGGTTTTCTTTGGTACAACGCCCACCCAGCGGAAATTTTCATGGGCGATGTAGGCTCGCTCTCGCTCGGCGGGACTCTGGGCACGGTAGCCGTCATCATCAAGCAAGAAATTCTCTTGTTCTTTGTTGGCGGCATCTTCGTTATCGAAGCGCTCTCGGTGATCCTGCAGGTCGGCTCGTTCAAGTTGCGCGGCAAGCGCATCTTCCGCATGGCGCCTATCCATCATCATTTTGAGCTGCTGGGCTGGAGCGAGTCGAAAGTCATCGTGCGTTTCTGGATCGCAGCGCTGGTCTTCGCGCTGTTTGCGCTGACGACGCTGAAACTGAGGTAACTCCGCATTTGAAGTCGAGCGGGATCGACAAAGAGCAATGCCGGTTGCTACAGAGTTGCGGGGAAAGCGCGTGCTGGTCGTTGGGCTGGCGCGGACAGGCTTGGCCACAGCTTTTTTTTGTGCCGCGCGAGGTGCGCGCGTGACGGCAACCGATTCCCGCAGCGAAACCGAGATCGGCGATGCCATCCGAAACCTGAAAAACGTACAAGTTGCGCTCGAACTCGGCGCCCACCGCGAGAAAACCTTTCTCGATCAGGATTTGATTATTCCCAGTCCCGGCGTGCCCGCCGATGCGCCTCACCTGCAAGCCGCGCGCGCCAAAGGCGTCAAGATTTGGAGCGAAATTGAACTGGCCTATCGCTTCATGAAAGGCCGATTGATTGGAATCACCGGTTCGAACGGCAAAACCACGACCACCTCGCTTATCGAGCACATTCTGAAAACGGCTGGCATGCAGACCATCCTCGCGGGAAATATTGGAACGCCGCTCATCGCCTGCGTGGACGCGATAACGGACAACACGTTTACAGTCGTCGAACTGAGCAGCTTTCAACTCGAACTGATCGATACGTTCCGTCCAAACATCGGCGTCTTTCTAAACCTGACACCAGACCATCTCGACCGCCATCACACCATCGAAGTCTATGGCGCGGCGAAAGCGAGATTGTTCGAGAATCAAACGAGTAGCGATGCCGCGGTTTTGAACGCGGATGATGCGGCGACCACGCCGTATGCTCCATCCCTTCCGCGCGTCTACTGGTTCAGCAGAAAGCAACGCCTCGCGCAAGGCGCGTACGTTCGCGGCGAGGAAATTGTCTTTCGACAAGATGGCGAGGAAGAAGTCCTCCTCAAACTGGAAGATATCCCCCTCGCTGGCGCACACAACGTCGAAAACGTTCTGGCAGCAGCCAGCGCGTCCCGCATCGCTGGTGCGTCCTCATCAGCCGTCGCCAGAGGCGTGCGCACCTTCATGGGAGTCGAGCATCGCCTCGAATTTGTCGCCGAAGTTGGCGGCGTGCGCTACTACAACGATTCCAAGGCCACCAACGTCGACGCCACGCTCAAAGCACTCGACGCCTTCCCCGGCCGCATCCTCATTATTCTCGGCGGCAAAGACAAAGGAAGCGACTATACCGTCCTGCAAAAGCCCCTGAGAGAAAAAGCGATTCTCGCTCTGCTCATCGGCGCCGCCGCCGAAAAAATCGAAAGCCAAATTTCTGGAAGCGTGGCCCTTGAACGCGCCGAAACTCTTGAGCGCGCCGTCGAAACCGCTTCCCACGCCGCCCAACGCGGCGACGTCGTCCTCCTTGCTCCAGCCTGCGCCAGCTTCGACCAATTTCAGAATTACGAGCACCGCGGCCGCGTATTCAAGGATTTGGTGAGGCAACTCGAAACGCAAGCCGCAGGCGCGACTTCCGGAAAAGGGTGAACGAGAATGCCGAGACGTCTGGAAATGGACCGTTGGCTGTTTGGCGTGACTGTCATTCTTTGCCTTGTAGGCGCCGTGATGATCTTCAGCGCCTCCGCCGTCACTGCCGAAAACAAATATTCCCACTCCTATTATTTTCTCGTTCGTCAAGCCGTCTGGCTGGTCCTCGGTCTCTTGGGAATGTTCGCTATGATGCGTACCGACTACCGCCGCCTGCGCGAGCCCGCGGTAGTTTATTCGAGCTTGTGCATTGTCTTGCTTCTCCTGGTCGGAACTCTGTTCCTCGACAAGTCGCATGAAACACATCGCTGGATTCGCTATGGCCCCGTCGGCGTTCAGCCGTCCGAGCTGGCCAAGCTCGCGGTCATACTCTATCTGGCGTGGTTCCTCGACCAAAAGCGTCGCAATAAAGCATCCATGGAGTTCTGCAAAGAAGATCTGCTCCAGACCATCCTTCCGGTCGCAGGCCCGGTGCTCCTGTTCGTCTGCCTGATTCTGGCGCAACCCGACATGGGCACGGCCGTGGATATCGTCCTGGTAGCCACAACGATTCTTTTTGCCGCTGGGATGTCTTGGAAATGGATTGCCAGCGGATTCCTAACCTCGTTGCCTATCGCCTATCTGCTCATCACTCGCGTCGCCTACCGCAATGCGCGCTGGAGTTCTTTCATCCATCCCGATTCCGATCCGCAAGGCGCTGGTTTCCAATTGATGCAGTCGCTCATCGCCGTCGGTTCCGGCGGATTCACCGGCGTCGGGCTGATGGAGAGCAAACAGAAACTCTTCTACTTGCCCGAAGCGCACACCGACTTTATCTACGCCGTGATCTGCGAAGAACTGGGCTACATCGGCGCAATGCTAGTCATAGCGCTTTTCTTGGTTTACGGATGGCGCGGCCTGCGCGCCGCATTCGCCGCCCCTGACGGCTTCGGCCGCCTGCTAGCGCTGGGAATCACCGCCCTGGTCCTCAGCCAAGCCCTAATCAATTTTGCCGTCGTCCTCGGCATGGTGCCGACCAAAGGCATTCCGCTCCCCTTCGTGAGCTACGGCGGTTCGAGCCTCCTGGTCATGCTCCTGGCCACCGGCGTCCTCTTGAACATTAGTCAACAGGCCACCGAAACATGAGCCATCTGAGCAAGTCGCAAAGACCTTTCGGCCGTAGGGGCACGGCATGCCGTGGCTGTCCGTTCCACCCACCGCCAGAGCCCCGCCCATGAAACTGCTAATCGCCGGCGGCGGCACAGGCGGCCACGTAATCCCCGCGCTAGCTATCGCAAAAGAATGGCTCTCACGCGGCAAAGAAAGAGAAGTCGTGCTAGTAGGAACCGAACGCGGAATCGAAATGAAGCTAGTCCCCCAAGCCGGTCTGCCGCTCGAAACGTTGCGAGTCGCCGGCCTAAAAGGAAAAGGCGGCGCCACGCTCATAAAAAATCTCGCGATGCTGGTCCCCGCGATGCAAGACGCGCGCCGCGTCCTGCGAAAGCACAAACCAATCGTCGCGTTCGGCGTAGGCGGCTACGCCGCCGGTCCAATGCTGCTGGCAGCCTGGCTCGGCCACGTACCCAATGTGATCTTCGAACCGAACGCCGAGCCCGGCCTAACCAATAGACTCCTTGCGAAACTCTCCAATCGCATCGCCACCGGCTATGAAATTTCTGCACGGGCCTGGGGAAAAAAGGCGGTCGTAACGGGCTGCCCCGTGCGCTCGGAATTTTTCTCCATCACACCAAGAAAACTCGAAAAGCCCTTCCGCTTGCTAATCACAGGCGGAAGCCAAGGCGCGCTACCCATCAACCGCACCTTCGTCGACGCCATGGACCAGCTCGCCGCGCGAAAAAATGATCTGTCCATCGTGCATCAAACCGGCGAACGCGATTATAATGCGGTGCGCACCGCTTACGCGCGGCGCGAAATCAACGCTGAGGTTGTCCCCTTCTTCGCCAATATGGCCGATCGCTTTGCCTGGGCCGACGTTATCGTTTGCCGCGCAGGAGCCATCACTGCAGCGGAAATCGCAGCCGCGGGCCGCGCCGCGATCTTCATTCCCTTCGGAGCCGCCACCGACAGCCACCAGTTGCACAACGCGCAAGAAATGCGGCGCGCCGGCGCCGGCCGTGTTATCACCGAGAACGAACTCACCGCCGAGCGTCTGACAAACGAGATTTTCTCTCTCTTCGGCCATCCCGAGCAGATCGAGGCACAAGCAAACGCCGCCCGCTCGTTAGCCCGACCCAATGCAACGCGAGACATTGTCAACCTGATCGAAGAGGCCGCCAACGTGCAAGGAATTGCTCAGAGGACAAATCCATGATGGTCTCCTTCCGCAATTTTCAGCGCATCCACCTGGTCGGCATCGGCGGCATCGGCATGAGCGGCATCGCCGAAGTCCTGCTCACGCTCGGCTATTCCGTGTCTGGCTCGGACACCAAACCTTCAAACATCACCGAGCGCCTGCAAAATCTTGGGGCCACGATTCATGAGGGCCACAAAGCCATCAACGTCGAAGGCGCTCACGTGGTCGTGACCTCTTCGGCCATTAGGCAAGAAAATCCCGAAGTCGTCGAAGCCCACAAAAGAAAAATCCCCGTAATCCCGCGCGCCGAAATGCTCGCCGAGCTCATGCGCTTGAAATACGGCATCGCCGTCGCCGGAGCGCACGGCAAAACAACCACGACCTCCATGGTCGCTTCGGTTCTAAACGCCGCGCATCTCGATCCCACCTTCGTGGTTGGGGGTCGAGTAAATCAAGCCGGCACAACAGCCCGCCTCGGCAAAGGCGAATATTTCGTAGTCGAAGCCGACGAAAGCGACCGCAGCTTCTTGATGCTCGCTCCTGTTGTCGCCGTCGTCACCACCATCGATCGCGAGCACCTCGACCAATATACCTCGCTCGCCGACATTCAAGGCGCGTTCATCCAGTTCGTCAACCGCGTCCCATTTTATGGCGCCGCGATCTTGTGCCTCGACGAACCCAACGTCCAGGCCATTCTTCCCGATGTGAAGCGCCCCATAATTACCTATGGCACCTCGAGCCAAGCAGACCTTGTCATCGGCGATGTAAAACTCGAAGGCCTCGGCAGCGATTTCCGCCTCACCTTCAAAGGCGAAGACCTCGGCATGTTCCACCTGATGCATCCGCCCGGCATCCACAACGTGCGCAACGCCGCCGCCGCAGCTGCCGTCGCTCTCTATCTAAATGTCCCCAGCGATCTAATCCGCGAAGGTCTCGCCAAATTCACGGGTGTCGGGCGTCGCTTCGACATCAAGGGCATCGTCAACGACGTCGCCGTAATCGACGACTATGGCCATCACCCCGTCGAAATTCGCGCCACCCTTGAAGCCGCCCGCGGCTGCAAGTTCAACCGCCTCCTGGTACTCTTCCAACCGCACCGCTTTTCACGCACTCAACACCTCTGGGACGACTTCTGCCGCGCCTTCAATCAAGCCGACATTCTGGTGCTGTTAGACATCTACGCCGCGAGCGAAGCTCCCCTCCCCGGCATCAGCAGCGAAGCGCTCGCCAACGCCATTCGCGAAGCCGGACATAAAAACGTCCACTATTTCCGCTCCATGCAGGCCGGCATCGAATTCCTCCTGCGCGAAGCCCGCGCCGGCGACGCCATCATGACCATCGGTGCCGGAAACGTCAGCCGGGCCAGCAACGAACTGATGGTTCTTCTAGGTACGGAGAATCCGACACACGATCCGACTCACCATGCGCATTGAAGACCCCAAAATCGTCGCCGCGCTGCCGGAATTGGGTGTCCAGCTCAGGCAGGGCGCAGCCTTGTCCGAACGCACCTCGTTGGGCATCGGCGGCGCCACCGATCTGCTTCGCATCACAAAACACGAAGCCATCCCCGACCTGCTGAATCTTCTCGACGCCCAAGCCGTCCCACACAAATTCCTGGGCGGCGGCTCGAACCTGCTCGTAGGTGACGGCGAGCTCCCCTGGGTCATCCTGCAGCTCGCCTCTCCGACTCCGGACATCGCCCTCGAAGGCAACTTTGCCCAAGTCGACGCAGCCGCCGACCTCGGTCGCACCGTCACCTTCTGCGCTAAGCACGACCTCGGCGGCATGGAAGGCCTCATCGGCGTCCCCGGCACCATCGGCGGCGCCCTTCGTATGAACGCCGGCGCCTATGGCATGCAAATCGGCAGCTACGTCCGCCAGGTCAAACTCTACCGCGCCGCCGCCCGCAAACTCGAAACTCTCGAAGGTGATCAAATTTCTTTCGAATACCGGCACACATCTTTTGCGCCTGATGATATGATGCTCGCAGTGAAGCTGGAATTACCCTCCAAACCGTACCCTGAAATTTTAAAAGGAATTCGCATCTGCAATGAAAAGCGCCGCGCGAGCCAGCCGCTTGGGCAGAAGAGCGCCGGTTGCATCTTCAAGAACCCTCCAGGCGCATCTGCCGGTCGCATGATTGATGAGCTCGGCCTCAAAGGCCAGAGCGTAGGCGACGCCCGCGTCAGCGACCGCCACGCCAATTTTTTTATAAACGCAGGCAAAGCTTCCGCGAAGGACATGCTCGCACTGATCGCCAATGTCCGCGAGTGCGTCGAAAAATCCTTCGGTGTGATTCTCGAGCACGAGGTGGTCGTTTGGAACGCGTAAAAGCCATGCAACGCGGCAACGCCGCGGCCGAGCCGTACCGCCCGGAACTGCTCGCCGACGAGGAGCCGCGCTATTTGCGACGCCAAAAGCCTCTGGAAATTCGCCGCAAAAAATTTGGCGGCCGAAGCTGGACGTTCTATCGCCGCGTCCTCGTCTGGACTATCGCGGGTGCCACCGGCATCACCTGCGCTATCGTCGCCGGTCGCTTCTTGCTCTATTCGCCGCAAGTCCTGCTGCTCAAGCCCGATCAGATCGAGCTGACCGGCAACCACATCGTCAGCCGCGAAGCCGTCCTTCAACCCTTTGCGCACGACCGCAACCACAGCGTCCTCCGTATTCCGCTCGACTCGCGGCGCGCCGAACTTGAGCAGCTTCCCTGGGTCGAATCCGCCGCTGTCCAGCGCATCTTGCCGAACCGTATCCGCGTCGAACTAACCGAGCGCACTCCCATCGCATTTTTGCGCAACGGCAATGAACTCTTCCTGGTCGACTCCCACGGCGTGATCCTTGACCGCCCCGAAGGTGAAGACCTGCATTTCCCCATCGTCACCGGCCTGCCCGATAGCATGCCGCGCGAAGAGCGAGAAAAACGCATCCAGACGTATCAGGAATTCCTGCGGGACGCCGACCTAGTGCGCTCCGAATCTTCCGACCGCGTCAGCGAAGTCGATCTCTCGAACGCCAAAGATCTTCGTGTGGTCATGACCGGCCTGGCTTCCGCAACTGACACGCAAGCCGTCACCATTCACTTCGGCGCAGGCGATTTCACCGGCAAGTACCGCATGCTCGTGGAAAATTTCGCGCAATGGCAGGCCAACGCCGGCCGCGTGCAGTCCATCGATTTGCAATATTCCCGGCAAGTAGTCGTAAACGCGGATAACACCGCGAGCGCAGCGAAGTTGAGAAATTAAGTGAGTAGGGAAATTAGCAGTACAAAAATTTATCGATCCAAGGTGGGAGCGGCGGCTTGGCAAAAAAAGATCGTTACATCATTGGACTGGATGTCGGCAGCACAAAAACATCCGCGCTGATCGCTGAAATCGACGGCGAACAAGTAAAATTTCTCGCGCTAGGCGCGGCCGAATCCAAAGGCCTGCGCAAAGGCCTCATCGTCAACCTCGATTCCACCGTCAGTTCGATTCGCCGCGCCGTCGAGGAAGCCGAAGGCGTCGCCAACGTTCCCGTTGAGTCCGCCGTCATCGGCGTAGCCGGCAGCCACGTCCGCGGCGTCAACAGCCGCGGCGGCATCACCCTCGGCAACCGCTCCCGCGACATCGAACGCGACGACGTCCGCCGCGCCGTCGACGCCGCCCGCAACATCACGCTTCCCGAAGACCGCGAAGTCCTCCACGTTCTGCCCCATGAATTCACGGTCGACGCGCAGGAAGGCATTCGTGACGCCGTAGGCATGGTCGGCCAGCGCCTTGAAGCCAACGTCCATCTCGTCACTTCGTCCATCGCCGCCACGCAAAATCTAGTCACTGCCGCAAATCGCTCTGGAATCCTCGTCAGCGACACCGTCCTCGAGCCGCTCGCCTCCGCCGAGGCCTGCCTCACGCAGGACGAGCGCGACCTCGGCTGCTGCCTCCTCGATATTGGCGGCGGCACCACCGAACTTATCGTCTACGGCGGCGGCGTAGTCCGCCACACCGGCGCCGTCCCGGTCGGCGGCGATCATTTCACCAACGACCTCGCCGTCGGCCTCCGCACTCCCATCCCCGAAGCCGAAAAAATCAAGCGCCGCCACGGCTGCGCCGCCTCTTCGCTTCTCCACGAAGACACTTCCATCGAAATCGCCAGTGTAGGTGATCGTCCCCCGCGCACCATCTTCGCCCGCATGCTTACCGACATTATCGAGCCGCGCTCCATGGAACTCCTCTCGCTCATCCGCGATGATCTCCAGCGCGCCGGACTCGACGGTCAAATTCCCGCCGGCTTCATCCTCGCCGGAGGTGGCGCACGCCTCAACGGCTTGATTGATCTAGCCGAGCAATCCTTCCATCTGCCCGTCCGCATCGCGGAGCCCAAAGGTTTGGCTGACCTACCCGAACAGGTAGCCCAGCCGGAATATGCAACGGTCGTTGGTCTGGTGATGTACGGGGCGAAAACGCGGCGCAACGCGACGCTGCGCTCCGGAAATTTCGTATCCAAATTGAAGTCCATGTTCGCAGGCGCCTCGTGAACCCGCCCGAGCGCAGCGTCGCGAACCTGGAGAAGGCTGAGGGACGCATGACAACAAAAGACGCAGGAATACGCATGAGCTTCAGCGAAGAGCTGCAGCCCGCAAAAATCAAAGTCATCGGAGTCGGCGGCGGGGGATGCAACGCCATCAACCGCATGATCCGCGCCAAAGTGGAAGGCGTCGAGTTCATCACCGCCAACACGGACTTGCAAGCGCTCAAACTTTCGCAGGCGCCGACGAAACTCCAGCTTGGCGCAAAGCTTACGAAAGGACTCGGCGCGGGCGCAAATCCCGAAGTCGGCCGCAAAGCCGCGCTCGAAGACACCGACAAAATCATCGAAGCCCTCGAAGGCTCGGACATGATTTTCATCACCTCCGGCCTCGGCGGAGGCACGGGCAGTGGCGCCGCGCCCGTGGTAGCTTCGCTCGCCAGTGAACTGGGCGCGCTAAGCGTTGCCGTCGTCACCAAACCCTTCGCCTTCGAAGGCAAACGCCGCATGCTCCAGGCCGAACAAGCCCTGCAGGAACTGATCGGCGCGGTCGACACCGTTATCGTCATTCCCAACGAGCGCCTGATGGACACCGTCGAGCGCGGCACCAGCTTCTTCGACGCCTTCCGCATCGCCGACGACATCCTTCGCCAAGCAGTGCAAGGCATCTCCGACATCATCACCGTCCCAGGAATCATCAACCGCGACTTCGCCGACGTCAAAGCCATCATGCACGGCCAGGGCTACGCGGTCATGGGCACGGCCATCGCCACAGGAACAAATCGCGCCATTGACGCCGCCAACCGCGCCATCTCCAGTCCGCTCCTCGAAGACAACTCCATCCAGGGCGCGCAAGGCATCCTCATCAACATTTCCGGCAGTTCCAGCCTCACCCTCCACGAAGTCCACGAAGCCTCCAGCGTCATCCAGAAAGCCGCCCACGAAAACGCCAACATCATCTTCGGCGCCGTCATGGATGACTCCATGAAAGACGCGGTAAAAATCACCGTCATCGCCGCCGGTTTCAAGGAAGCCAACAAGAAAAACATCCCGCAAAAACCCTCTTTCCTTCCTAAGACGTGGAAAGCTGGCCGCGAAGTGGAAGAACCGGTTCCGCAACAGCAAACGCTACCGAACGTTGTCCATCAGGTTCAACAAAACGTCCGCGACGTCAGCCGCGAAGTTCCCGCCGACGATCTTGACGTTCCGACGTTCCTCCGCCGCCAAGCCCAAAAGGCCTAAGCGGTTTTGATTTTTCTTACGACGTTGTAGGGGCACGATTCGTCGTGCCCTTCTTTTTCAGGTTGCAATCAACAAGGGATTCGCAGGCCGTTCTCCGTCAACCTCATTCACAATCGCGCAATACGGTTGCTAGTTTCCTTACTTCTTCCTCGAACGCTCGGATATTAACCGTCGCGTTTGCAACCACGGAACTCAATCCCGCGTGATACTCCGAAGCCCCTGTTTTCCGTACCACTTCCCGAATATTTCCAGCATGAATCCCGCTCCCCGGCAATACGATCAACCGCTCCTCCGCAATTCGCACCAGCTCGCCAAGTACTCCCAGCCCTTCCGGCGCTGTCGGCTTCCCGCCGGAAGTAAGCAGTCTGGTTGCGCCGGTCGCAATCACGTCCTCCAGAGACCTTCCTAAGTCAACGCATACATCGAAAGCGCGATGAAAAGTAACGTGAAGAGGCCCCGCCCGCTCGACGAGCTGCGCGCTTCGTGTGACATCGATCTCCCCGCCGGCGTTTAGCAAGCCCAAAACAACCCCGTCCATACCGAATTTTCTGGCGGCATCGATGTCACGCCGCATAGCCTCGAACTCGGTCTCGCAGTAAAAAAAATCCCCCCCGCGCGGACGCACCATCGAAAAAATAGGCAGACTCACCCGCTCGCGCACAGCTCTCAACAACTCGTCACTCGGAGTCGTTCCGCCGACGCGCGCGTTGCTGCAAAACTCGATGCGATCGGCCCCGCCGCGTTCCGCCGCCATCGCCGCTTCGATGCTCTCCACGCTGATTTCCAGAACGTACCCGCTTTGCATGCTCAAAGCCCTGCGGCGTGCCGCAAGTGCGTCAGGCTGCCGCGCGACCAATTCCAATACATGCCCAGCAAGGCCGCCGCGTTCCAGCCCCACATAAAAAGTCTCATTTCCATTGGGCTATACGTCCGATTTTTCCAAATCACCAAAGCATCCACCACAAACCACGCCGCTCCAAACCCCAGAAATCCGGTGATCACTAAATCTCCAAAAAACACAAAAACCAGCACTGCCTCCACGCACAAAATCCCCGCGATCAAAAGTTTCGAAGTCGCTGCGCCGATCAACGTCGCGGTTGTCCGCCGCCCGCTCAGACGGTCCGGCTCGATATCCATCACTTCACCAAAAATGTGCGAGTGCATCGCGAACATCGCGCCAAACACAGAAGTCTGCCAAGGAAGCTGCGCCGCGCCATTCAGCCAGCTGCTCAGCACAAACACCAAAAGATAGCTCGCTTGAATCAGCACGTCGAAAGGAGGATGGCTCTTCCATCCAAAACGAGGCGCATTGTAAATCCCGACTGCAAGAAGCAGAGCTGCAAACCAAGACAAAATGCGCGGCCCGATAAGGACAAAAAAGACAATCAGAAAGGGAATCTGGACGGCCGCGATCTTCCACCGCAAAGCGGCGAGCTGTTCGGCCGCGCCGAGCGACCCAAACAGAAAAGTTCCCTTCCGCGGATTTAGCCGGTCTGCTTCCGCGTCCGCGATATCATTCACGCCATACAAAAGAAATCCCAACGGAAACAACACATAGAATAGACCCAGCCACAGCGTTCGCGAATGCAAAAAATCCGCACGCCCCAGCGGCATCAGATAAAACAAAGCCGTGGTGCTCCAAAGCCCCGGCCGCGACACCTGCAGCAGGAAAGCGAGCTCGGAGGCGCGGCCGCTCCTCTCCACCGAAGCTACGTGATTCGCATCCGCTGCTGGCAAGCCAGGCTGCAAAATTGCCTCTCCCTACCCTTGTAAAGATCACTTCCGAGAGCCCTAGTGTCGATGGCACTACCAGCAGACTATAGAAATGGGATTCCGCCCAGCGCCCCGTTCGGGCTTAGCTACCAAAGGGGTAAGAGAGCTCGAACGCGCAAGTCATCAATCACTCCTGCCCGCCTTGCCATCTCCCGAAGCCGCTAGGTGGTCAGACTCGATTACGCACAAGTTATCGGGAACTGCCAGAACCAGAAGCAATGGTGGAGAGAGAGAATGGTTGGACAAATTACCTTCGCACGGCATTCCGTTTTTCGTGCTTATCGATTCATCCGGGCGAGTGGTTTTCCCACATGCGGGCCTGGACGAGAAGGGTTTGCGGGCTGCACTGGCCTCTCTTTGGCCTTCTTCGTCCGCGACTTCCCGCTAATCACTCCTCGAAAGGTATTCGTATGGTCACCACGATTTTGGCCTTCACGGCGCACTCCTGAAGGCTTTACCCCAGCCCATTCTCGGGCGGCTCCGCCAGTTGTACTCTGCAACTCTTGTGGTACCCTCTTGCGCCAGGAACTTCGGGTCTCTAGTTTTTTGTCGATCCCGAGCCGCTACTTCGTGCAAAGGAGACCTTTCATGAAACTCCATTCTAAAAGCATCGCGAGTATGGCTGTCATTCTGGGAGCAACTTTCGCTGCCTGCCAGGAGCCGTATCATCAAAAAGAGGAGCAGTACTATTTAATCTCCGCGAATATCAACTTGCCTTACTGGCAAGAAGCCGAGGCAGGCTTGCGCGACGCCGCCACCGGCATGGGTGTCAAAGCCGAAATGGACGGCCCCGCCACTCTCTCGCCGCAAGAAGAGTTGGACGCCTTTCAAAAAGCCGTCGCCCTTCATCCCAGCGGAATTCTTATTTCCGTGATGAGCCAGCAGCTTCTCAAGCCCGCGATTGACAGCGCGGTTCTCCAAGGCATCCCCGTCATTTGCATCGATGCCGATGCACCGGATTCACACCGCATTATGTTCGTCGGAACCGACAACTTCCGCGCCGGCCAGGAAAGCGGCAAGCGCATGGCCGATATTCTCAAGGGACAAGGTCAGGTAGTCATCATCTCCATACCAGGACAGCTCAACTTGGACGAGCGCGTCCGCGGTGTCACAGACGCTCTTAAGAAATACCCAGGCATCAAAATTGCCCAGACCATCGACGACAAAGGAGACGCCCGCAATGCCAACGACGGCATTTCTGCGCTTCTCACAAAGAAGGAAAAGGTTGACGGAGTGATTTGTCTGGAAGCCTCAGGCGGATCGGGCGTCGCCGAAGCCTTCCACCGCCTCGACCTGACGGGCAAAATCGCCATCGTTTCCTTCGACAAAGACCCGGAGACGCTCGATGCGATTGAAAAGGGCTGGATTAACGCGACGATCGTGCAGAAACCGTACATCATGGCCTACTACGGTCTAAAGTTTGCTGACGATCTGCACCACAACGCTGTCCACGAATTCAAAGACTGGCGTACCGCGCCCGCTGCTCCCATGCCGGCTTGGGTCGACACCGGCACAGCCACTGTAGACAAAAGCAACCTAGCCGCATTCCGCGAAGCCCTAGCCGCCCACCCGAAACCCTTGTAGAAGGTAAAAGCCTTTTGGAGTGCGGCAGCTCTGCTGCCGCTATTCTCAACCACTCACACGACTCTCTATTTGGCGAGCGTCAATAGACTGTTTTTGGCAAATGCTCTGGAAATCTCGTGATTCTGTCTACCTCTAAACCCACCCAAGCGAGGCAAATGTAGTAATCGAAGCACATCCCAGTGCCACACCCAAAACCATCCCCGCCAGTACGTCGCTCAAAAAATGCATCCCCAATACAATCCGCGAAATCGCGATGCTAATGGCCAGAAAAAACAACGGACCCTCGAGCGATGGATAAAAGTAACTTACCACGAGCGCTACGGAGAACGCCGTCATGGTATGTCCGGAAGGAAACGAAAACCTATCCGGCGGCAACACCTTCGACCAGCAATGCGGCTCCAGTTGGCATGGCCGCGGCCGTTGGCTGAGTCTTTTCAATACCTTAAACACAAAAATCCCGAAAACCGCCGCCGCCCCCGCCGCGCCAATCGCCGAAAACTTCTGAGGCCCTCCATCGATCAACAGCATGATCCCCAACCCATACCACAGCCAGCCATCTCCCATTCGCGTGGCCAGGATCATCCACAAACGCACCCACCGGGGCGCTCGCCAGCGGTTCATCCGCCGCATCACGCGGTAATCGCGCCGTTCGATAAATCCCCAGAGAGTGCGTGCCACAGCCATGGTTTTCAGCCCATCTAGCCCCAGTTCGCCTCGAAGCTAGAATCCATATCCCAAAGCATTCGTCGGTGCTTTTCCCCACGCTCCAGGGCAGCCGACCATTTCTCGCAGAAGCGAATTTCATTCGCCCAGTGGCCTGCCGTAAACGCGAGAACCAGCGGTGCAAGCGGCATAAGTGCCAGTGTCCACGGCTTTTCCATCCACAAAGCCCACACGATGCGGAAGACATCTCCGGTCAATTTCCCGTAGCTTCCATGCACTCCGTGAACCTGTCCATTACCTGCGCGCAGCCCTGAGAAGAACTCCTCGACCGTGCGCGCGCCAGGAACCTCCGTGTAAGTCCGACCGACGCCCGCAATCGTGTGCGAATCGCTCCCAGCAACGGCGATTTTGCCCAGTCGCGAAGCCAGCCGTGCGGCGCTCTCATTGGCCTTCGGCCACATCTGGCCGTTCCGTATCTCAAACGCCGGTACATACGAGGCAAACCAGCAAAAGTCCTCCTCAAGGCGGCACCCTGTCAGCCCGGAGAAAACATGGTTGACGCTGAAAAACAGTTTCTTTTCCGTGAGGTACATCATCAAGGAAATAAAGTCTTTACGTCGGCGTTGGATCTCAACGTGGTCTCGCTCGGAGATTCCGTAGACTCCCAGGTGCATTTCGGTTCCAGCCGGCATCGTAACGGTCGCTTCTTCGCTAAGGAAGAAATCGGGGTGTTTACGAAGGGCCTCCCCAGCATCTATGGAGTCGTGGTCGGTTAGGGTGACGTTGGACATGCCAAGCTGCTTCAGCCGGGTGTAAACTTCCGCGGGTTGGTTATACGACTCGCGGCAGATCCGGTTCAAAATGGGAGTGTTGCACATGCCTGATGCGATCGAGTGAACATGGAGGTCGCAGCGCATGAAACTATTGTGAATCCATGATATGAACAGGCCATGAAGAGGTCGCGAATTGTAGGTTAATGTGTCCATGGAACTCCTTGAGCACATTGGACTTCCAAAGTTATCCACATGGCATGGAGCTTGCTCTTCGTGGCGAACATCAAGCGTATGGCACAATCAAAACCATGAAAAAAATTCACGTAGTCTTTCACGACGCTGGCGGTGGGCACCGTAACGCCGCCGTTGCCCTCCAGACCATCGCGGCCCGCCAGGGCCGTGACTGGCAAGTGGAACTCGTGCAATTCCAGGATTTGACCGACCGCTTGGACGTGCTTCGCAAACTAACCGGCATCCGCATCCAGCAGCAATACAACCTCATGCTGCAGAACGGCTGGACCCTCGGTAGCAAGTACCTTCTGCGGGTGCTACAGCTTACGATTCGCCTCCTCCACGGTCCGATGGTGCGCCTGCTCGAAGAATTCTGGCGCGAGCATCCTGCGGATCTGCTTGTTTCAGTAATCCCGCATTTCAATCGCGAAATCTACGAAAGCTGGAGCGCCGTTTATCCCGGCAGGCCGTTTGTGACCCTTATTACGGACCTCGCTGATTACCCGCCGCGCTTCTGGATCGAGCCGATCAAGGAGCAGTACGTCATAGCCGGCACCGAGCGCGCCGCCGAGCAAGCGCGTGCCTTTGGCCACGATAACTCTCATATTTTTCAGACATCTGGAATGATCCTGCGCCCGGACTTTTACGTGGAAGAAGACGTCGATCCAGTGGCCCTTCGTCAGGAAATGGAGCTGCGGCCGGATTTGCCGACGGCAATCGTACTGTTCGGCGGCCACGGTTCCAAAGCCATGTTGGAAATAACCGAGCGGTTAAATACAGCGGATCTTCCCGTTCAGCTGATCCTGATCTGCGGCCGCAACGAGGAGCTGGCCGCTAAGTTCCGCAGCAGAAAATGGGACATGCCCGTGTATATTGTCGGTTTTACAAAGGAAATTCAGAAACTCATGCGCGCCGCCGATTTTCTGATCGGCAAGCCCGGCCCCGGCAGCATCGCCGAAGCCATGGTTCGCAAGCTTCCGGTTCTCATTGAATGCAATTCGTGGACACTGCCGCAGGAACGTTACAACGCCGAGTGGGTTAAGGAAAACAGCGTCGGCATAGTCCTAGACAGTTTCAACGAAATCGTGGAGGGCGTCCGCCAAATGCTCGAACCGGCACGGCTGGCTGAACTTCGAAGAAATGTGGCTGCGCTGGACAACCGAGCTATCTTTGAGATTCCAGAGATCTTAGCGAAGCTTCTAGGCGAGCAAGCGGCAACCCCCGATCACTCAGCTCGAAGTTCTGCCGCCCAGCCAAAGCATTCCGAGACTTTGGTCTAGCTGGCCGCCGCTGGCTTTGCGATATCCGCTCTTTCGTTCCGCCCCGGATGTTCAAACCGAGGTCCCGCATCGCGGTTCTCGACAGGCAGCTTCAATCGCGGCTTGGCGCAAGTCGTCGCCCAGCGCCGCGAAGCATATTTCGGCGATTCACACATCTTCACGCAGTCCCTGTGCGCTCTCGACTCCGCACAACGGCAGTAGCAAGTGCCGACTGCGGCGGTTCGCAATTCCCCAGGCGTGTCTGCCGAAACAATGAGCGTGCATCCGAGAAAACACGCAAGTAAGGCTGCGGTCGCAAGTCCAACAGTGCGCCGGGGGGGCTGGTTGCCAGGGAGCAAGGGCATAAGGCGATTCTCTAAGAATTCCCGCAAAAAACCGATAGCGCCGGGAGCCTGAAAATTTTGTTACCAGGGTCCTGGAACTAGGTGGCAGATACGAAGGCGAAGCAGGAAGAAGGCACTATTTCCCGAATCAGTTTTAGCGAGTTCCGAAGTGGACTGGCACGGCGGAATAGGCACGCTAAGGTCGGGGATTTTGTTCGCCCAAGTATTTGTTAATAAATGACTTGGCAAAAATCAAGCGAGCCCGAGAGAGTGGCGCAGGCCGTGCACTAGGGAGGGGCATGAGTGCGTTTCACATGACGAGTTGAGAAGAGAGGCGAGCGAGGGGGAAGGGGCTTGCTCGCCACTTTTCGCAATTCGTTCCCACCTGCCTCTGAGAGGGAAGCTAGGATGGATGACCCCACGCGTCGGTGTGAA